>JAFAVK010000037.1 GCA_019242475.1 Acidobacteriota bacterium | reverse complement strand
TTGGCCGCGTCGTTGGGCGGTAGACTGGGGCGGACGGCGTCGCCGAACGGGTCGCGGCCGCGGTTGCCGACCGTCCAGAGGCCGAAGGTGAACTTGTGCTCGGGCCGCGGAGTATACTTCTCTTCTCCCATCGTCTGAATCTCCCTTTCTCCTTGTCAGTCTCCGGCCGACGCCTCGGCGATGCGGCGCAGCGCCGGGTAGATTGCCCTGAAGATTTTATAACGCTCGTCCATGACGCGCTTGCCTTCGGCGTCCGGCGGCGTCCGCTCGCGCACGCGCACCGCGGCGGCGCACGCGTCGTCAACCGTCTCCCAGGCGCCGCCGCCCACCCCCGCGAGCAGCGCCGCGCCGTAGGCCGCGCCCTCGTCGGCCTCGACCAGCTCGACCTCGCGCCCGTACACGTCCGCCTGTATCTGCCGCCACACCTTCGAGCGCGCGCCGCCGCCGCCGAGCCGTACCGACTCGACCGGGACGCCCATCTCCTTGAAGATGGTGAACGTGTCCCTCAAGCTGAACGCGACGCCTTCGAGGATGGCGCGGACGACGTGCGCGCGCTTGTGGCTCGCGTTCAGTCCCAGCAGCGCGGCGCGCGCGTGCGGGTCGAGGTGCGGCGTGCGCTCGCCCATCAGGTACGGCGCCCACAGCACGCCGTCCGCGCCCGGCGGCGCCGTCGCGGCCTCCTCGCTCAGACGCTCGTAAGGGTCGCGCCCGTCGTCCGCGCCCGCGCCGAACTGGTCACGGAACCAGCGCAAGGAGAGACCCGCGCCCTGCGTCACGCCCATGACGTGCCAGCGCCCGGGCACCGCGTGGCAGAAGGTGTGGACTCTACCCCGAGGGTCGAGCGCCGGCCGGTCGGTCGCGGCGAAGACGACGCCGGAGGTGCCGATGGTCGCGCTCACGGCGCCCGGCCGGACGATGCCCATGCCGACCGCGCCCGCCGCCTGGTCGCCCGCGCCCGCGACGACCGGCGTCCCCTCGCGCAGGCCCGTCGCCCGCGCGCCTTCGGCCGAGACGCGCCCCGTCACCTCCGTTGACTCGTACGCGCGCGGGAGCAGGCCGCGGTCGAGCCCCGCGAGTTCCAGCATCTCGTCCGACCACTTCCGGTGCGTCACATCGAAGAGGAGCGTGCCCGACGCGTCGGCCACGTCGGTCGCCTTCTCGCCCGTCAGCCTGAGCCTCACGTAATCCTTCGGCAGCAGCACCGCGCGCACGCGCGCCCAAACCTCCGGCTCGCGCTCGCGCACCCAGAGCATCTTCGGCAAGGTGAAGCCTTCGAGCGCGGGGTTCGACACGAGCTGAATCAGCCGCTCGGCGCCGACCTGCTCGGTCAAAGCGCGACACTGCTCGTGCGTGCGCACGTCGCACCAGATGATGGACGGGCGCAGGGGCTCGTCCCTTTCGTCGAGCAGCACCGCGCCGTGCATCTGCCCCGTGAGGCCGACGCAGGCGACATCCTCGGCGCGCACGCCGTCTGCTTGAAGAACTTCGCGCACGGCCGACTCGCTCGCGCGCCACCAGTCGTGCGCGTCCTGCTCGGCCCAGCCCGTCTGCGGCGAGGCGAACGGCTCGTGCTCCACGGTCGCGGAGGCGACCACGCGACCCTGTTCGTCAACCACGAGGGCGCGGCTCCCGCCCGTCCCAACGTCAATCCCGAGTAGCTTCATGAGACGCTTCCGTCAAACGTCCTTTCGTGTGACATCAACGAGCCTTCTTGTAATGCACGTCCGCGGCGGCCTGAAGCTCGGCGGCCTTCTCCTCGGGCGAGGTGTCGGAGAGGAAGTTGCCCCCGCCGATCTCCGGCCCCGCCAGGTACTTCAAGAGGTTCGGCCGCCGCAGCGGCGGGTGGAACTCGACGTGGAAGTGGAACCCTCGGTAGTCGCCCCCGTCGGTCGGCGCCTGGTGCAAAGGCATCACGTAGGGGAACGGTACCCGCCACAGGTTGTCGAACTTGATGAGCACCGCCCGCAGCGCCTCGGCGAAGTCCCGCCGCTCTTCGTCAGTTAAGGCCGCGATGGAGGGGCGGGTCTGCTTCGGCGCGACGTAGACCTCATAGGCGTAGCGCGCGAAGTAGGGCAGGAAGGCGATGGCGCGTTCGTTCTCGTAGATGATTCTCTGCCCGTCCTCCCGCTCCGCCGCGAGGATGTCCTGGAAGAGCACGCGCCCCGTCTCTTTCAAATGCCGCTGTGAGGCCCGGGCCTCCGTTTCAATCGTCTTGAAGACGAAGTTGGTGGCGTAAATCTGACAATGAGGGTGCGGGTTCGACACCCCGACGGCCTCCCCCTTGTTCTCGAAGATCAGCACGTGCTTGACCTCGGGCCTGCTCCCAAGTTCGCGATATTGTTCCTGCCAGACCGCGAGGAGTTCGTCCACCTGCGGGACTTCCAGCTCGGCCAGAGTCAGCGAGTGGTTCGGGCTGTAGCAGACGACGCGGGCCAACCCCTCGGCCGGCATGTTGCGGTAGATGCCCGGCGGCTTCTCTAAGTCCCGCGGGGCGTCGGGCGAGGCGCAGGGCATGTCGTTGTCGAAGACGAAGGTGGAGGCGTAGTCGGGATTCCGCTCGCCGCTGACGCGCAGGTTGCCGGGGCAGAGGTAGCAGTCCGGGACGTAGGCGGGCTCCTCCTCGCCCGTATGCTCGACGGTGCCGCCCGACCACGGGCGGTTCTGCCGGTGGGCGGCGACGATGACCCACTCCTCCCGCAGAGGGTGCCAGCGCTCTTCCCAGACCATTTTGCTCACTCCGTTCGCTGAAGTGATGAGTGATGAATATCGCCGTGTCGGGATATTCATCACTCATCACTCATCATTCATCACTATATGTCCAAATGCCGCCGCGCCCGGCGAGGAGCCGGAGATGATGAGCGGGGCGTGACCCGTCCGGCGCTCGTACTCGCGGGCGACCGCTTCGACCGCGGCGCGCGCGCCCTTGCGGCCGAGGACGGCGACGGTGCCGCCGCTGCCGCCGCCCGTAATCTTCGCGCCGTAGAGGCCCGACTCCGTTCCCGCCTCGCGCACCAGCCTGACCAGCTCGTCCGTGCCCGGCGAGCCGAGGCAGCAGGCCGAGTAGCTCTTGTGCGACTTGTACATCAGCTCGCCCAACTCGGCCGCGCGCGCGGCGGCGTCCGGCCCCGAGAGTATCTCTGCGAAGCGCCTGACGCGCGCGTGCTCTTTGACGGGGTGCTGCGTCGCCTGCCGGACGTGGTAGTGGCGCGCGGGGTCTACCGTCGTCACCGTGTCCGTGATGCCACGGTAACGTTCGAGGAACTCCGCGCCCGACATGCGCGCCGGCAGGCTTGAAGCGTAGCGCGCCTCGAACTCCTCGGGCGTGATGTTGGCGAGGTAGCCGCGCCACTGCGGGTCTTCAACCGTCACGTGCCCGCGCCCGGCCTCGCTCACGCGCAGGCCGGCCATCTCCGCGATCATGCGGTAGCCCATGAAGGCCGCCGTCCGCACCGTGCCGTAGTCCGCGCCGCCGACCGAATGCCTGATGCCGGAATCGACGCCCCACACCTCAAGCTCGGGGGGCAGCGCGACCGTGCCCTGCAACTCGCCGGGCTGGCAGAGCAGAGCCAGCAGCTCGTCCCGCTCGCCGCAAGCCGAGGTCATCTGATCCATCACGCCGCAGGGCGCGCAGGCGACGAGGTTCTCGACCTTCTGGCAGAGGAAGGCCGTCTCCCTCGGGTCGAGTTCGATTTTGTAGGCCGCGCAGACGGCCTGCATCGTCGCCACTTCGAGCGCGGCTGAGGAGCTGACGCCCTTGCCTTCGGGCACCTCGGAGCGGATGAGGATGCGCGCGCCCTGTTCAAATCTGACGCCGCGCTCGCGCGCGAGGACGTGGAAGGCGCCCGCGACGTACGCGGCCCAGTCCCCCCTGCGTTTGAAGTAGCGCGCGGCCTCGGCGTATTCGAGCGGCCTGCCCGAATCGTCATACAACTCTTCGAGCGGCATCTCGAACATGCGCTCGCGCCCCTCGTCGGTGGGCGGCAGGCTGACGACGACGATTGTCTTCTGCGGCCGGAGTTGCAACGCGGCGTGCGTGGCCGCGGCGATGGGCAGCTCAAGGACGAGCGAGCCGGAGTAGTCGGCGATGCCGCCCATCAAATCGAGGCGGCCGGGCGCGCGCGTAACGAAGACATCCCCGCCGCCCTCGAAGAGCACGCTCGTCGAGCGCGACTCGCCCGCGAGCAGACGCCTGACCATGCGGACGAAGTCCGCCGTGTCCGCCAGTCCACGTGTCGAGCCCTGTTCGATGCCGTCCGTCTGCACGTTCGTCCTCTCCACTCAAGGCCCCGGCGCGTAGTAGGACTTGCGCCCCCAGACCGTGTACTCGGGGTGTCCGCGCACCTCGATCTGCACGCGGCGGCGCTTGCCGTCGCGCTCCTTGTTCGACGGGTAGAAACCGACGACGTAGCGGCGGCCGATGTCCGAGAAGATGTCGGCGTAGATGCCCGCCGCCTGCTCGGGCTTTTCGAGAAAGCTCGTCCAGCCGCCCGTCAGCTTCGAAAGCCCGTAGAGCGCGGTCTGCTGCGGCGGCGTCACGCGGACGGTGTCTTGAACCCAGTTCTCGAACGCCTGCACGTAAGGGCTGCCGGCCGCGCGATCCTTAGACAGCTCGCGGCGCAGGGCGTTGACCTTCTCCTTCTCCTCGCCCGGCTTGAGCCCGATGAGGCGGATGCCGGGGATGACCGTGTAGACGGTCGCGCGCGAGCGCTCGGCCTCCCTGAAAACGTCCGCGATGCTGAACTCCCTCTGCGTCGCTTTGAGCGCGGCTATGAATGCATCGGGCGTCACGCCGGTCGGCATGGACGGGGTGAGGGGCGAGTCGTGCAGCGCAGCCAGCTCGTCGCCGTCGGTCTGGAAGATGACGATGGGGCGCGTGTCCTCCGCGTCGAACAGCTCGCGCAGCGTCGCCATCAGCGCGCTGTACTGGCGGCTGCGGCCGAAGTGTTTCTCCCTCGGGCTCCCGCCCTGGGTCGCGCGCTGCTTCAGCCACTCCAGCCTCTCTTTGAGCTGCGCCTTGTCGCGCGTGAAGTCCGCCACCAGCTCCACGTCGTCGGTGACGAGGGCCATCCGGTCGCGCGGGCCGAGTTGCGAGACCAGCGTCTCGGCGGCCTCCAGGCTGTTCTTGAGGAAGGGCTGCATGCTGCGGCTGTAGTCGATGACGAGGACGATGGAGCGCGGCACGTTCGCGCTGTCGCCGAGCGCGAAGACGCCGACCTCCTGCGCACGGCCGTCCTCTGTGACGAGGAAGTCCTCGCGCTTCAGCCCCGAGACGGTCTTGCCCTTCGGGTCGAGCACGAGCACGTCGCAGACGACGAGCGAAGTCTCGACCCGAACGACTTCATCCCCCTCTTCGCCCTCGCCCGGCTGCGAGTCGTCCCGCCTGACTTCGACCGCCCTCTGCCGCTCGTCGTCCCACTTCAGTTGTTTGAGGCTCGACCCGAACTCGCGCTTGAGCCGCGGCGGCTCCTCGGTCTGGCCCTGCGTCTGCGCGCGCGCCGCGCACGGCGCCAGGAGCAGCAGGCAGAGCGCCGACCTCAGGAGCTTCGAACGCCGGGCGCGCTCAGGCATCTGCGGCCTCCCCACGCCCGAGCAGCCCGCGCCGTTCGAGCGCGGCGCGCAGCAGCGGCTCGATCTGCGCGCGGACGGCCTCGTTGGCGTAGCCGACCCAGGCCACGTCGGGCTCGACCGCGAGCGGCGCGCGCAAAGGAAGGCCGTCAACGTCTTTGACGACGACGCCCGCCTCGCGCGCGATGAGTTCGGTGCAGAGGTCGTACGGGTGGCAGCAGATGCCGAGCGCGCGGCCGCGCGACTTGAGAGACTCTTCCATCAAGGGGCGCAGGTCGGCCGTGAAGCGGTCATGCCCCGACGCCAGCTCGTAGAGCTGCCCGCCGCTCGAAGTGTACTGGTCTTCGAAGCAGTGCGCCTTGCCCGGCTGCACCGGCCCGAGCGCGCCGAGGACGACCTCCTCGTCAATCGCCGCCAGCTCCTCGCGCGCGCCGGGGAAGAAGCGCGCGACCTGCGCGTAGCCGTGCGCGATGGAGGGCGACTGCGAGGGTCTTAACTTAATCGGAGTGCTCTCGCCCGTCAGCCGGTTGAAGCGCTCGGCGTGCGCGCCCTCCCCTTTAATCGCCCAGGCCACGTCCGAGAGGTGCTGCTTGACGAGCGGAATCTCGGTCTGCACGGCCAGCTCGATGTCGGCGAGCGAGGTCTCGGCGCCGCGGTTCGGGGCGACGCCGGTCAGAATCCAGCCGCTGCGCTTCTGGTACATCAGGCCGCGCGTGCCGTCGATGGGGTCAACGACGACGCGCCAGACGGCGTCGGCTTCCAGAGCCCCGTGCGGCAGCACGACCTGCCCGCCGTGCGGAAGGCCCTCGGCGACGAGGACGACCGGGGCGAGGTGCGCCACTTCGCGCTCGAAGAACTCGACGATCAGCTCCTCGCTCACGCGGTCTACGGCGTAGATGGTATCGCCCTCCTCCTCGCGCTCGATCTCGGCGAGGGATTCCACGGCCGAGCGCTCGCACGCGTCCACCACCGCCGCGCGTATCTGCTCGTGCAAACGCCGGATGGGTTCCAGCAGCCAGCGCGGGTCGTCCGTCGAAGGGTTGAGTGTCATCTCTTCAGGATTTCAAATTTGAAATTTGAAATTGCAAATTGTTAAAGCCTTCAGCCTTCCGCGAGGCACCGCTCGAACTCTTCCATCTCGGCGCGGCCTCCGACGACGAGCGGCGTGCGCTGGTGCACGTCGCGCGGCTGGATGTCGAGAATCGGCTGCCGGCCGTCGCTGGCCGAGCCGCCGGCCTGCTCGGCGAGGAAGGCGACGGGGTTGGCCTCGTACAGGAGCCGCAGCTTCCCCTCCGGGTGATCCGTGTTCGGCGGGTAGATGAAGACGCCGCCGCGCAAAAGCGTCCGGTGGAAGTCCGCGACCATCGAGCCGACGAAGCGCGAGGAGTAGCGGCGCCCCATCTCGCCCGACTTCAGGCGGTTCAAATATTTCGCGTAGACCCCGGGCCAGCGGTCGCAGTACGACTCGTTGATCGAGTAGTAGCTGCCGCGCTCGGGCATCCGCAGGTTCTCCTTCGTCAGGATGTAAGAGCCGACGAGTGGGTCGAGGGTGAAGGTGTGGACGCCGTTGCCCGCGCTGTAGACGAGCACGGTCGAAGAGCCGTAGACGACGTAGCCGGCCGCGACCTGTTTGCGCCCGGGCTGGAGCACCCACTCCAACGGGGCGCCGGCCTTGTCCCCGTCGGGACGTCGGAAGATGGCGAAGGTCGTCCCGATGGTGACGGCCACGTCGATATTTGAGGAGCCGTCGAGCGGGTCGAAGACGATGGCGTACTTGGACGCGGGCGAGTCGTGCCGGAGCACCAGGGGTTCTTCGTTCTCCTCGCTGGCGATGATGCCGATGCTCTCGCGCAAGCTTAGGCAGTGGATGAGCGCCTCGTTGGCGTAGACGTCGAGCTTCTGCTGCACCTCGCCCTGCACGTTGACCTCGCCGTGCGAGCCGAGGATGTTGGTGAGGCCCGCGCGCCGCACCTGCGACTCGATCATCTTCGTGGCGAGCGTAATGCCGGAGACGAGCCAGGAGAATTCAGTCGTCGCCCCCGGGAAGCGCTGCTGCTCGTGCAGGACGTGCTGCTGGAAGGTGGTGATCATCGTCTGTAGTCTTTCGGCGCCGGGTCTCGGGGGAATGTTAGAGCAAGAGGGTGCGCGAACGATTATACAGGCAAGCCGTGGATTAAGCGCGCGGGGACGACCGAGCGCAGCAGCCGCGCGCCGCCCGCCCCGGCGCGCAGACGGTACGCGCCCGCGCCGCCCGCGACGAGCGCCGTCTCATACTTGCAGAGGCGCACGGCCTCTTCGTCGCATGAGAGTTCTGCTTCGCCTTCCGTCACGGTCAGGAGGTGGAACGTCTCGCCCCTTGTGTCCGCGTCCAACGCGTCTTCGCCGAGGCTTATCACTTCCAATTCGAAGTAAGGGCAGGCGAGAGCTGTATGAGCTGCCGTTCCTTCGAGCCTCGGAGTCGGGCGGACGGCGGCGCCCTTGCGCGGGTCTGTGACCTCGACCGACTCCTCGACGTGCAGCCTCCTTCCGGCGGAGGCCGGCCTGTCCCAGTCGTAGACGCGGTAGGTCGTGTCGCTCGCCTGCTGCACCTCGTAGAGCAGCAGCCCCGGCCCGAGCGCGTGCAAAGTGCCCGCCGGGATGTAGACCGTCTCGCCCGCTTTGACCTCCAGGCGCTCCGCCACTTCGAGCACGCGCCCCGTCCGTATCGCTTCCTCTAACTCTTCCTGCCTCACCCCCGCTTTGATTCCCGCGTAGATGGTCGCGCCCGGCTCGGCCTCGATGAAGTGCCACGCCTCGGTCTTGCCGAACTCCCCCTCGCCGACCAAACGCCGTGCCTGCTCGTCGTCCGGGTGGACTTGCACCGACAGCCAGTCGGCGCAGTCGAGCAGCTTGACGAGCAGGGGAAAGCGCGTCCCGTAAGACTCGAACACACAGCGCCCGAGCAAATCTTCGCCGTACTCCGCCGCCAACTCCGCGACGGTGCGCCCCGCCTGCTCCCCCGCGCGGACGCAGCTCTCCCCGAACGCGACCCACGCCTCGCCCACCGGCGGCTCGGCCGCCTTCAGACGCTGCCCGCCCCACACGCGCTCGCGGTACTGCGGCTCAAGGAGGAAGAGTTTCTGCGTCAGCGTCGTCATCCTTACCTTCCCAACCAGCCGCCGTCCACGACGAGGACGTGGCCGTTGACGTAGTCGCTCGCCGGCGCGGCGAGGAAGACGGCCGCGCCCGCCAAGTCCTTCGGCTCGCCCCAGCGGCCGGCCGGGATGCGTTCGAGTATCTGGCGGTTTCGCGTCTCGTCCTTTTGCAAAGCCGCCGTGTTGTCGGTGCGCATGTAGCCCGGCGCGATGGCGTTGACGTTGACGCCTTTGGACGCCCACTCGTTGGCGAGCGCCTTCGTCAACTGCGCCACGCCGCCCTTCGACGCGGCGTAGGCCGGCACTGTCAAGCCGCCTTGAAAGGAGAGAAGGGAAGCGACGTTGACGATCTTGCCCGAGCCCCTTTCGACCATGTGGCGGCCGGCGAGCTGCGAGAGGCGGAAGACGGCGTTGAGGTTGACCTCGATGACCGCGGCCCAGTCGTCTTCGGAGTAATCGACCGTGGGCGAGCGGCGGATGATGCCCGCGTTGTTGACGAGGATGTCGAGCCGCCCGAACTCGTTCAACGTCTGCTCGACCAGGCGGCGCGGCACCTCTCTGTCCGAGAGGTCGCCGACCAACGGGAGCGCGCGACGGCCCGCGTGCACGACCGCCTCGCAGGTCGCCTCGGGGCTGCGCGAGTTGCCGTGGCAGGCCACGTCGGCGCCCGCCTCCGCCAGCGCCGTCGCGACGGCCGCGCCCAGCCCCGCCGAGGCACCCGTCACGAGCGCCGCCTTGCCGTCCAGCCTGAATGCGTCAAGAATCATCCGTTCACGCTCCGAAGCCCCGCGCGAGTGAGAGGCCCGCCCCCTCACACTTCATACCCGAACTCGCCGGAGGTTTTTCCACGGACTCTAATATTTTATCGGCCCGACCGCAAATAGAATCGCGCCCCACTTCGCGGCGGGCGCGGCGGTGTTAGAATCCCACCCCGGGCAACACCCCAACCATGCGAAGGGAACGAGAGCAGATGATGGAGCGCGAGGCGGTCGGCAGGGCCTTCCGGGAGCGTTACGGGCGCGCGGCGCGCATCTTCCGCGCGCCGGGGCGCGTCAACCTCATCGGCGAGCACACCGACTACAACGGCGGCTTCGTGCTCCCGATGGCTATCGAGCGCGAGACGGTCGTCGCCGCCGCGCCGCGCGCCGACCGGACTGTGCGCGCGTACTCGGCCGGGCTGAACGAAGAGCTGAGCTTCGACCTCGACCACCCCAACCCGCCGCGGCGCGGGGTCTGGCTCGAGTACGTCGAAGGCGTCGCGCGTGCCCTTGAGTCGCGCGGCTTAAAACTCTCCGGCGCCGACCTGCTCATCGACTCGGACGTGCCCGCGGGGGCGGGGCTCTCTTCGTCGGCGGCGCTGGAAATCTCCGTCGGGCTCGCGCTCGCGCGCGTCAACGGGCAGGAGGTGGACGGCGTGACGCTCGCGCTCGCCGGCCAGCAGGCCGAGCACACCTACGTCGGCACGCTCTGCGGCATCATGGATCAGTTCGTCGCCGCGCTTGCCAAGGAGCGCCACGCGCTCCTCATCGACTGCCGGAGCTTGGAGGCCGAGCCCGTCCCGCTCGACACCACGTCGGCCGCCTTCGTCGTCTCGGACACGCGCGTCAAGCACGAGCTTTCGTCTTCGGAGTACAACGTCCGCCGCGCCGAGTGCGCCCGCGGGGTGGAGCTGCTGCGGGAGCGCCTGCCCGGCATCACGCAGCTGCGCGACGTGAGTGTCGCCGACTTTCAAAAACACTCCGGCGTGCTCCCCGACCCGATCCTCCGCCGCTGCCGCCACATCGTCACCGAGAACGAGCGGACGCTCGGCGCCGCGCGCGCGCTGCGCGCCGGAGACCTCGCGGAGATGGGGCGTTTGATGTACGAGTCGCACTACTCTCTGCGCGACGACTACGAGGTGAGCAGCCCGGAGCTGGACGTGCTGGTCGAAATCGCGCGCGGGGTGCCGGGCGTCCTCGGCGCGCGCATGACCGGCGGCGGCTTCGGCGGCTCCACCGTCAGCCTCGTCCGCCGCGAAGCGCTGGCAGATTTCGAACGCGCCTTGTCTGAAGGCTACGAGCGCGAGACCGGCCGGCGTCCCGCCATCCTCGTCTCCGAGGCCGGCGCGGGGGCGGCAGAAGTAATGATGAGTGATGAGTGATGAATACCGCAGGGTCGTCATATTCATCATTCATCACTCATCATTCATCATTCGTCTGTCGTATAATGCCCCCTACAAGAGAGACGTTTAAGAGCCGCCCTTATCGGTAGTTCAGCAGGCCCAGAGTCGTATCGGATGATTAAGTTTTTACACATGTCGGACGTGCACCTCGGGTGCCGGCGGTACAACCTCGAAGAGCGGACGAAGGACTTCTTCCGGAGCTGGTACGACGTGATTCAGAATCACGCGCTGCCTAACGAAGTTGACTTCGTCCTCATCGCGGGCGACTTCTTCGACCGCCGCAACATCGACCCGCAGACGATGAACCACGCGCTCGCGGGCCTCCAACTCCTCAGAGACAAACGCATCCCCGTCGTCGCCATCGAGGGCAACCACGACCGCCGCGACGCCGTCTCCGACTACAGCTGGATGCGCTCTTTCTCGCAGGCCGGCTTCTTCATCCTCCTGGAGCCCGCGCGCGCCGAGGAGACCGAAGAGAACGCTTTGCCCTGGCAGATGGTGCCGTGGGACGAGGAGTCGCGCACCGGCTCCTACGTTGACATCAAGGGCGCGCGCATCTTCGGCACGCACTGGTACGGCACCTCGGCCAACGCCGCGATGCCGATGCTCGCCGAATCCTTGCGCGCCGCGCGCGGCGAGGGTCTCTTCCACATCCTCCTGCTCCACACGGACGTGGAAGGCCAACTCAACCGGCCCATCCCCGCGCTCTCCGTCGAGAAGTTGAAGGAGCTGCGCACGCTCGTCGATTACGTCGCGCTCGGCCACACGCACAAAAAGTTTGAGATTGATAACTGGGCCTTCAACCCCGGCTCGCTCGAAGCCTGCTCCATCGACGAGTACCGCGAGGAGCGCGGCCTCTACCTCGTCGAAGTTGATGACGAACGCGCGGTCAAGGCGACCTTCATCAAAGACTACGTCCAGCGCCCGTTCGATAGAGTGACGGTCGATGTCTCCGGCGCCGTAGACCAGGCGGAAGTCTACGAGCGCTTGATGGAGAAGGTCAGGAACGAGTTGACGCCGCACGACCCCGAGTCGGACGGGCCGGCGCCCATCGTCGAGATCAACCTGCGCGGCCACCTCGGCTTCAAGAACTCGCTGCTCGACATGCGCAAGATGCGCGAGGAGGCTCTCGCACACACGGGCGCGCTCCACGTCATGCTCAAGAACCAGAGCGTCCCCGTCGAGTACGCCGTCGCCGCGGGACTGGACGCCGACACCTCGCGCGCGCACCGCGAAAGGCGGATCGTCGAAGACCTCATCGCGCGCGACAACCGGTACAGAGACCGCGCGCGCGAGATGGCCGAGCTGGTGCTCGAAGCCAAGCGCCGCGCCCTCGGCGACGAGCCCCCCGAGGCCATCCTCGAACTCATCGAACAGAAGGTCGAGCCGCGCGCGCGGCCCGACGAGAGCGAGCCGGCCCCCTCCCACGCGGCGCTCGGCGCGCTCGAACGCAACGCGGAAACCGAGAGGTCAGAGGTCAGAGGTTAGAGGTCAGTTGAAGAAGACTTTTTAACTAACCTCCGACCTCCGACCTCTGACCTCTGCTCTTATGTCCGAAGCCCTCGACAAGGTGCGCGGCGTGCGGGAGTTGCCGATCTTCCCGCTGCCGCTCGTGCATTTCCCCGGCGTGCCGCTCCCGCTCCACATCTTCGAGGAGCGCTACCGCCGCATGCTGGCCGACGTGCGCGCCTCGAACAACCTCTTCGGCCTCTCCTACTTCGTCCCGGACGGCGTTCCCGAAGACCGCCCGCCCGCGGGCCACGTCGGCTGCGCGACCGAGGTCGTCGAGGTGCAGACGCTCCCCGACGGCCGCTCGAACATCCTGACGCTCGGCGTCGCGCGTTACCGCGTCGTCGAGTACGTCGAGCGCGGCGACCCTTACCTGTTCGCGCGCGTGGAGTTCTTCGAGGACGAGGAGGAGGATGCGGCCGTCGTCGAGCGCCGGGCCGCCGAGGTCTCCGAGATGTTCATGCGCATCGCGCGCGCGATGCGCACCGCCAACCAGGAGCGCGGCGCCCTGCCGGAACTCCCGCAGGACGACCCCGAGCGCCTCTCCTTCCTCGTCGCGGCCGTCGTCGAGATGGACGCCGAGACCAAGCAGCGCCTTCTGGAGACGCGCTCGACCTCGGAACGCCTGCGCCGCCTCCACACGATGCTCGCGCAGGCCGTGGAAGCCTACGAAGAGCGCGCGCGCACGCACGAACTGGCGCGCGGCAACGGCCACGCCGGCAAGAAGATCGACCTCGAAGAATGAACGAAGGCACAGGCGAGCGTGCGGCGCGCGTGCGCGTCCTCTTCTTCGGCGCGGCGCGCGAGGCCGCGGCCGACGAGGCGGAGCTGACTTTAGAAAAAGGCGAGACGGCTGGCGCGGCCTTCGGCCGTCTGCTCGAACAGTATCCCGACCTCAGACGCTTCCGCTCCTCGCTCCTCGTCGCCGTCAACCAGGAGTACGCACGCGACCTCGACGTGGTGTTGCAGGACGGCGACGAGCTGGCCCTCTTCCCGCCCGTCAGCGGCGGGGCGGCTGAGGTGGAAGACGACGCGCAGGACTTCTACGAGCTGACCACGGAACCAATCGACGTGGGTTCGGTCGCGCGCCGCGTCGTCCCGCGCCGCTGCGGCGCGACCGTCACGCTCGACGGCTACGCGCGCGAGTGGACGAAGGGGCGGCGCACGCTCTACCTCGTCTACGAAGCCTACGCCCCGATGGCGCTCGCCGAGATGCGCCGCCTCGGGGAAGAGGCGCACCGCCGCTTCGACATCGCGCACGTCGGCATAGTCCACCGGACGGGGCGCACCGAGATCGGCGAGACTTCGGTCGTCATCGCGGTCAGCGCCCCACACCGCCGCGCCGCCTTCGAAGCCTGCGAGTGGGCCATCCGCGAGCTGAAACGCACCGTCCCCATCTGGAAGAAGGAGTTCTTCGATGACGGCGAAGTCTGGGTCGAGGGCGAGTTTGCGCCTCGCGCGCCGGAAGGCGAAGATGCCGCCCGCGGAAGTTGAGGTCGCGCCCGCGCCGCCTCCTCCGCGCGCTTCGGGTCGCGTGTTTCTGCGCTGGCTTTGGGCGGCACTGTCGGCGGCCGTCTCGGTGCCGGCGCTTTTCTATTTGAGGTTCGGCGAAGTCCCTCCGCTCGGGTGGGGCACGACCGTCTTCTGCGTGGCGCTCTGCCTCCTCGTCGGGGTGGGCATGTACTACGCGGGGCGGACGGAGTATCACACACAGGTCGAGTCACGCGGCGGCTGGGCGGATCGCGTGGGCGCCTTCTGGCTGGTGGCGTGCGGGCTGGGGCCTTTCTTCGGTTGGGTGCTCGCCAGCGCCTTCACGCTGACCGAGGGCAACTGGCGCTGGCTCTACTGGGGGCGCGTCGGCTTCAGCGTCGGCCTGCCCGTGCTGACGGCGCTGCCTTTGCTGCGTTACGCCAGGGGCCGCGGCGCGCCCCTCATGCTCTCGATACTACTCGGCGTGACGGCGCTGCCCGTGTGGAGCGCCTGGGCGACCATGAGCGACCTCCTGGACGGCCCCTCGAACCTGCTCGTGAGGTCGCCTTCGCCGGGCCTACCGGACGCGGAGTACAGGCACCTCGCACACACGAACCGCGTGCTGGCCGGCCCCTGACCGCACACGTGGCGCAATGTACTTCGAGATCATCGGAGAGGTAACCGAGGTCGAGACGATTGCGGCCGGCAGCTCGATCCGCGAGCTAGCGCTTCTGCGCAGGCAGTTCGGCCGGGGGCGCTGGCGGAAGCTGAAGGGCGTTGCCACAGTCCGGCTGCCGAGTGGTAGGATACGCAAAGTCGAACTGCACTGGTACGAGGCGCACGGAGTCGGAAGACGTAAGCTTAAGATTAAAAGCTACCTCGATTGAAAGTTATGAAAGGCCGAAAAGTTGAGACGCGCTTTGTACTCTGCATCCGTAACGACGGGTGCGAGGATTTGGAGCCGCGGAAAGTCTACCAGGTCATTCCTGACGCGGCGGCCGCGGAAGACGGTCTCGTTCGCGTGATCGACGAGTCGGGCGAAGACTACCTCTACCCGCGAGACCTTTTCGTTCCCATCGAGCTGCCGCAGGCCGCCGAAGAGGCCCTCCTGTCTGCGGCCTGAACGCGCCTCCTTAAGCCAACACCCCGACGCACACACGTATGGGACTCTGGACTGTCGCGCTCCTCGTCTTTCTCATCAACCTGCCGTTGGGCTACTGGCGCGCGAGCGTGCGCAGGAAGTCGCCCCAGTGGTTCCTGGCCGTGCTCATCCCGGTGCCGCTGGTCGTCGCTTTAGGAATCTACGCGGGGCTCGGGTTCAAGCTGATAAGCCTCCCCGTCATCATCGGCGCCTTCTTCCTCGGGCAGTTCGTCGGGGGGCGCGTGCGTAACATCATACAGGGGCGCGGCCCCGGACGTTTCAAGCACTGACTTTCTCGTCGGCTCTCATGTTCGAGCGTCTACACTTCAAGCGACTCCACCCCGAGGCGAGACTCCCCACCCGCGGGAGCGCGCACGCGGCGGGGTTAGACCTCTACGCGGTCGAGCGCGTGAGGATTGAGCCGGGCGGGCGCGCGGCCGTCCGGACGGGGCTCGCCGTGGCCGTGCCCCGAGGGTTCTACGGCCGCGTCGCGCCGCGCTCGGGGCTCGCCGTCCGCCACGGGATAGACGTGCTCGCAGGGGTCATCGATTCAGACTACCGCGGCGAGATTCTTTGCGCGCTCGTCAACCACGGCCGCGAGCCGTTCGAAGTCGAGCCCGGCGCGCGCGTCGCGCAGCTCGTCGTCGAAGCCATCGCCACACCCGAGCCCTCCTGGGCCGAAGTCCTCGAAGAGACCGACCGCGGAGCGGGCGGCTTCGGCAGCACGGGATAGTAGGCAGATGGCAGTAGGCAGATGGCAGTAGGCAGTTAAATGCTTCCTGCCTTCAACTGCCATCTGCCTACTGCCTACTTATTCTTCCCCTCACCTCTCCAACGTAATCGGAACGTCGCGGTTGGCGTCGGCCTCGTTGCCGGCGAAATCCGCGGCGAGGATGCGGAGGGTGTAGTCGCCGGGCGGGAGCGTGGCCGTGTCCCACACCCCGCGCTCGGCGCGGCCGTGGCGGACGGTGTTCGTCACCTCGTAGAGGAAGCGCGTCTCGGCGCTCCCGTAGACGGTGATGCCGCTCTCGTCGGCGTAGGCGATCTTCGGCGCCTCGCGGTCGGGCGGCAGGCGGTCGAACTCGATGCCGATGTGCGACTGCCCGAAGCCGGGCGCGGGGCTCCCGTCCGGCAGTAAGAGCTGGTAGCCGAGTTTGTAGAGCCCGAGGCGGCGGCGCGGCTGGTTGCCGTCCACCTGGTCGAAGGCGTCCACGACGACGCGGACGCGCCCGCGCACGACGAGGCGGCCCGCGCGCTTCTCCGTGAGTCGCGCGCCCGACTCGTCGAAGAGTTGCACGCCGTCGCGGTTGATCCTCGGCGCGAAGTGGTCGCCGAAGCCGTTGAAGGGGAGTGCGAGCGGGTTGCTTTCGGCGCCGGGCGGGCCGAGGTTCATGTGGACGTGATACATGCGGTTGATGGTGCCGAGCGCCTGGCCGACGCGCAGGCGCGTGCCGCGCCGCACGCGCACGCGCACGACCTTGCCCGAAGGGTCGCGGACGGGAATGAAGACGTTCGGGTCGAGCGGCTCGTCGCGCTCGCTGCGCCCGACGCGCACGTGGACGTAGGTCATGAGCCCCGCGCGGAAGCCTTCGTTGAGCGTGCCGAAGCCCCAGTTGGCGAGCGGGCTCGTGACCTTCTCCTCGCGCACGGCGCGCACGGTCTGGCCGTAGACGCCGAACACGTCCATGCCGCTGTGCAAATGGTCGCGGCTGTCGTTTGAGTTGTAGGAGCCGCGCGCCTCGCCCATCGTGGCCGTCACCTCGTGCCAGGCGGTTTGAGGGTCGAGCGGCCACGGGAACGGCGCGCCCAGACTTTCGACCTCGATGCGCGGGAGCACGTCCGTCTGAGACGTGTCGGGTTGGGCGGCGACGGCGACGCCTTCCTTCTTCTCCTTCTCGCCCTGCGCGTCGAAGGGGCTGACGCGGCGCAGGAGGTAGTTCGCGCCGTCGGCGACGACGAGCGAGCCGTCGGGGAAGAGCGCGAGGCCGGCGGGCTGGTTGAAGCGTGCCTCCGCGCGCCCTTCGCCGTCGGCGAAGCCCGGCCCGCCGCGCCCCGCGATGACGCGCGCCGCTCCGTCGGGCGCGACCTGCACGATGCGGCCGCGGTCTAGTTCAGTCACGTAAATAAAACCGTCGCGCGTGACGGCGAGCCCGGCGGGGTTCGACAGCTCGAAGGGCGCGAGGTTGAAGGCCGAAGGGTTCGTCTCTCCCGGCGGGGGCGTCGGGGTCATGCCGCTTGCGTTCTGACTGTTCGGCTGCGCGGCGGGCGATTCGAAGAGGTTGAGCGTCGAGACCTGGCCGTCCTTCGTGATCTTCCGCAGGCGGTCGTTGCCCGTGTCGGCGACGTAGATGTCGCCCGCCTCCGAGACGGCGACGCCGCAGGGCGTGTCGAAGAGCGCGGCGTCGAGCGCGCTTCCGTCGGCGTAGCCGGGGCCGCCGGAGCCCGCGATTGTCCTGACCTGCCCGTCCTTCGTGATGACGCGGATGCGGTCGTTGTACGTGTCGGCGACGTAGACGTTGCCGTCCTTGTCCAAGGCCACGCCGACGGGCGCGTCGAACTCGCCCGCGCCGGCGAGCGTCGTCACGACGCCCTCCTTCGAAACCTTCCGCACGCGGTTCTTCCCCGTGTCCGCGACGTAGAGATTCCCCGCGCCGTCGAGCGCCAAACCCGAAGGCGTGTCGAATTCACCGCCCGCAATCTTCGAGACCAAACCCTCCGGCGTGAGCTTACGAATCGCGTTCGACTCGCCGCCGTCCGTCGCGTACACGGTGCCGTCCGCGCCGACAGCCACGCCGAACGGGTCTTGAAAACGGGCCTGTAAAGCCGCGCCGTCCTGCGAGCCGGGCGAGCCCGCCCCCGCGAGCGTCGTCACGCGCGCCCGCCAGCCCGCGGGCGTCTTCGCCGTCTCCACCCGCGCACACGAGTTGAAAAGTAGGCACAGCAATCCCGCGGCGAAGGCGAGTGCTCGGCGTGTTCGTTCGGAAGTTTTTATCAAGGTCGTTTTGTCTTACGGCGGCGTGGTTCAAGTCGGAGTCAGACGCAGCCCGAGTTTTCACGCCGCATGTATGTCCTGTCAAACGCCCCCGAGTAAATGTTAATAGACGGCCGCGGGCGGTGTGGTTTATCCTCTCGGCGCACGTCTTGACCAGCACACACCCGGAGCCGTAACTCATGCCAGAGACAAAGAGCCTTCCCGTGCGCGCGGCGCTCGCGTGCCTCGCCCTGTTGTGCCTCGCGCCGGCCGCCGCGGCGCAGACGCAGCAGGCCACGCCGCAGACGAGCCCCACGCCCGCCGAGCACCCAGAGGACGCGACGATTGAGACGAAGTCTTTCGAGCGCCTCGAATGGCGCAGCATCGGCCCGGCCAACATGGGCGGGCGTATCGCGGACATCGAGGGCGTCGCCGGCGACCCGAACGTCGTCTACGTCGCCACGGCCTCGGGCGGGCTCTTCAAGACGACGAACGGCGGCGTGCGCTGGACTCCCGTCTTCGAGCGGCAGGGCACCATCTCCATCGGCGACATCGCGCTCGAACCCGGCAACCCCGAGGTCATCTGGCTCGGCGCGGGCGAGTCGGCCGTGCGCAACTCGGTCTCCTACGGCGACGGCGTCTACAAGTCCACGGACGGCGGGCGCACTTGGCAGCACATGGGCCTGCGCGACACTTTGCACGTCTCGAAGATTCTCGTCAGCCCGCGCAACCCCGACGTGGTCTACGTCGGCGCGCTCGGCCACGCCTACGGCCCGAACGAGGAGCGCGGCGTCTTCATGACGACCGACGGGGGGAAGACATGGAATAAGACCCTGTACCTCGACCCCGAGCACGGCGTCGCCGACATGGACATCGACCCGTCGAACCCAAACATCGTCTACGCCGTCATGTGGAAGTTCCGCCGCACGCCCTGGGGCCACACGTCGGGCGACGAGAAGGGCGGGCTGTTTCGTTCCATCGACGGCGGGCGGACGTGGAAGAAGTTGGAAGGGGGCTTGCCCAAAGTAATTGGCAGAATCGGCGTCGCGGTCGCCCATTCAAATCCCAACGTCGTCTACGCCATCACGGAGGCGAAGGAGGGGACGCTCTGGCGCTCGGACGACCGCGGCGAGACGTGGCGCAACGTCTCGAAGCAGACCGCCATCGTCTCGCGCGGCTTCTACTACACGCACGTCCGCGTTGACCCGACGAACGAGAATCGCGTCTACGCCGTCGCCTCGCAGCTCTTCCTCTCCGTGGACGGCGGGCGCACGTTCCGCAACGTCACGGGGCGCATCCACGTTGACTTTCACGCGCTCTGGATGGACGCGCAGAATCCGAAGCGCGTCTGGGTCGGCCAGGACGGCGGCATCGCCGTCACCTACGACGGCGGCGACAACTGGGAGGTCGTCAACAACTTTCCCTGGGGGCAGTTCTACCAGATACACGCCGACAACCGTCAGCCCTTCTACTACGTCATGGGCGGGTTGCAGGACAACGGCACCTGGACGGGGCCGAGCCGCACGCGCGAGCCCGTCGGCATCCAGAACGACGACTGGCGGATGATAAGTTTCGGCGACGGCTTCTTCGTGCTCAACCACCCGGACGACCCAGACCTTTATCTTTCGGAGTCGCAGGGCGGCAACGTCGTCCGCACAGACATGCGCACGCGCGAGCAGCAGTTGGTCGTCCCCTACATGGGCGACGACGGCGGCCCGGCCGAGTCGGCCAAGTACCGCTTCAACTGGAACTCGCCCATCGTCCCGAGCCCGCACGACAAGAACACCGTCTACCTCGGCGGCAGCGTCATCTTCAAGACGACCGACTTCGGCAAGACCTGGGCGGCCATCAGCCCCGACCTCACCACCAACGACAAGTCGAAGCAGAAGTCCGCGGGCGGCCCCGTCGCCTACGAGAACACGGGGGCCGAGTACCACACGACCGTCATCAGCATCGCCGAGTCGCCGATGCGCGCCGGCGTCATCTGGGCCGGCACCGACGACGGCAACTTGCAGGTCACGACCGACGGCGGGAAGAACTGGACGAACGTGATTAAGAACGTGCCGAACTTAGGCGCTAACTCCGCCGTCTCGCACGTCGAGCCCTCGCGCGTGAATGCCGATCTGGTCTACGTCTCCTTCGACCGTCATCAGTTGGACGACCGGCGGCCTTACGTCTACAAGACCACGGACGGCGGCCGGACGTTTCAAAACATCACGGGGAACCTGCCCGCGGGCGCGCACGTCTGGGTCGTGAGCGAAGACCCGAAGAACCCGAACCTGATTTACGCGGGCACCGAACTCGGCCTCTACGTCTCCTACAGCGGCGGCGGCAACTGGACGAGCCTCGCGCTGAAGAACCTGCCCAAGGTCGCCGTCCACGACATCATCGTCCACCCGCGCGACAACGACCTCATCATCGCCACGCACGGCCGCAGCCTCTACATCCTCGACGACGCGACGCCGATTCAACAGATGACATCGGACGTGGCACGCGCCGACGCGTACCTCTTCGAGCCGCGCCCGGCCCTGCGTTACGCGACGCGCATGACGCGCTACGGCGTCGGCGAGAAGGCGTTCGCGGGCGCGAACCCGCCCTACGGCGCGCTGCTCACTTACTATTTGAAGACGAAGCCGGACGAGAAGACGAAGGTCAGGATTCAGGTGCTCGACGCCGCGGGCAAGACGGTCTCGGAGATCGAGAACGTGGCGAAGGAGCAGGGTCTCAACCGCGTCAACTGGAACCTGCGCTACGGCGGCCCGCAGGTGCGCCGCCCGCCCACCGACGAGGAGACGCCGTTCACGGGCGGCCCGCGCGGGCCGCAGGTCTTGCCAGGGATGTACACCGTGCGTCTGCTGGTCGGCGAGAAGACCTACGAGCGGAAGGTGGAAGTGCGCCTCGACCCGACGGTCAGCGTGCAGGCGTCCGACCTGAAGGAGACGCTCGACATGATGCTCCGCCTGCGCGACATGCAGACGGCGACGAACAACGCCCTGCGCACGCTCGACAGTTTAAAGTCGCAGATCGAGTTCGTCGAACGCACCGTGAAGGACAGGCTCGGCGCCGCGGACGTGCCGAAGGATTTGACCGACCGGCTCGCGGCGCAGAAGAAGCGCGTCGAGGAGTTGCAGAACAGGCTCGCGCAGCCCGAGGGCGGCTTAGGATTCGAGGGGCGCGCGCAGCTCGTTGACCGCATCGGCAACCTCTTCTTCACGCTCGACTCGACGAACGCTGCGCCGACGCCGGCCGCGCGCGAACTCTACGCCGACTTGCAGAAGGAGTTCGGCGAGAAGGTCGGCGAGGTCAACGCCTTCCTCAACGACGCCGTGCCGCAGCTCAACGACGCGCTCCGCCGCACGGGCGCGCCCACGCTCATGACCGGCAAGCCCATTGAGCTGCCGAAGCCCTAAACGCGAAGCCGCGGGCACAACAGTAAAGAAGCTGGGGCGGGTTGAAAGTAACTTCAACCCGCCCCAGCTTCTTAGTCGGCGCCGGACTTCGGCTTAAGCCTCGACCACCGCCTCCTGCGTCTCGGCGTCGAGCAGCGAGGCGGAGGTGACCTTGTCGCCGCCGTCGGTCTTGATGAGGCGGACGCCCTGCGCGCCGCGGCCGGTCTTGCGAATCTCGTTGGCCTCGATGCGGATGAGCTTGCCCTGCTTGGTGATGATCATCAGCTCGGACTCCTCGTCCACGGGGAAGACCGAGACGACCTTGCCGGTCTTGTCGGTCGTCTTCATGTTGATGACGCCCTTGCCGCCGCGCGACTGCAAGCGGTAGGTCGTGATCGGCGTCTGCTTGCCGAAGCCGCACTCGCTCACGGACAGCATCTTCTCCGAGTCGTCGGCCGAGACGGCCGCGACCGAGACAACGTAATCGCCCTTGCGCAAATCAATCCCGCGCACGCCGCGCGCCGTCCGGCCCATCGGCCGCACGTCCGACTCGTCGAAGCGGATGGCGAGCCCGTCGTGCGTGGCGATGAAGATGCGCTTCGTGCCGTCGGTCAAGACCACGTCGAGCAGCTCGTCGCCCTCGTCCACGTTGACGGCGTTAATGCCGTTCGAGCGGATGTTGCGGAACTCGGACAGCTCGGTCTTCTTGATGACGCCCGCGCGCGTGACCATCACGACGTACTTGCCCTCGACGAACTCGCGGACGGGCATGACCCCGGCGAGCTTCCGCACCGAGGGGATGTTGATGAGGTTGACGAATGCCTTGCCGCGCGCCGAGGGGAGCGCGTCCGGTATCTCGTGCACCTTGAGCTTGAAGACCTGCCCGTCGTCGGTGAACAGCATCAGGTACGAGTGGGTCGAGGCGATGAAGAGGTGCTCGACCCAGTCCTCGTTCTTGCCCGTGCCCGCGCCGCTCCGGCCCTTGCCGCCGCGGCCCTGCCTTTGATAAGTCGAGACGGCGGTGCGCTTGACGTAGCCGTTTTTGGTGACCGTGATCGCCACGTCCTCGTCGGCGATCATGTCCTCGATGGACAGCTCGACGCCCTCGTCGATGATCTGCGTGCGGCGCGCGTCGCCGAAGTTCTTCCTGACGTCCTCAAGCTCGCCCACGATGACGCGGCGCAGGGAAGCCTCGTTGGCGAGGATGTCTTCCAGCTCGGCGATGAGCTTGATGATCTGCTCGTACTCGTCGATGATCTTCTGCCGTTCGAGCGCGGAGAGGCGGCGGAGTTGCAGGTCAAGGATGGCCTGCGCCTGCGCCTCGGAGAATGCCAGCCGACGAACGACCTTCTGAATTTCTTTGAGGATGCGTTCTTCCGGCTGGCCGCTCAGGCTGGACGGAATCCCCTTCCACTTGCCCACCCGCGCCGTCGTTATCGTCTCGATGCTGCCCGTGAGCCAGGCGCGCGCCTCGTCCACCGACCCGGCGTTGCGGATGAGCACGATGATGTAGTCGAGCGCGTCGATGGCCTTGTTCAGGCCCTCCAAAATGTGCGCGCGCGCCCGCGCCTTGCGGAGGTCGTACTCGGTGCGGCGGCGCACGACCTCGCGGCGGAACTCGATGAAGTGGTCGAGCATCTGCCGCAGGGTCAGCACGCGCGGCTGGCCCGCCACGATGGCGAGGTTGATGACGCCGAACGTGGACTGCATCGGCGTCAGCTTGTAGAGCTTGTTGAGGACGATCTGCGGGACGGCGTCGCGCTTGAGCTCGACGACGACGCGCATGCCGTCGCGCGAGGACTCGTCGCGGAGGTCGGAGATGCCTTCGAGCTTCTTCTCGTTGACGAGTTCGGCGATGCGCTCGATGAGGCGCGCCTTATTCACCTGGTAGGGAATCTCTGTGATGATGATGGCGTCGCGCTCGGTCGTGCCGCGCCCGATGCGGTCGATGCCGGCGCGGGCGCGCATCTGGATGATGCCCCGCCCCGTGGTGTAGGCCGAACGGATGCCCTCGCGGCCGTAGATGAAGCCGCCGGTCGGGAAGTCCGGGCCGGGGACGAGCGCGAGCAACTCCGACTCCTTCATGCTCGGCTTCTTGATGAGCGCGATGGTGGCGTCTACGACCTCCGAGAGGTTGTGCGGCGGAATCTTCGTCGCCATGCCGACGGCGATGCCTTCCGAGCCGTTCAAGAGAAGGTTCGGCACGCGCGTCGGCATGACCGAGGGTTCGCTCAGGGATTCGTCGTAGTTGGGGTTGAAGTTGACGGTCTCCTTCTCGATGTCGGCGAGAATCTCGCCGGCGATCTTCGACATGCGCGCTTCCGTGTAGCGCATCGCGGCGGCCGAGTCGCCGTCCACCGAGCCGAAGTTGCCCTGCCCGTCCACGAGCGGGTAGCGCATCGAGAAGTCCTGCGCCAGGCGGACGATGGTGTCGTAGACGGCTGAGTCGCCGTGCGGGTGGTATTTACCGATCACGTCGCCGACGATGCGCGCAGACTTCTTGTAGGGCTTGTTGTGCTGGTTGCCGAGTTCGTGCATCGCCCAGAGCACGCGCCGGTGGACGGGCTTGAACCCGTCGCGCACGTCCGGCAGCGCGCGCCCGATGATGACCGACATGGCGTAGTCGAGATACGAACGCCGCATCTCGTCTTCGATGTTGACGTAGTTGCGATCAAAAGTTTCCATCTAATAAACCTTTCCGGTACAATCTGCCGCGCC
Organism: Acidobacteriota bacterium; assembly: GCA_019242475.1. Taxonomy (GTDB): domain Bacteria; phylum Acidobacteriota; class Blastocatellia; order Pyrinomonadales; family Pyrinomonadaceae; genus QHXN01. The sequence goes on along the minus strand of JAFAVK010000037.1, from coordinate 26,547 downwards.
CCGCGGGCGCGCCTTTCTGTTTCCACGTTCGTGAGAACGTGGCTCTATTGAAGGAAGAAAGTGACAACCGAACCGTCACCCTGAGCCGGGCACAAAAGTCGCCCCGTGGGGTTCGTTTTCCTGACTGTCAGGGCGGCACTTTCCGGTGCGGATAAGGCGTTCAGAAAGTACGACATATTGTAGCCCGAAAGGGCCATTTTGGCAACCCGCTCGGCAGGCTGAAACCCTGTAAAATCAACGATTTTACCCGCCTGGAGGGCACCCTCCAGGGCGGGCGTCCGGGCGCAACCTTTTGCGACCCGAGGGCCTCCCAAAAAAACGTCCCAAAGTGTCCGACCCCTCTGAGAAATCCAGGCGCGTGCGCGAGCGTATCAAGCTGGCGCTCCCCGTCCGCGTGCACTGCCGCGAGTCGGCCGGGCACGAATGGACGGAGATGTCGCGGCTCGTGGACGTGACGCCGTTCGGGGCACGCTTTCCCCTGATGCGCCCGACCGAGCGCGGGCGGCTCCTGCACCTGACGCTGCCGATGCCGCGCCAACTTCGCTGCTTCGACCACGTCGAGGATCAGTACCGCGTCTGGGCCTTGATCTGCCGCGTCTCGGCGCGGCCGGAGTTCGAGGGCGACGCGGGCAGCAGTATCAGCTACGAGGTCGGGGTGGCGTTCACGGGCAAGTACCCGCCGCAGAGCTACGTCAAAGACCCTTCGACGCTCTACGAGGCCGTCGCGGTCTCGGCGGAGGACAACCTGTGGCAACTGAAGGAGGTCGAGAAGCAGTCGGTCGCCCACCGCTCCGAGCTGACGCGGCTCCAGATGGCTTTGAACGTGCGGCTGGAGGTCTTCGACACGGAGGGGCGCGTGACGGCGAGCGAGCAGACGGTGACGGAGAACATCAGCCGCCGCGGCGCGGCCGTCTGGACGACGCTCCAAGTCGAGCGCGGGCGCTTCGTGCGTCTGACCAGCACGGAGACGGGGCTCGCCGTCACCGCCGCCGTGCGCGCCGCCCGCACGGGCGCCGACGGCATCCCGCGGCTCCACCTCGAATTCATCGACCGGCAGTGGCCGCTGGAAGGAATCGAGTGAATGATGAATGATGAATGATGAATAAAGAGCAGCTCGTCTTTATTCATCATTCATCGCTCATCATTCATCATTTCCTTTCGGAGAAGGTATGAGTAAGAGGGTAGTATTCCCGAGGGAGCTGCTGCTGTTGGAGGTCGAGCGTTGGTGCGGCGACCACGCGTGCAACGCGCGGACGCGCCTGTCTCTGACGAAGGCGGAGGCGCGCGCCTACACGGGCTTCGAGTGCTCGCGGTGCGAGCGTTGGAACGAGGACGCGCTCACGGAGCGCGACATCCCGGAGTGGTGGGAGGAGCTGAAGGTCGCGTCGCTCGAAGGCTTGCGGCCGTCGAGGGAGGCGCGGGCGGAGGACGAGCCGGGCGAGGTGGTCGTGCGGATGAGCGACGCGTGGCAGGAGTTGGACGAGTCCGGGGAGTCGGGAGACGAGGAAGGGGCGGGCGGGGGGTCGTTTTGAGCAGGGCGGCGGACATGGGCGGGGGCGAGGGGCGGCGTCAAGGCGCCGCGGCGCATGAGCCGCGCCACGCCCCGCAGTGGCTCCTCGACGCGCTGCGGCCGGCCATCCGCGGGCTCTCGCGCGCCGTGTGGCGCATCAGCTATCGGGGGACTGAGAACATCCCCGCGGAGGGCGGGCTCATCATCGCCGCCAACCACCAGACCTACGTCGATCCCTTCTGGGTCGGCTCGCGCGTCAGCCGGCCCGTCCGCTACCTCGCTTGGAACGAGGCGTTCAAGTGGCCGCTCGCGGGCAAGGTGCTGGAGCTGCTCGGCGCGTGGCCCATCGTCCTCGACCGCGGCAACCCGACCGCGCACAAGCGCTCCTTGCAGTGGCTGCGCGCGGGCGGCGCCGTGATGATCTTCCCAGAGGGGCAGCGCGCCTACGCCGACGCCAAGCTCTCGCGCTTCAAGGCCGGCGCCGTCCGCCTCGCGCTCGAAGCGGGCGTCCCCGTCCTGCCCGTCACCATCCGCGGCGGCCAGGGCGTCTGGCCGCGCGGCCAGCGCCTCCCGCGCACCGGCCGCGTCGAGATCGTCTTCCACCCCCCGCGCCTCCCCGCCCCCCTCCCCGGCGAAGACCCGCGCCACTGCGTCCAACGCGAGACCGAAGCCCTTGCCGCCGTCATCAAATCCGCGCTGTGACTGAGCAAGTAGGCAGATGGCAGTAGGCAGTTAAAAGACGTGTTGTCTTAACTGCCTGCTGCCATCTGCTTTTATGTCGTCAGGCGTCTGTAAATCGCGGGCATGCGTTCGGGGAGGGAGAGCACGTCGTCGATGATGGTGTAGCCGACCTCGCCGTAGAGGTCGCGGAGTTCGGACTCACTGTCGCGGTCGATGGTGACGCAGAAGGGGGTGATGCCGTCGAGGCGCGCCTGTCTGAGCGCCTCGCGGGTGTCCTCGCGGGCGTAGCGGGCATCGCCGTAGTCGTGGTCGTAGGGGCGGCCGTCGGAGAGGACGATGAGCAGGCGCGTGCGCGCCTCCTGCCGCCTCAGCTTCGCGGCGGCGTGGCGGACGGCCGCGCCGAGCCGCGTGTTGTTCTGGTAGTTGATGCCGCCGATGCGCTGCTCGACCTCGCCGGCGTAGGGCTCGCCGAAGTCTTTGACGACGTAAAACTTCACGTTGCGCCGCCCCTCACTGGTGAAGCCGTAAATCGAATACGGGTCGCCGACGGCTTCGAGCGCCTCGCTCATCAGGACGAGCCCCTCCTTCTCGACCTCGATGATGCGGCGCCCCGGATGCGTGTAGGGCTGCAAAGGGTGGCGGCCGATGGTGCGCGCCGTCGAAGAGGACTGGTCGAGCAGGAAAGAGACGGCCACGTCGCGCTCGCGCCGCAGCCGCTTCGTGTAGACGCGCTCCGACTGCTGCCCGTCGGCGCGGCGGTCGATGACAAAATCTATCAGCGCGTTCAAATCATAATCGTCGCCGTCCAGCTCGTTCGCCACGCGCTTCAGGCTCTCCGGCCGCATCAACTGGAACTGGTGCCTGATGGAAGAGATGACGCCGCGGTAGCGCGAGCGCGTCAGCTCGACGAAGGAGCGGTCGCCGCGCTTGACCCTCTTCTCGACAACGCGGCACCAGCCGACGCGCGTGTCGGACAAGTCCCTGTCCCACTCGTCGTACTCGAAAGCCTCCTCGCCCGCCTCCAAAGCCTGCTCGGCCGACTCGCCCGCCATCCAGCGCTCGGCGCCCGTCAGAGTCTCCTCGCCGTCCGCCTCGGCCTCGCTCGCCGCCCACGCGTTGAAGAGTTCGCGCGCGTCGCGGCGGCGCTGCTCGCGGCGGCGCTCCTCGTCCGCGTTCTCGTCGTCCTCTTCACCCTCCGCGTCGAGGTTCGACTGCGCGCCGCCCTGCTTGTCCTCGCCGCCTTCCTCTTCCGTCTCCGTCTGCCGCTCGGTCATCTCGGGCACGACCGACTGGAAGAGAGTGTAGACGCGCGAGGTCGCCATCAAGGTGTCGGCGACCGAAGAGTCGGCGGCCGTCAGGTAATCGACGACGATGGTTTCGAGTTCCGAGACGACCTGGCCGTAGACCGCGCGCGCGTCTTCGAGCGCGCCGCCGCAGAGCGTGATCTGGAAGAGCAGCTCGAAGGGGACGAGCGTGATCGGCAAGCTGACGATGCGCGGCCGGTTGCGGCGCAGATGTTCTCGAACTAAATCGAGGTCTCGACCTAAACCTCTATAAGCGTGGCGCAGCCGGCGGTCGATGCGCCCGTTCTCAAGCGTCCCGAAGACGCGCGCCGCCAGCCCCCTCTGGGGGAAGAGCGCGAGCACCGCGCGGTAGTCGCCGTTCTCCGGCAGCACGCGCCTGCGCGCCTGTGCCAGCCGCGCCTCCTCTTCCGGCGCGAGCGCGCGCTCGGACTTCGAAGGGTCGTTGATGTAGCCGTCGAGCGCGAAGGCGTCGAAGGCGTCGGCGTGCTCGGGCGCGTAAAGCTCGGCGAGCGAAGCGTACGAAGCGCGCAGGACGTCCGTGTCGCGCTCGTGCGTGCCGAACTCGATCTGGCCGGCGGCGTGCGCGGCCAGGACTTTGTAAAGTCGAAAATCAAGCTCGCGCTCGCCGAACTCCGAGACGACCGACGGCAGGTGTATCGTGCGGCCGTCGCCTATCTTCTGCTCCTCGGGGATGGCCGCGAGCGGCACGACCTCGACGGCGCGGCCCGTCAAGCCCTCGACGTAGAGTCTGAGCGTCTGCGCGACCTCTTCGAGCCCGAGACCGTCGCGCCCGCCGCTCTGCAAACGCTCGTTGCTCTTGCGCGTCTCAAGCGCGAAGTAGCTGCGTCGCGCGCGCGCGCTCAGGTTCTCCGCGAGCAGCCCCTCGCGCGCCCACTCCCTGAACTGTTCGAGCGTCGCAGACCTCAAAGCCCTCGGCGCCGCGCGGAAGCAGGAGATGGCCGCCTCCGCGTCCACCCGCGCCACCTCGTGCGTCGCGTTGATAACCGTGAGCACCACCTCCGCCAGGCGCGCGCGATCTCCTTGATGTTCTGACAGCGAGCGCAAAGACGCCGGCCCCGTCCGCGCCAGCGCGACCAGGCACGCGTTGCTGTGCGACGCCACCGTCCGCAGCAGCGCGCCCCACGCGTCTAACGCCTCGGGCACGAGCCGCAACACCTCTCCGCCCGACGCGAGCACGTGCAGAGCCGCCGCCCCGCCCCTGTCCAGAAAACCTTCGGCCTGTTGGAAGAGGCGCAGGGCGTCATTCGCGCTCAACCCCTCGACGGCGCCGGGCAGCGCCGACCACATGTCGGCCGCGATGCCGCCCACGCGCTGCGCGAACGACTCCGCCAGAGCGAGCGCCGCCGACCAAATCCCTCCGGAGGGATTTTCGACCGCATCACCTTCATCAAACTCTTTCTCAAGTGCGGAGAGCATCACGGCGGTCGCGGGCGTCGCCGCGATGAAATCCGAGCTGTGCCGCGCGGAGCGCCGCGCCACTTCGAGCGCCACCTCGAAGACGCGCCTCAATCTCTCCGCGTCCCCCACCGCGCGCGCTACCTCCGGCCCGCGCCTGTACGTCTCCAACGCGAACGAGGTCGAGAGCGACAACTGCCGCCCGCACACCTGCAACAGCAAAAGCCTCGCCCCGCGCGGCACCTCCGCCAGCCCGCCGACGCCCGCCGCGATGAACGCCGCCCCCGTCTCCGCGTCGGCCATCACCAGACGCCGCGCCAACTCGCCCCACGCCCGCAGCTCCTCCGCGTCTAACACGCGCGCCGCCCCCGGCACCTCTTTTAAGAAGTCCACGCCCGCGCGCAGGCTCAACGCCGCCAGCCCCGCCCCCACCTCCAACGCCGCCCGCGCGACATCGACGGGCAGCTTCCCGACCTCCCGCGCCAGCCCCGCAATCGTCCGACGCTCCCCCGCGTCGCGCACAGACCGCAAACGCTCCCGCAGCTCCCGCCCCAGCGGCCGCCCGTCCTCTTCATTCTCCTCCGCGGAATCGAAAATGTACTTCTCAGACATGAGTTAAAACTTCTTCCCTCAAACTATGGCCCGCTGCCTCAGCTTAAAATGTCTAAGTCGAAAGGGCAATCAACCACTGCGCGGCGAAGTACGTCCCGAGGATGAAGATTTGCGCGCCGCGGAACTCGCCCACGAACCTGTTCCAAGCCAGCGCCGAATCCGACAGCACGAACAGCAAGGCCCCCGCGCCGGCCGCCGCACTGCCCCATCCCCCAACTGCCAACCACCGGCTCGAAGCCTGCAACGCCATCAACAGAATCACCGACACGTAGACGACCACCGGCACCTTCAACTTACCGAGCCGCGTCCACAATAACTTCAGCATGAGCGCGCCGTAGAACAAGAGCAAGGCGGCCGTCCAACCCCACACATGCCCGCCGTCGCTCGTGAACGCCGCGATGTAGAAGAGGTGCGCGAAGAGGAAACTAACCAGCCCCGCCACGAAGCGGTCGCGCGGCAGCATCAGAAACACGTCGCCCGCCAGCGAGCACACGAGCCCCACCACGACGAGCGCCCGGTACGCGCCCGTCATGCCGTGCGTTCCTTGCAGCGCAATGAGAATGATGAGGAGGGTCGTCAGCGGTTTGAAGACGTAGACCTGCCGCCTCTCGCCCACGTGCTCCGCGCGGATGTTGAGGAGCGCGAAAGCGAGGACGAGCGTTGACAGTACGGCTGTCAGCATCTCTTTAGACGAGCAATTTAAATCACGGTGGTGACGATCCCGCGGATGCTGCGTTGGAGGTCGCGGTCGTCTCCTTCAGAACCAGATGGGAGTGTGGTCGAGGTCATCGTCGGCGAGCACGTCCAACGCCCCGGCGTCTTTCTCGTACTCTCTATAAATCTGTGTCAGCACGCGATTGTGCTGGCAGTGCCGGGTGCATTCCCCGCACGGCTCGAAGGAAGGTTCGGCAGGGTTGATCTCCTTGAGCCTCGCCCGCTCTGTCACATACTTCTTCCCGTTCCAAATCTTGCTGAACTTACTATGCTTAACGTTCCCCATGCGATGGGCGGAGCGATAAATTTTGGTCTTCAGGTCGTAGCTGTGGTTGTCTCTGAACAGATGGCAGCACGGGTACACGTCGCCGTCGCCGTCAATCAGGGAGAAGAGGAAGGGGGTGTGGCACCGCAGCCCGGAGGCTTCGTAGAAAGATTTGACCGGGGCGCCTTCGGCGACATCGCTGATGTTGAAGATGTCGCCGGCGAAACACCGCCTGAGGTAATCGAGATTGTTATTCTCGTCCTCCGTCAGCGGGTTGTTCCACAGAAACTCACTCAGAGCGTTGACATCCTCTTGCGGCGACAGGAATTCGTAGTTTTTCTTGTCGTTAAGGGCCTGCTTGGAGCCGGTCGCGAGCTTAAAATTAACCTTCGGAATGTTGAGATTCTCCTTGCTTGTGATGAACTCAATCACCCTCTTGAGGTTCATGCTGATGTTGTCTTTTTGAAGAGTCACGGTCGCGGAAAGTTTCGGCCCGCCACTCAACTCCCGGCAGAACTCCTTAACGCGTGCGCACCGCTCATCGACAATCTGCTTTCGGATGCGCCTGTCTTCGTCGGGAGTCCCGTCGATGGAGATCGCCACCCAAGAGACGTGAGCCCTGATCGCCTTGAACACCTTCTCCCTCTTCTCAACCTCTTTGTGCGGCATGGTGCCGTTGGTCAGGAGCCCTATCTTAAGGTTCGCGTCGGCGGCAGACTTCAAAAGCTCATCGATGTCTTCTCGCATCAGCGGCTCGCCGCCGGAGAAGATGACCGACTTCACCCCGAAGCTTGCGACATCTTTAAAAACCCCTTTCCATTGCTTCGTGGTCAGTTGCCGGGCGAGCAACTTCTTGTCGTGATGTTGCTGCCAGTGATCGCACATATTACAACCGGTGCTACAGGTCGCGGACACCTGCATCTGAACACACAGCGGGGCGGGGATGTCATCCAGCTTCTCGTCTTTGATGAGCGGGAAGTATTTCTTCACGTGGCCGGCGTACTGCGAGGGCGAGTTATTGCGCGCCGCGACGCTCTCGCGGTGCTGTCTGATGATGCGCTTGACCGGGTTTGATGCCTCGCGTCTCTTACATTCGTCTGCCTTCTCGAAGAGCAATTCCGTGCGCTTATAAAGCCCGTGGGCCATGCAGTGTTCTGCCCTGATCTCCCTTTCGGCGTTGCAGCGGCAGGCCAGAAGAAAAGTCGCCTTGTTCTCGCGCGGCGCGGCATTAATGTCTTGCACCGCGATGAGCTTGCCGTCGCCCGGCTTGCTGCCGGGGGGCGCGATTTCGGCGCAGGTGATCCCGTCGAGTATCAGATAGTCCGTCTCGCGCAGCCGCAGGTATTCGCCCTTCCCCTCGGCCGACATTTCTTCGACGAGGTCGAGAAAGTGGTCGCGCGCTTCCGGCAGGTCGTGCTTCATGTCTCTGATTTGTTCTGCGGCAAGCTGGCGATGAATTTCATCTGACTCTAACAACCCCTCCGAGCTGATGAGGAGTTGAAACATGATGCCCTTCTCTCTAATCGCCCTCCGCATTTCCGTGCCGAAGTCCATCCAGTGTTTCAGAGTCCTCCCCGCGACGAGGATGGTTGAGCCCTGCTTCGCCAGGCGAATCAGCCGGACTGCGGAGAGGTCACGGAACAGCGACGCGCGGTCGGGGTAGAGCGCGAGCAGCCCCTTCGAGTAGTGGTCTTGCTTCGGCGGTTTGAGGAGCCTGTCGGCTTTGAAAAAATAGAACTTCTCGCGCTCGTCCCGCGTCGGGGGCGGGACGCCCTTCAGCGACAGCCGCCGCGTGCATTCGACGAAGCGGTGCGCGGGCAGGCGGGAACTCGTTTTAGTCGGCTCGTCCACCAGAATACTGTCCACTTCGGCCTCGCCTTGAAGGCGAGCCGCGAAGTCTGCGGTCTTGCCGCTCAACTCCGGGGAGGAGCTTACTTTGCTGACCTCATAACACTCTCCCGTGGCGATGCCGATGCGGACGTGAATCCGGGGGTACTCGAACTTGAGGTTCGCACCGTCCACTTTCTGCAAGATGCGCTCGGCGGCTTCGAGCGCATGCAGTGCGCCGTCCCTATCCTTCTCGAAGATAACCATGGCTCCGTCACCGGTGAACTTGATGTGCCCGTCTATGATTTCGTCGTGGATGATTCTAAACAACTCGGTGATTATATCGGCGACGACCCCGGCGCCTTCTTTGTATTTCAGTTCGGTAGAGCCTACCAAATCTATGAACATGACAGACCATTGGCCCGTCGTAGGGCGGCTGGTTGAGCGCCTGTCAATCGCGACTTGCGTCATGTGAGAACTCCTTCCGATTTCAGTTCATAGTCCGTGGCGGGTAATGATTGCGTCGTCGGGGCGGAACGTCGGTGTATGAGACGGGGGCAATATACACCTTTAAATCACGGTCGTCACGATCTCGCGAATGCTGCGTTGGAGGTCGCGGTCGTCGGTGATGGGGGAGCAGAGGGCGACTTCGGCGGCGGCGGCGGCGGGGATGCCGCGGGCCGTGAGTTGGGCGGCGTAGATGAGGAGGCGCGTGGAGACGCCCTCTTCGAGGCCGTGGCCGCGGAGGTTCCTGACCTTGTGGCCGATGAGGACGAGGTCGCGCGCCTGTTCGAGCGAGACGCCGCCCTCGCGCGCGACGATCTCGGCCTCCAACTCGGCGGGCGGGTAGTCAAACTCGAGCGCGACGAAGCGCTGGCGCGTGGACTGCTTGAGGTCTTTGAGGATCGACTGGTAGCCGGGGTTGTAGCTGACGACGAGCATGAAGTCGGGCGGCGCGTCGAGGATCGTGCCGCGCTTCTCGATGGGGAGGCGGCGGCGGTCGTCGGTCAGGGGGTGGATGATGACGACGGTGTCCTTGCGCGCCTCGACCACCTCGTCCAGGTAGCAGATCGCGCCGCCGCGCACGGCCGCCGTCAAAGGGCCGTCGTGCCAGACCGTCTCCTCGCCTTCGAGCAGGAAGCGGCCGACGAGGTCTGTCGCCGAGAGGTCTTCGTGGCAGGCGACGGTGATGAGCGGGCGCCCCAGCCGCCACGCCATGTGCTCGACGAAGCGCGTCTTGCCGCACCCCGTCGGGCCTTTGAGCATGACGGGCAGGCGCGCGTCCCGCGCGGCCTCGAACAACTCCACCTCGCGCCCCACCGCGAGGTAGAAGGGCTCGTCCGTGACGACGTACTCTTCGATGGCTCTCTCAGGCATTGTTCAAGTGTCGCTCAACTACTTTCGGACTGGCCGTTGAAGCGCGTCCGCACGATGTCAATCAACGCATCCAGCTTTCGGTCACTGTGCGCCTGCGACTCGGCGAGGGCGGCCACTTTGGCGTCCGAGTTAGCCTGCGCGGCCTTCAACATGCCCTCGCCACGAATCTGGGCATCGACCAGCGCGGCAATCTTCTGTTCCGAGTTGGCCTGCGCCGCCCGCAACTCGGTTATCCCTTCGTGATGGCGCCCGAGCAGGTCGATCAGCATGGCCCGGGACTCTTCCAGGCCGGTGACGCGCCGTTGCATATTAGCAAGCAACTGTTGATGGGCGGCTGCCAGCTCTTTGAGCATCTGATTCGTGCTCTCTATTGCAGCGAGCCTCTCCTTGTGCTCGGTGAGTCTTTCGTCGTGCTGCGCCGAGCTTTCCGCCAGCCTCGCCATCGCCTTTTCGAAGCGTGTTCTCTCTTCTTCACTCATCTGTCCGCGCTCCTTCCGTAACGTTGGCGTCAGATGGCGGGCTGACGTTTCGCAGGATGTCGGGTATCCTGTACTGTGCTTGAAAAAGCAGTCGAAAGCGACAGGAAGTCATCTTAACATCCGCCTAAATGCGCGGCAAATTCGACGTTTTTGAGTGGGCTTGAAGTTGTGATGAAGATTGCGGTGGCGATGAGCGGCGGCGTCGATAGTTCGGCGGCGGCCGCGTTGTTGAAGGCCGGAGGGCACGAGCTGGTCGGGTTCACGATGCAGCTCTGGAACCAGCGGCGCGGCCTGAGTGTGGGCGAGGACGGCGAGCCTCTGCCCAGCCGTTGTTGTTCGCTCGATGACGTGTACGACGCGCGGCGCGTGGCGGAGGAGTTGGGCTTCCCCTTCTACGTCCTGAACCTGGAGCGCGACTTCGAGCGGGACGTGGTCGCACCCTTCGTCCAGAGTTATCTGGAAGGCGAGACGCCCATCCCCTGCGTCGCTTGCAACAGCCGCCTGAAGTTCGCTTCGCTCGACCGGACGGCCCTGAGCGTCGGCTGTGAGAAGGTCGCCACGGGCCATTACGCGCGCGTGCGTCACGACGAGACCAACGGCAGATACAGACTGCTGCGCGGCAGGGACGCGCGCAAGGATCAGTCGTACTTCCTCTGGGAGCTGACGCAGGAGCAGTTGTCGCGGTCGCTCTTCCCCTTGGGTGAGATGACGAAGGAGGAGGTGCGCGAGGCGGCGCGCCTTCACGGCCTGTACGTCGCGGAGAAGCGCGAGTCGCAGGAGATCTGCTTCGTGCCCGACGGCGACTACGCGGGCTTCATCGACCGCTACCTCGAAGCGGAGGGGAGGGAAATGGAGCGACCCGCGCGCGGCGAGATCGTGGACACCGAGGGGCGCGTCGTCGGCGAGCACGAGGGCGTCCACCGCTTCACCGTCGGACAGCGCCGGGGCCTGGGCGTCTCGCGCCCGCTCCCGCTCTACGTCGTGCGCGTGGAGCCCGCGTCGAACCAAGTCGTCGTCGGCCACGAAGAGGAGTTGCTCAGCCACGAGTTCAACGCCGCGGGCGTCAACTGGGTGGCCTTCGACGAACCCGCGGAGCCCGTCCGGGCCGACGTGCGCGTCCGCTACCGCCACAGGGAGGCGCCGGCCACCGTCACCCCGCTCGGCGGGGGCCGCGCCCGCGTCCGCTTCGAAGAGCCGCAGCGCGCCGTCACGCCCGGCCAGGCCACCGTCTTCTACCGCGGCGAAGAGGTCGTCGGCGGCGGGTGGATTGTGAGGTAGTTTTCAGTTTTCAGTTTTTAGTTTTTAGCCAGGACGTGGGGCTGAATTCTGCTGACTGAACACTGAAAACTAAAAACTGAAAACTCTTCGCTCCAAAACCTTTTCTCCCCGCAAATCGTAATAGAAGCGACCCCGCCGCTCCCGAACGGGCGGGGTCAAATTCTTTCGGATAAAGGTCTTCAAGTATGACGCGTGGAAGCAAGATCGCTCTGGTCATCGTCGGGCTGCTGGCGGTGTTCGTGCTGTTGGTGGGGCTGGTCGTGGTGGCCGTCGTGATGTCGCTCGACCGGGAGCCGGAGGTGCCCTCGAACAGCGTGCTCGTCCTCAACGTCGAGGGGTCGCTGCCCGACTACGCGAACGCCGACGAGCTGTCGAGCCGCTTCTTCGGCGGCGAGACCAACTCGCTCTCGAACTTTCTGCTGCAACTGCGCAAGGCGAAGGCCGACAAGCGCGTCGGCGCCGTGCTCTTGGACGTGCACATGTTCGGCGGCGGCTGGGCCAAGGCCGACGAGATTCGCGACGCCGTCGCCGACTTCCGCAAGTCGGGCAAACCCGTCTACGCCTACATGGAGTTCGGCGGCGACAAAGAGTATTACGTCGCGACCGCGGCCGAGCGCGTCTACGTGCCGCCCATCGGCGACCTCTTCATCAACGGGCTCGCCGCCGAGTCGATGCATTTCAAGGGCTCGTTCGACAAGCTCGGCATCTACTGGGACTCGTACCAGATCGCCGAGTACAAGACCGCGCCCGAGTCCTTCACGCGCAAGGACATGTCGGACGGCGAGCGCGAGACTCTCAAATCACTCCTGGACGAAATCTTCAACCGCTATGTGGGGCAGGTCGCGGAGGCGCGGCACAAGTCGGTCGAGGACATCAAGGCGCTCGTGGACAACGCGCCGCACAACGCGCCCGAGGCGTTCGAGGCCGGACTCATCGACGGCGCGCTCTACCGCGAGGAGGTCGAGAAAGAGCTGAAGAAGCGGCTCGGCTACAAGGAGGACGAGAAGCTGCACAAGGTCTCGGCGGCCGAGTACCGGCGCGTCACGCCGCAGTCGCTCGGCTTGAACCAGGGCGAGGCCGTCGCGGTCGTCTTCGCGTCGGGGCCGATTGAGCCGGGGCGCTCGAACGACGGCACCTTCGGCGGCGACCAGACCATCGGCTCCGACACCGTCGTCAAGGCCCTCAACGACGCGCGCGACAACCAGGACGTGAAGGCCATCGTCCTGCGCGTGGACAGCCCCGGCGGCGTGACCTACCCGTCCGACCTCATCTGGAAGGCGGTCGAGGAGGCGAAGAAGAAGAAGCCGGTCGTCGTCTCGATGGGCGACCTCGCCGCCTCGGGCGGCTACTACATCTCGATGGGCGCGAGCCGCATCGTCGCCGAGCCCCTGACGCTGACCGGCTCGATTGGAGTTTACGCCTACAAGCCGGTCGTCAAAGGCTTCTACGACTGGGTCGGCGTGACGCAGGAATACCTGCAACAGGGCCAGAACGCCGGGCTCTACCGCGAGGACAGGAAGTTCACGGACGACGAGCGGAAGAAGTTCGAGGGGCAGATGCGCAACTTCTACTGGAACCAGTTCCTCCCGAAGGTGGCCGAGGGGCGGAAGTTCGAGAACGTCGAGGCCGTCCACGAGATCGCGCGCGGGCGAGTCTGGACGGGCGCACAGGGGAAGGAGCGGAAGCTGGTTGACGAGTTCGGCGGCCTCGACCGCGCCGTCGAGGTGGCGAAGGAGTTGGCGAAGATTCCCGCCGACAAGGGCGTCCGCCGCGTCGTCTACCCCGCGCCGCGCACCTTCTTCCAACAGCTCTTCGGCGGCGACGGCGACGACCAGGACGCCGCCCGCGTCCGCGCCGAGCAGCAGCGCGCCGCCTTCATCAACTCCATGCCCGAAGAGATGCGCCCGGTGCTGCGCCGCGCCGCCATGTTCGAACGCTTCCCCGCGAACCAGACGCTCGCCATCATGCCGTTCGAATTGAAGATTGAATAGCGAAGTAGACAGTAGTCAGTAACGCGATGCGCAAGTTGTTTGAGAAGTTGAAAGTCCAAGCCCATCGGCCTTCTAATGGAAGTCGCTGAACTATCCCTTTAGGAGGTGCCGTGTGGACTTGGACTCGCTCATTATAGCCGTCTTCTGCCTCGTTGAGGACGCACTGGCGCGGGCCGTGCCCGGCCGCCTGCGCCGGCGCGGGCCGCGCCCCGTGCTCGCCGACTCGGAGGTGCTGACCGTGGAGTTGGTCGGCGAGTACCTCGGGCTCGACCGCGAGGCGGAGCTGTTCTCCTACTTCCGCCGCCACTACGGCCACTTCTTCCCGGCGCTGTGTCAGGTGCATCGCACGACGTTCGCGCGCCAGGCCGCGAACCTCCGGCGGGTCAAGGAAAGACTCTGGCAGCGGCTACTCGGGCGGACGGGCTGCGACCCCTCGTGGGCGATAGCCGACAGCTTCCCGCTCGCGGTCTGCCGCTTCGGCCGCGCCCCTAGCTGCCGCCGCTTCCGCGGGCTGGCCGATTACGGGCCGGATCACGCGGCGAAGGCGACCATCTACGGCTTCCGCCTGCACGCCCGCGTCTGTTGGCCCGGCGTGGTGACGCGCCTGAGCGTGGCCCCGGCCGGGGTGGCCGACCTGGCCGTGGTCGAGGAGTTGACCGACGAGACGACGGGCGTCTGCCTCGCCGACCGCGCCTACTGGGCGCCGGAGCTGAGCGAGTGGCTGCGGGGGCGCGGGCTGGAGTTACTGGCGCCCTTCAAGAAGCGGGCGAGCGACCCGACGCCCGCGCGCAGCCGCCGGATCACGCGCATCCGCTACCGCATCGAGACGGTCTTCTCTCAACTCTGCGAGCGGTTCTCGGTCAAGCGGGTCTGGGCCAGAGACCTCTGGCATCTCTCCTCGCGGCTGCTGCGCAAGTTGCTGGCGCACACCTTGATGGTAGTGCTCAACCGGGAACAGGGCCATGAGCCGCTGCGGCTGGCTGAACTGTTGACGAACTAAAACTTGCACATCGCGTTACTGTCTACTGTCTACTGTCTACTGCATTACCCCCACACGCCGGGAATCTTCTCTTTGCAGGCGGGGCAGAGGCCGTCGGCGCCGAGCCTCATCCGCCGGATGCGGTAACCGTAGCGCTCGACCAGCAGCTCGTCGCAGGCGGGGCAGTAGGTGTTCTCCCAGCGGCCGACGCGGCCGGGCAGGTTGCCCGCGTAGACAAACTTCAGCCCCGCCCCGCGCCCGATCTCGCACGCGCGCACGAGCTGCGCGGCCGTCGTGTTCGCGTTCTCCTTCATCCGGTAGTCCTGGTGGAACGCCGTCACGTGCCAGGGGATGTCGCGCGAGACCGACGCGATGAACTCCGCCGCGCCCCGCAGCTCATCCTCCGAGTCGTTGAAGCCCGGCACGACAAGCGTCACCACCTCTTCCCAGAACCCGCGCTCGTGCACCATCCTCACGGTGTCGAGGATGTTCTCCACCACGCCGCCCAACTGCCTGTACGCGCGGTCGCTCATCGACTTCAAATCGATCTTGTAACAGTCCGTCAAAGGGCGCAGGTAGTCCAGCACCTGCGGCGTCGCGTTCCCGTTCGAGATGAAGGCCGTCCTGAAACCTGCGGCCTTCGCCTTCCCGAAGACCTCCGCCGCCCACTCCGCCGTAATCAAAGGCTCGTTATAACTCGACCCCACCACCCGCGCCCCGCACTCCCTCGCCGCCCGCACCAGACTGTCCGAAGTGACCCTGCGCGGCGACACGCCCGCCGCCTCGTCCCGCAACGCTTGTGAAGTTAAAAAGTTCTGACAGTAGCCGCAGTGTAGGTCGCAGCCGAGCATGCCGAAGGTGAGGGTGTCGGAGCCGGGGAGGAGGTGGAAGAAGGGCTTCTTCTCGGTGGGATCGCAGGCGAGGGCGGCGACGTAGCCGGCGGGGACGAGCAGGCGCCCGCGTTCGTTGAAGCGCACCTTGCAGATGCCGCGCTTTCCGTCGCGGACGAGGCAGCGGTGGCCGCAGGCGTAGCAGCGCAGGTCTCGGCCTTCGAGGCGCTCGGTCAGCTCCTCGGCGGCTTCGCGCGTCAGCCCGTCCAAGACCTCCGCGAGGCTCGCGGAGCGCGCGCCCAAAGGCATCTCGTCAAGACCTCCTGTTGGCGGCGTGCGGGGGAGTCTGTTTATACTCGGGGTCGGCCCTTATTCTAACTCTTCCCGAAAGGTTTGGCAGCCGCCATGATCATCGAGCAGATAACCCTCACCGCCTTCCAGCAGCACACGCGCGTCCTGGGTTGTGAGCAGACGCGGCGCGCCGTCTGCGTTGACCCGGGCGAGGCGGCCGACGAGATCGTCGAGGCTTTAGACAGGCTGGGGCTGGAGTTGCAGGCCATCGCGCTGACGCACGCGCACCTGGATCACGTCGGCGGCGTGGCGGCGCTGAAGCGCGCGCGGCCCGCGGCGGAGGTGATTTTGCACGAGGCGGACGAGCCGCTCTACTTCGCCCTGCCGCGCCAGCCGGAGCTGCTCGGCATCCCGCGGGAGCAGTGGCGCCACTTCGGCTTCGAGTACGAGACGCCGCCGCCGGTCGGGCGGCACTGGCAGGACGGCGAGGTGTACGAGGTGGGGGAGCTACAGTTCAAGGTGCTCCACTGCCCCGGCCACACGCCCGGCCACGTCGTGCTCTTCGAGCCGAACGAACGCAAGGTCTTCGTCGGCGACTGCCTCTTCGCGGGCTCCGTGGGCAGGACGGACTTGCCCGGCGGCTCGACGCGGCAGTTGATGGACTCGATCCACGAGAAGATTCTCACGCTCGGCGACGACGTGGTCGTCTACTCCGGCCACGGCCCCGAAACCACCATCGGCCGCGAGCGCCGCACGAACCCTTTCCTGACGGGAAGATACCTGTAGGAGTGATGAATGATGAATGATGAGTGATGAATAAGAAACAGTGTGCTTCTCATTCATCATTCATCATTCATCACTTTTCTTCCACGGGCTTGTGCAGCAGCTCGTTCTTGAGCTTCTCCCACATGTCTTTGTGTTCGCCGGTGAGGTCGCTGGGGAGGGTCTCCACGGGGACGCCGGTCTCGGCGCAGAACCTGCGCCAGAGGACGAAGCGGTTGTCGAACTGCCCCGTCCCTTCCGAAATCTCGTTCGCCACTTTCGGTTTATCCGCCACTTCCGCCTTGCTCCTTCGGGTCAACGTTTGCCGGACAGTGTAGCAAAGAAATGATGAATGCTGAATGATGAGTGATGAATTGAAGGCGGGCTGGCTTCAATTCATCACTCATCATTCAGCATTCATCATTAAAGTCTTATCCCTTCGCGGTGCCTACCAGGAACACGTCGCCTTGCGGGGCGGGGACGCCGCCTTCGCGTTCGAGGGTGACGGCGAAGGTGGGGGCGGTGTGGTTGGGCGGGAGGCTGTCGCTCATGTGCCCGCGCCCCTGCGCGTCCGACTTGAAGGTGCCGCCCGGCAGCGGCTTGTTGTCGGCGATGAGCCAGAGCTGGTAGGCGTGCCCTTCGGGGCAGGGCGGGAGCCCCGTCGCCATGACGACGGCGCGGCCCGTCGCGCGGTCGTAGGCGAGCATGGCGTGCGCCTGCGGCGCGGGCGTCTTGCCCGAAAGCTCCGCGACGCGCACGCCGGGGGAGGCGAGCAGCTCTTCGACGTTGCGCGCGCTCGCTAACTGTTCGCGCTGCCCCGCGGTCTCGCTCTGCGCCTCGCGCAGGCGGCCGGCGAGGCTCGCCACCTCCTCGCTCAGAGACCGGTTCCGACTCCAGAGCGTGAGGCTCGTGAGGCCGAGCAGCACCACCGCGGCCAGGGCCGCCGCGGCGCCGAAGCCGAGCGCGGGCCGCCACGCGAAGATTTGCCAGAGGCTTGCGCCGCCGAGGAGCGAGCGCAGGTCGCGCGGGACGGTGGGGGACGGCGCCCCGGCGCGCGCCTCGGAAGGGTCAGCCGCCTTCGACGAGGCCGCGACCTCGGACGGGTCTACGAAGACCTCCGAAGGGTCTACGGCGCGGACGCGCGCGAGGACGTGCGCGCGCAGTTCCGCAGAGGGCCGGACGGGCTCGACCGTGTAGAGGAGCGACGCGGCGGCGTCCGACATCTCGCGCAGCTCCTCGCGGCACTCTGCGCAGGAGGGCAGGTGCTCCCCGAGCCGGGCGCGCTCTTCCTCGTCGAGCGCGCCCACGGCTTCGAGCGCCAGCAGCTGTTTGTAGTCTTCGTGCCGCATCAGACTTGAATCTATTGACGAAAGTTTACGCCGCCCGTTCCCGCGCTCACGCGAACTGCTGTCCGAGCCGCGAGCGCAACGCCTCGCTCAGACGTTTGAGCCCGGTGCGCGTCCGCGTCTTGACGGTGCCGAGCGGCTGGTTCTTCGCCGCGGCGATCTCGGACTGCGACATGCCGTCGATGTACGCGAGCACGAGCACCTGTCTCTGCTCCTCGGGCAGCTCGGCGAGCGCCGCGCGCACCGCCTCTGCGCGCTCGGCGCGGATGGCCTCCTCCTCGGCCCAACTCGGCGATTCGGCGGCGGGCGGCTGACCGTCCTCGGCCGAGCGCTGCGCGGCCCGCTCGCGCGAGTCAACGGCGCGCAGGCGGTCGATGGCCCGGCTGCGCGCGAGCGTCGCGAGCCAGGTGAAGGCGCGGCCGCGCGCCGGGTCGAACGAGCGCGCCTGCTGCCAGACTTGCAGGAAGACCTCCTGCAAAACGTCCTCCGCCTCGGGGCGGCTGCGTAATATACGGAGCATGAGCCCCAGGAGGATGGGGGCGTAGCGGTCGTAGACGCGCGCGAACGCCGCCTCGTCGCCGCGCGCCACCGCGCGCAGCAGCTCCGCGTCCTCCGCGTCCGTCTGTGGGGTCGCCAGTGACAAGCCCTAAAAGCCCCGCTCCGAGAGATTCACGCCGTGCACGCCCATACCTACGACGCCGCGCCGGAGTTCAGATTCAGTATGGGGTAGGCAGTTGAAAGCCCCGGAGGGGCGGCATGTTTATAGTTCGTGCAATCCAATTAACCGCCGAGCCCCGTCAGGGGCGACATCAACATGCCGCCCCTCCGGGGCTTGGAAAAATTAATTGACGCCTTGAGCTATAAACATGTCGCCCCTGACGGGGCTCGACCTTAACTGTCTACTGCCATTTGCCTACTGCCTACCGCCTTCAGGCGACCGTGATCTCTTCGGCGAGGTACACGTCCTGAATCGCGTTGAGGAGCTGGGCGCCCTCGGCCATCGGGCGCTGGAACGCCTTGCGGCCGGAGATGAGGCCCATGCCGCCGCCGCGCTTGTTGATGACGGCGGTGCGGACGGCGTCGGCGAAGTCGCCCGCGCCCTTCGACTCGCCGCCCGAGTTGATGAGCCCCGCGCGCCCCATGTAGCAGTTCAAGACCTGGTAGCGGACGAGGTCAATCGGGTTGTCGCTCGTCAGGTCGGTGTAAATCTTCGGGTTGGTCTTGCCGTAGGCGCTCTCGACGTTGAGGAGGTTGTAGCCGCCGTTCCGCTCGGGCAGCTTCTGCTTGATGATGTCGGCCTGGATGGTGACGCCGAGGTGGTTGGCCTGGCCCGTGAGGTCGGCGGCCGTGTGCATGTCGCCCTCCTTGGTCTTGAACGCCGGGTTGCGCAGGTAGCACCAGAGGATGGTCGCCATGCCCAGCTCGTGCGCGTGCGCGAACGCCCGGGCGATCTCGACAATCTGGCGGCCCGACTCCTCGGAGCCGAAGTAGACGGTCGCGCCGACGGCGGTCGCGCCCATCTCGTGCGCCTCCTTGACCGTGCCGAAGAGAATCTGGTCGAACTTGTTCGGGTAGGTCAAAAGCTCGTTGTGGTTGATCTTGACGATGAAGGGAATCTTGTGCGCGTACTTGCGCGCGACGATGCCGAGGACGCCGAAGGTGGAGGCGACGGCGTTGCAGCCGCCCTCGATGGCGAGCTTGACGATGTTCTCCGGGTCGAAGTAGGCGGGGTTCGGGGCGAAGGAGGCGCCGGCCGAGTGCTCGATGCCCTGATCGACGGGGAGGATCGAGAGGTAGCCGGTGCCCGCGAGGCGCCCGTGGTCGAAGAGCGACTGGAGCGAGCGCAGCACCTGCGGGTTGCGGTCGGACTGCGCCCACACGTCGTCCACGAAGGTGGGGCTCGGCGTGTGGAGCACGTCCTTCGAGACCTTCGGCGTGTTGAATTCGAGAAGGGCGCGCCCGTCTTCGCCGAGGAGTTCTTCGATGCGGGAGAGGGCCGAGCCCTCGCGTCTGAGTTCGGTAGCCATCAGGTTGAAATCCTCCAGATAAAATTTCGCTACGAGCGGCCCGTCCGGGTTTTCGGTCGAAGGCGGATTATAACGCGCGGCGCGCGGGGGCGGAAGCGGGGCGGAGGCGGGTTTGTGCGTGTGTTGAGGGTAGTACGGATTGAAGTTCACCACAGAGACACAGAGGCACAGCTTGTTGAGCTATTTGCTCGAAGCTGTGCCTCTGTGTCTCTGTGGTGAAAGAATCTTTCGCAATGCGCCCGTCACAAATCAATGGGCGTGCGGCTCGATGGGCTCGTAGCGCTCGGGCGAGACGAGGAGGAGGAGGGCGCCGCCGTCGCTCATTAACTCTTCGTGGACGCTGCCCGGCATCGAGCAGTTGAAGTCGCCGGCCGTCATCCCGACCGACCCGGAGCGCACGTCGCCTTCGAGGACGAGGCACTGCTCGACGCCGAGGTGGCGGTGCGAGCGGATGCGCGAGCCCGGCTCCATCCTGACGAGCGTCGTCACGGTGCCGCGCTCGCGGTCGGCGAAGAGGAGCTTGAAAGAGACGCCCGCGTCGTCGGTCGGGCGCCACCTGCCTTCCCCCGCGCGCAGGACGAGGAAGCCGGGCGCGGCGCCCGCGCTCGCCGAGCCGCCGCCTTCGGAGACGAGAGACAGCAGCCGCGCGCGCACGCCCGCCGGCGGCTCGGCCGCGGGCGCGGCCAGCCCCAGGTCGGCCGCGACCGTCTCGAACTCGCGCAGCTCCGCCGCGCAGGCCGCGCAGCCCGCGGCCAGGTGCTCCTCGAACTCGCGCGCCTCGTCCCCTTCGAGCGCGCCCAGGGCGTAGAGCGCGGCCCGCCCGGCCGCCTCTTCGTCAACTGTCGTGTGGCTCATAGCATCCCTTCCCATGCCGGCTTGAGCATCTCGCGCAGGCGCATCATGCCGAGCCGCGTGCGCGTCTTGACGGTGCCGAGCGGCAGGTTCCGCGAGGCCGCGATCTCGCTGTGGCTCATCCCGCCGTAGTAAGCCAGCTCGATGACATCGCGCTGCTCGGGCGCGAGCGTATCCAACGCGGCCCTGACGACCGCGCCCACCTCGCCCGCCAGCACGCCCTCCTCGACCGACTCGCCGCGCGCGGCGCGCGTGGCCTCTTCGAGCGGGACGTTCAACAGGTGTTCCTGCCTGCCCCGCCGCAGGCGGTCGATGGCGCGGCTGCGCGCGATGGTCGTCAGCCAGGCCAGGGGCTTGCCGCGCTCGGCGCTGTAGCTTTTGGCCTGCCGCCAGACCTGCGCGTACACGTCGAGCAGCACCTCTTCGGCCGCGGACGGGTCGGAGAGGATGCGCAGCAGGAGCCCGTAGAGCGTCCGGCTGGTCGCGTCGTAGAGCGAGGCGAGCGCCTGGTTGTCCCCTTCGGCGACGCCCCGGATCATCTCGGCCTGCAACGACTCGGCGTCGTTGGGCGGCCTCGTTGGGGGTGATGACACTTTTGGCACCCCTCCCCTCAAAAGATTACGTTATCTTTACCACCGGTGGATTCATTTGGGAAGCGAAGAGATTGATTCATTTGGACGTCTGTCCATTGAATCAATCCCCTCACTGTTTCAGTTGAAAATTGGCGGGCACGAACTCCAGTGCGACGAGGGCGCCGTCGGTCTTGGCGCGCGCGTCCGGGGCGGGGCGGTAGGTGACGACGGAGGGCGTCTCGGTCTTGCGCGCGCCGCAGGTGAGCTGGCTGTCGGCCTCCCGGTTGAAGTTGACGAGATGCAGGCCGCCGAAGCCCGCCGCGGTCAGCCGCAGCGTGCGGTCGCCCGCCTTCAGGACGAAGACCAGGCCCTTCGGGCCGCACTCGATGCGCGCGAGCGCGGCCTGCACGCGCGTCTCGCCGTCCTGCGGCTTGCGCAGCGCGTCGCCTATCGCCTCAGCCATCGCCTCGGCCGCCAGCTCGTCGTCCGATTTGCGCGGCTTCGCGTTCTCCTCTTCGGAGTCCTTCTTCTGCTCCCCCTCTTCACGTACGACGAGTTTCGGCTCGCCGCGCTCGTACGCCTCCCGCGCCGCCTTGTACTTCTTCAACTGCTCGTCGTAGTTGTTGATCGAGGCGAGCACGGACTGTGCCGTCGCGCGCAAGGAAGGGTCTGTGCCCTCGCGCGCGAGCAGCTCAGCCGTCCGGCGCGCCTCCTCGACCTTGTCCTGGCGCAGGTAGAGCTGCGCGAGCACGAGCGCGTAGTGCTGGTTGCCGGGCGCGAGCGCGACCGCCTTGCCGATGAGCTGCACGCCCTCGGCGATGTTCTCGCCGGTGACGAGGTCAACCCACGCGAGCAGGTGGTAGCTCTCGGGGAAGTCCGGGCGCAGGCTGATGGCCTTGCGCAGCGCCGCGCGCATCTCGGCCGCGCGGTCGGCCGGGTAGCCCTGCATCAGGCCGCCCTCGGCCATGCCGACGCGGCTCAGCGCGTAGGCGTAGTAGTAGTGCGCGAGGTAGTTGTCCGTGCCGGCGGCCGCGGCCTCGCGCAGGTTGAGGATGGCCTCCGCCTCGCGCTTCTGCCTGAGCTGCGCCATGCCAAGCGAGGTGCGGGCCATCACGTTCGCCGGGTCGAGTTCGAGCGCGTGCTGGAGCCGGGCGGCCGCGTCGTCGGGGCGGTTGATGTGGAGCAGCAGGTCGCCGAGGTAGGCTTCGGCCTCGGCGTCGCTCATCGGCGCGGCGGTCATCTGCGAGTCGAACTCGAGCTTCTTTTCGAAGGTCGCGACCCGGCCCTGGAAGGAGTAGGCCGAGACGTACTTCTGCAACTCCTTCTCCATCGCGGCCGTGTCGGTCTGGAAGGCGCGCCGGAAAGCCTCGTCGGTCGGCACGCCCTTCTTCGACAGCGCGAGGAACTCGCCGAGCTGCGGCAGGCGCTTCCCCTCGTTGCCGAGGATGAGGTAGTGCACCAGCGCCCACGACTCCGCGTAGAAGAGCGTGCGCACGTCGTGCTTGTTGCGCTCGAGCGAGTACTGCGTGACGGCGAAGAGCTGCGAGAGCGGGATGAGCTTCTGCTCGCGCAGCAGGCGGAGGTCGTAGTCGATGAGGCGGCCGAGGTAGACCTTGCGGTCGTCCTCGATGGCGAAGGTGCTGTAGTACTCGGCCAGCCCCTCGTTGAACCACGCGGGCGTCTCGCCCGCCCCGAGCGAGTTGTTGACGAGCAGGTGCGTGTACTCGTGGTAGATGGTGCCGAAGGGGTTCTCGACGCCGGCCTGGCGTTCGGGCGTGAGCGTGATGTAGTTCACGTCGTCGCCCGACTGGAAGTAGCCGGCGACCTCGACGGTTTTCCCGTCGGCCACGGGCTTGAACGGCTTGTAGGCCGAGTCGTTCTTGAAGACGACGACGGTGGTCGGCACCGGCGTGTTGAAGTTGACCTTCGGGAGCAGCTGCGTGAAGACGTGGCGGAACTGCTCCAGCCGCGTCGCGACCTGCCTGATCTCCTTCTCCGAGGCGTTGCCGACGAGGAGGAAGTTCTGCGAGCGGACGCTCGTCCAGGTGTCTTTGGCGGCCGCGGCCTGCGCCGCGAGCAGCACGACGAGCGCGGCGACCGCGGCGCGCGCCGCGAGAGAACGTGTCTGGTGGGCCTTCATTGCTCTGCCTTGGTGCAAGTAAGTTTTGAGGGGAGGAGTCACGGAAACGGCGAGATTATAATTTCGCGCCCGGCCGACTTCAAGAAGCGCGGCCGGCAAAGCGAGAGCCCCCGGCCGGAGCGGTCGGGGGCTCTCAAACGTTAGCGGCGAGGTCGCGCCCGAACGCGCGATTCGCCCGCCGCGCCTACTTCAGACGGCGCAGCAGCGCCCACCCCGAGGGGAGCGCCGCGGCCGCGAGCGCGACCTTCAACAGGTCGCCCGGCAGGAACGGCGCGACGCCGAGCCGGAAAGCCGCCGCGCCGCCCTTCAACAACAGCGCGAGCCACGCCCAACCGCACGCGAGGATGACGAGCGAGCCCAAGGCCATCGCCAGGGCCGCCGTCAAAAAGCGCCTGTCCCAGCCGCGCTCGGCCAGGTAGCCGGTGACGTAAGCCGCCGCCGGGAAGGCGAGCAGGTACCCGGCCGTCGCGCCCGAGAACTGCCCGACGCCGGCCGCGCCCCCGCGGAAGAACGGCAGCCCCGCCGCCCCTTCCAAAAGGTACGCGAGCATCGCCAGCGCGCCCAGGCGCGGCCCCAAGAGCGCCCCCGTCAAAAGCACCGCGAACGTCTGCCCCGTCAAAGGCACGGGCGTGAAAGGCAAGGGCACCACGACCTGCGCCGCCGCCGCCGTCAGCAGGCTGAAGCCCACGACCAGCAGCGCCGAACGCGTCCAATCCAGCGGCGCCGCGACCACGCCGACCAGCGTCTCGGCTTTAGCGTATGTGCTCATAGCTCACTCCGTTCGCGTGAACCGTGAACCGTGAACCGTGACAAGTAAGAAAGGGTGTTCAACTTGTCACGGCTCACCGTTCACCGTTCACGACTCTGAACTGTTACCGCGCGCGGTCTACCGGCGCCCGGCGCACGGACTCGGTGTCGGCGCCCATCTTGCCGGCGGCGAGGTCGCCGACGGGAATCGCGCCGGGGTGCAAGGCGCTCACTTCGGTGCCGATGCGCATGCCGAAGAAGGAGCGGTGGACGAAGAAGGCCGAGACGAGGAAGAAGACGACGGCCAGCGCGTAATTGAGCGTGTGGTCGCCGCGGCTGCGGAAGACCGACAAGGCCAGCTCGACCGCCAGCAGGCCGAAGAGCGTCGTGAACTTGATGACCGGGTTCATCGCCACCGAGGAGGTGTCCTTGAACGGGTCGCCCACGGTGTCGCCGACGACGGTCGCCTCGTGCAGCGGGCTGCCCTTCTCCTTCAGCTCGACCTCGACGATCTTCTTCGCGTTGTCCCACGCGCCGCCCGCGTTCGCCATGAAGATGGCTTGGTAGAGCCCGAAGAGCGCGATGGAGATCAGGTAGCCGATGAAGAAGTACGGGTCAACGAAGGCGAACGCGAGCGAGGCGAAGAAGACCGTCAGGAAGATGTTGAACATCCCCTTCTGCGCGTACTGCGTGCAGATTTGGACGACCCGCTTCGAGTCTTCGACGTTGGCCTTCGTGACCGTCTCGTCCAGGCGGATGTTGCCCTTGATGAACTCGACGGCGCGGTAGGCGCCCGTGGTCACGGCCTGGGTCGAGGCGCCGGTGAACCAGTAGATGATCGCGCCGCCCGTGACGAGCCCGAGCAGGAAGAGCGGGTTCAGGAGCGAAAGGTTCTCGTAGAAGGTGGCGAGCCCCTGCGCCTCCGACAGACTCGCGCGGGTCGCGCCGGCGATGGCCTCGCCGCGCAAGACCTGGATGATCGAGAAGATCATCGTCGTCGCGCCGACCACGGCCGTGCCGATGAGCACGGGCTTCGCGGTCGCCTTGAAGGTGTTGCCGGCGCCGTCGTTCTCTTCGAGGAGGTGCTTGGCGCGGTCGAAGTTGACCGTGATGTTGTGCTCGCGCTTGACCTCCTCCTCGATGTTCGGCACCTGCTCGATGAGCGACAGCTCGTAGACCGACTGCGCGTTGTCCGTCACCGGCCCGTAGGAGTCCACGGCAATCGTCACCGGCCCCATCCCGAGGAAGCCGAAGGCGACGAGGCCGAAGGCGAAGACGGCCGGCGCGGTCATCAGCGCGCCCAGGCCCTGCGTGCTGAAGACGTAGGCGATCGCCATCAGCGCCGTGATGGCGATGCCGATCCAGTAGGCCGAGAAGTTACCCGCGACGAGGCCCGAGAGGATGTTGAGGGACGGCCCGCCCTCGCGCGAGGAGGTGACGACCTCCTTGACGTGGGCCGACTCGGTCGAGGTGAAGACCTTGACCAGCTCGGGGATGATCGCGCCCGCCAGCGTGCCGCAGGTGATGATGGTCGAGAGCTTCCACCAGAGCGACGTGTCGCCGCGGAGGTCGGGGATCATCAGGTAGGAGACGATGTAGGTCAGCACGACCGAGATGACCGAGGTGATCCAGACGAGCGAGGTCAGCGGGGCCTCGAAGTTCATCACGTCGGCCCGGCCGTAGCGCGACTTCGCCATCGCCTCGTTGACGAAGTAGGAGAGCGCCGAGGCGATGATCATCACCACGCGCATCACGAAAATCCAGACGAGGAGCTGCACCTGCAACGTGGCGCGCTCGGCGGCGCTGACGCCGGGCACGGTTCCGACGGCCAGCAGGATGAAGGTGATGAGCGCGACGCCCGTCACGCCGTAGGTCTCGAAGCCGTCGGCGCTCGGCCCCACGGAGTCGCCCGCGTTGTCGCCCGTGCAGTCGGCGATGACGCCCGGGTTGCGCGCGTCGTCCTCCTTGATCTTGAAGACGATCTTCATCAAGTCCGACCCGATGTCGGCGATCTTCGTGAAGATGCCGCCCGCGATTCTCAGCGCCGCCGCGCCCAGAGACTCGCCGATGGCGAAGCCGATGAAGCAGGGGCCGGCGTAGTCCCTCGGGATGAAGAGCAGGATGCAGAGCATGATGAACAGCTCGACCGAGATGAGCATCATGCCGATGGACATGCCCGCCTTGAGGGGGATCGCGTAGATCGGGTACGGCTTGCCCTCGAGCGAGGCGAAGGCCGTGCGCGAGTTGGCGAAGGTGTTGACGCGGATGCCGAACCAGGCGACGCCGTACGAGCCCGCGATGCCGATGAGACTGAAGAGCAGGATGACGACGACCTTGAAGGCCGGGAAGCCGTGCGCGACGTGCCCCGCGTCGTCCACCGTCTCGGTCAGGAAGCCGAAGTAGATGGCGGCGATGGCCCCGATGAAGAGCCACAAGACCATGATGAACTTGCCCTGCGTGACGAGGTAGGTCTTGCAGGTCTCGTAGATCAGCTCGGAGATTTCGCGCATCGAGCGGTGGACGGGCAGGTTCTTCAACTGCGTGAAG
>JAFAVK010000113.1 GCA_019242475.1 Acidobacteriota bacterium | reverse complement strand
CGTCGCCCAGCGCGGCGCGTAGAGGTCGTAGGAGCTGACCTGAAAGTCGGCCTTCCCCTTGTCCTTGTCCTCCTCGACGGGGAAGAAGTATTCGCCGCGCGAGCTGACGGTCGAGGCCGTCTCGCTGGCGAAGAGCGGGATGGCCGGGTTCTTCTCGCGGAACTTGCCGTACTCGGTCGGCTTGTAGTTGTAGCCGAACACGTCCACGGTCTGCTGGAAGCCGTTGTAGCCGGACTCGGTGTAGTTGGCGCCCGCGGTGACGGGGCGCGTCGGGTCTTCTTCGTGCACGATGCGCGTCAGCTCTTCCGAAACCTTGTGCCCTTCGGGGCTGCGCTGCTCGCCGATCTCGTTGCCCGTGCTCCACAGAATCACCGACGGGTGGTTGCGGTCGCGGCGCACCTGCGCGCGCAAGTCCTTCTCGTGCCAGTCGTCGAAGAGCAGGTGGTAATCGTTCTTCTTCTTCGCGCGCCGCCAGGCGTCGAACGCCTCGTCCATCACGAGCAGGCCCATGCGGTCGGCCAGCTCAAGCAGCTCGGGCGCGGGCGGGTTGTGGCTCGTGCGGACGGCGTTGACGCCCATCTCTTTCAATATCTCCAACTGACGTTCGAGCGCGCGCCGGTTGAGCGCCGTGCCGAGCGCGCCGAGGTCGTGGTGGTCGCAGACGCCCTTGATCTCGACCGGCTCGCCGTTGACGAAGAGCCCGCGCGCCGCGTCGAACTTGACGGTGCGGATGCCGAAGATTGTTTCGTAACTGTCAACGGTCTTCCCATTCTGCTCGACGGTCGTGACGGCCGCGTAGAGGCTCGGGCTGCTCGGGCTCCACAGTCGGGGGCTGTTGACGCGCGCGGTCGCCGTGGCGCTGCCGCGCGCGCCCGCGCCGAGGTTGACCTGCGAAGCATCAGTCAACGCCACCGGCTTCGCGCCCTTCGAGCCGCCGGGGGCGAGTTCGTAGACGCGCGTCCTGACCGTGACGGACGCGGCTGACGCGGAGTCGTTGTCGAGCGTCACGCGCACGTTGACGTTCGCCGACTGCGGGGTGACTTCGGGCGTCGTGACGTACGTGCCCCAGTGCGCGACGTGGACGGGCTCGGTCTTCACCAGCCAGACGTTGCGGTAGATGCCGCCGCCCGGGTACCAGCGCGAAGAGTCGGGCGGGTTGTCGAGTCGAATCGCGACGACGTTCTCGGCGCCGTACTCGACGAAGGGCGTCAGGTCTAAACGGAAAGAGGCGTAGCCGTAGGGCCAGCCGCCGACGAAGCGGCCGTTGAGCCACACGGTCGCGTAGGACATCGCGCCGTCGATGTCGAGGTAGATCTGCTTCCCCCTGTCGCCCGCCGTCACGTCGAAGTGCTTGCGATACCACCCGACGCCCCACCAGGGGAGCTTGCCCGTCTCGCCGGGGTACTCCTGTTTAAAAGGCCCCTCGATGCCCCAGTCGTGCGGGAGGTCGAGCCGGCGCCACGCCGAGTCGTCGAAGCCGCGCCGCGTGTAAGCGACATCCGCGCCGAGCCCTTCATCCGCCTTGAAGGGCTTCGACGCGCCGGCGACGAACTCCTGCCCCGCCGCCGTCACGCTCCCCTTAATCTTCTCGTAGCTCAGACGACCCTCCGCCCCCGCCGGGTCGTCCTTCTGAAAACGCCAGCCGGCGTTGAAAGATTCGCGGCTCCGCGGCGATGACTGCGCCATACACAACCCCGCGGACATGAAGGCGACGCACGCGACGAGCGCGACGCGGAACAGCACGACTCTCATCATTCGTCACTCCTCGTTAGGCATTGACTGTTACTTCGACACGACCCTCGTCTCCGGCGGGCCGAGGTAGCTCGACCGCAGGTTGCCGGCGTTCAGGACGATCTTGTCGAGCACGACGCCCGGGTCGAGCATGTAGACTCTGAGGACGTGCGCGCCCGGGGCGTCGAGCTTGAAGGGCACGCCGACCTTCGTCGTCGCGCTCAGGACGCTGCGCGACCACTCCCGCGAGGTGACTTCGACGCCCGCGCTCGCGGCCAGCTCGCGCGGCTCCGCGCCGTCCAGCGAGTACACGAAGCGCAGCCCCGCCGTGCCGCGCACGGGTTGCGTCGGCAAGAGAAAGAACGTCAGCTCCATCTCGCCCGTGTGGAAGAGGTAGAACGGGTATTCGAGCGAGGGCGCTTCGCGCGCGGCCCGCACAAGCTCGACGCTCGGGGCGTCCTCGGGGAAGACGGCCACGGAGTCGCCCGTGCGGCCGAGGCCCGGGATGACCTGCCACGCGGCGCCCGCACGGTCAGTCTTCGCCGTGAAGTGCTCGGCCTCGATGGAGACGACGCCGTCCGACTCGACGAAGCCCTTGAGGCTTTCGGGGCGCGGCGACGTTGGGTTGAAGACGGGCACCTTCAACGTGTACTTCACGCCCGCGCCCTCGACCTCGACCGCCCCGACGAACCTCCCGCGCTTCGGCGCCTTCGCCCAATCGACCGAGACGAGCACGCGCGCGTCCTCGCGCAGATCGCCGCGCGTCTGGCTGAGCTTGATCCAGTCCTCTTTCGGGCGCGCGACCCACGCCGCAGGCGCGCGACCCTTGTTGAAGATGTCGAAGAAGCGCGTGCCGCGCGTGTAAACGTCGAGCGTCGGCAGCGTCACGCTCTCTTCGCCCCCGAGGACGGGGACGCCGTCGCCCTCGACGGCGAGGCCGAGTTCCGCCCCCTCCGGTATCTTTGGCGGCGCGGGCGGCAGAGGGGGCGGCGTGCTCCTCATGCTCGGCCACTGCCCCGGCCCCATCTCGCGCGCCATGATGTAACGCCACTTCCCGCCCGACAGCCCCTCGTTGTAGAAGCGCGTCTCCTCGTCCAAAAGCCTCTCGGCTTCGAGAGCACGCCGCTCCCACACGGACGCGCTCGCGCGACCCTGCGAGGCGTAAGCGGCCGCCTTCTCCGCGGCGAAGACGCGGCGGTTGGCGAGCGCCGCGCCGCGCACGGGGTAGAGGACGAGTTGGTAGAAGGCCGCGCGCAGGCCTTCTGGAATCTTCGCGTAGAGATTCGACGCGCGCGCCGTCAGAGAGTCGTACGCGTCGAGTCGCGCCTGCGTCTCGTCGCCGTAGTTGTCTTGCGTCAGCTCGCTCGGGACGTAAGGCTCGCCCGGCAGATTCCACTGCAAGTGCTCCGGCTTGCGCGCGAAGCCGAGCCGGTAATACTCCTCCATCACGGAAGCAATCTCTCCCGCCGCCTCGCGCCCGAACTCGCGCGCCGCCCACTGCCTTAAAAAATCCGGCAGGTTGTCGCGGCGCCAGCGCGCGGCGTCCCAGGCCATCTGCATGAAGAACTCGGTGACGGCCTCGGCGGGCTTGAGGTCGCCGACGTTAAGCACCCAGAACTGTCGCGCGCCGTTCGTGTAAGCCTTCGACATCTCCTCCCAGACGAGCGCGGGCGGCGTCGTCTCAAGCCAGAGGTAGGAGAGCGGGCGGCCGAGGTAAGAGACGTGGTAGTAGACGCCGAAGCCGCCCGGCCGCCGGCGCTCTGCCGCCGTGGGGAAGGAGCGTATGTAGCCGAAGTTGTCGTCGGTGTAGACGACGGTCACGTCTTCGGGCACCTTCAAGCCCCGCCGGTAGTCCGTGAGGACTTCCTTGTACGGGATGAAGAGCTGCGGCACCTGCGTCACGTCGGGGTTGACGTGGCGTGCGAGCATGGCGCGCTGGTCGGCGAAGATTTGTTCAAGAAGCTTGACGCGCGCTTCGGAGGTCTTCGGCCCCTGGATGGGGCTGTCGTGGATGCCGCGCATGCCGAGCGTGTAGAGGTTCTCGTAGCGGCCGTTCTCGCGGACGCGCTCCTCCCAGTAGCGGCGCACGCCTTCGGGGTTGGTGAGGTAGTTGTACTCCTCGGGCTTCGCCTTCCACTCCGAGACGTTGTTGCGCAGCATCGGCTCGGCGTGCGAGGAGCCCATGACGATGGCGTAGTCGTCGGCGAGGGCCGCGTTGCGCGGGTCGGCGTTGAAGGCGCGCGTCACCTCGTGCATCGCGGGCCAGATCGTGTTGGCCTTGAGCCGCAACATCAGCTCGAAGAGGCGCGCGTAGGTCTTCGGCCCGGCGTCGCCGTACTCGGGCTCGTACGTCTTCGCCGCCCAGGGGTGCAGGCCCCAGTCCTCGTCGTTGAGGAAGACGCCGCGGTACTTGACCGACGGCGGCCCCGCGCGCCTCGTGCCGGCCGCGACGAAGAGCTGGCTCCGGTGTTCGGGCACGACGTCCGCCCACCAGTACCAGGGCGAGACGCCCGCGGCCTGCGAAAGCTCGTAGACGCCGTAGGCCGTCCCGCGCCGGTCGCTCCCCGCCACGACCAATCCCACCCGCACGCCGGGCAGAGGGTCTTTGACCGTGGTGACGAGAAAGCTCTCCCACTTGCCGCTCAGGCTCTTCGCGTCAATCTTCCCTTGCTTCGCGAGCCCGTCGATGAAAGCGCTCTTGCCGAGCGTCCCGACGAGGACGGCGTGACTTGAGAGGCCCGCCGCCTCCGTGCGCACGGCCGGGCGCACGCCCGTCACGCGTTCGACATCCGACGCCAGGTCTCCGGCCGCGATGCGCACGACCTTGAAGTCCTCGGCCGAGACGAGCACGTCGGCCGCGCGCCCGCCGCGCACAAGCTCGAAGTCGCCCGCGCGCCCTGTCTCCCTCACCCAACCTGACTCCTGCGCGACGGCCGGCCGCGCGCACGCACAGCCGAGCGCGAACAGAAGCGCGACGAGAGGCGCGGCGATCTCTGCGACGACGTTCCTCATGCCTCTTAAGGCCGCCTTCTTCGTTGCGGCGTCGGGGTCGGCCGCGGGGCGGGTGTGCCTTCGTCGATGTCGGGGGTGGCGGTGCGTGTGCGCTTGTACTCGGGCGCGTCGTCGGGCTCTGCGGGGAGCCGGGGGCCTGCGTAGACGACGGCCAGCTCGGCGAGCGCGGCCGTCACGTCGGTGCCGAAGCCGCTGAGCGCGGTGAGACGCAGGCGGCGGGTCGTCAACGTCTCTTTGAAGTTGACGCGCTGCGGCTCGAAGGTCGAGACCAGCTCGCCGCGCGCGACCTCGCGCCAGACGGTTCCGTCCTCACTCGCCTCGACGACGTAGCCGCGGATGTCGCCCTCGTGCTCGCGGTGGTTCTGCCGCGGCATGAGGACGAGCCCGGAGACGGCGACGGGCGCGGGGAAAGTGACGGCGAGCGCGTGCGGGTGCCTGACTCCCTTCTTCAAATCGCCGGCGAGCCAGAAGGTGTTCGGGTCGCCGTCCACGGCGTTCGAGGCGGGATTCGTGGGCAGCGACTCGCCCTCGGCCGCGGCGCCGAGCTTGTGCATGACGCGCGTGTCGAAGAGCAGGCCGCGCAGCTCTTCCGCACGCACCTCGACCGGCGGGCGGAAGCGCGGCGAAGACATGTATGCGAGGAGCGACTGTCGCAGTTGCCGCGCGGCGGGTCGCGCGTCGAGCCCCGTCGAGAGGTCGGCGCCGCTCACCACGAGGCGCCCGCGGCCGACGCGACATTCGAAGACGAGGCCGAGCTTGTAGTTGCGGTTCCAGTCGTCGATGGCCCAGACGATTGGTTCGAGTGCGGGCGGCAGGCGGTCGAGGTTGACGGCGCGCGCGCCGCGGACGATGTCAGACCATTGCCAGTCGAAGTTCGCCTCCGTCGGGAACTGCGCGAGCGCGGGGTGGCGCGTGTCGCTCAGCAGGCCGAGCATGCGGCTCCATGCAGGCCCCATCAGGCGGTTCCAGAAGACGGGCACGTCGTCGAGCGGCGGGCTCGTCCAGTCGAGGTCTGCGCGGCGCGGGAGATAAAGCACCTTGCCGCCCTCTTTCAATTTCGCCTCGGCCTCGTCCCAAGTCCTCGTGACCAAAACGTCGCGCGGCGCTTCCGTCTCAACCTCGGAAGGGTAGAGCCAGAAGTTCCAGTCGTTCTCGGCCGCCGTGCCCTTCAGGCCGACGACGAGCTTGTACCGGCGCGGCGCGGCGAGCTTCGAGAGGTCAACGGAGACGCGGCCGAGCGAAGTGTTCTTGCCGACGGGAATGTCTCGCGCGGGCCAGCGTCCCGACGCCAAGACCCTCCCGCGTTCATCAATCACCTTCCACGACGGGGCCGCGTTGTGCAAAGGCGCCGCGCCGTAGTGCGCTACCTCGACCTCCGCCTCAAGCGTCTCGTCGCCGGTGAAGACGCGTTTGGTCAGACGCGCGAGCGGGACGGTCTCGGAGTTGAAGCGGCGGAACTCCGAAGGGGTGGCGTAGCCCTTCGGCTCCCAGAAGGTGTCGAGCAGGCCGACGAGCGCCGTGCCCTGCCCGACGTAGTCGTGCAGGTCTAAGAGCTGGAAGCCCGCGAGGCCGGGCGTCCGCAGGTTGGCCTCGATCTCCTCCTTGTAGCATTCGAGTTGATAACGCCCCGACGCCCACGCGAACTGTTTGTCCTTTGCAAGCAGCCCGTGAGCACGCATTGAGTCGCGGAAGATTTCGTAGTTGCCGGGGCGCATGTAGCCTTTGAACTTGTCGATGATCGAGTAGTCGGGGTAGGCGACCCACTGGCCCAGCTCGTGCGCGAGGACGGGAATCTTTATCCCCGCGAGGGAGTCGCGGTAGTCGCGCCCGAACCACGCGGACTGGCCGCGCAGCATCTTCTCGCCGAGGCGTTGGACGACGAGGTAGTCGGCGCCCTCCTCCGGGTCTGGAATCTCGCGGTCGGTGTGGCCCGTCCCCGTCGTGTAGAGGACGCGCGGGTCTGCCTGCCGGAAGTGTTCGGCCCACGCGGGGAGCGACTGCTTCCAGCGCCCCTTCGGCTCGTTGCTCGCCGAGAGCATGACGAACGAGGGGTGGTTGCCGTAGGCGCGCAGCATCCGCTCGGTCTCTTCGTAGAGCATCTTCTCCAAGGGCGTGCCCGGGCTCAACTCGTTCCAAGTGCCTGGCTCGGGCTGGAGGTAGACGCCCACCTCGTCCGCGGCGTTGAAGGCGGCTTCAGGCGGGCAGAAGGAGTGGAAGCGGATGTGGTTGATGCCCCACTCCTTGTTGATGCGGAGGATGCGGCGCCAGTACTCGACATCGGTGGGAGGGTAGCCGGTTAGGGGAAAGTCTCCGCCGTGGTGCGTGCCGCGCAGGTATGTCTTGCGGCCGTTGACGACGAAGTCGGTGCCTTCGGTCTTGAACTCGCGCAGGCCGAACACGAGTTCTCGATTCTCTTCGACGCCCTCTCCCGTCAGACGGAGCGTCAGCCTTTGCAGGTTGGGGCCGAACTCGTCCCAGGTCTTCGCGTCGCGCCCGAGCGGCACCTCCAACTGCGCGGCGCCGCCCTTCTCGTCCCACTCGACCGGTGCGTTCACACCGCCCGCCGCAAGCGTCCCGCGCCCCGCGCGCCCCGTCGCGTTGCCGACGCGGACTCTTATCACGGCGGTCTTCGTCTGAACGTTCGGGAAGACGCGCGCTTCGTCTATCCACACCGGGCCGGTCGAGTTCAACTCGATCCTCCCGACGATGCCGTTCCAGCTCCCGGCGAGCGAGTCCGAGACGCTGTGCGCGTCCGGCCGGTAGGGCAGAATCATCGAGGAGTCCACGCGCACGGTCAGGCGGTGTCTGC
Organism: Acidobacteriota bacterium; assembly: GCA_019242475.1. Classification (GTDB taxonomy): domain Bacteria; phylum Acidobacteriota; class Blastocatellia; order Pyrinomonadales; family Pyrinomonadaceae; genus QHXN01. The sequence goes on along the minus strand of JAFAVK010000113.1, from coordinate 59,744 downwards.
CGGGCGCGAGCCCGCCGAGGTCGAACTCGTGCGGCGCGACGAGGCTGTCGTTCGACCCGACCCGGCGGTCGTCAACCCACACGGTCGATTCCCAGCGCGGGCGCTCCATGAAGAGCACGACCCGGCGCCCGCGCCACGTCTCGGGAACTTCGATGTCGCGCTGGTACCAGGCGACGCCGACGTAGTGGCGCGGCGGCTGCGAGAGGAAGGGCACCTTGACCGCGCCCGGCCGCGTGTAAGCCTTGTACTCCTCGCGCAGGTACCAGAAGTGGTCGTAGAGCGAGAGCACCCACGGCGTCTGCGTGCTTATCTCGTCGCCGTACCCCTGCGCCTGGAGCACCCCGGGGAGATTTATCTTGTCGGCCAAGTCGCGCTCGAACCAGCGCTCACGCACTCCGGCGTCGGCGCGGTCGAGCGCGAAGTGCCACACGCCCGCGAGCGGCAGCGATTCGCGCGCGCGCACCTGCACGGGCCAGACGAGCGCGGCGGCCAGGAGCAGCAGCCCGGCCGGAAAACCCTTCCTGTCTTTCATTGTGCCGCCATTGTACAGCCACCGGCCACACAGAAGTAAAGCGGTTTTCTTTCGCCGCGTGGTAAGCTCTCAGCATTGGGCAGATGGCAGTAGGCAGTTAAGATCGCCGCGGAGCGTCGCTTGAATAAGAGTACCTGGTTTGTATCTTGAGGAGGGACGCGGCGGCCGGGTACGTGGCCGCCGCGTCCGGCGCGCACGGCCCGCACGGCGCGGGGGCTGACCCCAGGAAGAGCAGCCCCAGCGTCGCCGGAAGGCCGGGCGACCCGTTGGGCACTCCCTCGCCGGCTCGGCAGGGGAGGCCCAACAACGAGAGTTCTTCATCCCCTTCGCGCGTGGACGCGTGCCGCGTCACGCCCTGCAACGGCGCGGCACTCGGCTCAGTCGTGGCGCAGGGCGATCAAAGGGTTGACGCGGGCCGCGCGGCGCGCGGGGATGTAGCAGGCCAGCAGCGCGACGGCGGCGAGCAGCAGGGGCACGCCGACGAAGGTGACGGGGTCGGTCGGCTCGATCCCGAGCAACAGGCTCGCCAGAGCGCGCGTCAGCAGGAACGCGCCCGCCAGCCCCAGCCCGACGCCCAACAGGGCCAGCCTCATCCCCTGCCCCACGACCAGCCGCACCACGTCGCGGATCGCGGCGCCCAGCGCCATCCGGATGCCGATCTCGTGCGTGCGCTGGCTGACGGTGTACGTCATCACGCTGTAGAGCCCCATCGTCGCCAGCACCAGCGCCAGCACCCCGAACGTCGAGGCCATCCCCGCCGCCACGCGCGGCGCCCAGTAGGCGAGCGACAAGTTCTGCTCCGCCAGCATCACGCCGAAGACCGGCAGCCGCGCGTCCATCTGCGCGACCTCGCCGCGCGCGCGCTCCACGAGACCTTGCAGGTCGCCGGCCGACTGCGCGCCGACCAGCAGCGTCATCCGCGCGCGCGGGTTCTGGTAGACGGGCAGGAACATGTAAATCTGGTGCTCAGTGTAGAGGTTGTCGTAGTGCCCGTCCCGTGTGATGCCGACGATCTCCATCAGCGGCGTGCCCTGCTGGAAGCGGAAGCGCTTGCCCAACGCCTCCTCCTCGCCGCCGTAGAAGCGGCGCGCGAACGCCTGGTTGACGATGACGACGCGCGGCGCGTTCAGGTCGTCACGGTCTGTGAAGTCGCGCCCGCGCACGAGGGGCATGCGCAGCGTGTCGAAATACTTCGGCGTGACGAGGCTGCACTCGGAGATGACGCCCTGGTTGGGCGGCGGGTCGATCTCGCCCTCCTTCACGACGGGGCCGCGCGACTGCCGGCTGTCCATGAGCGGCATCTCGCTGGCGAGCGCGGCCGAGCGCACGCCGGGCAGGGCTTCGACGCGGCGTTGCAATTCGGGGAAGAAGCGCAGCGTGGACTGCTGGTCGTAGGCCAGCAGGTCGAGGTTGATCATCATCGTGACGAGGTTCTCGCTCCGGAAGCCCGGGTCGGTCTGCCGCACCATACCCAGACTTCGGATGAAGAGCCCCGCGCAGATGAGCACGACGAGCGAGATCGTGACCTGCGCCACCACCAGCACGCCGCGCAGGTTCCAGCGGCGGCGGCCGTAAGAGGGTCTCGCCGCGCCCCCTTTGATGACGCTGACGAGGTCAGTCCGCGAGGCCAGCAGCGCCGGCGCCAGCCCGAACACGACGCCCGTCAACGTCGAGACCGCCAGCATCCACTTCAGCACGTACGCGTCCGGCGCGAGGTCGAAGTTGGCCGGGTACGGGACGGGCGGGAACGAAGCCTGCGCCCACCCCGCCCCCGCGTACGCGAACGCCCAACCCAGCAGCCCGCCCACGAGCGCCAGCAGCAGGCTCTCCGTCAGCAGTTGCCGCACGACGCGCCCGCGGCTCGCGCCTATCGCCAGACGAATCCCGATCTCCCGCGCGCGCGTGGCCGCACGCGCCAGCATCAGGTTCGCCACGTTGGCGCAGGCCAGAAGCAGCACGAGCCCGGAGACGCACAGGGCCAGCATCCCGCCGTACCGCATCACCCTCGTCGCGCCCTCGTACCGCCCGTCCAACTCCGTCCTCAGTTGAATTTTGGTGTCGCCGTTCTCCTTCGGGTAGAGCTTTGCGAGGTTCTCCGCCACCAGGTTCAAGTCGGCCTCGGCCTGCCCCGTCGTCACGCCCGGCTTCAGGCGGCCGTAGACGTTGACCGTCTTGTAGGCGCGGTCGGTCTTCCACTCCGGGCGGCGGCTGAACTTCTGCGCCATCATCAACGGCACCCAGTAGCCCTGCCGGAAGTAGAAGACCGAGCCGAGGAAAGTCTCCGGCGCGACGCCGACCACCGTGAAGGCCGTGCCGTTGAGGTAGACGCTCTTGCCCACGATGGCCGGGTCGGCGCCAAAGCGCTTCTGCCACGAGTAGTGGCTCAGCACGACGACCGGGTGCGTGTTCGGCGTGCGGTCTTCCTCGGGCAGGAAGCCGCGCCCGAGGATCGGCTTGACGCCCATCACGTCGAAGTAGTTGCCGCTGACCAGCTCGCCCCAGACGACCTCGGCGCGGGAGCCTTCGACGGCGTTGTGGTTCTCGCCCGCGCTCATCCCCGCCGCGGCCCAGGTGAACGCGCAGAGGTCTGTGAAGCTCTTGTTCTGCTCGCGCACGTCAACGTAGTTCGCGTAGGAGAAGGCGTCCCAGACCTGCGCGTCGGCCTTCCTCCCCCAGTACGGCGCCAGCAGCTCCTCCGGCCTGTCGGCCGAGAGCGGGCGCAGGATGAAGCCGTTCAACGCGCTCAGGATGGCCGTGTTGACGCCGATCCCGAGCCCCAGCGTCAGCACGGCGACCAAAGTGAAGCCGGGCTGCTTCGCCAGGATGCGCACGGCGTAGCGCAGGTCGCGCAGCAGGTCGTACAGCCAGCGCGTCCCGCGCGCGTCGCGGCACAGCTCCTTCACCTGCTCGGGGCCGCCGAGGGCGATGCGCGCGCGCCGCCGCGCCTCCCCAGGGCTGTAGCCCTGCTCGATCAGGTCGCTCGTGTGCTGCTCAAGGTGGAAGCTCAACTCCTTTTCGAGTTCCTCGTCGAGCTTCCTTCGGCGAAACAGGCGTTGCCACCAGTTCATGGAGGGGGTTTCTCCTTCGAAAGGGTTTGGGGTCAGGCTTCGGACAGGTTGAGGATGAGGGTGACGGCCTCGGCCAGACGCTGCCAGCCGGCGGCCTCGGTTTCGAGCTGCGACTTGCCCTTGCGCGTCAGGCGGTAGAACTTGGCCTCGCGCCCGGTCTCGGTCGCCTTCCAGTCGGCCGCCAGCAGCCCGCGGTTCTCCATCCGGTGCAGCGCCGGGTAGAGCGAGCCCTGCGGCACCTGCACCACCCCGCGCGAAGCCTGGTCGAGGCGCTGCGCAATCGCGTACCCGTGCACCGGCCCGAGCGCGACCACCTTCAGAATCAAAAGGTCGAGCGTGCCCTGCGGCAGGTCGGACTTCGTCTGAGTCATCTACTATACCTCCTGCTTCTACATATAACACCGGCACATGTAGAAGCACAAGGTATATCTTTACGACCCGGCGGCGAGAAAGTTCGTGAAAAAAAGCGGCGGGGCGGGCGGCTAGGCGCGCCGCAGGAGGCGCTTCACCTCCGGCAGCGGCTGCCGGGGTTGGCTCAGGTACTTCGACGTGGCGACGCGCCCCTGCGCGATCAGCTCCTGCTTCAACTGGTCGGAGAGGCCGAAGTCCGTGGTCTTGACGCCGAGGTCGTTGATGAAGACCGAACGCCGCTCGTCGCCCGGGTTCGTCTTGAGCAGGATGTCCTGGATGTCGAGCAGGGCGTCGAAGACGCTCCCGGCGAACCTCGACAGGTCGTCAATGGGGCGCGACTTGGGCTGGTCAAAGTTGTCGAGGTGGAAGCCGAGCGTCTCCGCGTTCGGCGTCCGGTGGAGCATCGTGTGGCCCGTCTCGGGGTCTTCGGCCGTGTACTGCTCGTCGAAGGCCGAGATGGGGTAGTTGTTCAGCACGCCGCCGTCGCAGTAGGCGCCGTTCGCGTAGTCCCGCGCCTCGAAGAAGAAGGGGATGGACATCGAGATGCGCACCGCGTCGGCCACCGCCACGTCGGGCGTCGTCTGCTCGGAGAACTGCTGCACGGCCTGCTGCGACAGGTCTGTGCCGAAGACGTGCAGCTCTTTGAAGCCGCCCCGCGCCGCCAGGTCGCGGAAGGTCGCGCGCCCGTCCCCCGCCTTCTGCTGGATGTAGGACTCCATCAGGTTGAGGAAGTAGTCGCCCTTGAACCAGCCGTAGTGCTCGATGAGCCGGACGGGGCCGCCGAGGTCGCTCCCGTCCTCGAACTTCTTGAAGTCGATGCTCATCATGATGTCGATGAATTCGGCCGCGGTGTAGCCGAGGCTGACCAGAGTGGCCGTGATCGCCCCGGCGGAGGTGCCGGCGACCCGCTCGATCTGCGGCGTGATCTGCGACTGTTCGAGTATCTCCAGCGCCCCGCCGTAGGCGACGCCCTTGACGCCGCCGCCTTCGAACACGAGATTCTTGTAGGGGTAATAGCCGGTTGACATGTGTCCGCCTCCTCCCGGGGTTAGTTGAGCCCGTCCCCCGGCCGCGCGGCCTCGCGCAGCGCGGGCAGGTCGTAGTCTAAAAGCTCGCCGACGCGCCCGAGGGTGACGTCGGCCGGCGGGTACTTCGAGGTCTCGGCCGTGTCGAGCGCGTAGTGGCCCTGCCGCGGGAAGACGGTCGTGAGGCGCGCGCCCCAGACCTTCTTCATCGCCGTCAGGATGCGGAGCTTGTCGTCCACCATCACGTAGTGCTCGGCCGGGTAGCGGCGCTCCACGTCGGCCAGCTCCAGCTCCTTGTGAATGTAGATGAGGATGTTGCCCGCGACGGCCTCGAAGAGGCCCGAGCGCTCGACCTTGCGCGGCTGGAAGACCACGTCCCCGTCCGAGAGGATGGCGACCGGCCCCCAGCGCCCGCAGTGCTCGATCACGTCGAGCGAGTTCGGGAAGAGGCGGTTCGCGAAGGGGTAGTTGACGAGGTAGGTCGAGACCGCGAGCAGGTGCGTGTCGTAGGGGCACTCGACGCGGTAGCGTTGCAGGGCGCCGAGGTAGTCGGCGTAGCCCAGCTCGGAGCGCAGCCCTTCGAAGATCGCCCAGTAGCGGTCGCTGCGCTCGCGGCCGACCTCCCGCTCCAGGTAGCGGCGGAGGTCGCCGGTGACCCTGTCGTTGTCGAGCAGGGTGTTGTCCACGTCGAAGAGGAAGACCACGCCGTGCGGCGGCATCTTAAAAGCACCTCCCGGGGCTCAAGGTAGGGACGCCGCATCATATGTTTTTTACGCCGCCCCAACAACCCATCACGGCGGCCGACGAAAGAAAGGGGGCACGCCGCGTTCGGCGCGGCGTGCCCCCCTCTCCTTCCCGAACCCGGCCGGGCGGGTTTTACGGGAGCGCTTCGACGATGATGTAGAAGCGGAAGGTGCCGGTCTGCTGGATGCCGAGCAGGAAATGCACCTCGACGCTCTGCCCCGCCGCCAGCTTCCCGCCCGGCAGCCCCGACAGGTCTACCGCGAGGGTCGAGTTGTAGCCGCCGCCCGAGGTCTGGTTCGGCGGCTCTTCGAGCAGCGTCCCCTTCACACTCACCGTGCAGTCAGACGCGGTGCCCGACGTGCGGTCAACGCAGGTCGTCGTGTCGTGAACGTTAAAGGCCGACGCGTCCGACGCGCTCCGCACCCGCAGGTCGGCCGTCCCCGGCGGGCTCGGGAAGGTCGTCAGCTCGACGACGCGGAAACGCAGCCGCGTCACGTCCCCGCCCGTGTTGTTCTGCACCCTGCGGCGGATCGAGAGCGCGCCGAAGGTCGAGTTGGGGTCTGGGTCGCTGAAGGTGCGCACGCGGTTCGGCGGCGCCGCGTTGGACTGCGTGCGGTCGAGCAGCACCACGCTCATCGTGGCGTCGCGCCGGATCGGGGAGCTAAGGTTCTCCGGCCCGGGCGCGCCGAGCTTCTGCGTGCCGCTCATGTCCGGGTTCGTGTCGGCGTACTGGAAGTCGGCCGCGTTGTCGCCCGTGTCCTTCGGGTTGCCGTGCGCGGCGCAGCCCACGCCGCCCACGTAGTCGCACTCCTTGCGGAAGAACGAGTGCTCCTTGATCGTCCCCGCCACGCCCGGCAGCTCCGTCCCCTCTTTAAAGAGGTTGCACATGCCGCCGGAGCTGCTGAGGATCGAGATGCGCCCGCGGAACTTTTGCAGAGCCGAAGCCCCGCCGCTCGCGGGCGCGCCCGCGGGCGCGCTCGTGCCCGCGCCCTGCACGAAGCCGACCGCGTCGAGCCTGTCGGCCGAAGAGACGTCCGACACGTTGGCCGTCGAGAAGAGGGCGACGCTGCGGTCGTCCTCGATGTCCGAGGTCAGCGTCTGGTTGCCGGCCGCGTAGGAGCCGAGGCCGTAGCCGGCGCCGACGAGCAGGTAGTGGCCGCGGGCCGGGATGACCGTGCCGTTGGGGATGACGCCGACGAGCACCGGGGCGGCGTCACAGCCGGCGCCGAGCTTGTAGAGCCCGTAGCCGCCCGACGGGTCGCTCACCGTCAGGGGCGAGTCGCCGTTGTTGTAAAGCTCGACGAAGTCGTCTTCGTCGCCGCCCGGGCCGCGCGTGCGCAACTCGGAGATGATAAGCGAGCCGGGCGCCTCGACCTGCGTGATGAGACCCTTTGCGACGGCCCGCCCGATGGTCGCGCCCGACGGGTTCGTGAGCGTGAGCAGGAAGGTCTCGTCCGGCTCGCCCGCGTCGGCGTCGTGCAGGACGGGCACCCCGACGACCTTGACGATCTCGCCCGGCGCGAAGTTGAGTTGGGTCGCCGCGACCGGCGTGTAGTCCGTCCCGGCGGTCGCGGGGTTCGCGCCGCCCGTGTCGTCGGCGGTCGCGTAGGTCACGGTGACCCCGCCCGACCCGGCCGGCGCCGAGAGCACGAAGGTGAAGAGCATCTGCGAAGTCCCCGACGCGGGCTCCGCGACCTTCGCGTCGAGCACCCTGAGCACGGGGTTGACCGCCTGCTGGAGCGTGTTGCTGGTCGAGGTCAGGAAGTTCCCGTCGCCTGAGTAGACGGCCTGGATGTCGTGCGTGCCGGCCGTCAGCGTCGAGGTCTGGCACTGGGCCTGCCCCGAAGTGAGCGACACGCTGCCGCACAGCACGGCGTTCCCGTTCGAGGTATCGACGAAGTTGACCGTGCCGGTCGCGTTGGCCGACGCGGCCGAATCGCTGACCGTGGCGGTGAGCGTCACCTGCTGGCCCGTGTTGGAAGGGTTAACGTCGGAGGCGAGCACGGTCGTCGTCCCACCCTTCGTGATGTTGAAGGACTGGACAACGTTCGGCGCCGGTTCGTAAGAGCCGTTGCCCGCCTGCGAGGCGGTGATCGTGCAGGAGCCCGGGCCGGTGAGGTGAACCTGGTCGCCCGTCACCGTGCAGTCGCCCGAGGCCGAGTAGCTGACGGTAAGGCCCGAGGTGGCCGTGGCGGTCAGTTGGAAGTCCTCGCCGAACGCCTTGTCGGCGATGGCGCCGAAGCTGATGGTCTGGGTCTGCTTGTCAACGAAGCAGACCGTGACGTCGTTCACGAGCGGCGTGACCTGGTTGTCGCTCGTCGTCAGGATGGCCTTGTACTTCATATAGCGGAAGCCCTTGAACTGCGCGAGCGAAGCGCCGCTGGTCGTGAAGAAGGTGGCGGCCGTTCCGTCGGGGCCGACAAAGTCGAACGGGCCGTTGACGTTGTTGCTGGCCGCGACCTGGAAGCTGACCGACGTGTTCGCGGGAGTGTTGGCCGTCCACGAGAGCGTCGTCCAGTTGGTCACGCGGCCGGGCGCGGGGTTGGCGTCCTTCGTGCCCGAGACGAGGTTGCCGGACGCGAAGTAGGCGAACGGCGTCGTCACGTAGGTCGTGAAGTAGAGGTCGTTCGTGGTGGCCGTCCACGCGCCGCCGCTCGTCGTGGTGGTGAAGAGCGCGCCGTTGGCGTAACCGTTCCCCGAGCCGCGGACGCCGAAGACCGTGTTGCCCACGCTCGTCCTGAGCACGACGGAGTAGTCGTTACCGGCGACCACCGCCGCCGGGGTCGCGAAGGTCACGGTGTAAGGCGCCGCGGTGCCGACGTTCGTGACCGGCCCGAGCGTCCCCGTAGCCAGGACGGTGTTGCCGGGGTTCGCCCCGTTCAGGTCGCGAATCTCGACGGTGATCGTGCCCGACGTGCCGCGGGTGAGTCCGAGGAGTGTGCTGAACTTCGTCAGGTTGCCGGTGACGCCGGCGCGGAAGGTCTGACCGACCCAGTTGGTCGCGGTCAGGTTGCCGGCGATGGACAGGCTCGACGGGTTGTAAACCTGATCGGTCACCTCGGATGAGGAGTTCGAGAGCTTCACGTCGCCGGGGCTGGTGAGCAGCTCGACGCCCGTCCCCACGCCGAGCTGGAAGTCGGCCTGCGTCGTGTCCGTGGGGCAAGAGTTGGCGGGCGCGGCCGTCAGCGTGAAGTTCTGCGTCGTCGTCGCGGCGTCGGCCACGGAGACGTTCGTCGCCGTGCTTGAGCCGAAGCCGGCGCGGCTGGCGGTGATGCTCGGGTAGGTGCCGGCCGGGATGCCGGTGAAGGAATAGACGCCGCTCGCGTCCGTCGTCGCCGTGCGACTCCCCAGGGCGACGGTCGCGCCGACGATGGGGTTCGTGCCGTCGGTCACGGTGCCGGACACGGTGCCGCCCGCCCCGACCGAGACGCAGCCGGGGAAGGAGAACGCGCCGATGCGCGTCTGGTGGTTGAGGCCGTCCACGGCGTAATACTCGTTCGTGTACCAGAAGGTGCAGCCGTCGGGGTCGAGTGACATCGCGCTGTAGTCGCCCCAGCGCATGCACGGCCCGCTGCCGCAGTTGCCGGTCTGCGTGCCCGTGCCCTGTATCAAGAGCTGCTCGGTCTGGCTGAAGGTGTTGACGGGGTCTGCGGCGAGGCGCCCCGCGTACTTGATGGCGGGCTTGGTCGTGCTGCTCGAAGTGCTGTAGCCGAGCGCCATGTCGCCCATGCGGTCAACGGCGAGGCTCGGCATGAAGCGGTGGATGACGTTGGCGCCGTCCGGGTCGAAGGTCGCCGCCTGCGCAGTGTTGGCGGCCACCGTCCCGCCGGTGACGTTCAATTGGTACCAGCGCGGGGCGGCGAAGCCTCCGCTGCTCCTGCGGACGGTGTGCGTGTCCCAGAGCGACTCGACGCCGCCGAGGTTGGTGTACTGGTTCTGCATCATCGCGCGGATTTGCAGAACGTCCAGGTTGTTGCCGCCCAGCGACGGCGCGTTGGCGACGCTCTGATTCGGCCAGCTCGTGGGGGAGAGGGGGGTCTCCGGGCTGCTGAAGGTCGAGAGCGAGATTCTGTCCCAGTCCACGTGGAACTTGTAGACGGAGAGCGCGTTCGTGAACTGCCACGTCGAGACGTAGTAGTTGGGCGTGCCGGTCGGCGGCGTGCCCGTCTGGAGGCGCGCGTTGCTCGGGAGGACGGTGAAGTCGTTGGCGGGCAGGTCAAAGGAGACGACCTGCACGGTGGGCGTCCCGGCGTACATCTGCGCCTTGTTGAAGGCGTAGGCGCGCGGGTTCTGGAACGGCGCGCCGTTCGGGTAGCCGAAGATGCTCGCCGTCATGTACAGGCCGTCGGGCCAGATGCCGAACTTCGGGTAGTCGCCCAGTCCGCCCGCCGTGTTGATCGAGTAGAAGTTCCAGCCGCCGGAGACGGGGTCGCCCGACTTCGAGACGGCGAAGCACTGGAAGGCGCCCGGCGGGTTGACGACGTTGTTGCCGACGTCGAGCTTGAAGGCGAAGTCGGTGATGACCCAGCGGTCTTCGAACGTGTCGTAGAGCACGACGGGGTCGCCGAAGTTATTCGTGTCGCACAGGTTCCCGAAGTTGCCCTGGCTCATGAAGGTGTTGAGGGTGAAGGCGGCCACGCGCACGCCATCGCTCTTCCGGAAGATGCCGACCGAGCTGTTGATGGACTGGATGTAGTAAGTCGGGCCGACGTCGCCGACCGTGTCGGGCGGGTGGCCGGCGCCCCAGTTCGCGAAGTCGAGCCCGTCGAAGCTGGCCGACGGCAGGGGCGCTGGTAAGCTCGGCACGACCGCCTCGGTCTGTGCGGAATCCGCCCGTTCTTTGGGCGCGGGCACCGCCCCCTGGCGGACGGTGGGCCTGGGCAGCGGCTCCTCGCGCTCGGGGCGCTCGAACCTCTCCGGCCTGCGGTGCGGGAGGTTACGGAGGTCGCCGTTGAAAGCCTTCGCACGGTGCAGACGCTCTTCCTTCGGCCCGGACTTCACCCTGCCCACGCCCCCGGCGGTCTGCGCGGCCTCCTCCTGCTGTCGGACATTCTCCTTCGAGGGATTGCCGCGGCCAGCGCCGCCCTCAAGCGCGGCGCGCGAGGTGGAGACCGGCGCCGTTCTTCTCATGGGCCGATCCGGGTCGCCGGAACGCCCTTCCCTCTCCGTCTCTTCTCCCTCCAGAGTAGGGATGCTGGCAAATTCGATTTCGCCCGCGGCGCCCTGCTTCGCGCGGCGCGTCTCGCCCGCCGCCTTCTTCTCAGACCTCGCCTCGGGCTTCACCCCGGGCGTCGCGGCCCGTCGGGCTTCCTGCTTGTGTTCCGGCTCGTCCGCGGGCCGTGTGCTCGCGGACGCGGGCTCCGGCGCGGCCTGTCGCGCGGGCGCGGGCGTGGGACTCTTCGCGGCGGCGTCGTTCACCCTCCGGGTCGTGCGGAGGGCGAGAGTGGTAAGTATGGCAGCGGTTAAGATGAACAGCGCCGCGTAGGGCAGCGCACGCCTCGTTTGGGGGCGACGAAGTGGCACAGGGGACAGCTCCTTCTTCAAAGTTATAGACGCACACCGCGGGGCAGACGTATCCCTCGCCGAACATGATCGGACTGAGGAGTTCAACTACCGCGCGGAATGAGTCGCGTGTATTCGTAATACAGAGAGGGGATAAAACAGGTCAGTGGCAGTGCACCAACTGTGTGGAACCGCCGGACTTATCTAACCGGCGCGCCCTTCTATCTACGGAAAAGAATAGTTGCCCGACGGCGGCGTGTCAAACACGACCAATCTTTTGTTCCGTTCACCCGGCTCGCGCCGGAGAGATCATACCTAGTCGGCCAGCCGCCTGAAGGTCGGGACTTCGACCACGACCACGTCCATGACGCGGAAGGCCGCGTCCGAGCGCGCCTCGAAAGAGACGTTCAGGTAGCCGCTCCGGCTGGGCACCACGTCGGAGACGACCTCGCTGACGCGCCCCGGCTCGGCGCCGCCCGCGGAGGCCGGGCCGGGCGCCGCGTCGCCGACCGACCAGACCACCTCGCCCCTCGACACCAGCAGCTTCGCGTAGAGCAGGTAGTACCGGCCCGGCGTGACCCGCACCTGCTGGCGCAGCACGCCGCCGGCCGAGGCCGCCATGCCCTGCCCGCCGAGGAGGGTGACGCCCTCGACGGGGCCGCTCACCGCCCAGTCTCTGGCGACGGTGTCGGACGCGCCGCTCAGCCGGAACGAGCCGTTGCGGACGAGGTTCTCGCCCGTGAAGAGCCCGAGCTCCTCGGCCCGCCGCTGCTCGTAGGCCGGCAGCTCCACCGCCCCGCTCGAAGACCTCACGCGCAAGCCCTGCTCGACGCCGTCCCGGCGGTCGCGGATGAAGAGGCTGCGGCCGATGACCTGGACGAAGACGCCGGGCGAGACTTCGCCGCGCCGCTCCGTGAAGGAGTTGCCGTCCGAGTCGATCCGCTCGACGGCGGAGCGGTCGTCGGTCTGCGCCCAGTTCCGATCCCGGAAGTTGATGGGGCCGACTCGCTCGTCGGCGTAGTAGAGGAGGTCGCCGCCCGGCCTGTACTCGTAGGAGAGGTGCCTGAAGTAGAGCCGCGGGTCTACATAGTTGCGCGAGGCAGACTCGCCCGCGCACCCCTCGCCGAGTTCGATCCCGCGGCCGTCCATCAGCGCGTCGTGCAAGGCGAGCGCGGAGGCGGGGCGGCCCCCGACCTCCCAGTAGCAGTCGAAGGTGGGGTCTTGGTAGACCCAGCCGCCCAGTTCCTCCACCCAGACCTCCGCGCCGGCGTGCGCGTCGCCGCCGAAGCGGCCGTCGCGGACGAGCAGGTCGAAGCCGACGGGGCGCGCGGTGAGGCCGGCCGCCTCGCACAGCGCCGCGTAGATCTGCGCCAGGTTCCCGCACAGCACGGGGCGGCCCGCGCGCATCTCCTCATAAGCCTCGCGCGGGACGCGCGTCGCCAGCCCCGGCATCGCGCGGTTGCCGCTGAGCTTCGTCAGCCACTCGCGTATCTTGTTCGCCTTCGTCCACGCGGAGTCCGACGGCGAGAAGACTCCGGCGAGTTCGCGCCGGAAGAAGTCCGCGTCCCCGGCGCTCAGGGGGGCGCGCGGCTCGAAGCGCCTGACGGTCTGCGGCACGCCCTCCACCTCCGCCCCGCGGCGCACGACCGCGAGGCGCGCGAGCGTCTCGCCGCCCGCGGAGGGGTCGGAGATGTTGACGACGGTCTCGCCCTCCGGAAGCGGCACGCGGAAGTCCGTGAAGACCGAACCGCGCGGGCTGGCGGGGCGGTGCCCGCGCTCGTACCGCGCCGCGGCGAACCCGAGCGCGAAGGCCGCGGCGGCGCACAGGGCGGCCGCGGCCGCGCGCCGGGCGTACACCCTCAGCCGTGACGGCTGTACTACTTCGGACATGGGGAAAGCCTCTGGCGGAGAATTGACGCCCCGCAGTTCTGTTGACGCCGTGTGAAATGAATGACGCCGGCGCGAGGCGGCGGGTTACAGGCGGGAGTTTCTAATTGAAGCTTCCTTTTGCAGACGAATCTTTTCTACAAGCTCGTCTTACCGGAACCGGGCCTCCCCGTTACAACTACACATTTCGGAGACCCTTTCAACATTCCCCCAAGTTAGATGCCGCCGGACGAAATTTCAAAGGGAGGCGGCGGGCGCTTCGTTCCCGCGGCGCGCCCCGTCCGTGTTAATAATGTGCGCATGAGCGTGGTGCGTGTGGCTTTGGTGCCGGGGCCGGGCGAGCCGGTCGAGTTGCGCGAGGTCGCGGAGCCGGAGTTGGAGCCGGACTCGGCGATGCTCGCCGTCGAGTTGAGCGAGGTCTGCGGGACGGACGTGCATTTGCAGCAGGGACGGCTCGCGGGCGTGCCGTACCCGCTCGTCCCCGGCCACGTCTCGGTCGGGCGGCTCGAAAAGATTCGCGGCCGGCTCCTCGACGTAGACGGCCGCGAGTTCCGCGAGGGCGACCGCGTCACCTTCCTCGACGTGCACCGCACCTGCCACGCCTGCTGGCACTGCCTGGTCGCCAAGGCTTCGACGCGCTGCCCCGCGCGCAAGGTCTACGGCATCACCTACGGGCTCGCCGACACGCTCGCCGGCGGCTGGGCCGAGAAGGTCTATTTGAAGCCCGGCACGCGCTGCATCTCGCTCGAAGGCGTGGACGCCGCGCGCTTCATGGCCGGCGGCTGTGCGCTGCCGACCGCGCTCCACGCAGTCGAGCGCGCGGACGTTCCCTTCGGCGCAACTGTGCTCGTCCTCGGCTCCGGCCCCGTCGGGCTCTCGGCCGTCGCGCTCTCTTTGATGCGCGGCGCCTCGCGCGTCCTCTGCACGGGCGCCCCGGACTTAAGGTTGAAAGCCGCGCGCGACATGGGCGCCGCGGCCACGCTCGACGTGACCGCGCACGCACCCGAAGAGCGCGCCGCGTGGGTCTTGGACGAGACGGGCGGGCGCGGCGCCGACGTTTGCATCGAGGCGACGGGTTCGCCCGCCGCGGTCGTCGAGGCGATGCGCTACGCGCGCGACGCGGGCACGGTGGTCGTCGTCGGGCAGTACACGGATCACGGCGAGGTCAGTTTCAACCCGCACCGAGACCTCAACCGCAAACACCTCGACGTGCGCGGCTGCTGGGGCTCCGACTTCTCACACTTCTACCGCGGGGCGCGGCTCATGGCCGACGCGGCGCGCTCCGAGCCCTGGGCGCGGCTCGAACTCGAAACCTACCCGCTCGCGCGCGCGGGCGAGGCGCTCGCGGCCGTCGCCTCGGCGCGCGTCGTCAAGGCGCTCATCGACCCGCGCGCCTGACAAAGAGCCCGCCACGCCTCTTTTAAAGAAAGTCCGGCGGCGGGGATTGTTCGACCCGCCAACAAACACGCCCGCCCGCCGGCAACAAAAACGTTGACGTTTACCAGACCCGGTGATACTTTACCGACCGTTCGGTAGCCAATCGCCCAACTCTCGGGCACAAGGTCAATTCCCTTTAGGTCTCTTCCGGCTCGTCACCCTCGCAACCCCGCGCCCGTGGCCTCGGCTGCCCGACCGTCAACACTTCGCTTTAAGGAGAACTGCTATGAGAAGCCTGACTCGGTTCTGCCTGGCGGCCTTCCTCCTGCTCGCCTTCGGAGTCTCCACAGCTCTCTCGCAGGCGTCCAGCTCGACCGCGGAGCTGCGCGGGCAGGTCACGGACTCGGCGGGCGCCGCCGTCGCAGGCGCGACCGTCACCATCACCGACCTCGCGAAGGGCACCGGTCGCACGACGCAGACCGACGGGGAGGGCAACTACGTCTTCCTTAACCTGCTCCCCAGCTCCTACGAGCTGAAGGTCGCGGCCGCGTCGGGCGGGTTCGCGCCCGGCTCGACGCGCGTCGAGCTGACGGTCGGGCAGCAGGCCAACATCCCGATGCAGCTCGGCGCCAAGGGCTTCCAGGAGGCCGTCGAGGTCGTGGCCGGCGGCGAGGTCGTGGACACCGACCGCACGCAGCAGTCCTCCGTCATCGGCGTCAACCAGATCACCAACCTCCCCATCAGCCGCCGCAACTACCTCGACTACGCGCTGCTCACGCCGGGCGTGAGTGACGCCGACAACATCGCCGACGCCTCTGACTTCCGCGTCGCGCAGACACCCAACTCGGGCCTCTCCTTCGGCGGCAACAACGGCCGCGGCAACCTCGTCGCCGTGGACGGCGGCAGCACCAACACCGTCTCGGGCGGCGTCGAGGCGACCATCGCGCAGGAGGGCGTGCAGGAGTTCCAGGTCTTGCGCAACAGCTACAACGCGGAGTTCGGCGGCTCCTCCGGCGGCATCGTCAACATCGTCTCGAAGTCCGGCTCGAACCGCTACCACGGCAGCCTCTTCGGCCTCTTCCGCGACGAGCGCTTCGACGCGCGCTACGCCTTCGACTTCAACCCGCAGAGCAAGTCGCCCTTCAGCCGGCAGCAGTACGGCGGCTCTTTGGGCGGCCCGATTAAGTCCGACAAGACCTTCTTCTTCACCTCGCTCGAACGCTTCACGCAGGACGAGACTTCGTTCGTCAACCTCCTCAACACGAACCGCATCTTCCAGACGACGGCCTCGCAGGAGCAGTTCTTCAACGGCCTGACGGGCACGCCCTTCGCGGCGCTCGCCACCTCCCTTCGCGCCACTCTGACGACGACCTCGGCCAACTTCCCGCGCACCGTCAACCTCTTCACGAACGCCTCGGGGCAGTTCCCCTTCCAGTCGAGCCAGACCACCTTCGGCGCGCGCCTCGACCAGAACTTCAGCCAGCGCGACACGGCCTACCTGCGCTTCAGCCTCAACGACTCCAGCTTCGAGAACCAGGCGGCCGGCGCCCTGACGGCCGTCTCGCGCGGCCGCACGCTCGACACCCTCAACGGCGGCGTGCTCTTCTCCGAGAACCACCAGTTCGGCGCCAACACCTTCAACGAGCTGAAGCTCCAGTGGCGCTACCTCGACTTCGACGTAATCCCGAACGACCTCGTCGGCCCGGAGTTCAACATCGAGGGCTTCGGCTTCTTCAACCGCGACATCTTCCTCGCCTCGCACACGCTCCAGCGCGACTACGACATCATCGACAACGTCTCGCACGTCACGGGCGGCCACACCTTCAAGTTCGGCGGCTCGTTCCAGGCTTCGGACGTGTCTTCCGGCAACGAGACCTTCTTCGGCGGGCGCTTCAACTTCGGCCCGAACATCCCGCTCGCCAACATCATCCCGGCCGCGACGCTCACTTCCCTGCGCGCGTTTTTGACGGCGAACAACCCGGCGCTTCTCGCTAATCTGGCGACGCCGATTAACGCCTTGCAGGCTTTCAACCTCAACCTGCCCATCGTCTACCAGCAGGGCTTCGGCACGCCGGAGGTCAACTCGTTCACCTACCGCTACGGGCTCTTCGGGCAGGACACCTGGAAGGTGCGGCCGAACCTGACGCTCAACTACGGCCTGCGCTACTCGATCAGCGACGAGCCGTTCTACATGCCGCTCGACAAGAACGACATCCAGCCGCGCGCGGGCTTCTCCTGGTCGCCCTTCGCCGGCGGCAAGACGGTCGTCCGCGGCGGGGCGGGCATCTTCTCGGGCTACACCATCTACTCCGTGCCGAACGTCACGAAGACCCTGAGCGGCCTGCCCGGCGACCCCATCAACATCGTGCTCGCCACCGCCACCTCGGCGCCGCTCGGCGTGCCCACCTCTTTCACCATCTACGGGACGCTGCTCGCGCAGGGCGTCATCGGCAACCGCACCATCACCGCCGCAGACCTCACGCAGTTCGGCATCACGCCCCGCCCGAACGCGCCGCTCGAAGTCCGCTTCCGCGTCGAGCCGCACTACGAGACGCCGACCACCTACCAGGCGAGCACGGGCGTCCAGCAGGACGTGGGGCGCGGCATCTCTCTGGAGCTGAGCTACCTCTTCACGCGCGGGCTGCACCTGACGCGCAACCGCGACATCAACCAGTACAAGGCTTCGCTCGTGGTGGCGGGGACGAACGAGCCCTGCTTCTTCCGCCTCGGCGCCAACCCCGCGACCTGCACGGGGACGGCGACCTCTTCGGATTTCATCAACCCGCTGCGGCTCCAGGATAACGTCTACGAGTCGTCGGCCAACTCCTTCTACCACGCGTTCACCGTCTCGGTGCAGCGCCGCTTCGCCAACCACTTCAGCCTCAACGCGCACTACACCTTCGCCAAGTCCATCGACGAGGTGACGGACTTCAACAGCGACTGGTCGGCCGAGAATCCCTTGAACGTGCGCGCCGACCGCGCGGTCTCGGCCTTCGACCAGCGCCACCGCGCGGTCTTCAGCGGCGTCTTCGCGAGCCCCTTCGAAGGCGACTCGGCCGCGGACAAAGTCTTCGGCGACTGGGTCTTCTCGCCGATCTTCATCGCGGGCTCGGGCCGGCCGTTCAATCTCCTGCTCGGCTTCGACGCCAACAACGACGGCCGCTCGCAGTCCGACCGCCCGTTCACCGTCGGCCGCAACACGGGCCTCGGCGAGCCCTTCTACAGCTTCGACGCGCGGCTCGCGCGCCGCTTCCACTTCGACGAGGACAAGTTCCTGGAGCTGACCTTCGAGGGCTTCAACCTCTTCAACCGGACGAACCTCTTGGGCATCAACAACGTGGTCGGCGGCCTGCCGCCGGCGCAACTGGCGGCGCTCGCCTCCGCGCGCGCGCGCGGCGACCGCAACGCCGCGCCGACCCAGCCGCTCGGCTTCACCTCGGCCGCCAACCCGCGGCAGTTGCAGTTCGGCGTCCGCTTCAACTTCTGAGTCAGGGCATTAGCCACAGAGGCACAGAGGCTTAAGAACAATTTCAAATTTCAAATTTGAAATCTCAACTTCTTAAGCCTCTGCGCCTCTGTGGTTAATCTATTCTCTGCTACACTCAACGTACATGCCGCCACCCTCGGTAGAGTTCAGACGCCGCCTCCGCTGGGCCGACGCGGACGCGGCCGGCCGCCTGCACTTCCCGCGCATCTTCGAGATCGTCGAGGAGGCCGAGGGCGAGCTGCTGCGGGACTTGGGCCGGCCGCTCGACCTGCGCGAGCGCACCTACGACTTCCCGCGCGTCCACGTCGAGTGTCAGTTCAAACGCATCCTCGCGCTCGACGCGCCCTTCCGCCTCGTCTTCACGGTCGGCCGGCTCGGCCGCACCTCGATACGTTACGACTACAGGGTCTTCGACGCCTCTGAAGAACTCGCCGTCGAAGGCACGATGACCGTCGTCGTCATGCAAAACGGCAGCCCCGTCGAGATACCCACGGCCCTGCGCGCCGCGCTCGCCGGCGAGGCGCAATGAAGCCCGAATCAAGGAGGCATCCGATGCAAAGCGTCAGGTTTCAAGAGTTCGGCAGCCCGGCCGAGGTTCTGCGCGTGGAGGAGGTTGAAAAGCCCTCGGCGGGCGCGGGGCAGGTCTTGGTGAAGCTGCGCGCGCGGCCCATCAACCCGTCCGACCTGCTCACGGTGCAGGGCATCTACGGCTCGCTGCCCGAGCTGCCCGCGACGCCCGGGCTCGAAGGCATGGGCGAGGTCGCCGAACTCGGCGAGGGCGTCAAACACCTGCGCGCGGGCCAGCGCGTCATCCCGCTCGGCGTGTCGGGCACGTGGGCCGAGTACGTCGTCGCGCCGGCCGCGCGGCTCATCCCCGTGCCCGACCCGGTCAGCGACCAGACGGCCGCGCAGTTCGTCGTCAACCCCCTGACGGCGTGGCTCATGACCGTCGAAGAACTCGCCGTGCAGCCGGGCGAGTGGTTGTTGCAAACCGCCGCCGGCTCCACGCTCGGCCGCGTCGTCTTGCAGATCGCGAAGCAGCGCGGCTTCAAGACCATCAACGTCGTGCGCCGCCGCCAACAGGCGGAGGAGTTGAAGACGCTCGGCGCCGACGAAGTCATCTGTACGGACGAAGAAGACATCCCCGAGCGCGTCAGGGAGATTACGGGCAGGGAAGGTTTGCAGAAGGCCATCGAGGCGGTCGGCGGCGAGACCGGCGCGGCGGTCGTGGACGCGCTCGGGCGCGGCGGCGTGATGCTCGTCTACGGGCGGCTCTCGGGCGAGCCGATGCCGGTTGACGGCGGCCGCATGATCTTCACCTCCTCGACGGTGCGCGGCTTCTGGCTCGGCGAATGGATGCGCGCGGCCCCGCCCGAGCGCCAGCAGGCCGTCACCGGCGAGATGCTCCGCGCGATGGCGACGCAAGAGATCGTCCCGCCCGTCGAGGCCGAATACCCGCTCTCCGAAATCCTCGCCGCCGTCGAACACTCCGAGCGCCCCGGCCGCAGTGGCAAGGTGCTGCTCGTCGGATGACGGGGAGAGTGGGAGAGTGGGAGACGGGGTGACGGGGAGAGTGGGAGACGGGGTGAAAGCATTTGCCTTCTCACCCCGTCCCCCGTCTCCCACTCTCCCCGTCATTCCTTATCACCAACGGATAATCCCCCGCGCGCCTTCGCCCCCGGCGAGCGCGTCGAGCGCGTCGTTGACCTCTTCAAGCTGATAAGTGCGCGTGACGAGTTCGGCGAGCTTGAGCTTCCCTTCGCGGTAGAGTTCGACGAGGCGCGGCACGTCTCTGGACGGCCGGCCCGAGCCGTAGACCGAGCCGACGAGGCGCTTCTCCTGCATGACGAAGGGGAAGAGCGGGAAGGAGGCGAGCGCGTCCAAACGTGCGAGCCCCGTGACGACGACCGTCCCGCCCTTGCGCGCGAGCCCGAGCGCCTGCGCGAGCGTGGCGGGCGAGCCCACCGTGTCGAAGACGTAGTCGGCGCCGCGCCCGCCGGTCAGCCCCCTCACCCGTTCGGTCACTTTCTCCCCCGACGCTTCGACCGTGTCGGTCGCGCCGAACTCGCGCGCGAGGCGGAGCGGCTCATTCCGCGTGTCGAGCGCGACTATCGCCGCGCAGCCCGCGAGCCTCGCGCCCTGCACGACGTTGAGGCCGACGCCGCCCACGCCGATGACCGCGACCTTCGCGCCCGCCTCCGGTCGCGCCGCGTTCAGAACAGCGCCGACGCCCGTCACGACCGCGCACCCGAGCGTCGCCAGAGCCTCGAACGGCACGTCTTCGGGGACGGCAATCACGCCCTCCTCGGCCACCACCGCGAAGTCCGCGAAGCAGGCCGTGCCGTTGTAGTGCGCCAGCCTTTGCCCGCGCGCGCTCAAGAGCGTGTCGCCCGCGGGCAGGCGGTTCCGGTACGTCGTCCGCTCCAAGCGGTCACACAGCACGGGGCGCCCCTCCCTGCACGGCGGGCACACGCCGCACGGCGGCGCCCAGCAGAAGACGACGTGGTCGCCCGGCCTGACGTTCTTCACGCCCTCGCCGACCTCGCGCACCACCCCCGCGCCCTCGTGCCCGAGCACGAGCGGCGTCCGCACGGGCCACTCGCCGCGGGCCGGGTGCAGGTCGCTGTGGCACACGCCCGCGGCCTTCAACTCGACCAGCACCTCGCCCGCGCGCGGCCCGCCCAACTCCGCCGCCTCGACCGACAGGGGCGCGCCCTGCTCCCACAAGATTGCCGCGTTCGTGTTCATCGGTAATGAATCTTTAAGTCTTCTCGGCAAGTTCCGCCGCGATGTGTGCAAGCCACGAGACGCGCTCGCCCAAGCCCGCGAAGCGCGGGTCGTCGGTCTGGCCGCGCCGGTAGCGGAAGAAGATTTGTTGGAGGACGACCGCCAGCTTGAAGACGGCGAAGACCTCGTAGAAGCCGACGTTCGACAAGTCCCGTCCCGTGCGCGCCCCGTAGCGTTCGAGCAGCTCCTCGCGCGTGTACCAGCCTTCGCGGTTCGTCACCGCCGAGACCGTGTCACGGCGGTCGCCCGTCGCGGTGTGCACCCAGTAGCCGAGCAGAATCCCCAGGTCAACCAGGGGGTCGCCGACCGCGCTCATCTCCCAATCGAAAACGCCGACGACGCGCCCCACATCCCCCGCGTCGAGCATCACGTTGTCGAGCTTGTAGTCGCCGTGGACGAGCGTCGGCCGCGTCGGGTCTGGCGGCAGACGCTCCGAGAGCCAAGGGACGAGCGCGTCCATCTCTGCCAGTTCGTCCGTCTGCGAGCGGCGCCAGCGCTCGGCCCACCCGCGCGCCTGCCGCTCGACGAACCCCGCGGGCTTCCCCAGAGAGTCGAGCCCGTGCGCGCGCACGTCCACCGCGTGCAAATCCGCGAGCGCGTCCGCCAGCGCCGCGCTCGCGCGACGACGTTCCGCCGGCCTGCCTTCCAGCTCGGGCGGCTCCTCCGCGCGCACCACGAGCCCGCGCCGACGCTCCATCAAATAGAAGACCGAGCCGACGACCTCCGTCTCTTCACACAGCAGAAAGGGGCGCGGCGCGAGCGGGAAGACCGGGTGGAGCGCTTCGAGGATGCGGAACTCGCGCGCCATGTCGTGCGCCTTCGGCGCGACGGGGCCGAAGGGCGGACGCCGCATCACGAACTCGCGCCCGCCGAAATGCAAAAGGTAGGTCAGGTTCGAGTGTCCGCCCGGGAACTGCTCGACCGTCAAAGGCCCCGCCGCGTCGAACCCTTCCCCGACGACTTCCGGCAGACGCGCGCGCAGGTAACCCGCGAGCGACTCCCAGTCGAGCTGCTCGCTCGCGCGCACCGGCCTCGTCTCGGACGGTCGGGTCATCGGCTCATCAATCACAATTTCAAATTCGAAATTGCAAATCAGCCCCGGAAGATGATGCAGGTCGTCGTGGCGTGCGCGTAGAGTTTCCCCGAGGCGTCGAGCACCTTGCCCTCGGCCGTCGCGGTGCGTCCGCCGACGTGTATGACGCGCGCCTCGCAGCGCACCTCGCCCGTCTCGGCCGTCAGCGCGCGGACGAAGTTGACCTTGATCTCCAAAGTCGTGTAGCCCGCCCCGGCCGGCAGCACGGAATGCACCGCGCACCCCATCGCCGAGTCGAGCAGTGTCGCCGCCAGCCCGCCGTGCACGACGCCGATGGGGTTGTAATGATACTCGGCCGGCTCGACCGTGAAGACCGCGCGCCCCTCTTCCAGCTCGGCCAGCCCGAAGTTCATGAGCGCGCTGATCGGCGGCCGCGGCAGCTCGCCCGAGACGACCTTCCGCAGAAACTCCAGACCCGTCAGCCCCCGCGCCGCCTCGGCCAGAGCCCTCGGGTCTTCCCAACTGACCGTGCGCGTCCGCCCCGCGTTTTCGTCGCTCATCGTTTCCCTTGTTCAGACGTAGTAACGCACCAGCCACTCGGCGACGCAGCAGGGCTTGTCGCCGCCCTCGCGCTCGACCGACACCTTCCAGGTGGCCTGCACGCCGACCTTAATCTCTTTGAGCGCGGCCAGCGTGAACCGCCCGCGGACGCGCGCGCCCGCCGGCACGGACGAGACGAAGCGCACGCGGTTCAGCCCGTAGTTGACTCCCATCCGCACGCCGCCGACCGACACGGCCAGCCGCATCAACTCGCTCAGGAGCGACAGCGTCAGAAAGCCGTGCGCGATGGTTCCCCCGAACGGCGACTCGCGCGCCGCGCGTTCCGCGTCAACGTGAATCCACTGCCGGTCTTCGGTCGCCTCCGCGAACCGGTCGATCCTCTCCTGCGGAACATCCAGCCACTCGCTCAACGCGACCTCGCGTCCGACGAACTCGCTCAGACTTCCGACGCTCTCGACTTCAGTCATGGGCGGCCCCTTCATACTTCTCCAATTCCATCCGCGCGATTGCTTCCGTGTGGACTTCGTCGGGGCCGTCGGCGAGGCGGAGCGTCCGCGCGTTGGCCCACATCGCGGCGAGCGGGAAGTCTGCGGAAACGCCCGCGCCGCCGTGCGCCTGCACGGCGCGGTCGAGGACGGCGAGCGCGACGTTCGGCGCCACGACCTTGATCATCGCGATCTCGCGCCGCGCCGCCTTGTTGCCGACCGTGTCCATCATCAGCGCGGCCTTCAAAGTCAGCAGCCGCGCCTGCTCGATCTCCATCCTCGACCTCGCGATCTCTGCGCGGACGGTGCCCTGCGCCGATAAGGGCTTGCCGAAGGCGACCCGTTCGCTAACACGCCGGCACGTCAGTTCGAGCGCGCGCTCGGCCATCCCGATGAGTCTCATGCAGTGGTGGATGCGCCCAGGCCCCAGGCGCCCCTGCGCGATCTCGAAGCCGCGCCCCTCGCCGAGGAGGATGTTCGACGCGGGCACCCGAACATTCTCAAACGTCACCTCCGCGTGCCCGTGCGGCGCGTGGTCGTAGCCGTAGACCGTCAGCATCCGCTTCACGCGCACGCCCTCGGCGTCCAACGGCACGAGAATCATCGACTGCTGCCGGTGCTTCGGCGCGCCGGGGTCGGTCTTGCCCATGAAGATGGCGACCTTGCAGCGCGGGTCGCCCGCCCCGCTCGTCCACCACTTCCGGCCGTTGACGACGTACTCGTCACCCTCGCGCCTGATGCTCGCCCGGATGTTCGTCGCGTCGGACGAGGCGACCTCGGGCTCGGTCATCGCGAAGCACGAGCGCATCTCGCCCGCGAGCAGCGGACGCAGCCAACGCGCCTTCTGCTCCTCCGAGCCGTAGCGGACGAGCACCTCCATGTTGCCCGTGTCCGGCGCGCTGCAATTGAAAACCTCCGGCGCGAAGTCCACCGAGCGCCCCATCAGCTCCGCCATCGGCGCGTACTCAAGGTTCGACAGCCCCGCGCCGTACTCGCTCTCCGGCAGGAACAGGTTCCAAAGCCCCTCGGCCCGCGCCCCCGCCTTCAGCTCCTCCAACAACGCGACGGGCTGCCAGCGCCCGCCCGCCTCCGCCTGCCTTTGAAACTCCCCCTCGTTCGGGTAGACGTGCGCCTCCATGAAGGCTTGCAGCCTCCCGTAAATCTCCCTCGCGCGCGGCGAGACCTGAAAGCCGGCGTAGGGGTCTTCAACGCTCATCGAAGCTCCTCAAGCAATTTCAAAGTTGAAATTTCAAATCAGGTTTGCAGATTCTCGAAGACGGTCGCCGCGCCCTGCCCGCCGCCGACGCACATCGTCACCAGCCCGTAGCGCGAACGGCGCCGGCGCATCTCGCCCATCAACTGCACGGTCAGCTTCGCGCCCGACGCGCCGAGCGGGTGGCCGAGCGCGACCGCGCCGCCGTTGACGTTCACGCGCTCGTCGTCCATCCCGAGTTCCCTCATCACCGCAATCGCCTGGCAGGCGAACGCCTCGTTGAGTTCGACGAGGTCGATCTCTTCGAGCTTGAGCCCCGCGAGCTTCAGGGCCTTCGGCACGGCCACGACCGGCCCCATCCCCATGATCTCCGGCGGCACGCCGCCGACCGCGTACGAGACGAAGCGCACCAGCGGCTTCAAACCCAACTCTTCGGCCCGTTCGCGCGACATGACGACGACGCCGGCCGCGCCGTCCGAAGTCTGGCTGGAGTTGCCGGCCGTCACCGCCCCCTTCGCGTGGAAGACGGGCTTCAGTTTCGCCAGCCCCTCCGGCGTCGTGTCGGGCCGCGGCCCCTCGTCCGTCTCGAACGTGACGCGCCTCTCTTTCAAACGGCCGTCCCCGCCCACCTCCCTCACCTCGACTTCGAGCGGGACGATGCCGTCGTCCTTCAGCCTCCCCTCCTCAATCGCCGCGAGCGCGCGCCGGTGGCTGCGGTAGGAGAAGGCGTCGGCCTCCTCGCGCGTGACGTTGTACTGGCGCGCGACGTTCTCGGCCGTCAGGCCCATCGAGAGGTAGACGCCCGGGCGGTGCTCGACGAGGTACGGGTTCGGCCTGAACTTCGTGTTGCCGCGCAGCATCGACATCGACTCCGTGCCGCCCGCGACGACGCACTCGGCCATGCCCGACATGATTGACTGCGCCGCCATCGCGATGGTCTGCGACCCCGACGAGCAGAAGCGGTTCACGGTCACGGCCGGCACCTCGTGCGGCAGCCCCGCGCGCAGCGCCGCGATGCGCGCCACGTTCGTCCCCGACTCGCCTTCGGGCGTCGCGCAACCCAGTATCACGTCGTCAATCGCCTCCGGCGGCAGCTCGGGCACGCGCCTTAACAACTCCTCGATGACGGCCGCCGCCATGTCGTCCGGCCTCACCGTCCGCAGACTCCCCCGCGGCGCCTTCCCCACCGCCGTCCGAACCCCAGCCACAATCACTGCTTCTCTCATTAAAAACCTTTCCTTACCACTTGCTCTTAAACAGCATGCACGTCGCCGTCCCGTGCGCGTAGAGTTTCCCCGAGGCGTCCGTGATGCGCCCCTCGGCCGTGGCGACGCGCGAGCCGGCGTGGAGCACCTCGGCCTCGCAGCGCACCTCGCCCGTCTCGCGCCGCAACGGCCGGACGTAGTTGATTTTCATCTCAAGGGTCGTGAAGACGCGCCCCGCCGGCATCACCGTGTTGATGGCGCAGCCCAGAGCCGAGTCGAGCAGCGTCGCCGCCAGGCCCCCGTGCGCGATGCCGAGGCCGTTGTAGTGGCGCTCGTCCGGCTCGACGGCGAAGACGGCGCGCCCCTCCTCGATCTCGACCAGGCGCATGTTCATCAGCCGCGCCATCCCCGAGGGCTCGCGCTCGCCCGTCAAGAGCTGGCGCATGTATTCGAGCCCGCTCAAGGCGCGCCGCTCCCCCGCCCCGCTTTCATGCTTTTCGTCTTCGGCCGTGCGCGTCATTCAACTCCCCTCAGTCTAATTCCGCAGAGGCTTCCCCGTCGAAAGCATGTGCGCGATGCGCTCCCGGGTCTTCGGCTCGCCGCAGAGCGAGACGAACGCCTCGCGTTCGAGGTCGAGGAAATACTGCTCGTCCACCCACTGCGCCGAGGAGACGTTGCCGCCGCACAAGACCCACGCGACCTTCCCCGCCACGTGCAGGTCGTACTCGCTCACGTAGCCGCCCTGCTGCATGATGTAGAGCCCCGCGCGCAGGGCCGCGAGCGCGTCGCGCCCGGCCGCGTAACAGCTCCTCGCGCCGCGCACCGGCGGCGAGTAGCCCGCGTCGGAGAGTTCGAGCACGAGCCGCTTCGCCTCCGCGAGCTGGTGGTCGCGGTTCATCACGATCAAGTCCGCGCCGGTCAGGTAGCCGAACGCGCGTGCCTCCGCGGCGCTCGTCGAGACCTTCGCCGTGGCGATTGTTTGCAAAGCCTGCTGTAAGAAAGGAACCGGGTCGGCGTTGCCCGCCGCCGCGAGTGGCGGCGAGACGAGGCGGCGTACAAGCTCCTTGCAGCCGCCCGCGCCCGGTATCAGACCGACGCCGACCTCGACCAGACCCATGTACGTCTCGGCCGCGGCCGCCGCGCGCGCCCCCGCCATCGAGACCTCGCAGCCGCCGCCGAGCGCCCGCCCCGCGGGCGCCGTCACCACCGGCTTCGAGCAGAAGCGCACGGCCGTCAAAGCGTCCTGCGTCCCTTTCACGGCTCTCTCAATCTCGCCGGGGTCGCTCACGCCTCCCGCGAGGTTCGCGCCGACAGAAAAGTCCGCGCCCTCGTTGCCGATGACCATCCCGCGCCAGTCGCCCGCCTCCACTTCTTCAACCGACGCGCGCAGCATCTCGACCACGTCCGCGTCGAGCGTGTTCAGCTTCGTGTGGAACTCAAGACAGGCCACGCCGTCGCCGAGGTCGATGAGGGACGCGCCGCGGTTCTCACGCACCAAGCGCCCCGCCGACTTCAAGCGCGCCAGTTCTATCTTCAACTCGTCCGGCGCTTCGGAGACGTAAGTTTTGCGCGCCGGGTCGTAGAAGGAGAGCGTGCCCTCCGCCTCGCGGTAGAAACTCTCGTGACCCGCGTCCAACATCTCCCCGACCCAGGGCGCGACCAACACGCCCTCCCTCTCCATCGCCCCCGCCGTCTCGCGCACGCCGAGCGCGTCCCACAGCTCGAACGGCCCCAGCTCGTGCGAGTAGCCCCAGCGCATCGCGCGGTCGATGTCGATGATGCGGTCTGTAATCTCGGGCACGCGGCGCGCCGCGTAACCGAGCGTGTTGTAGACGACGTGTCGCGCCAGCCGCCCGGCCTTGTCGTCCTGCTTGAGCACGAACTTCAAGCGCTCGGGCAGCGACTTAATCTGAAGGGCTTCCTTGATTGAAGGGATGTCCGGCTCGCGCCGCCCGCGGTACTCGAACGTTTCCAAATCCAGCGAGAGGATGTCGCCGCGCTCGCCCTTGGGCGACTTTTTGTAAAAGCCCTGGCCCGTCTTGTCGCCGAGCCGGCCGCGCTCCATCTGGACGGCGCGCAAGCTCCCGAGGTTCTGGTCGCGCAAGACCTCGCGCGTCTCGTCGTCTGGAATTAACCCGTACAGGTTCTCGCCGACCGAGCTGGACACGTCGAGCCCGACGAGGTCTTGCAGACGGAAGAGCCCCGTCTTCGGCCGCCCGATGAGCGGGCTCAAAATCGCGTCGGCCTCTTCGACCGTGTACTTGTTCTCAAGGACGAACCCGCTCGTCAAAGCGCCGAGGACGGAGCCGAGACGGTTGGCGATGAAGTTCGGCGTGTCCTGGCAAAGGACGACGCCTTTGCCGAGGCGCCGTTCGGCGAACTCTTTCACGAACTCGACGACCTCGGGCAAAGTCTCCGCCGTCGGGATGACTTCGAGCAGCTTCATGTAGCGCGGCGGGTTGAAGAAGTGCGTGCCGAGGAAGTGCGCGCGGAACTCTGCGGAGAGCCCTTCGGCAATGGAGTTGATGGGGAGGCCCGAGGTGTTGCTTGAGACGATGCTGCCCGGCTTTCTCACGCGCTCGACGCGCGCGAACAGCTCGCGCTTCGGCTGGAGCTGTTCGACGACGGCCTCGACGATCCAGTCGCCCTCGGCGACCCATTCGAAGTTGTCTTCGAGATTGCCCACGGTCACAAGCTCCGCGGCCTCGGGCGTGAAGAAGGCCGCGGGCCGCGATTTCTTCAAACGTTCGAGCGAGGCGTTGACGACGCGGTTGCGCACCTGCGGGCTTTCGAGCTTGAGCCCCTTCTTTTCTTCCTCGGGCGTCAGCTCCGTCGGCGCCACGTCGAGCAGGTAGACGCGGAGCCCCGCGTTGGCCGCGTGCGCGGCGATGCCGCCGCCCATCGTGCCGGAGCCGATGACGACGACGCGTTTGATCGTGTGGCTCATCTAGTTCTCACGCCCTTCGAACAGGTCGGGGTCTGACTGGCGGAGCTGCTTGAGGAAATCTTGCCAGAGGAGCGGCAGCACGGGCATGCGCCCGATCTCGGCCTTCGCGCGCCGCGCCGCCGCGGGGGCGATGGCGACCGGCTCGCGCCCGAGGTCGCGCGCGGCCTGCGCCACCGAGAGGTTGCGCCGCGCCATGCCTTCGAGCAAGACCATGCGCATGAAGGCGGCCTGTATGTTGTCGCCGGTGGTGATGGCGCCGTGGTTGGGCAGGATGACGACCGGCCTCTCGCGCAAGGCGTCTGCGACCGGCATCACGCGCTCCTCTTCCGACGCGATGCCCTCGTAGTCCTCTTCGACCACGCCCACGTCGTCGGCCAGCAGACAGCTCTCCTGGTCGTAGACTTCCGGCACGACGCGCAGCGCGCTCAGCGTGACGACGGCCGGCGGGTGCGTGTGCGCGACGGCGACCGCGCGCGGGTTCTCGCGGTGGATGATGCCGTGCAGCCGTATCGTGTCGTTGACGTAGGCGCCGCCGTCCAGCACCTTGCCCGCGAAGTTGACGCGCACGACGTTCTCGGGGCGCAGCGTGGCGAACGAAGGGCCGAAGTGGTTGACGAGCATCTCGTCCGGCCCGACGGCGACGCTCAAATGGCCGGCGTTGGCGACGCTCAAGCCCTGCCGGTAGAGCAGGCGCGCCGCGCAGCAGATGTCGAACTTGATCGATTCGTGGTCTGTCATGGTCATCTCATTCTATAGCGGTCAGAACCGCCCGCGGTAGCGGGTGGGCCTTTGCAAAATGAAACGTTCGATTAGCAAAGGCCCACCCGCTACCGCGGGTGGTTCTGGCCTGTCTCTTCTTCGCGAAGTACCCGGTGCAAAATCTTGCCGACGGCCGTCTTGGGGAGGTTTTCCCGTATCTCGACCTTCGCGGGCACTTTGAACTCGGCGAGGCCGCGCTTGCAGTGTTCAATTAATTCCTCGGGGGTGGCCGAGGCATTCTGTTTGAGGACGACGCAGGCTTTGACCGCCTCGCCGCGGTAGGCGTCGGGGATGCCGACGACGGCGGCCTCCATGACGGACGGGTGTTCGTAGAGCACGCCCTCGACCTCGGACGGGTAGACGTTGAAGCCGCTCACGATGATCATGTCCTTCTTGCGCTGGACGATGTAGGTGTAGCCGTCCTCGTCCATCCGCGCCACGTCGCCCGTGTAGAGCCACGTCCGCCCGCCGGCGTCCCGCCGCAGGGCGATGGCCGTCTCGTCGGGGCGGTTCCAGTAGCCCTTCATCACCTGCGGGCCGGCGATGCACAGCTCGCCCTCCTCGCCCACTGGCACCTCGCGCTCGCCCGTCTCAAGGTCAACAATCTTAATGTCTGTGTCGGGCAGCGGCAGGCCGATGCTGCCCGGCTTGCGGCGGTCGAGCGCGGGCGTCGTGTGCGTGACGGGCGAAGCCTCGGAGAGCCCGTAGCCCTCTTTCAAAGTGCCGCCCGTCAGGCGCTCGAACTGCTCGATGACTTCGACGGGCAGGGGCGCCGAGCCGCTGTTGAAGTTGCGGATGCGGTCGAGGCCGTACTCCTTCGCCCGCGGGTGATTGAGCAGGGAGATGTAGATGGTCGGGACGGCCGGGAAGAAAGTGGGTTGATAATCGCGGATCGCGTTCAAAAGCATCTCCACGTCGTACTTCGGGATTAGAATCTGCTGCGCGCCGCGCCAGACGCCCTCCATCATGCCGACCGTGAAGCCGTAGATGTGGAAGTATGGGATGACGAGCAGGTAGCTGTCCTCGCCGCGCCGCAGCCCGTCGTGCGCCCAGCAGCCGGTCTGGATGACGTTGGCGAAGATGTTGTAGTGCGTCAGCATCGCGCCCTTCGGCACGCCGGTCGTCCCGCCTGTGTATTGGAGGACGGCCACGTCCTCCGGCTCGATCTCGACGGAGGGCAGGTCGGGCTCTGCGACCGACGCGAGCAGGTCTGCGAGCCTCTGCGTTCCGGAGACCTCCGGGCACGGCGCGGCGGCGGCGGAGTATTCGGCGGCCGAGGTGACGACGACGTGCTCGATGCCGGTCTGCTCTTTGACGGCGAGCGTGACGGGGGCGAGCACGTCGAGCGTCAACAGCACGCGCAGGCCGGAATCCTTTGCGACGACGGCCACCTCGCGCGGCGTGTAGAGCGGGTTGACGTTGACGACCACCGCGCCGAGCCGGAGCACGGCGAAGGCCGCGATGACATACTGCGGGCAGTTCGGCAGCATGACGCCGACGCGGTCTTCCTTCCGCACGCCCGATGCGTGCAGCGCCGCGGCGAATCTGTCCGACTGCCCCTTCAACTGCGCGAACGTCATGTGCGCGCCGAGGAAGGCCGTCGCCGGGCGGTCGGGCACCTCCGCGGCGGCCAGCCGCAGAATCTCGTGCAGGGGCCGCCGCGGGTAGTTCATGTGCGGCCGCACCCAGTAGTCGTAACGCCCCAGCCACGGCCGCGCCGCGTAGGGCGACTGCACCGATCCCCTGCCCGCTTCTGCTCTGCTCATTCTTGCTCCTTAAGAAGTGATGAGTGATGAATGATGAATGATGAATACCACAACACGGCGATATTCATCACTCATCACTCATCACTAACCTCGCGATGCGCTCGCGGTGGAAAGTCGCGTCGCCGAAGAGCGTCTCGGACGACTTGCTGCGCTTGTAATAGAGTTGCAGGTCGTGCTCCCAGGTGAACCCGATGCCGCCGTGCACCTGCACGCCGCGGTTGGCGACCTCGCGGTAGGCGTCGGAGCAGTAAGCCTTCGCGACGGAGACGGCCGCGCGCGCCGACGGGTCTCTCTCGGTCAGAGCCCACGCGGCGTAGTACGCGGCCGAGCGCGCGCTCTCCGTCATCAAGAGCATGTCGGCGCACATGTGCTGCACGGCCTGGAACGAGCCGACGGGGCGGCCGAACTGCTGCCGCGTCTTCGCGTACTCGACCGTCGTGTCCAAGACCCACTGCATCCCGCCGACCATCTCCGCGCACAGCACGGCCGTCGCCACCTCCGACGCGCCCTGCAAAGCCCCTCGCGCGTCGCCGTCCGCCCCGAGCACGTACGACTCGGCCACGCTCACGCCCTCGAACCTGACCTCGTAGAGCTTCCGCGTCGCGTCCATCGAAGGCATCGGCTTAACTGTGACACCTTCTGCCCCGCGCGCCACGGGCAACAGCACGAGCGAGTCGCCGTCGCGCGCCACGCAGACAAGAACGTCCGCGACGCCCGCGTCCGGCACGAACAGCTTTCGACCTTTTAAATTGAACCCGCCTCCGCCGCGCGACGCCTCCAACTTCAAGGCGTCCGCGTCCCAGCTCGCGCTCTCTTCGAGCAGCGCGACCGTCGCCTTCAACTCCCCGGCCGCAATCGGTTCGAGATACTTCGCGCGCTGCTCGGCCGAGCCCGCGCGCTCGACGAGCGCGGCCGCGAACAGCGTCGAGAGGAACGCGCCCGGCAGACACGCGCGCCCCATCTCCTCGGCCACGGCCGCCATCTCGACCAGACCCAACCCGAGCCCGCCCTGCGCCTCCGGCACCAGGAGCCCCGTCCAACCCTGTTCGGCCAACGCCCGCCAAAGCCCCTCGTCGTGCGCCGTCTCCGTCTCCATCAACTCGCGCACGCGCCCCGCCCCGCACTCCCGCGCGAGCAGAGCGCGCGCCGACTCCTTCAAAAGCTTCTGCGGCTTACTCAGGTCAAAGTCCATGATGAGAGGTTCTCAATAACTTTTGGGAAGCCCAAGAACGCGCTCGGCGATGATGTTGCGTTGGATTTCGCTGGTGCCTGCCTCGATGGTGTTGCCGCGCGTGCGGAGGTAGGCGTACTCCCAGGCTCCCTTGTCGAACTCTTTGAGCTGGCCGTAGGGGCCGAGTATCTCCTGCGCGTACTGCTGCGTGCGCTGGTTCATCTCGCTCCAGTAGAGTTTTTGAATCGAGCCCTCGGCGCCGGGGGCGCCCGCCTTGCTCAAAGACGTTAAGGCGCGGTTGGTGTTGAGCCGCAGTATCTCCAGTTCGAGATAAGCCTGCGCGAGCTTCTGGCGGACGAGCGGGTCTTCGCTTGCGGGCCGGCCGTCGCGCTCCACAGTTTTAGAGCGCGCGATGAGCGCTTCGAGCTGGCGTTTGAAGACGACCTGAATCCCCGTCCCCAGGTTGGCGCGCTCGTTCATGAGCGCGGTGATGGCCGTCGTCCAGCCCTTGTTCACTTCGCCCAGGACTTGCGACGGGCCGATGCGCACGTCCGAGAAGAAGACCTCGTTGAAGCCCGAGTCGCCCGACATCTGCCTTAAGGGGCGCACCGTGACGCCCGCGGCGTGCATGTCCGCGAGCAGGCAGGTGATGCCTTTGTGCTTCGGCGCCTCCGCGTCCGTGCGCACGAGGAGCAGGCACCAGTCGGCCATCTGCGCGAAGCTCGTCCAGATTTTCTGGCCGTTGATAATAAAGTCTTCGCCGTCGCGCGCGGCCTTCGTCCCGAGCGCGGCGAGGTCGCTGCCGGCGTTCGGCTCCGAAAAACCCTGGCACCAGATTTCGTCGCCCGAGAGAATCTGCGGCAGGTGGCGCGCCTTCTGCCCCTCCGTGCCGAGCGCGATGATGGTCGGGCCGACGAGCGAGAGGCCGATGGTTCCGACCAGCTGCGGGGCGTTCGCGCGCGCCAGCTCCTCCTGGAAGATGGCCTGCTCCAACAGCGTCGCGCCGCGCCCGCCGAACTCCTTCGGCCAGGAGATGCCCGCCCACCCGCCGTCGTAGAGCTTGCGCTGCCACGCGCGCAAATACTCGATGTACTCGGCGCGGTCTTCCGACCCGCCGCCTCCGCCCGCCCACTCCGCCGGCACGTTCTCGCCCAGCCACGCGCGGAACTCGTCGCGGAACTCTCGCTCGCTCGGAGTTAAATTTAAATCCATATCGACCTCAATCCGTCTTCGGCTGCGACACTTCCCACAGCAGTTCGGCCACGTCCAAGACCTTCATGTCGCGGTCGCCCTTACGCGCGTTGACGCCGTCCTCCAGCATCGTCATGCAGAAGGGACAGCCGACGGCGAGCACGTCGGCGCCCGTCTCCAAAGCCTCGCGCGCGCGCTCCTGGTTGACGCGCTTGTCGGGCGGCTCGTCCACGAAGCTCATCCCGCCCCCGCCGCCGCAGCAGAAGCTGTTGCTGCGCGCGCGCGGCATCTCGACCGCCCCGCCGCGCGTAGAGATTTGCACGAGCGCGCGCGGCGCTTCGTAGACGCCGTTCTGCCGGCCGAGGTAGCAGGGGTCGTGGAAGGTTATCTTCTTTCCCGAATCGGGGAGCGGCTTCAACCTCCCCTCCCCGACGAGCCGGGCCAGGTATTCGCTGTGGTGAAAGACCTCGAACGCGCCGCCGTAAGCGGGGTACTCGTTCCTGAAGGTGTTGAAGCAGTGCGGGCAGGCCGTGACGACCTTCCTGACATTGTGCCTGTTCAAATTCGCGACGTTCTCCCGCGCGAGTTGTTCAAACAGGAACTCGTTGCCGATGCGCCGCGCCGGGTCGCCCGAGCACTTCTCTTCGCGCCCGAGGACTGCGAACTTCACGCCCGCCTGCTCTAAGAGTTGCGCCGTCGCGCGCGTGACCTTCTGGTTGCGCTCTATCAACGCGCCGCCGCAGCCGACCCACAGGAGGACTTCGGCGTCCTTCACGTCGGAGCCCGTGCGGACGTTCAGACCCTCGGCCCAGTCCAAACGCGTCGCCTGCGTGCCGCTGAAGGGGTGGCCGCGCCGTTCGAGAGACATGACGGCCTCCTGCATCGAGTCGGGGAACTCGGCCTCCTCCATCACGAGGAAGCGGCGCATGTCCACGATCTTCGGCATCTGCTCGATGAAGACCGGGCACGCCTCGACGCACGCCGCGCAGGTCGTGCACTGCCACAAAGGCACGGGCGAGGTCGCGGGCACGGCGCCGATGATGGGGGAAGACATCGACGGGGTGACGGGGTGACGGGGTGACGGGGTGACGTTTAACGACACGGCTTCTGTCCCCCTGTCTCCCCCTCTCCCCGTCTCCCCGTCTGCTTTTCGCGCCAGGTCGCGCAGTTGCAAAATGATGTCGCGCGGCGACAACTCTTTCCCGACCGCGTGCGCGGGGCAGACGGCCGTGCAGCGCCCGCACTCGGTGCACGCGTCGAGGTCGAGCAGGTCTTTCCAGGTGAAGCCCGCGAGCGAGTTGACGCCGAACGACTCCGTCTGCTCGAAGTCGATCCTCTTCAGCGCCGCGCCTATCGGCGCGAGGTTGGCGGCGTAGATGTTGAGCGGCGCCGTCAGCACGTGCGCCATCTTCGTGTACGGCAGCCACGCGAGGAAGGCGAAGCTCGTCACCAGATGAAACCACCACGCGAAGGCGTGCGCGCCCCGCATCGTCTCGACGCTCATCAAACGCCGCGACGCGCGCGCCACGAGGTTGCCGAACGGCGACCACGCGCCCCACGGGTCGTTCGTCGCCGCGATGCGCCAGCCTTCGACGAGGAACCCTTGCAGGCAGATGAGGAAGACGGCCGCCAGGATGAGCGCCGCCTCGTCCGTGTGGACGAGCTTCCGCGGCCGCCGAACATAACGCCGCGCCGCGGCCATCGACACGCCCAGCATGACGAGCGCCCCAAAGAGGTCAACGACGAACGACTGGAAGTAAAGGTAGAACCGCCCGCGCATGATCGCGGTGCCGAAGTCCGCGTCGAGCGCGACGACCGTCGTCGCCATCGTCAGCACGACGAAGCCGTAGCTGATGAGCAGGTGAAACAGCCCCGCGTAACGCTCGCGCGCCGTCCGCCGCTGCGCCAACGCGTGTTTGAGCACGAGCCGCACGCGCTCCCAAGGCCGGTCGAATCGCGCGGCCGGCCGGCCCCGCCGCCAACGGCTCCAACGCCGGTACACGCCGTAGCCCGCCACCGACGCCGTCGGCAACAGCAGCGCGTACATCGCCCACACCTGCGAGACGTTCCAGTAAATCTGGCGCGTGGCGTCCATGATGATGAAGTGATGAGTGATGAATGTTGAATGTTGCTACGCGGTCATATTCATCACTCATCACTCATCACTCATCACTTGCTTTAGCTTCTCCCGCAGCAGCGGGACGACCTTGCGGTAGTCTTCGACGATGCCGAAGCGGCAGTGTTTGAAGATCGGGGCGTCGGGGTCTGTGTTGACGGCGGCGATGGTCTTGGCCTCGGAGATGCCGGCCATGTGCTGGCTGGCGCCGGTGATGGCGATGGCGAGGTAGAGTTCCGGCGTCACCTTCTTGCCGGTCTGGCCGACCTGCCAGGTGGGCGGCACCCAGCCGGCGTCACACGCTGCGCGCGAGGCCGCGAGCTGCGCGCCGAGCAGTTCCGCGAGCGGGCGCAGCTCGGTCTCGAAAGGCTCGGGGCCGCCGATGCCGCGCCCGCCCGAGACGATGACGCGCGCCTCTTCGAGCCTCGACTCGCCGCCCGCCTCGCGCCTGCGCTCGACGAGGCGCGTGCGCGTGTCCGCCTGAATGTTAAGAGTCGCGCGCGTCACCTCGCCCGCCGCTGCGCGCGGGGCCGCGGGCGTGAACGAGCGCGCGCGCAGCCACACGACCGCGGGGCTCCTCTTCAATTCGAGAACCGCATGCGCCTTGCCGCCGTAGACCTGCCGGCCGACGCGCACGGCGTCCCCTTCGACGCGCAGCTCGACGCAGTCGCCCGCCGCACTCCCGCCGAGCCGGTGTGCAATCCGCGGCGCAAGCTCCTGGCTGTACGTGTCATTCGCCAGCAGCACCGCGCGCGGCCTCGACTCGCCGCAGAGCTTCGCGAGCGCCGCCAGATAAGTCTCCGGCTGGTACTCGCGCAGCTCCGCCTGTTCCGCGATTAACACGGCGTCCGCGACGCGCGCCGCCTCACCCGCAACCGCCTCCGCGCCTTCGCCCAACACCACCGCGCGCAAACTCCCGCCCAGCTCGTCCGCCAGACGCCGCCCCGCGCCCGCCAAGCCCTGCGCGCCCTTATCGAATCCGTTCGCGGCGAAGAGAATGATTAAGACATCGTTCATAAGATGCATTACATGCTTCGGGTCACGGCAATGAGGTAGCGGGCAAAGGCTTCGACCTTTTCATCGAGCGTGTCGCCGTTGACGAAGTCGCAACGCGTCTCCTTCTGCGGGACGAAGAGCTCGGCCACCTCGTAGTAGTCGTTGTCGGCGCCGGCCGCGAGGCCGAGGTCTGCGAGCGTGAACTTCGTCAGCGGCTGGCGGTAGGACATCATCACGTCGCGCACCTTGGGGATGCGCGGGACGTTGTGCTCGTCGTTCGTGACGGTGACGACGACGGGCGGCGCCGCCTCGAAGACCTCCCAGCCCGTGTCCGTCTGCCGCTTCAGGCGCAGGTTGCCGCCGGTAACTTCGATGCTATCGACGAAGGAGACGCAGGGGAGCCCCAGCTCCTCCGCGAGCAGCGCGCCCGTCTGCCCCGCGCCCCAGTCGCCCGCCTCGCGCCCCGTCATGATGAGGTCGAACGCGCCGAGCCTTTTAACCGCGGCCGCCAGCACGCGCGCCGACGCGAGCGGGTCGGGCGCCTCCCCGCCCTCGTGCAAGACGAGCGCCGCGGCGTCGGCCTTCATCGCCAGCGCTTTGCGCAGAGAGTCCTCCGCGGTCGGCCGCCCGTACGAGAGCGCGGTGATCTTCCCGCCGCCCGCGCGCTCGCGCAGTTGCAGCGCCGTCTCCAGCGCGTTCTCGCAGAAGATGTTCGTGACGAGATTCGCCGCGCCCTGCTCGGCCTCGCGCTGCGCGGCGTCCACCCGGAAGTCGCGCGCGGGCACCTCCGGGTCGAGAATCTGTTTGAGACAGACGAGGATGTTCATAAGAAAGTAGGCAGTAGGCAGACGGCAGTAGGCAGTTCGCTCCGCGTGACGGAAGTTGAAAGATTAATGTAGAGGCTCCGGCAGCGACGTTCTTAACTGCCTACTGCCGTCTGCCTACTGCCTACTGCTTTGAGCTTTGCCGGCTTGAGCAGTCCGTGCAGCGCGATCCTGACGATCTGCTCGGCCGCCTGCTCCTCGTCGAGCGCGCCGCCCTGCTGGAACCAGCGCGAGAGCCAGTTGATCATCCCGAGCAGGCTGAAGGCGGCGGCCGTCGTGTGCACGTCCTGCATCTTCCCCGCGGCCTTCAGCTCGTCGAGCGTGCCGCGGAGAAAATCAAAATACTTCCGCTTGCGCTGCGTGATCTTGCGCTGCTGCGCGGGCGTGAGCGCCGTCACCTCGTCCACCAGGATGGTGATGGCGCCCTGGCCGCGCGTGACGAGGCGGGCGTGGGCGCCGACGAGGAAGCGCAGCCGCGCGGCCGGGTCACTGATCGCGCGGGCGGGCGCGGCGACCTCCTCGTCCAGCTCCCACAGCCCGAAGTTCATGATGTCGAAGAGCAGCTCCTTCTTGCCGTTGATGTAGTGGTAGAGCCCGGCCTTCGTCATCCCCAGGGCGTTGGCGATGTCGTTGACCGAGGTCGCGTCGTAGCCCTTGCGGAGGATGATCTGCGCGGCGGTGCGGTAGATTTCCGCCAGGCGCTCGTTGTTCGGGGCGGACTTTTTCTGTGCTCTCATCGGCTTGGAGGGCGCGGGTTCCGGGGTCGAGCTTGTGCGCCGAAGGTTTGGGTGTTATTTTACCGACCGGCCGGTCGGTAGTTATACCTTGAACCCCGCCGGGGCGTCAACAGTCACGCCGCCGGGCGCCGGGACTCCGCCGAAAGGAAGCCCCATGTCAACACAGACGGACGCGCGCGCGCCGGGCGCGGGCGCCGCTTTCCTCTCCGCCGACGCGGCGCCGGAGGACGTGTTCACGCGCGAAGACCTCTCCCCCGCGCAGCAGATGTTCGGCCGCATCGCCGAAGAGTTCATGCGCACGGAGGTCGTCCCGCGCGACGCGTTGATTCACGCGAAGGACTGGGCGCTGACGCGCGAGCTTTTGCTTAAGGCCGCCGACCTCGACCTCCTGCGCGTGGACATCCCGGAGGCTTACGGCGGCCTCGGGCTCGACAAGGTCAGCTCGGCCTACGTCGGCGAGAAGATCGGCGTCGTGCCCTCCTTCGCCGGCTCGCTCGGCGCGCACACAGGCATCGGGACGCTGCCGCTCGTCTACTTCGGCACAGAGGAGCAGAAGGCGCGCTACCTGCCGCGGCTCGCGTCCGGCGAGTGGGTCGCGGCCTACGCCCTGACCGAGCCGGGCTCGGGGTCGGACGCGCGCGCCGCGCGGACGAAGGCGACGCTCGACACGGACGGCACGCACTACCTCCTCAACGGCCAGAAGATGTGGATCACGAACGGCGGCTTCGCCGACCTCTTCACCATCTTCGCGCAGGTGGACGGCGACAAGTTCACGGCCTTCGTCGTCGAGCGCCGGATGGGCGTCTTGAGCGGGCGCGAGGAGCCGAAGCTCGGGCTCGACGGCTCTTCGACGACGGCGCTCATCCTTGAGAACGTGCGCGTGCCGGCCGGGAACGTCCTGGGCAGAGTCGGCGAGGGGCACCGCGTCGCCTTCAACATCCTCAACCTCGGCCGGCTCAAGCTCGGCACGCGCAACGTCGGCGGGGCGAAGCAGGCTTTAACGCGCGCGATAAACTATGCGGTCGAGAGAAAGCAGTTCGGCCGCGCAATCGCGGAGTTCGGGATGATCAAGCAGAAGCTCGGCGAGATGGCCGTCCGCTGCTACGTCGGCGACTCAATCGTCTACCGCACGCTCGGCGACGTTGACCGCGCGCTCGAAGCCGTGCCCGCGGAGGATTCAGACCGCGCGCTGAAAGTCATCGAGAGCTTCGCCGTCGAGTGTTCAATAAACAAGGTCTGGACGAGCGAGGCGCTGGCCTACGTGGTGGACGAGGCTTTGCAGACCTACGGCGGCTACGGCTACTCGAAGGAGTACCCGGCCGAGCGCGCCTACCGCGACGCGCGCATCACGCGCATCTACGAGGGTACGAACGAGATCAACCGCCTCATCATCCCCAACAGACTTTTGAAGCACGAGGCCACGCGCGACCTCTTCGACAAGGGCGCCGCCCGCCGCGCGCTCGAAGGGGCGGACGTTCAAACAGCAGCACCCTCATCCACGCCCCTCCCGGCCGAGCGCGAACTGCTCGCGCGCGCCAAACGGCTGGTCGTCTTCACGCTCGGGCTCTCGAAAGAGAAATACGGCGATGGTCTCGCCGAAGAGCAGGAAGTCCTCGGCCACGTCGCGGACATCGCCGCCGAGACTTACGCGCTTGAGAGCGCGCTGCTGCGCACCGAAAAGCTCTTCGCCGCGCGCGGCGAGGCGGCCGCCTCCGTCCAGCTCGACATCACGCGCGTCTACGCTTCGGACGCCGCCGACCGCATGGAGCATTCGGCCAGGCAGGTCGTGGCCGCGCTCTCCGACGACGGAGACGCACACGACCTCCTCGAAGGGGTGCGCAGGCTCACGCGGCACACGCCGCCCAACACCGTCGCCGCCAGGCGCCGCATAGCCGACGTGGTCGTCCGCGCGGGCCGCTATCATCTCTGATATAAGAGACGCATGCCTTCCCGAACTTACCCGCCGGGGCCGAAGGGGGTGCTGCCCGGCTTGCAGTTCCTCTCGTTCACGCGCGACCCGCTCGGCTTCCTGACGGGCGTGGCGCGCGGGTACGGCGACGTGGCCTACTTCGGCGGGATGCCGGACGACTTCTACCTGCTCAACCACCCCGACTACATCAAGGACGTGCTCGTCACGCGCAACGCGAGCTTCATGAAGGGGCGCGGGCTTCAACGTGCGAAGCGCCTGCTCGGCGAAGGTCTGCTCACGAGCGAGCCGCCGCTCCACCGGCGCCAGCGTCGCCTGGCGCAGCCTGCTTTTCATAAACAGCGCATCAACGCTTACGCCTCGCTGATGGTCAATGACGCTTTGAAACTTGAGCGGGAGCGCTGGCGGGACGGACGCACGCTCGACGTGGCGCAGGAGATGATGCGCCTGACGCTCGCCATCGTCGGCCGCACTCTCTTCGGCACGGAGACCGAGGCCGAGGCCGAGGAGGTGCGTGACGCGCTGTCGGCTTCGATGGCCTCGTTCGGGCGCTTCATGCTGCCCTTCGCCGAACTCCTGAGCCGCCTGCCCCTCCCCGCCAACAAGCGCTTCGAGCAGTCGCGCGCGCGGCTCGACCGCATCATCTACCGCATCATCGAGGAGCGGCGCGCCTCCGGCGAAGACCGCGGCGACCTCCTCTCCATGCTCCTCAAGGCGCAGGACGAGGAGGGCGACGGCGGCATGATGACCGACGAGCAGCTGCGCGACGAGGCGATGACCATCTTCCTCGCGGGTCACGAGACGACCGCCAACGCCCTCGCATGGACTTGGTACCTGCTTTCTCAAAACCCGGAAGTTGAAGCGCGCCTGCACGCGGAGCTTACAGAAGTCTTGTCGGGCCGCCCGCCGACGGCCGAAGACCTGCCGCGGCTGCGCTACACGGAGATGGTCTTTGCCGAGTCGATGCGCCTCTACCCGCCGGCCTGGATACTCGGCCGCCGCGCGCTCGAAGACTACGAGGTCGGCGGCTACTCGATTCCGCGCGGCGCGCTCGTCATCCTGAGCCCTTACATCATGCACCGCGACCCGCGCTTCTGGCCGGAGCCCGAACGGTTCGACCCCGAACGCTTCACGCCGGAAGCGAAGGCTTCGCGGCCGCAGTTCTCCTACTTCCCCTTCGGCGGCGGCCCGCGCCGTTGTATCGGCGAGGGCTTCGCCTGGATGGAGGGTGTCCTCGTCGTCGCCGCGCTCGCGCAGCGTTGGCGGCTGCGGCTCGTGCCGGGACAGCGCGTCGAGCCGCGGCCGATGGTCACACTCCGCCCGCGGCGCGGCGTGCTGATGACGGCCGAACGCAGGGAGGTCAGTTGCAGTCTGAACGTCGAGGGGCAGGTTTGAGCAACGTCTATTTCATACGACACGGGCAGGCGGGCACGCGCGAAGAGTACGACTCGCTCTCCGAACTGGGCAGGCGGCAGGCGCGCCTGCTCGGCGAGTATCTCGTCTCACAGGGCGTCGAGTTCGCCGCCGCCTACGCGGGCGGGCTCTCGCGACAGCAGCAGACGGCCGCGGAGGTCGCGGCCGCCTACAAAGAGGCCGGGCTCGGCTTCCCAGACCTCTCCATCGACGCGGGCTGGGACGAGTTCGACTTCCACCACGTCTACCGCGAGATCGCGCCGCTGATGTGCGCGGACGACGAGGAGTTCCGGCGCGCGCACGAGGAGATGTTGGCCGAGGCGAGTAAGCACGC
Organism: Acidobacteriota bacterium; assembly: GCA_019242475.1. GTDB lineage: Bacteria > Acidobacteriota > Blastocatellia > Pyrinomonadales > Pyrinomonadaceae > QHXN01. The sequence goes on along the minus strand of JAFAVK010000113.1, from coordinate 18,246 downwards.
CGACGACCACGCGGCGGACGTGCACAGGGTCTGGCGCGCCTCGGACACGAAGGTCATGGACGCATGGGTGGAAGGGCGCTACCCGTACGCGGGCGAGTCCTGGGAACAGTTCATCGCGCGCGTCGCGGCCTGCCGCCTGCAAGGGACGGACGCCCGGCCGCGCGAGAACGTCGCCGTCTTCACCTCGGCCGTGCCGACGGCCGTCTGGACGGCGCGCGCGCTCGAAGCATCGAACGAACACATCCCGCGCCTCGCGGCCGTCCTGCTCAACACCTCCTACACCGTCCTCCGCCTGCGGGAGGAAGAGACGCTCCTCTTCACCTTCAACGCCGTCCCGCACCTCAACTCGCCGGAGTTGAGGACAAGACGCTGAGAAGAGAAGTGATGAATGATGAATATCGCCGTGTCGGGATATTCATCATTCATCACTCATCATTCATCACTTCGTTGTGCCTGCGACCAGCTTTCGAGGAGGCGGCGGCGGTTCTCAAGCTTCTTGTCGATGTCTGGAATCTTTAAGACCAGCCGTTCGAGGTTGCCGAGGTAGTCAGGCTCGCCGACGGTCTCGCGCACCTCGGCGAGGAAGGGTTGGAGCTTGGCGTAGACGACGACGTGCTCGGTGTTGCCTGCTTGGAAGAGGCGCTCGTCGATGCCGCCGTTATTGACGAAGGCGGCCGCCACGTCCCAGTGCGACGCGACCATGCGGTAGAAGGCGCTCTGCTTCTGCCCGCTCAGCATCAGCCGCACGATCTCTTTGCCCGAACGCGGCGCGAACTCCGTGAAGAACCACGCGCGCGCCTCGCGCATCAGCGCCTCGCCCCTCAGCTCGTACAGCTTCAGGATCGCCAGCACGTCCAAAGGCTTCGTCTCCATGCGCCTTCCTCCTCCCTATCTGTTGAACCCGTCGGCCGCCGACGCGACCTTCAAGGACGCGGCGCCGCCCTGCGACGGCCCGGCCAGAAGCTTCCGGCAGAGCCGTAGATTGCCCGCGGCCTCCTCGAAGGGCACGTCCGACTGTCGCACGGCGGCCTCGAACTCGCGCTCGGCCTCCGCAAGGCGCCCCGCGCGCGCCAGCATCACCCCGAGGTTGTTGTGGCTCGCCGGGAATTTATCTTTCGAGCGCCTGATGGCCTCGCGGAAGTATTCGGCCGCCCGCCCCTCGTCGCCCGCGCGCGCCGCGAGCATCCCGAGCTTGTAGTGCGCCGGCGCGTATCCGGACTGCGCGGCCTGCTCGTAAGCCGCCTTCGCCTCCGGCTCACGCTTCAGCTCTTCGAGCGCGACGCCGAGCGCATACGAAGCCTTCGGGTAGCGGCCCCCGCGCGCCTCAATCGCCCGGCGGTACGCGCGCGCGGCCTCCTCCGTCTGCCACAGCTCGAAGCGGCAGACGCCGATGTTGTAGAGCGCCTGCGCGTAGGTCTCGCCTTCCGCGCGGGTCACGCGCTCGTACTCCGCGACGGCCGACCTGTACTCGCCGCGCGCGTAGCGCTCGTTGCCGCGCGCGATCATCTCCTGCGCGCGCTCCTGCGCCGCCGCGGTCGCGCAAGTCAGAGTCAGAAGCAGCAGCGCCGGGAAAAGCCCCTTCAACATCCTCTTCATCGCTTCAAATCTCCTCCCCGTCGGATTGACTGACGGGGCGAGATTAAGCCTCGAAGGGGCGGCGGGTCTTTCCCGTTATTGCTGAGCCTTGCACAAACTTGCTACCGCTTTCAGGCGCGGGACATCGATACCCGGTACGACTGCGGCGTCGTGCCCGTCAGGCGCCGGAAGAGTCGCGTGAAGTGGCTCTGGTGGCTGAAGCCCGTGCGGAGGCCGACCTCTGCGAGCGGCAGGCGGCTCTCGGCAAGCAGCGCCTTGGCGCGCTCGACACGGAACTTGATGAGGTGCTGGTGCGGGGTCGTGCCGGTCGCGCGCTTGAACTCGCGCGCGAAGTGGAAGGTGCTCATCGCCGCCTCGCCGGCCAGGTCTTCGAGCGTCAGGTCGCGCTCGTGGTTCTCCTCGATGTAGGAGAGCACGCGGCGCAGCCGCACGCCCGAGAGCCCGCCCTTGAACTCCTGCCGCGGGGCGCCCGCGGCCGCGTAGTTCCGCAGGACGTGTACGGCGAGGACGTTCGCCAGAGACTCAGCGTAGAGCCGCGCGCCGGGCGCCTCCGAATCCATCTCGCCCAGCAGCGCCATCCCGACGCGATTCACCAACGGGTCGCGCGGGTTGCTGCGCGCGACGACCTCGAAGCGCCCCGAAGGGTCTGCGTCGCGCGCCGCGCGTTCGACCAGGGCCGGGTCAAGGTAAATGCCCAGGCACTCCGTGTCGCCCCCGACGCGCGTCGAGAAGGGCTCGCCCGACGGGATGAGGCAGACGCCGCCCCGCGCCTGCGCCGACGCGCTGAAGCCGCCCGCCGTCCGCATCTCGCCGCGGCACCCGCTCAAAGAGAGCAGCAGAAGGTGCTCCCTGTGCTCGTGCTCCGGCAGCTCGCCCGCGCGCAGGCGGTAGTGCTCGACGCGCACAGGCCCCCACGCGGCGCCGCGCTTCTCGACGAAGACCGGCGGGAGGTGAACTTCGCTTGTGCTCATGATCTTCTCTTACCTCGCGGCGCGCGACGCGCCCCCTTCTTCCGTTCGGGCGAGGGCAGGTGCGGCAGACCTTCCGCCGTGGCGAGGCGGCGCAGGCGCTCCAGCACGCCCTCGCGCGCGCGCGCGAAAGCCCGGCGGTCGCCGTGGAGCTGGAAGGCCCAGTTCGCGCCCATCTCAAGGGCGTTCAGCTCGAAGGCGAGCTGCGCGGGGTCGGCCGAGGGGTCGAGCTGCCCCTCGCCCTGCGCCTCCGCGACCGAGCGGCCGAGCACCGCCAGCCACTCCTTCATGATCGCGGCGACGCGGTCGCGCACGGCGCCGGGCCGCCCGTCGAACTCGGCCGCCGCCGCCGCAAAGAAGCAGCCGCCACGGAAGACCTCGCGCCTGACGTATTCGAGCCACACGTCGCACAGCCCCCACAGCCGCGCGAGACCCTTCGGCGCCTCGAAGGCCGGGCGGATGACTTCGCGGACGAAGATGTCGCGCGCCGCCTCCACGGTGGCGAGTTGCAACTCCTCCTTCGAGCCGAAGTGCGCGAAGAGCCCGCTCTTGCTCAGCGACAGCTCCGCGGCGAGGCGCCCGATGGTCAACCCTTCGAGCCCCTCCTCCGACGCGATATGCACGGCGGCCTCCAGGATGGCCCGCCGCGTGCGCTCGCCGTGCGCCCTGCGCGCCCGCGCCGCCGCCCGCCCCTCACCTTTGGCCGGAACCGTCATCGCCGCGCAATATAGCACGAACGTTCGTTTTGGGGAAGAGAGATTTTCACCACAGAGACACAGCTTAAGAACACAGCTTTAAGGTTTGAGCCGTGTCTCTGTGTCTCTGTGGTGAAATTATTTCACACGAGGGCCTGCCCTAAGCCGCGGGGGCGGAGCGATAGCCGAGTTCGTTGAGCGCGAGTTGTGTGCCGGAGAGCAGCTCGTCGATCTGCCCCGTGCTCTCGACGCCGACGACGAAGGCGTCCACGACGCCCGACTCGACCTGGAAGCGGAAGCAGTCGGCGGGGGTGAGCGCGCCGCCGCGGACGATGTCGCCCTGGCCGACCACCTTCATCCCGACCATCCCCTGCCCCTTCGCGCGCATGCCGCGGAAGAGCGTGCGCGCCGTCTCGACGCCCGCGTCCATGTGCGCGGCGCGCGGGTTCCAGCGCACCTGGTTGATCTCGACCCAGGGGCTCGCGGCCGCGGCTTCGAGCGCCTCGAAGCTGTGGCAGGTGACGCCGACGGCGCGCACCTTCCCCTTGCGCTTCGCCTCGGAGAAGACGTCCATCACGCCGCGCAGGTTCGTCGTCCACTCGCCGTCGGCGACGCAGTGGATGATGAGCGAGTCGAGGTAGTCCGTGTCCAGCTCCTTCAGGAAGCGGTCAACGTCGGCGGCCGCCGCCTGCGGGTCGCGGCTGTCGGTCTTGGTCTGGACGACGAAGCGGCTCCGCTCGACGCCGCGCATCGCCTCGCGGAAGAAGGGGTGCGAGCCGTAGGCGTCGGCGAGGTCGAAGAAGTTGACGCCGCGGTCGAAGGCGTGGCGCATCAGCTTCGTGAAGGCGGGCTGCCCCAACTGCGTCTGGTTCGAGCGGCGCGCGTAGCCGATGCTGCCCGTCCCAATTCCGACGAGCGAGACCTTCAGCCCGCTCCTTCCCAACGCGACGCGGTCGGTCGGGCTCTTGACGCCCGGGTCAACCGGGCCGAGCGTCGCGGCCTCACTCTCCCCGCCGCGCAGGACGGCCCCGCCCACCAGGGCCGCGCCCGCCGCCACCGTCCCGATGAACTTCCGCCGGGTGAGTTTGGTCATCACTTCTCCTCCCTTCCCGCACAGTATAACTACTGCCCGCCCGAGTCGATAACTATTGTCGCCGGGGGCAGACCCTGCGAGGTCGCGCGCAGGGTTATCCTGCCGGGCTGCTTGCCCGACTTGACGACGACCAGCGCCCGCCCCTGCCAAGCTTTCCGCTGCGGCTGCTGGTAGCTCTCCGTGCTGACGGGGTTCGCGTTCCCGACGCCGGCGATGGTGCCCGGGCCTTCGACGCTGAACCTGACGAGGTTCTCCGCCTTAGGGTGTCTGACGCCGCGCGCGTCCAAGACCTCCAACGTGACGTAGCTCAAGTCCTGCCCGTCGGCTTTGATCTTCGTGCGGTCGGCCGTGAGCTTGAGGCGCGCGGGAGCGCCGGCCGTGCTCAGCTCGGCCGTGGCCGCGGCCACGCGCGGCGGGTCTGGGTAGCCGACGGCCTTCAGGGTGCCCGGCTGGTAGGGCACCTGCCACGTCGCCGTGAACTGGTTCGAGCGGTTCGTGGCTTTCCGCCCGAGCGACCTGTTATTTAAGAACAGCTCGACCTCCGCGCACGAAGAGTAGACGTCAACGTCGAGCGGCTTGCCTTCGTAGCCCTTCCAGTTCCAGTCGGCCAGCACGTCGTGCCAGTGCCACTTCGACCACGGCTGCCGCTTCGGGTTCGGCTCGAACGTCGGGCGCGGCGCGCGGACGAAGAGCGAGAGCTGGTTCTGCTTCCAGAGCGCGTCGCGGTAGAAGCTTTGCGGCCGCTTCCAGCCGCAGATGTCGATGTCGCCGCAGTAGGCGAGGTTCCAGGGGTAGAAGTTCGACTCCTGCCAGTAGCCGCGCCAGCCGATGCTCGCCTCGCCGATGTAGTCGAAGGCCGTCCAGACGAAGTCGCCAATTACATACTGGTGATCGAGGACGGCCATCCAGTAGTCGAACGCTTCGAGCGGAAAGGACTCGGTCGCGACCATGAGGCGCTTCCCGACACGCGCGTGGTCGGCCTCGTACTTGCCCACCATGTAGTTGTAGCCGGCCACGTCGAGCGTCGAGAAGTAAGGGTCTTTGTCCTCGCCCATGTCGTTGACGGCCGACGTGACGGGGCGCGTCGGGTCGAGTTTTCTCACGTAGTCCGCAAGTGCCTTCGCCGTCGCCACCGTCTCGGGCTTGGCGCGGCTCGGGATTTCGTTGCCGATGCTCCAGAGGACGACCGAGGGGTGGTTGCGGTCGCGCAAGACCATGCTCTCCACGTCGCGCTGCCACCACTCTTCGAAGAAGAGGTGGTAGTCGTGCGGGTTCTTCCCCTCGCGCCAGTGGTCGAAGGCTTCGTCGAGGACGAGCATCCCGAGGCGGTCGCAGGCTTCGAGGAAGGCGGGCGACGGCGGGTTGTGCGCCATGCGCAGGGCGTTGTAGCCGGCGGCCTTCAAAAGCTCGACCCGCCGCTCCTCCGCGCGGTCGTAGGCGCGCGCGCCGAGCGGGCCGTTGTCGTGATGAAGACAGCCGCCCTTGAGCTTCAGGGTCTGGCCGTTGAGGCGGAAACCGTGCAGCACGTCGAAGGAGATGGTGCGGATGCCGAACTTCGTCTCGGCGCGGTCGGACGGCCGCCCGTCCCTCTGCACTTCCGTGACGGCCGTGTAGAGCGTGGGCGAGTCGGGCGACCAGAGCGCGGGCGCCTTGACGCTCACGTCCTGCTCGAACTCGTAAGAGCTTCCGGCCCCGACCGCGTGGTCGGACTCGACGCGGGCCGCCTCACCGCCCGCGGCGTCGAGGATGCGCGTGACGAGCGTGACGAGCACGGGCCGCTCGGTCTCGTTCTGCACCGTCGTCTTCGCCCTCACGTGGGCGGACGCGGAGCTCGCCTCGGGCGTGATGACGTAAGTCCCCCACTGCGCGACGTGGACGGGGTCGAGCGTCTTCAGCCAGACGTGGCGGTAGATTCCGGAGCCGGAGTACCAGCGCGAGTTCTCGCCCTCGTTCTTCACCTTGACGGCGAGCACGTTCGCGCCGCCGAAGTTGACCTTGTCGGTCAGGTCGAACCAGAAGCTCGTGTAGCCGTACGGGTGCTCGCCCACGCGCCTGCCGTTCAGCCAGACCTCCGCGTTCATGTAGACGCCGTCGAACTGGATGACGACCCGCCTGCCCTTCTGCGACGCGGGCACGTCGAAGGTCTTTCGATACCAGCCGGTGCCGCCCACGGTGTAGCCGCCCTGCACCTGGCTGACGGCCGAGGGGTCGAAGGGCGTCCCCTTCCCCGGCAGGTCTTCGATGCTCCAGTCGTGCGGCAAATCGAGCCGCCGCCAACCGGAGTCGTCGAAGTCCGCGGCCTCGGCCCCCTGCGCCCCGCCGCGGTGGAAGAGCCACCCGTCGTCGAACAGCGCGACGCCCCTCACGCCGCCTTGAGCCCGCGCGACGGACAGAAGTACGAGCAGCGCGAACGCCGCCGCCAACAGTTTACGAATGGGCATCAACGGCTCCTCTATTTCAACGAAGCTTGAGCACAATAACGGTGTCGTACTCGTCCGCCGCGCGCTCGGGCAGATGAAGCACTAAGCCCGCGGCCGTCTCCTCAAATCTCACGCGCTCGCCGCCGAGCACGCGCGCCGAGGCGACGCGGCGGGGCAGGCGCGGCAGGGTCAGCTCGCCCGGCGGACGTTCGAGGACGTGGACGTAAACCTTATCGCCCTTGACGGTCGTCACCCCCCAAGCCTGCGGCGGCACAGGCCCGCCGCGCGTGCCGTAGACCGACTCGCCGTTGCGCCGCAGCCACGCGCCCACCTCTTGCAGCCGTTCGACGAACTCGGGCTGAATCGTCCCGTCGGGCCGCGGCCCGACGTTGAGCAGGAAGTTCGCGTCGTTGCCCGCCGCGCGCACGAGGTAGTGGACGAGCTGGCGCGTGGACTTGAACTTCTTGTCGCCCGCGTTGTAGCCCCACGAGTCGTTCATCGTCTCGCACGTCTCTAGGGGGAGCGCGCTCACCTCCGTCTGGTTGAAGCCGGCCGTGTTGCGGCCCGGCAAGTCCTTCTCGAACATCTGGAAGTCTTCGCCGGGGAACGGCCGCCGGTGGTGATTCGAGCCGACGAGCGCCTGCGGCTGTAACTCGTGAATCAGCGCGTAGGTGCGGCCGAGCCGCCACTCCGCGTCGGGCCTGTCCCACATGCCGTCGAACCAGACGCCCGAGACGCGCCCGTAGTTCGTCAGCAGCTCGCGCAGCTGCCCGTCCATGAAGTCGAGGTAGCGCTCCCACACGCCCGCCTCCGGCCGGCCCGCGGTCTTCCCCGTCGAGCCGCGCGGGAAGTAGTCCGGGTGGTGCCAGTCGAGCTGCGAGTAGTAGAAGAAGAGCCCGAGCCCCTGCCTGTGACACTCTTCGGCCAGCTGCTTCAGCACGTCGCGCCGGTACGGCGTGCGATCCGCCACGTCCCAGTCGGTGAGCTTTGAGTCGAACATGGCGAAGCCGTCGTGGTGCTTGGAGGTGACGGTGATGTACCGCATCCCGGCGGCCTTCGCCAGCGCGACCCACGCCGCGGCGTCGAACTTCGTCGGGTTGAAGCGCAGGGCGAGCGGCTCGTATGCGGCGACCGGAATCCCCTTGTTGTTCATCACCCACTCGCCCTGGCCGAGCACGCTGTAGATGCCCCAGTGGATGAAGAGGCCGAACTTCGCGTCGCGGAACCAGCGCCGGGCGGCGAGGTTCGAAGGCGCGGGGCGGTAGCCGTCCTGCGCGCGGAGCGTCGGCACCGGCGACAGCAGCGCGGCCAGCGCCAAAGCGACACGTAACCGTTTGCGAAATGGTTTGAGCACGGTCTTACTTTCCTGCAACGTCGCGCGGCGGGGCGGCGCCGAACGGCGCGCGTCACGGCGGCGCAAGTCTCCGACGCGTCCGCCCCAACTCGTCTTTCAAGTGTTGTATATTCTTTCGGCCGGGCACCCATCTTAAACGAAGGACGGCGCAACTTGAAACAATTTGGCGCGGGCGCCCGCGCGCTCGCCTTCTCCCTGCTCGTCATCCTTGCGGCCGGCGCGGGCGCGGCCGCGCAGACTCAGACCGCGCGCCCCCTCCTCGGCGCGCAAATCTGGATCGAGCCGGGGCAAAGGCCCGAAGACGTGGAGCGCTGGTTCAAGACGCTCGCCGACGGCCGCATGCCCGTCGCGCGCCTCTTCCTGATGTGGAACTACATGGAGCGCGAGCCCGGCGTCTGGGACTTCGCGCTCTACGACCAGGCGTTCCGCGCGGCCGAGAAATACCACGTCCGCGTCGTCGCCACGCTCACGCCCAACTGGGGGCCGGCGCACCGCGGCTACCTCTACGCCTCGCAGGGCGGCCCCATCAACGACACCGAGACGCGTCTCGCGGAGGCGCTCGAATACGTCGGGCGCGTCGTCGCGCGTTACAGGACGAGCCCCGCGCTCGACTCGTGGATGTTGATGAACGAGCCGGGGCAGCGCCCCGCGCCCGACCGGCTCGCGCTGCAAAGATACAGGCTGTGGCTCGCTAAAAAGTACGGGACGGTCGCGAAGCTCAACGAGGCTTGGATGACCGACTTCGCCTCCTTCACCTCGATACCGAGCGACCCGCGCTGGACGGCCGCCGGCTTCGACTTCACGGCGCCCGCGGCCTTCACGGACTGGCAGACGTTCTGGCGCGCACACCTCGCATGGTATCTCGGCGAGGTCGCCGCGGAGGTGCGGAGGGCAGACCCCACGCACCACGTCCACGTCAACCCGCACGCGCTCGTCGGCAACCTCGCGTCGAACTCGTTCGACCTGCCCGAGTGGCGCAGTTTCCTCGACTCGCTCGGCGCGTCGATACACCCCTCTTGGCACTTCGGACTTTTAAAGCGCGAGCAGTTCGCGCTCGGCGTCTCTTACGTCTGCGACCTCGTCCGCGGCGCGAGCGAGCCGCACCCTTTCTGGGTCACGGAGCTACAGGGCGGCCCCAACCTCTACAGCTCTGTGCGCCCCATGAGCCCGACGCGCGAAGACATTGCGCAGTGGGTCTGGACGGGCGTCGGCGCGGGCGCCGACCGCGTCATCTTCTGGCTTTTGAACGCGCGCGCGCAGGGGTCGGAGGCGGGCGAGTGGTCTCTGCTCGACTTCCGGGGTCGCGCGAGCGACCGTTTCGACGCCGCGAGCGACATCGCGCGCGTGCTCGAACGTAACGCGTCCTTCTTCGAAAGGGCGCGCCCCGTCGAATCTCCCGTCACGGTCATCCTCAGCCTTGAGACGATGACGCTGCAAGAGCGTTTCGCCTCGAACGATTCGCCCGCGCGCGGACGCGACGCGCACGTCCTCGAAGCGCTCGGCCTCTATCAAGCCCTGAACGAGGTCGGCATACCCGCACGCCTCAAACACATCGACGACTTCGACTGGCGCGACGCTTCACAACCCCCGCGGCTCGTCATCCTGCCGCACGTCACCGCACTCACGGCGGCGCAGGCGCGCAACATAGAAACGTTCGTCCGCGGCGGCAACACACTGCTCGTCACGGGGCTCACAGGCTTCTACGACAACGAGGCGCGGTTCCTCCCGTCCGAGCGTTGGCCGCTGGCAGACCTGCTCGGCGCGCGCCCGAAGGAGGTGCAGACGCCGGCGGGTAACGCGGAGGTCGTCTGGTCGCGCCCTGCGCTCACGCTCCCGAGCCTTCTGTGGCTCGGCGAGATCGAGAACGACTCGGCCGAAGTCGCCGCCCGGCAGGGCGAACGCGTGACGGCCGTCCGCAAGCGCGCTGGCCGCGGCGAGGCCGTCTGGATACCTTCGCCCGTCGGCATGGGCGCATGGTTCGGCGACGGCGCGCCGCTCGCGGGACTGCTCGCGGATTTAACCGCGCCCTTCGCGCAGGAGATGCCGTTCCGTTTCGAAGGCCGACAGCCCGGCTGCCTCCTACGCGTCCTGCAAAACGGCAACGCCTACGTCACGGTCGTCGCCAACGGCACGGCCGAGCCGCTTCAATGCCGCCTACGCCGCCCGCCGGGACTCACCCCGCAACTCCTCTGGGGCGATTCAACCCCCACGAACGGCAACGCCGCCCTCTCACTCGGCCCGCGGCAGACGGCCGTCCACCTGTGGAGATGATTGAAAGGCCGTGCGCCGGCCATAGCTGCGGCGCGGGTCAAACTAAAGTTTGACCCGGCCGTCAAACTAAGTCTCCATGCCAAAGCGAAACGCCGCGTGATAGCTTCCTTACCGCAATTCGGAACACTGCGACAGACTTCCCGGCCGTGCGCGGCGCGTCCATCAGGTCGGAACCGCGCGGCCCGACTCCTTCAGCTTAAAGCGATGAAAAACAGTCTCCTCCGGCCCGCGTGCGGGCTCGTCGTCTTTCTCCTCTGCCTCGCCGCGCACGCGGGCGCGCAGAGCAACTACGCGACCCTGAGCGGGACGGTCTTCGACCCGCAGCGGCAGGCCGTGCCGGGCGCGTCCGTGCGCGTCACCTCGGCGGGCACGCGCGTCTCGCGGCAGGTGACGACCAACGAGCAGGGCGCGTTCCAGTTGACGGGGCTCCTGCCGGGCGAGTACGAGCTGGCGGTCGAGGCCAAGGGCTTCGCGGCGCTGACGCGTACGTTGAGCGTCGAGGTCGGGCAGCAGTTGACGCTCGACGTTGACCTGAAGATCACGGACGTGACCACGACGGTCGAGGTCAAGGGCGAGGAGGCGGTGCTGCGCACGGCCGACGCCTCTGTCGGCGAGGTCGTCGAGCCGAAGTCCGTCCGCAGCCTGCCGCTCAACGGCCGGATGCTCATCGACCTCGTGCTCACGGTGCCCGGCGCGCACGAGAGCCACGGCGCGCAGGCCGGCGACATGAGCCCGCTCTACTGGCGCCCCGGCCAGCGCTCGGCCGTCAGCATCGGCGGCAACCGCCCGAACGCAAACTACTTCCTCCTCGACGGCGCGACCAACACCGACCCGACCTTCAACACGCTCAACCTGAGCCCCTCGCCCGACGCGGTGCAGGAGTTCAGGGTTCAGACCGGCAGCTACTCGGCCGAGATGGGCGGCGCGGGCGGCGGTCAAATCAACATCGTGACGCGGACGGGGACGAACGAGTTCCACGGGACGATCTACGAGTTCATGCGCAACGACGCGCTCGACGCGCGCACCTTCAACGAGATGGACACGGCGTCGAAGCACCTCAACCGGAACAACTTCGGCGCCTCCTTCGGCGGCCCCGTCAAAAAGAACCGGAGCTTCTTCTTCGTCAACTACGAGGGCCTGCGCCTGACGCAGGCGATGACGATGACGCAGACCGTGCCGACGATGGAGGAGGTCGGCGGCGACTTCTCGATGAGCGGCACGACGATCTACAACCCCTTCAGCGTGCACCCGAACCCGGGCTTTGACCCGACGCGGCCCGTCAGCGCCTCGAACCCGCAGGTCATCCGCGACCCCTTCCCCGACAACAAGATTCCGGGCGCGCTCATCAGCCCGCAGGCGCGCCAGTTCCTTGAGAAGTACGTGCCGCGCCCGAACATGGAGATGGGGATGAACGGGTGCGGGATGAACATGACGATGATGGGGATGCCGCAGGTGACGGGCGCGGGGGTGGACTGCAACAACTACCTCGACGTGCGGGACATGCACCACACGACCGACCAGGCGACCTTCCGCTTCGACCAGGCGTTCAAGCGCGGCGACCAAATCTTCGCGCGCTACTCCTTCAGCGGCGAGCGCGGCTTCACGCCGCAGAACCTGCCCGGCTTCGGCGCGCTCCACGACAACTTCTCGCAGCACGGCGTCGTCGGCTGGACGCGCATCGTCAACCCGCGCGTCGTCAACATCGCCACCGTCACCGCCTCGCGCCTCTCGATGCATCGCTCGTCCGAGAACAGCGAGGCGAACGACATCGTCTCGGAACTCGGCATCCTCGGCGTCGGCTTCGGCGGGCAGGGCGCGTACGGCGCGCCCTACTTCAACGTGCAGGGCTACTCGCCGATGGGCGACACCTACATCGCCACGCCGATGCACGCCTGGGACACCATCCTCGAGGCGCGCGACACTTTGAGCTGGCAGGTCGGCCGCCACTCGCTGAAGATGGGCGGCAGCTACCGCAACTTCATCTGGCCGATGTGGGGCTTCTTCCAGAACCGCGGCTACTACCAGTTCACTAACGGCTTCACGACGCGCACCGCCACGAACGACGGCACGGGCTCGGCGCTCGCCAGTTTCCTCTTAGGCTTGCCGGCCGTGAAGCAGCGGCAGGCGGGCATCCCGCAGATGCAGCTGCGCCAGTGGTACGCCGACGCCTTCGTGCAGGACAGCTTTCAACTGACGCGCAACACGACCGTCCAGCTCGGCCTGCGCTACGAGTACATGAGCCCGCTCACGGACATCCGCTACCCGAACACGAACCTCGTCTTCAAGGACGGCAAGCCCTTCGTCTTCGTCGGCGGGCAGATGGGCTTCCCCGAAGGGTTGATGTACCCGAACAAGCTCAACTTCGCCCCGCGCTTCGGCGTCTCGCACAACATCCCCGGCTGGGGGCTCGTGCTGCACGGCGCCTTCGGCATCTTCTACACGCCGGTTGACATGAACACGTGGTGCAACCAGCGCCACAACGTCCCCTACGTCTTCCCCGAGACGCAGCAGAGCGACAACTTCACGCCCGCGGCCGGCATCGTCGCCACGCACTTCAACTTCGGCCAGCCGGTGCTGGGCACGACGACCGTCAGCTTCGCCGCCTTCGACCCGCACGCGCCCGCGCAGTACATAGAGCAGTGGAGCCTCTCGGTCGAGAAGAGCCTCGGCGCCGCGACGACGTTGGAGCTCGGCTACCTCGGCTCGCGCGGCCTGCATTTGCAACGCTCGCACCTCATCAACAACGCGCCCGCAGGCCCCGGCGCCATCGGCCCGCGCCGCCCGTACACGACCCTGAGCTTCCTGCCGGGCACAGTCCTGCCCGACAACATCACGGTCGCCAACACGACCTTCCCCGTGAGCGGCATCAACCTCTTAGAGAACTCTGCGCGGAGTTGGTACGACGCGGGCTACGCCAACGTCCGCCGACGCTTCTCGCGCGGCTGGACGTTCCTCGCCAACTACACCTTTGCCAAGAGCCTGACCGACGCGCCCGACTTCCGCTCGCCGATGTTCGAGTCGGCGATCCCGCAGAACAACCTCAACCTCTCCGCGGAGAAGGGGCCGGCCTGCGACATCCGCCACCGCTTCTCTTTGAGCATGGTCTACGACCTGCCGGGGGTGGGGCGCAAAGGGTTCGTCAGCGCCCTGACGCGCGGGTGGCAGCTCGCCACCGTCTACCAGGCGCAGAGCGGCTTCCCCCTGACGATCTCGGTCTTCGGCGACACGGCGAACGCGGGGACTCTGCTCGGCGAGAACCCCGTCCGGGCCAACTACACGGGCCAACCCGTCTACGGCCCCGGCACGCACACGGCCGACGCTTGGTTCAACCCGGCCGCCTTCTCCACGCCGGCCGCGTTCACCTTCGGCAGCGTCGGGCGCAACACCGTCTACGGCCCCGGCATGCAGACGCTGGACGTGGCGCTGCACCGCGAGTTCGCGCTCAACGAGAAGCTGCGCTTTCAGGTGCGGGGCGAGCTCTTCAACGCGCTCAACCACACCAACCTCGGCACCCCGAACCGCTTCGTCAACACCCCCCAGTTCGGCACCATCACCGAGGCCGCCACCCCCGGCCGCGAAGTCCAACTCGGCGCCCGCCTCTCCTTCTAGTAGGAGCGGCAAAAAGGCGGCGCCCGCGTGATTCCTGCGCAGGAATCACGCGGGCGCCGCCTTATCGTGAAGGCGCACATAGACGACGTGTGGATTATTCGTTGGCTGCTCTCCACCTCTCCGGGAAGTACACTTCCGCTTTTTTCGCAATACCGTACTCCCCCGGGGTGAGTGGCTCAAGAGTAAACACGTCGGAATGCCACACGGCATTCCTCGCCAGCGGATAGTATTTCAGTTGTCCGCCGGACTCTCTGTACCACTCTATAATAGTCCCCGTGTCGTCCTCTCCCTTGAGACATCTTCCAAGTCCCCCTGCTTGACCCGCAAAGTACCAGCGCAATGAACCGGGGTCTGGCAGTTGAATCGGGAACTGGTGAAGCTGATACCTCGCATCACGGCTCCATGAAAGCGACAGGTAAAAACTCCTCTCGGCATCGACGTTTCCTCCTTTGCCGACAACCTCATGCCAACTTCCAACTAGCTCTAATAATTCCCCGCCTACTTCCTTTGGCCGGGTTTTATAATTGGTTTGATTTATCCCCAACTCTCCGAGACGAGTCCAAAACTTGCCCGCCGAGTTTGAAAGCTCCAGCGTGACCCGGCCGTCTCGCGCGATGCGATTTAATTCTCTCCGCATTTTGCACGAGACGCCGACGTATTGGTCTGCGACTTCGGGTTCCGGGATGTGCACATCGTAGATTGCTTTACTCTCCTGGGCGATTCCGTTAAATGCCGACGCGACGGCACGCTCGAAGTCCCTCCATCCCGGAAGCGTCGTTCCGTCTGCCACGGCCATCATGCCAGTGCCGTCTTGGTATGTGCTGAGGATGAGTCGAAGACGCTCGACTTCGTTGTCGGTGGGAGGTCGGTCAGCGAAAGGGACAGTCAAGAGCGCACCTCTTCGTGAGTTTATTTGAAGGCTGTGCACAAATCCGCCGCGGAGCGGCGCTTGACGCACACGCTTCAGTTTATTTAGGTGTTACGCTTAGCTCGTCTTTCAAGAGTTCGTCGGTGCTGACCTCGAAAAAACGCGCGACCAGCAGAACGAAGTCTACTGTCGGCGTCTTCTTCCCTGCCTCCAGCTCGCTGAGGTGTCCGTGAGCCTTGTAGCCAAGAGCGGTCGCAAGCTCTTGAAGGGTCAAGCCCTTGTGCTGGCGAAGAATTCGTAACTTCTCTCCGAATCGTTTTATACTGCGACGTTTGTTCACAGCATTTGACATGGATTTTGGGCAATGCTAGGCTCCGTCTCTAATAGAGACATCCTGGAATTCGGGAGAACTTGTCGGTGGAAAATGAGGTCGAAGACAAGAAGACCGGCAGTTATCAAATGATAAGCAGCCCCTTCAAGTGGGTCGGCGGAAAGTCTCGCCTACGCAAGCAAATCATTTCGATTCTGCCTCAACATTCTTGCTATGTCGAGCCTTTTGCCGGGGCTGCCTGGGTCTTGTTTGGCAAGCCGCCTAGCGATGTCGAGATTCTGAATGACCTCGACCAGGAGTTGACTAGCTTCTTTCGGGTCGTCAGAGAGAAGCCAGAAGAGCTTATTGAATCCTTTGAATTTGAATTGGTTTCGAGGGCCGAATTCACGCGGTTGGCAGAACTGGAGACGGCAAAGCTAACCGACGTACAGCGGGCGCACCGGTTCTATTACCTGATCATGGCGGGGTGGGGTGGGGAGTTGAACTACCCGCGCTTCCAGACGAGCATCAAAGACGGCGGTGGGGGGAACAGGTTAATCGGGGCGTTGAAGACCCTGCGCCAACGTCTTGAGCCGATTCATAACCGGCTGCGGTCTGTCATTATTGAAAATTTACCGTGGGAAGATTGCATCGAGCGATATGACCGGGAAGGCTCCGTCATGTACGTTGACCCGCCGTACCCCGAGAATGGTTGTAACTACTTTCATAATATGCGGGATTGGAGTGATCATAAGCGGCTCGCCGAGAGGTTGAATGATGCAAAGTGTAAGTGGATAGTTTCCTCATATGACAAGCCAGAGATTCGTGAGCTATTTAGTGGTTGCCACACCTATGAAGTCCAGTCGGCTTCCGGGATGCGCGTCAAAAAAGATGATACGACGCGAGTTCTGAACAAGGAAATATTAATAACCAACTTCGTCGCGTTCCCGGGCGCGGAAATCTCCTGCCCGGCCCGGCCACCTAAAGAAACACGACGAAAGAAAGAGAAGTCGGCATCGCAGACTCTTTTTTGAGTTGCCGCTATTTGTGTTTTGGTTTAACAGGGAGCTTCGCCGGCAAATCCCGCCTCTCCTTCTAACCGGCCCCCGCGTCTGACATAAAAAGAGCCCGCGAATCCCCCGAGATTCACGCGGGCTCTTTTTATATTGATGTTACGGTTGAGCGCCGGTCTACTTGGGAGAGATAACGTTCGGTGTACTCACCCTTGCGGTTCATTCGTTCCCTTTTCCGTACTCCTCCAGGCAGGTATCCAAAGTCTTGCCCTCGTTGTAAATGCAATTGCAGAAGCGTGCGCAGGCCGCGGGGCGGGCGTTATCGCGGCAGCCGTTCGTGCACTCCAGCTGGGAATTGCCGGGGCGGATGTCGTACAGAAAGGCGTTGACGACGATCACCGCGGCGACGACCGCGACGACGCCTCCAAAAAAGACCCAGGGGAACTTGCGGGACGCCGTCTGCTTTGGCGTCGCGCCGACGGCGCCCGACGAGGAGAAAGGCAGAACGTATTTCAACCGCGCATAGTCCCAGCACAGCAGATACAAGTTTGCCAGCAACATGAGCGTGGCGATGCGCGTGCCTTCAAAGCGGGTCGCATAGGTCAGCACACAAATGTTAAGGATGATCGGCAAATAGAGAATTGCTCCCAGCAACGTCGTCCTCGGAATGAGCAACAGCAGCGCCGCCGTCAGCTGGCTCACGCCGATAAACTTGTAGTAAAAGCCGGTGAGATACAACGCGTCAAAATAGTGGCCCAGCGGAGACGGCGTTGAAGAGGAAGGCCGTCAAAGCCTTTCGCACCAAGATGGAGGGCATCAACCGCACGGCGCGCTCCATGGAGCGCGCCGTGCCGGGGTCGGAAGAGAAGTTCCGCCTCCCGTCCAACAAGGACTTGCAGACGTGGCTCGCCTTCGGCCGCGGCTTCGCCGAAGAGGCCGAGCCCCTCGCCGAAGAGTTCGTCAGGCGCGGCATGGCGCCCGACTTCATCGACGACCTCAAGGCGCGCATCCTCGCCGTCGAACAGTTCCGAGACGGCCGCGCAAAGGAGTCGTTCGACCGCAACGCGTCCACGACCGGCGTCGGGGATGCGGCGGAGAAGGGGTTGGCCGCCGTGCGCGAGTTCGACGCCATCGTCCGTAACATCTACGCCGACAACCCCGCGGAGCTGGCCGCGTGGGAGAGCGCCAGCCACGTCGAGCGCGCCCCGCGCCACGCCGCCGACGACGAAGAGGAGCCCCCGACCGAGCCCCCGACCGCGCAAGACTGAGCGGCCGCCGGGAGCGCGGGCATCCCTGCCCGCCATGAGCGCGTGAGCGCGAATGCGAAGAACCGCCACCACTCAAGCGTTGAGTGGTGGCGGTTCTCTGCTAAGCGTGCTTCCGCACGCTTTGGCGGGCAGGGATGCCCGCGCTCCCGGCCTGCCCGTGCTGCTTAGACGACGGCGTTGCGGGCGATGACTTCGCGGTAGAAGTCTGCGCTGAGCTTGGGCGTGCGCTTCTGTGTCTTGTAGTCAACGTAGTGGAGGCCGAAGCGGTTGGTGTAGCCGTCGGCCCACTCGAAGTTGTCCATCAGGCTCCACAGGAAGTAGCCGCGCACCCGCACGCCGTCGGCGGTGGCGCGCTGCAACTGCGTCAGGTAGTTGCGCAAGTACATCACGCGGTCCGTGTCGTAGACGCGCCCGTCCGCGGCCGGGATGTCCGACGACGAGCAGCCGTTTTCGGTAATGTAAATCTCTTTCGCATTCCAGAGCTTGGCGACGTGGCGCGGCCCCCAGTAGAGCGCTTCGGGACCCATGAACAGCCAAGGCGAAGCCATGTGCGGAAACGACTGCGGGTGCTGCACGACCGCGAAGCCGGCGCGCGAATCGTCGGCGCGGACGTAGAGCGGCGTGTAGACGTTGATGCCGACGAAGTCGAGCGGCGACGAGATTATCTTCAAGTCCTCGGCCGTGAACTTCGGCGCGTCCGCGCCCGCCTGCTTCAAGTACCAGTCGGTGTACTTCCCCTCCTGAATCACGGTCAGGTACTGCGCGTTCATCTCGCGCGTGG
>JAFAVK010000057.1 GCA_019242475.1 Acidobacteriota bacterium | reverse complement strand
GGCGCCGATGTACTCCTTGCCGATGAGAGTGACGTTGGCCGCCTTGACCATCGCGTCCGCGGCCTCGACCGCGCCCACGAAGCCCTTGGTCTCGACCATTCCGAGTGCTTCCAGAGGCATTCTCTTCTGTCCTCGCTTCTCTGTTTGTATGAACTTTACGCCCGGGTGTAAAGCAACCGTAGCACCGCGCGCCGCAAAGTTCAAGACGCGCGCTAACTTCGTCTGCCCGAGAAGTTTGACACCACTCCGAGACGCACATTATATTGTGCCCGTAGGCCCGGCGGATACAGTTTACTGCGGCGGACACCGGCTCCGCCGCCCTCGAAGGGACGCCGGCCGGGACTCTCCCGTGGGCACGCTCAAGCAGTGACATCCAAGACTTCCGAACAGACACCCGAAGGCCGCGCGGGGGGGAGCGCCGAAGGCTCCCTCGGCGAGCAGTTGCGCCGCGCCCGCCTGGAGCGCGGCGTCAACCTGCGCGAAGTCGCCGAGCAGACGCGCATCACCATGCGCCACCTCGAAGCCATCGAGGCCGACGACTTCGAGGCGCTGCCCGGCGGCATCTTCAACAAGTCCTTCATCAAGTCCTACGCGCGCCACGTCGGCTTCCCGGAGGCGCGCGCGCTCGAACTCTACGAGCAGACGGCGCGCGAGCGCGGCTTCCAGAACGAGGAGCCCGCCACCTCGCCGCAGCGCTCGCGCGTCTACATGGGCGAGACCTCGCGCTCGCCTCTGATGACCTACGGGCTGAGCGCCGTCATCGTCGGCATCCTCATCCTCCTCGTCTACGCGGGCCTGCACTACTACCGGCGCACCGAGGTCGAGGGGGCCGCGACGGCCGCGACCCCGAGGCCCAACACGGCGGCCGCCAACACGCCCGCGCCCGCCGCCACGCCGACGCCGCCCCCGGCCGCCGAGGGCTTCAAGGTGCAGCTCAAGGCCGCGCGCGCCTTCTGGCTCACCTCCTGGCAGGAGGGCGACAAGAAGAAGCGCGGGCGCTTCCTGAAGCCGGACGCGCCGGAGGAGTTCGAGCCCACGGCGGCGCTCAACCTCCACTACGACCAGGTCTCGGCCGACGCGCTCCAGGTCACGGTCAACGGCCGGGCGTTGAAGACGCCGGCCGACACGACGGTCTGGACGATCACCAAGGATAACTACACGCAGTTCGCGCAGTGATGTCTCTGCAATCGAAAGGCCCGCACCCCGAAGCGCCCCTCGCGGGAGAGTTTCGGGGTGCGGGCCTCGAACTTTTTAATCAGGAGTTTTAAAGATGATAACGAACGACCTGCAAGAGGGCCTGACCTTCGACGACGTGCTGCTCGTGCCCGCGCGCTCGGAGATTCTGCCCGCCGAGACCGACACCGCGACGCAGTTCACGCGCGGCATCCGCCTGCGCATCCCGCTCTGCTCGGCCGCGATGGACACCGTGACCGAGAGCCGGCTCGCCATCGCCATCGCCCAGCAGGGCGGCATCGGCGTCGTCCACAAGAATTTTCCGATTGAACGGCAGGCGGAAGAGGTTGACCGCGTCAAGCGTTCCGAGTCGGGCATGATCGTCGATCCCGTCACCATCCGCCCCGACCGCCCCGTGCGCGAGGCCCTGGCCGTGATGCAGCGCTACAAAATCTCGGGCGTGCCGGTCGTGGACGAGGGCGGCCACCTCGTCGGCATCATCACTAACCGCGACCTCCGCTTCGAGACGCGCTTCGACATCCCCGTCTCCGAGGTGATGACGCCGCAGCCGCTCGTCACCGTCCCCGTCGGCACCACGCTCGACGAGGCCAAGGGCGTCCTGCAAAAGCACCGCATCGAAAAACTCCTCGTCGTTGACACCGACAAGCACCTCAAGGGGCTCATCACCGTCAAGGACATCCAGAAGGCCATCCGCTACCCCTCGGCCGCCAAGGACGACCTCGGCCGCCTGCGCGTCGCCGCCGCCATCGGCGCGACCGGCGACTTCCGCGAGCGCGCCGACGAGTTAGTTAAAGCGCGCGTTGACTGCCTCGTCATCGACACCGCGCACGGCCACTCCTCGCGCGTCGTCGAGGCCGTCCGCGAGATCAAGCGCCGCCACCCCGACACGCAGCTCATCGCCGGCAACGTCGCCACGGCCGAGGCCACGCGCGAACTCATCAACGCCGGCGTGGACGCCGTCAAGTGCGGCATCGGGCCGGGAAGTATCTGCACGACGCGCGTCGTGACGGGCGCGGGCGTGCCGCAGATCACGGCCATCAACAACTGCGTCGGGGCGGCGCGCGGGACGGGCGTCCCCGTCATCGCCGACGGCGGCGTGAAGTTCTCGGGCGACGTGGCGAAGGCGATTGCGGCCGGGGCCGACGTGGTGATGATCGGCTCGCTCTTCGCGGGCACCGAGGAGTCGCCGGGCGAGCTGATCCTCTTCCAGGGGCGCTCGTTCAAGGCGTACCGCGGCATGGGGAGCATCGGCGCGATGCGCGAGGGCTCGCGCGACCGCTACGCGCAGGAGACGACGGAGGTCGAGTCGAAACTCGTCCCCGAGGGCATCGAGGGGCGCGTCCCCTACAAGGGCACGCTGGCCGACATGGTCACGCAGCTCGTCGGCGGCCTGCGCGCCGGCATGGGCTACACCGGCTGCCGCAGCGTCAAGGAGTTCCAGGAGGAGACGCGCTTCATCCGCATCAGCCCCGCCGGCCTCAAAGAGTCCCACGTCCACGACGTCATCATCACCAAGGAGGCGCCCAACTACCGTTTGGAGTAGCCCCCGCGGCGCCTTCGCCCACTGCAACTTTAGCGAGGAGACCTCCCATGCCCAACCTGATTAACGTGCCCGGAATCGAGAAGACCGACGACGCGTTCAGACAGAAGGTCATACAGATCGCCTTGAACCTCCAGATCGACCCCAACTTCCTGATGGCTATCATGAGCTTCGAGTCGGGCGCGACCTTCAGCCCGTCCGTCAGGAACGCGGCCGGCAGCGGGGCCGTCGGCCTCATCCAGTTCATGCCGAAGACGGCGAGGGCGCTCGGCACCTCGACCGACGAGCTGGCGAAGATGACGCCCGTGCGCCAGCTCGACTTCGTCGAGAAGTACTTCATGCCCTTCAGGGGGCGGCTCAAGACCATCGAGGACGCCTACATGGCCGTGCTGATGCCGGTCGGCGTCGGCAAGGCATCGACCTTCCCGCTCTTCACGCGGCCGAGCAAGGCGTACACGCAGAACCGCGGGCTCGACCTGAACGGCGACGGCGTCATCACGGTCGCCGAGGCCGCGGCGCGCGTCAAGCAGCGCCTCGGCGCGCCGACGAGCGTGATGGTGCCGACGCCGGGCGCCGCCCCCGTCGGCGTCGCGCCCCCCGCCCCGCCCGCCCCCATCCTCTCGAAGGGCATGGAGAGCCACGAGGTCGAGGTCTTGCAGGACGAGATGGTCAACCTCGGCTACCTCTCGCTCGCCGAGAAGAAGACCGGCCCCGGCAAGTTCGGCCCCAAGACCGAGGCGGCGCTCAAGCAGTTCCAGACCGACAACGATCTCGACCCGAACGGGACTTACGACACGGCCACGCAGGCCGCCGTCCGCCAGCTCAACAACGGCGTCCAGCTCGGCAGCGAGGGCGGCGTCGTGCTGCCGATGCAGAGACTGCTGGTCAAGGCCAGGCTGCTCACGCAGGCCGACCTCGACACCGGCCCCGGCATCTTCGGCAAGAAGACGCAGCGGGCGCTGATGCAGTTCCAGCTCGACCAGGACATCAACCCGAGCGGCGTCCTGACGAACGACACATACCAGGCGCTCCACAAGACCGAGAAGGTCATCTCGGCCGACGTGGTGCACGGCAGCAACAACGCCATCGACACCGTCCTGCCCGAGAGCGGCCCCGGCTACACGGTCTACAACCGCGAGCCCGGCGGCGCCGACCAAGTGGGCACGCTGACCACCATCCGCGCGCTGCAAGACCTCGCGCTCGCCTGGGCGCAGGGCCACCCGAACGTCCTCATCCAGTTCGGCGACATCAGCCGGCGCGGCGGCGGCCCCTTCTTCAACGCGCAGAACCCGAAGAAGACAGACCACTCCGACCACAAGCTCGGGCGCGCCGTGGACATCCGCCCCATCGCGCGCGGCGGCGCGCTCGTCGCCACCACCTTCAACTCGGCCAACTACGACCCGGCGCTCACGAAGGAGCTGGTGCTGCTCATCAGGCAGAAGTTTCCCAACTCGACCATCTTCTTCAACGACCCGAAGCTGACCCAGGCCAAGCTGACGCGGCCCCTCAAGGGCCACGACAACCACCTGCACTGGCAGCTCCTGTAAGACGTGCGCCCCGCGCGCGTGCAGCGAACGCCCGACGCGTGTCCGCACCAGCCTGCGGCGTGCGCCGGGCGTTCGCGCGTCCCGGCGTTTAAAGTGGAGGGGCGGGCGGCGGCACCCGGCTTGCTGAACCGAAGGAGTATTCGTCGGCTGCGGGGGTGAGATGAAATCTGGCCCCCGCCCGCAGAGACCTGAACGGATGAACGAACGCAAGGCGGTACTGATCTACAACCCGAAGGCGGGACGCGGCGTGAGCCCGGCGCTGCCGGTCGAGGCGTTCCGCGCCGCCGCGCGCGCGGGCGGCGTCGAGGTCGAGGCCAGGGCGACGGCGGGGCCGCACGACGCGGCGCGCATCGCGGCCGAGGCCGCACGCGGGGGCGCGACCGACGTCATCGCGCGCGGCGGCGACGGGACGGTTCACGAGGCGATTCAGGGGCTCGTCGGGGCGGGCGCGCGCCTTTTGGTCTGGCCGGCGGGGACTGCGAACGTGCTCGCGCGCCAGTTGGAGTTGCCGCGCGAGCCGGAGAAGGCGGCGCGGGTTTTGGTCGAAGGTCATTCGCGCCGCATCACGCTCGGCGCGGCGACGAGCGAGCGGACGGGCGAGCGGCGCTACTTCTTCATGATGGCGGGGGTGGGGCTCGACGCGTCGGTCGTCGAGAGCGTCCGGCCGCGCCTGAAGCGGCGCGTGGGCGAGGCCGCGTTCTGGTACGCGGGGCTCGCGCACCTCGCGCACTGGGTGCCGAAGGAGTTCACGGTCGAGGTCAATGGCGAGCGCCTGACGGCGACCTACGCGGCCGTCGGCAAGGCGCCGTGGTACGGGGGCGGTCTGGCGATCACGCCCCGCGCGCGGCTCGACGACGAGGAGTTCGAGGTCTGCGTCATCGACACGCGCAGCCGCCTGCGCTACCTGCGGCTGCTCGGCCACGCGATGCGCGGCGGCGCGCCCGAGGAGGGCGCGGCGGGGCTCACCTTCCGCCGCGCCGCGCGCCTGCGCTGCGTGGGCGACGTGGGCGTGCAGGCCGACGGCGAGCTGATCGGCGGGCTGCCGATGACCTTCGAGGTCGTCAAAGAGGGGTTGGAAGTCATCGTCCCTTAACCCTCGGAGAGGTTGTTAAATGAAATACGTCGGGTTGAAGAAGGCGCCGGCCTGCGCGCTAATCTTAATGTTCGTCCTGACGCCTGCGGCGGCGGCGCAGGCCCCCGCGGGCGGCGTCACCAAGGAGGAAGAGGCCGAGGCCCGCGCGGCGGCCGCGGCCTTCGCCGGGCGGCTGCGCGAGTCGCAGGACTTCGCGGCGGTCGCGCGCGAGCTTTACGCGGACGACTTCATGTCGCGCCAGCTCAAGGGGCTCTCGGACTGGACGGGGGGCGCGGGCGCGAAGACCTTCATGCTCGAAGGCATCCCGTCGCTCACCTTCGAACGCTCGCTCGCGAAGCAGGCGGAGGTCAAAGACTGGGAGCGCGTCCGCTTCGCCGCCGACGACATACTCTACTTCGTCTTCCTGTCGATGCTCTCCGGCCACAGCTTCGAGGAGCTGCAAGGCGCCGCGGGGCAGGACGCGCGGAACATCCTCGCCGTCTTCCCGCCCGAGGCCGTCAAGGTCTTGAACGCGAACCCGGCGGCCTCGAACTTCATCATGAAGAAGCGCGGCGAGGTCGTCGTCGGGACGCCGGAGGAGTTGCGCGCGCTGGCGGCCACGCTCGAAGAGGCCGTCCGTTTGACGCGGCCGCGCCTCGCGGAGTCTCTGGCGAAGGGCAAGCACCTCGACGCGAACCTGCGCCTGCTCGGCGAGGGCTTCGCACGCGACGAGGTCAAGCTGGCCTCGGGCGATGAGGCGGCGGCCGCGGGCTACCCCGAAGGCACGCGCCTCCTCCGCGTCTCCGCGCCGAACGCGTACAGCCTGCGCCTCGTCAGACGGGGGGGCGTGTTGAAGGTCGTCTGGGCCGCGCTACCCTCGGACTGAGGGCGCCCGTTCAATTGTGGCGCTCGCGCGTCCAGAGCATCAGGCCCGCGGAGGCGAAGGCCAACGCGACGAGCATGAGGAAGCCGCCCGCGAGCATCCAGCCGTCGCCCGCGTCGCCGCCGAACTGCGCCGCGAGCGGGTTGGCGGCCAGCGCCGGCCCGGCCGAGGCGGCCGCGCGCGAGCCGGCGTAGAGACTCGTGATTGAACAGAGTGTCAGGAAGGCCGAGGCCGCGAAGAGACGTTTGATCGTTCTGTACATTTACCGGAGACCTCTCTCGTTCTCCCGGTGCCGCGAGCTTAGACGCGGCGCGGGGGGAAAGGTTCCGAGAGCAGTAGGCAGTGGGCAGATGGCAGTAGGCAGTTAAAGACTCATTGCCTTAACTGCCTACTGCCATCTGCCCACTGCCTACTTCCCTTTCAGCCACGCCTCGCGCAGGGCGCGTGCTTCGGGCGTGGCCTTGTCATCGGGCTCGATGCGGTAGGTGGTGCGCGCTGCTTCGGGCGTGCGCGTGAGGCGGAGGCCGACGTAGCCGAGCGCCTCCTCGTAGGGGAGCGGCTGTGTGTCGTGGACGTGGCGGCTGAAGAAGTCCGAGAGGTCTGTGCCCGCGACTTCGGAGGCGAGGCGCTCGAACTCCTCGACCGTGTAGGCGTGTCCCTTGAGGTAGTAGCTGTCGTTGGGGCTCTCCAGGTAGAACTTCGTGTAGGCGCGGCGCATCACGTCGTCGAGCGAGGCGCGCCCCTTCGTGCGCCCGCGGATGAGGAGGTCGAGCGTGAGGGCGATGGTCTCGCCCTTCGGGTAGTAGCTGACGACCGTGTTGGAGAGGTTCGTCTTCTGGTCGCTCGACCCGCGGTCGATGAAGGGCGCGAGCAAGGAGGATTCGACCGCGCTCGTCAGGTGGACGCCCGGCTGGTTCTCGATGCCGCCGACGGCGCCCGAGTAGGCGCGCAGCAGTTGCTCGTCGTCCCAAATCCCCGCGCGCCTTTGCGCGAGCTTGCCGTAGTAGTTCGTGAAGCCCTCGGCGATCCAGAGGCCGCGCGTGACGACGGGGCGCGTGAAGTCCCAAGGGCCGAGCCCCGCGGGCCGCAGGCGCTTGACGTTCCAGACGTGGAAGAACTCGTGCGCGGCGGCGTCAACCGCGTCGGCCAGCGTGTGGCTGTCGCCGAGCCCGGCGGTCTCGACGATCTGCGTCGAGTTCAAATGCTCCATGCCGTCGCCGCGCCGCGAGGTCGGATCGAAGTGGAAGAGGAAGGTGTACTGCTCGTAGTCGGGCGCGGGCATCATCGCCGTCTCGGCGCGAACGACGCGCTCGACCTGTTTCGCCAGCTCCGCGCGCTTCCCGCCGTCGTCGCCGAAGGCGTGGACGACGACGCGGTAGGTCTTGCCCGCGACCTCGAAGGTCTGGACGGTGAAGTCGGGCGCGACCTCGGTCGGCGTGTCGATGAGCAGGTCGTAGTTGGCGAAGCGGAACTCGTACTGCTCCGTCGTCTTCGACTGGCCGTTGATGACCTTCCAGCCCTCCGGCGGGCTGACCTTGAGCGTCACGGGGTCTTGCTTGTGGCCGACGACGTAGACGAAGACCGAGCCGCCGTTGAAGTTCGCGTGGCGCGCGTCGAGCTGCGAGAAGGTGCCCGAGAGGTCGTCGGCGTAGACCCTGTAGGAGAAGGTAATCCCCTTCCGTTCGCCCGCCGGCACGCGCCACGTCTGCGTGTCGAGCCGCTCGACCGTATAGCTCTTCGTCCCGCAGCGCTCGCCGGGGTCGCACGGCCCCAGCGCGCGCGCCTCCTGCACGTTCTTGGCGAAGTCGAAGACGGCGTAGCGCCCCGGCGACCAGCGCGGCATCTGGAAGTCCAGGTAGCCGGCCCCCGCCGCGCCCTCCACCTCCACGGTCACGTAGAACAGGTGCGAGGCCGGCTCCATCATCGAGATGTTGTAAGTGATCTTGTAGGCGGGCGCGGACGTGTCCTGCGCACGCACGTGTGAGGCGGCGAGCGCCGCGAAGACGAAGATGCAGAGTGCGCGCGCAAGGCGGGCGCGGGCAGAGCGTGTCATCGTTTTATGACCCCGTCGTCGGAAGATTCGCGTAGTGTTACGGAAGACCGCGCCGCGATTATCGGCGGCCCCCGCCGCGCCTGTCAAAAGAGTCGCTTGACGGCGCGCGCCGGGGTCGGCTATCAACTCTCACCTATGAACACGACCGAACGGCTCTACTACTCAGACTCGCACCTCGTCGAGTTCGAGGCGCGCGTCCTCGAAGTTTCTCAGACGGAAGACGGGCGCTCGACCGTCGCGCTCGACCGGACGGCCTTCTACCCGACCGGCGGCGGGCAGCCGACCGACACGGGCACGCTCGGGGGGGCGCGCGTCGTCGAGTGCGTTGACGAAGAAGATCGTGTTCTTCACGTCTGCGAGGGCGAGTTGCCGGAAGAGGGCACGGGCGTCGTCGGCCGCGTGGACTGGCCGCGAAGGCTCGACCACATACAGCAGCACACGGGGCAGCACATTCTCTCGCAGGCGTTCGTCGAACTCTACGGCGCGCAGACGCGCAGCTTCCGCATGACGGAGGAGATGTGCGAGATAGACGTGGAGCTGGCAGACCCTTCGGACGAGAAGGTCGAAACGGCCGTCCGCCGCGCGAACGAGATCATCTGGAACGACCGCGCCGTGCGCGTCCACCTCGTCACGCCCGAGGAGGCGGCGCGGATGCCGCTCCGGAAGGACTCGGCGCGCGAGGGCGAGCTGCGCGTCATCGAGATCGAGGGCTTCGACTTCAGCCCGTGCGGGGGGACGCACGCCCGCTCGACCGGCGAGGTCGGCTGCGTCGTCGCGCGGCAGTGGGAACGCGCGAAGGGGCTGGTGCGCGTGACCTTCGCCGCGGGCGGGCGCGCGCTCGAAGACTATGCGCGTGCGAACCGTGCGGCGCGCGCGACGGCCGCCCTCTTCAGCGTGGGCCGGGACGAGGCGGCCGAGGCCGCGGCGCGTCTACAGGAAGAGAACAAGCAGTTGCAGCGCCGTCTGCGCGCCGCCGAAGAGACGGCCGCGCGGGGAGAGGCGCGAGAACTTTACGAGGAGGCTCTCTCTTCTCAAAGGGAGGGCGGCGGGCCGGTCGTCGTCGCGCGCGCCTTCGAGGGGCGCGACGCGGAGGGCTTGCGGCGTCTGGCTTCGGCGCTCGCCGCGCAAGCGCGCTGCGTGGCGCTGCTCGGCTCGGTCGAGGGCGGGGCGGCTCGTCTCGTCTTCGCGCGCGCGCCGGAGGCCCCGGGCGACATGAACGCGCTGATGCGCGAGGCCAGCCAGACGCTCGGCGGGCGCGGCGGCGGGCGCCCGGACATGGCGCAGGGCGGCGGCCAGCACGCCGAACGCCTACAGGAAGCGCTCGACGCGGCGGCCGCACGAGCGCGGGAACAGTAGTGAAAACAGATTCGGCGGGCGCCGAGGGATTTAACCCTCAACGTCCGCCGATGTTTTTCTACTGACTACTGACTACTGTCTACTCCCCCGCTGTCTCAACGCGTGAAGCAGTCTTTTGCCTCGGCGAAGCGCGCGTCCTCGACCGCGGTGTTGTGTGTGACCTCGCTGTAGGTGATGGTGGCGAAGTCGTCGCGGACTCGGAAGGGGAGCAGGCGGCCGTCCACCTCGCGGAAGTCCTCGAAGTACGTCCGGTCGCGCCGCACGAGCAGGCCGGTCTTCACGTCGAAGTAGAGCGTCGTGCGCGCGCCCGACTCGTTGGTCGCCTCGACGACGTGCGCCAACGCGCCGCCGACCTCCTCCTGCCCCTTGAGCCTCATCGAAGGGTAGAGCCGCCGCAGGTCGTCCGCCCAAGACCAGCGCGCCTCAAGCTTCAACTCGGACAGCTCCGTGCCCTCGACCTGGCGGAAGCCGAAGAGCGGAATCTGCAAGTAGCCGTACTCGCCCGTGAAGCCGCGGCGGATGACGCCGAGGCCGTCCACGTTGACGAGCGAGACGTACTTGTCGGGCGCCTTCTCCAGGACTTCGACCGTGCCGCTCACCCTCATCCCCGCGTACGCGCCCTCGATGCGCCCCTTCGAGACGCGCGTCGTGAGCGGCGACGCGCCCGCGCGCTTGAGCCCCGACGCCTCCGCGTACCGCTCAAGAATCGGCTCGACTTCCGGCGCGATAACGGCGGCCTCCTCCTCCTTCTCTTCGGCCGGCCGAGCCTTGTTACTCTCCGCGGCTCTGACGACGATGTCTACCGGCGGCTCGGACGCGCTGACGACGACGGGCGCGGCGCCCTTCGTCTCGATGGCTTTGAGCGCGGCTTCGAGCTGCGGGTCGCGGCCCGCGAGGAGCTGGCGGCGCGTGAGCCTGACCGGGAGGTTCGGCTCGACGCCCAAGCCTTCGATTTCGCGGCCGTCGCCGCCGACGAAGTCCGCGAAGGCGTACTGGAAGATCGCGCCCGTCGGCAGCTCCTTGGCCGCCGACGGCAGGGTCGCCCCGGCGCTGCGCTCGCCGACGACGACGGCGCGCCCCGAAGCCTGCACGCCGGCCGCGAACATCTCGGCCGCCGACTGCGTCTCGGCGTCGATGAGCACGACGAGCGGCCCGCGGTAGTTGTTCCTCTGCGGCACGATGCCGAGGTCGTGCCAGCCGGCGCGCGTCCGCATCACCCCGAACGAGACGGGTCGCGTCTCGAACAGTCCGCCCAGGCCGTAGACGAGCCCGAGCAGTCCGCCGCGGTTGCCGCGCAGGTCGAGGACGATTCCGGGCGCGTCCTTCATCGAGCGCAGCGCCGCGCAGAACTTGTCGAGCACGGGCGCGGCGAAGAGGTTGAAGCGCACGTAGCCGACGCCGCCGCGCAGGCGCGCCGACTCGAACTCGACGAACTGCGCCGGGAGCGTCTGGAAGAGCGGCATCAGCTCGCCCTTCAAATGTTCGCGCGGGACGACGGCGCGGCGCACGCGGTTGCGCCCGTCGAGGAAGGTGAGCGCGACGCTCGTGCCCGGCGGGCCGTTGACGTAGCCGACGATGATCTCGGCCGGAATCTGGTTGCGCGCCGAAGGCTCGTAGACGGCCACGAGCCGGAGCGTGCGCAGGATTTCCGAAAGCGGCTGGCCGTCGATGCTGCGCAGGACGTGACCCGTGCGCAGGCCCGCGCGCGCGGCCGTCGAGCCGGGCTCGACGCGCGTGACGAGCGCCGCGCCGTTGACGACGCGCAGGTCGATGCCGATGCCGTAGGTCAGGCGCTCGGCCGCGAGCAGGTTCCCGCGGCGGCGCGGCTCTTCGCCGCCGGGGGTCTCGTCTCCGTCTTCGCCATCCTTCGAATCCTCTTCCCCGTCGGTCGAGGGGATGGCCTCGGGCGGGATGATGTTGAAGTGCGAGCGGCCGAGGCGGTTGAGCATCTGTTGCAGGAGCGCGTGCAGCTCGCGGTCTGTGCGCGCCGCGGCGACGCGGGGCTCGAACTCGGCGCGCACGGCGTCCCAGTCCACGCCGCCGAACTTCGGGTCGTAGTGGTTATCTTTGACCGTCTGCCAGACGATGTCGAAAGACTGCCTGCGGCGCTCGGCTTCGGCGCCCGCCCCGGAGGCGTTGGCGGGCGGGGCGGCGGCGACGGTCGGCGCCTCGACGCGCGGCGTCTGCCGTGCGTGCGTGACGGTCTGGAGGGCGAAGAGTATGAGGAAGAGCGCTCTGAAGAGCGGGGTGACCCTTGACATTCGACTCCTCGCGCGCGGGGGCTCGGTCTCCGCGCGTCTCGAACGCGAAGCGCGCCCCGGGAAGACTTAGGGCGGGCGCGCCAGAGCCATTAAAGCACCCGCCGGCCGGTGTGTGTCAAACAAAAGCCGGCGCGCCTTCCCCCCGAATCAAACGGCGAGATTCGCGGCCCGAACACTTTCAACCGTCATTCCTTCTCGGAGACAGGAAATTCCATCTCGAAGGAGGAACGTTCCTCCTCAAAGATAGAAAGTTCCTGGTCGGAGGAGGAATGTTCCTTCTCGGAGGAGAAATTTTCCTTCTTAAAGGAAGAAGTTTCCTTCTCCGGGAAGGAAAGTTTTCTTCTTGGAGGAGAAATTCTCCTTCTTCTGGAAGGAAAGTTTCTTCCCGGAGGAGGAGAATTTCTCCTTTGAGAAGGAATTTTCCTCGGAAAAGACCCGACTCTCCCTCTCTGGGGAGGAATGTTCCTTCCCCGAGGAGGAACGTTCCTCCGCTGCAATCAATCTGCAAGAAAAGACCGTCCCCTTTCAGGTCGGCGTGTAATTGAAAGAGAGACGTGTTTTGATTCGCTTTCCCCCGGCCGCGTGCCGCTTGTCTTCGCCGCGATGAAGCCCGAGAAACGTGGAAACGCTGAAATACTATGACTTAGACGGTCGTTCGGGCTCCGTCTGCGCACTATGGCACGGCCGTTGTTATTAACCCCGGCAGGTGCTTGGGAGTTCAAAAATTTGTTGGGTGAGTAACTGAGGGAGGAGAGCGAACATGCTTTGGACAATTCTTGTGATTCTGCTGGTTCTCTGGCTGCTGGGTCTCATCGGCGGCGTCGGCGGTGGCCTGATCCACCTGCTGCTCGTCGTGGCGCTGGTCATCTTCGTCATCAACCTTCTGACCGGACGCCGCCCCGTCGTCTAAAGGCGGCCTGACCCGAGTTAGAACGCCGGCCCCGCTTCAACAGCGCGGGCCGGCTTCTTAAGACGCCCTGGCGCCCTCGCGCCAGAGCATCGTCCACAGCAGCAGCGCCCTTCCTCTTAACCGGGGGAGGGCGCTGTTCTGTCACTTGACACTCCCCCCACACGACCCTAATATCTACCCTCGCGTGGGGCAGTAGCTCAGTTTGGCAGAGCGCGGCGTTCGCAACGCCGAGGTCAGGGGTTCGATCCCCCTCTGCTCCACCAAAAGATTTCGACGGCAGACGGCGGGGTGACTCCCGCCGTCTTTCTTTTGCCTGTTAATATGTCGCCGAGCCCTGCCAGACTGTTCGTTCAAGGAGCAGAAAAGATGAAGTCATCGCTCGGAGTCTTTCTTTTCGGCAGCACCATTCTCTTGACCGCCGCGCTGTTGGTGGCCGGCGCACCCGGGTCGAATGCTGAGGCGCCCGACCGCGTGAAGACGAGGGCGGGGGTGGTCGAGGGGTTGGGGCGGGGGGCGTCGGGGGTACGGGTCTTCAAAGGGATTCCGTACGCGGCGGCGCCTTTGGGGGAGTTGCGTTGGAGGCCGCCGCTGCCCGTTAAGAGTTGGGAGGGGGTGCGGCGGGCAGAGAAGTTCGGGCCGCGCTGCATGCAGCACCCGGTGTTCGGGGACATGAACTTCCGCTCGGACGGGATGAGCGAGGACTGCCTCTACCTGAACGTGTGGACGCCGGCGAAGTCTGACAGAGAGAAGCTGCCGGTGCTCGTCTACTTCTACGGCGGCGGGTTCATCGCGGGCGACGGGTCGGAGCCGCGTTACGACGGCGAGAGCATGGCGCGGCGCGGCATCGTCGCCGTGACGCTCAACTACAGGCTCGGGCTCTTCGGCTTCATGGCGCACCCGGAGCTGTCGAAGGAGTCGCCGCAGCACGCGTCGGGCAACTACGGGCTGCTCGACCAGGCGGCGGCGCTGCGCTGGGTGCACGAGAACATCGCGGCCTTCGGCGGCGACCCCGGGCGCGTCACCATCGCGGGCGAGTCGGCCGGCTCGGCTTCGGTCAGCGCGCAGATGGCCTCGCCCCTGTCGAGAGACCTCATCGCGGGCGCCATCGGCGAGAGCGGGTCGGTGCTTTCGACGATGCCCGCCGTGCCGCTCGCGCAGGCCGAGGCCGACGGGACGAAGCTCGCGGCGGAAGTCGGCGCCGCTTCACTCGCCGCCCTGCGCGCGCTGCCGACCGAGAGGCTGATGGAGGCCACGGCCAAACAGCCCTTCGGCCGCTTCCCTATCGCCGTGGACGGCTACTTCTTCAAGGAGCCGCCGCGCGAGACTTACGCCGCCGGCCGGCAGGCGCACGTCCCCCTGCTCGTCGGCTGGAACTCCGAGGAGATGACCTGGCGCGCGCTGCTCGGCGGCGACGAGCCGACGCCGGAGAACTTCGAGAAGGCCGTCCGCAAGCTCTACGGCGCGCGCGCCGACGAGGCGCTGAAGCTCTACCCGGCGAAGACATCCGAAGAGGTGTTGGAGGCCGCGACCGACCTGGCGGGCGACCGCTTCATCGGCTACAGCACCTGGAAGTGGTTCGACCTGCACGCGCAGACCGGCGGGCGCAAAGTCTTCCGTTACCTCTACGCGCGCCCGCGCCCGCCGATGACGCCCGAGATGGGCGACGCGCGGCCCGGTCTGGCCGGCGGCGTCGTGCGCGGGCAGAACTCCGGCGCCGTGACGATGCCGCCCGCGCGCGGCGCGGTGCATTCGGCCGAGATCGAGTACGCGCTGGGGAACCTCGCCACGAACAAGGTCTACGCGTGGACGAAGGACGACTTCAAGGTGTCGGAGGTCATGCAGGGCTACTTCGAGAACTTCGTCAAGAAGGGCGACCCGAACGGCCCGGGACTGCCGAAATGGCCGGCGGTCACGAAGGGCGGCTCCGTGCAGCTCATGCGCCTCGACGTGGACTCGCGCGTCGAAGATGACAAGCACCGGGCACGCTACCTCTTCCTCGATCAGTTCTAGGCGAGAGTCCGTCGGCTCTCGAATGTAGCGCGGGCGACTTCAACACGGAGACACGGAGGCACGGCCCAAGGCGTCAAGCCGTGCCTCCGTGTCTCCGTGTTGAAATCCTTTCCATCTCCGTGCCTGGGCGTCGTAAATCTCCGCCTGAAAACAAACGGGCAACCCCTCCCCCGCGCAGACCATCAATCGCTGCTGAGCCCGCCACTCTCCCGCTTGCAAAGCGCGTCTCTCTCTGTTTACATGTGGCATCGCGTCGGAGCCCGGCGCAGCACCCCCGGGAGGAATTATGAAAGTTCTCAGACTCGCAAGGCCCCTCGCCGTCGCCGTTCTCGTCCTGGCGCTCGGCCCGGCCTTGCTGGCCGACACCATCCGCATGAAGGACGGGCAGGTCATCCGCGGCCAGATCGTCGCCTTCCGCGACCAGCAGTTCACCGTCCTCATCGGCTCGTCGCGCGGCGGCAACCGCCGCAGCCGCATGACGCTCAACATGGAGGACGTCGAGTCCA
>JAFAVK010000031.1 GCA_019242475.1 Acidobacteriota bacterium | reverse complement strand
CCGTAGATGTAGTTGGCGCTGGCCTCGGTCGAATGGTTCTTGCCGACGAGGGTGTAGGTGCGGTTGACGGGGCCGGTCTTGACCCAGCACTCGGCCGTGAAGCTCGACGCGCCGAAGTTCAGCGCGCCGAAGTCCGTGTCGGCGACGAGGCTCGCGCGCGACCTGCCGCGGCCGAAGCGGCCCTCCTGCATCTGCGAGGCGGACGACGCCGTGCCGTCGATGGAGAGGGTGGCGGAGTCGCCGATGCGGACGGCCCCGTCTCCGCTCTCGTCGAGGTGCCAGAGCACGCGCGTGTCTGGCTCCACGTCGTAGACGCTCTGGCCCAGCTCGACGATGGAGACCGGCTTCGAGACCGAGCCGGCCGGCGAGCTGAACACGACCTGGGTCGCGCCGAGCGCCGCCGTCGGGCTCACGTCGATCTCGACAACCGCGTTGGTGGCCGACGACGTGACGGTGCGCGTCACCTGCGGGACGCCCGCCGCGTCCACGACCGACGCCGTCACGCCCGAGAGGTTGTAACCCGTCAGGGGCATCTGGACGGTCGTGCCGCGCGGCAGCGACTGCGGCCCGTACTTCAGGACGACGAGGCCGAGCGTGCCCTCGGTGCCGCGGTAGGTGGCGAGCATCTGCTCGGGCGAGTGCGCCGAGGCCGAGACTCTGACCTCGTCGAGGGTGCCTGTGAACTCCGCGATGCGCGTCGTGCCCGTCGTCTGCGGCCCGGAGTCGTCGATGGTGCCGGCGCGCAGCGGGTAGCCGCTGATCATCGAGCCGAAGCCGCTTGGCATCGCGGCCGAGGCGCGCTCGACGCCGTCCACGTAGAGCGAGAGGCGCCCCTGCTCGCGGTTCACGACCATCGCGACCGCGTGCCACTGGTTGTCGATGGTGTTGACGGCCGTGGCCGGCATGTCCGCCTGCCAGCGGATGTTCGCCGTGTCGAAGAGCAGCGCGCGCAGCGCGCCCGACGGCAGGAGTTGGAGGGCGAAGTTGCCGTAGATGTAGTTGGCGCTGGCCTCGCTGGAGTGGGTTTTGCCGACGAGGGTGTAGGTGCGGTTGACGGGGCCGGTCTTGACCCAGCACTCGGCCGTGAAGCTCGACGCGCCGAAGTTGAGCACGTTGTCGATGTCGGTAATCGAGACGAGGGACGCCCTCGAACGACCGCCCATGAAGCGGCCGGGCTGCTCAAGCGAGGCGGTGCTGGCGGTGCCGGCGAGGATGCCGGCCGAGTCCTTGACGGTGACGGCGCCGTTGCCCGTCTCGTCGAGGTGCCAGAGCACGGTCGTGTCGGGCTCGACGGAGAAGGGCGTGCGCGGGTCGGCCTCGTAGTTGAAGCCGCCGGTGAGCAGGGCGCGCCCGCGGTCGGTGCGGACTTCGACCGCGGTCGGGCCGGGCGCGCCCGCGGGGGTCGTGAAGACGACCGTGTCGGGGGTGCCCGGCTCGGCGCTCTTGATGAGGGCGGGCGAGCCGCCGACGTTGACGGCGGGCGCGGTGCCCGTCGTGTTCAGCAGGCGGTTGCCCGTCATGGTGACGGTCGTCCCGCCGTGCTGGCTCCCCGAGGAGGGCGTGAGCGAGATGATCTCGGGCGCGTCCACGTCGAGCGTGAAGTTGACGCGCGGTGTCGCGGTCGAGGTGCCGAGGTTGTTGACGATGGTGGCCTCGACCGTGTACTCGCCCTCGGCCAGGGGCGCCGCGGGCTGGTAGGTGAGGCCGGTCTGCGTGACCGTCGCGGCCACGGGTTGGAGCGTCGAGCCGCGCGGCCCGAAGAGGACTTGCGTGGCCGACGGGTCGATGCCGGTGTCGTCGCTGTAGGTGACGGCGACGACGGGCTGGAGCGAGGAGGTGACGAACATCCCTTCGACGGCCGGCGCGCCGGCGACGGTGAAGCCGGTGATGACGGGGCCGGAGTCGTCGATGTGGAAGGTGGCCGTGCGAACGTCGGAGACGTTCTCCTGGTTGTCTGAGACGCGCAGCGTGACAGTGTGCGCGCCGCGCGCGAGGGTGGCGGCGGGCGTGTAGCTGAGCCCCGTCCCGGTGACGGTGGCGCCGGCCGTGACGTTCGCCCCGTCGAGCGTGAGCACGACCGAAGAGGTGCTCACGCCCGAGGCGTTGTCGTGGTAAGTGGCCGTGACGGCCGGGCGGAAGGTGCGGACGGTCGTGCCGTCGATGGGCAGCGGATCGACGACGGGCGGCGTCGTGTCCAGCGTCGTGAACGAGGACGAGAAGCTCGCCGTCTGCACGTTGCCGAGCGCGTCGCGCTGACTCGCGACGGTGACGGTGTGGCGCACGCCCTCGACGAGTCCGGCCGTCGCGTGGAAGGTGGCCGACTTGCCGTCGGCGGCGCGCGTGACCGTGCCGGCGACCGGCGCGGCCGGCGACCCCGTGGTAACGCGCAGGACGGCCGAGAAGTCTTGCGCCGGGTCGAGCGGCTCGTCAAAGGTCACGACCACGTCGGTCGCGAGCGGGAGGTGCGCGGCGCCGTCGGCCGGCGTGACGCCGGTGACGACGGGGCCGGTCTCGTCGCGCGTCGTGAAGGAGGAGCGGAACTCCGAGGCCAGCGCCAACCCGTTCAAGTCCTGGACGGACGTGGAGACGACGACCGTGTAGGTGCTCGTGTCGGCGAGGCGCCCCGACGGCGTCAGCGTGGCGACGCGGCCGTCGGGCGAGAGCGTCACGCCGGCCCCGACGGCCGCCGAGCCCTTGAGCAGCCGAACCGAGCCGGAGTTGACGCCCTGCGCGGGCTCGGAGAAGTTGACGGTGACGGCGGCGTTCGACGGCGAGACGTTGCCCGTGCCGTCGGCGGGCGTGACCGACTCGACCCTGACGGGCGTCGCGTCGAGCCGTATGTCGCCGAAGTCGATGACCTGCGCGTTCGCCGCGAGCGCGAGGTTGGAGGCGCGCGCGACGCCGCCCGTCGTCGTGTCGCTCACGGCGACCGAGGCGGTGCCGAGCGGGATGCTCTCGAAGGCGAAGGCGCCCTGCGAGTCGCTGTGCGCGTAGAAGAAGAGCGTGCCGCCGGTCTGCCGGTAGAGCGTGAGCGTCACGTCCGCGCCCGCCACGGGCACGCCCGCCCCCTCCGAGACGACGCGGCCGACGACGCGCCCCGCGTCTTCGAGACGCAGGTCAACGTTGGCCGTCTGGCCGCCGGCGACCGCGCCCGCGGCCGCGGCCGTGCCGACGCGGTTCGGCGCGGTCAGCTTCAGGGTGAAGTTGCCCACCGGCACGTCGTCGAACTTGTAGGTGCCGTCCGCGCGGACGGAGGTCGTCAGCTCGATGCGCGTGCTCGTCCAGTCGTTGTTGCTGAAGGTGACGGTGCCGACGTTGAGCGGCGCGCCGTTATTGTCGCGCGCCGTGCCCGCGACTCGGCCGACGCCCGCGAGCGTCACGTTGGACGTGATCGTCGCGCCGGGCGTCGTGCCCGCGACGGCCGGGGCCTCGCCGCGGTCGTAGCCCGCGGGCGCCTCGGCGCGCACGATGACCGAGCCGAGCGTGACGAAGCTCAGGCGGTAGACGCCCGCGTCGTTGGCGTTCGTGCGGTAGACGCGCGGGCCGACGTAGATGGTGACGAGCGCGCCCGGCAGAGGTTCCGTCCCGCCGAGCTTGTAGACGGTGCCCGTCACGGTCTGCGTCGGTTCGAGCGCGATGTCGGCGATGGTGTCGGGCAGCGGCTCGTTCGTGCCGGAGATGACGCCCGAGACCGAGCCGCCCTGCCCGCCCGGCGCGCCCGAGACGTTGACCGTGAAGCGCCCGGCCGGAATGCCGGTGAAGCGGTAACGGCCGTCCTCGTCGGTCGTCGCCTTGAGGTGCGCCGAGCGCAGCCCCGCGCCGTCGGCGTAGATTTCGACGAGCGCGTGATCGACCGGCTGGCCGTTCGAGGTGACGCGGCCCGCGACCGCGCCGATGGCGAAGACCTGCACGTTGACCGTGGCCGTCTCGTCCTGCGTGTTGATGCGGCCCGCCGAGCGGCCCGCGCGGCCCGTGCGATTGTCGAAGACCTCGATGGTGAAGTCGCCGGCCGGGACGTTCAGGAACTGGAAGTGGCCCGACGCGTCGGCGTCGCCCTCGACATCAGTCGTGACGGCGAAGCCGATGGAGCGTCCGCCCGACCGCAGCTCCACGTCGGCGAGCCCGACGGGCACAGTCCCGCCCGGCATAAGGACGCGCCCCTCGACCGTGCCGGAGGCTTGCAGTTGAATCGTCGTCTCGACCGTGCCGCCGGGCGTGACGTTGACCGCGACGCGCCCGCCGAGGCCGCGCTCGGTGGCAGCGACCGCGTAGGCGCCTTCGGGCAGATTGTCGAAGGCGATGACGCCGCCGCTGTCGGGCGTGATCTCCGCGAAGCGGTGCGTGTTCGGGTAGGCGGAGCCGTCGAGCGTGACCGAGCCGCTCTGGACGGGCTGGCCGCCGCCGTCAACGACCTTCACGCGCAGGCTCCCCGTGCCGAGCAGGCGCAGGTCGAAGACCGCGTCCTTGTTGCGCTGGACGGCGACGTTGATGCGGTTCGAGGCGCCCGAGACGGGGTCGGTCGCCGTCAGGCGGTAGGCGCCCGCCGAGAAGACCTCGCCGAACTCGTAGTGGCCGTTCGCATCCGTGCGGACGGTCGCGTCGGCGAGCGAGCCGCCGCCGAGCGTGACGTTGACGCCGGGGCCGACCGGCGTCGTCCCGTCGGGCTGGAAGACGCGCCCCTGAATCTTGCCCGCGAGCGTGCTCACGAGCGACAGGTCGCACACGGCCACGCCCGAGGGCGCGAGCAGACCTCCGGCAGAGACCGGCGTCGGGAAGAAGGCGTTGGAGGTCGAGACGCGGAACGCGCCGGGGTTGTTGCCCGTGACCGTGTACGAGCCGTCGGCGGCCGAGCGCGTCGTGGCGGGGTTCGACGCGTCGAGGAGGCCGAGGTTCAGGCCGGCCTTGAGGTAGGGGCGCGGCGAGTAGACCTGGAGGTCTGCGACCGTGCCGGTCACGCCGTCGGGCTGCGTGACGCGGCCGCGGATGGTGCCGGGCCTGAAGGTCACGTCGCGCGTCAGCGTCTCGCCGGGCGCGAGGCGGATTTCGAGGTTGGAGACGAACATCGTCTTCGTGTCGAAGACGCGCAGCGTCAGTTGCTCGTTCGGCGTGACGTTCGGCAGTTTGTAATGGCCGAGCCCGTCGGTCTGGACGAGGTCGGTGCCGTCGGAAGAGACGTAGGCGCCCGCGACCGGCTTGGGCACACTCTGCCCCTCTTCGAGCACCGTCACGGTGCCCTCGACGGTGGACGGGCGGAGGATGACGATGTTGACGTTCTCGGTCGTCTGCCCGATGCGGACGAGCGCCGAGGCCGCGCCGGTCTGCAACGTTGCCGGGTCGATGGCCGAGAGGCCGTGCGTGCCGGCCGGCATGTCGGTCATCGTGTAGAAGCCCTGCGCGTCGGTCTCGACGCCGCGCCCGGCCGAGGTGACGATGGCCTTCGAGACGCCTTCGCCCGTCTCGTTCAGGACGCGGCCCGAGACGGCGCCGAGGCCGGGCAGCGTGATGAGGATGTTCGAGGCTTGCGGCGCGGCGTTCGTCAGCGTCACGCGCTGCGTCGCCTTCATGCCGTTGACGTAGTCGGTCGTTTCGAGCACCACGTCGCCGACGGGAATCTTCGAGATGGTGAACTGGCCGTCGCGGTCGGCGTAGGCGTAGCCGACGGCCGTCGCGCCGTCGCCTCTCTGCGAGGGGACGCCGGGGATGACCGCGTAGGCGACGACGAGCGCGCCCACCGCCGGGCCGCCGTCGGAGCGCACGACGCGCCCCGTGACGCGCCCGCCCGTGTTCTGCATCGAGATGTTGACGGTGGCCGTCTGGTTCGGCCCGTCGATGTTGCCCGCGCCGAAGCCCGAGGAGTTCGAGAGGTCGCCCGTGCCGACGGCGAAGACCGACACGTTGCCGACGGGGACGCCCGCCGCCGTGTAGCGCCCGTTCTCGTCCGTCTCGACGACCTGCGTGCCGACCACGTCGAGCGCGGGGACGATGTTGACGAAAGCCTTCGCCACGGGCTGGCCCGCGACCGTCACGCGCCCGGCCACGTTGCCGCGCGCGAGGAAGACCATGTCGAAGACCATGTGCTGCCCGTCGTAGGCCACGGGCGAGGTGAGGCGCTTCTCGGAGTGCGTGACCGGGTTGTTGACCGTCACGCTCAGCGGCGCGCAGTCGCCGTCGCGGACGTAGTCGATCTCGTAGCGCCCCTGTGCGTCGGTCGTCTTCACCGCGATGGGCATGGGCGGCGGCGGCAGCGTGACCTTCGAAGGGTCGGGGCACTCCTGCGTCCAGTAGATGACGTTGGCGCCGGCGACCGGCGTGCCGTCGGCGTTGAGCACGCGGCCGGTCAGGTAGGCGCCCGGCGGGATGCCCTCGGGCGAGACGCGCGCGTCAATCGGCATCGTCACGGGCGCGGAGGCGAGCGGCATGCGGCGCGCGTCCGACATGCTGGTGACGGTGATGTCCCGCTTGATGTACGGGCCGACGGGCGAGTCGAGCGAGAGGAAGGCGAAGCGGTCGCCGTAGTCGAGGTGCGCGCCCTTGACCTTGACTGGGCCGCCGACCGCCTGGTCGGTGTTCTTGAGCTGCCCGCCGCCGACCGCGTACCGCGAAATGCTCTCGGCCTGATCCCTGAGCATCGGCTTGGAGAAGAGCAGGCCGACGAGGCGGCCGTACTTGTCGCCGCCCGCCACCACGTCGGGCGTGACCTGGATGGCGCCGACCAGGCGCGGCGCCGGCTGGTCGAGCGTCACCAACACGCCCTCGACGTTCGAGGGGACGTAATTGGTGCCGTCGAAGATTTCGAGCACGGGCGTCGCCGTCGAGCTGCTCAGTGTGCGGAAGGAGACGCGATACTTGCTGCCGGCCGTGAGCGGCACGCCGCTCCAGACGACCTGGCGGTAGGTGCGCCCCGACGCCGCGTAGAGCAGCGAGAGGTCGGCCGCGCCCTCGCGCCAGCCCGTCAGCTCGACCTTCCAGTTCTCGGCCGCGACGTTCGAGGCCAGCGCCAACTGCCCGAGCGTCGTCTGCGCGCGCGTGATGGCGTCGGTCTTGCCGATGACGAGCGCGCCGGCGTTATCAAGGTCTACCTCGCGCTCCGATGCGGAAGCGCCGAAGCCGACGCGCTCGTTCGAGGCGTTGACGAGGCGCACCCCGGCCGCGGGCTGCCCGTCGGCGTGCGTGACGAGGGCCGAGATGAAGGGCGAGCGCGAAGACTCCGTGTCGGCCAGCTCGCGTTGGTAGTCGGCGGCGCTGATGCCGCCCGCGGCCGTCAGGCGCTTGTAGATTTCGGTGCCGGCGGCGTC
Source organism: Acidobacteriota bacterium (assembly GCA_019242475.1). Lineage (GTDB taxonomy): Bacteria > Acidobacteriota > Blastocatellia > Pyrinomonadales > Pyrinomonadaceae > QHXN01. Next base: position 14,762 of record JAFAVK010000031.1, on the reverse strand, counting down.
GTAGTAGGCGTTGCCCGAAGGCGTCTCGCGCAGCGCGTCGGCGAAGCCCGCGTCCTGCTTCAGCTCGCCGAGCCAGTCGCGCATGAGCGTCTCGATGGAGACGCCCGAGGTCTCGCCGAAGTCCACGCGCATGCCCGCGAGGCCCAGCTCGACGGCGCGGTCGATGACCGACTGCTTCGTCACGGGCAGCACGCCCGCGGGCAGCGACCCCGGCGGCGCGTTGGCGATGCTCCAGCCCTGTCCGAGCACGCCGCGCGCGGCCTCGACGAAGTCGGGCGGGAGGTGACGGACGGGGTCGGGCAGGATGAGCGACTCGGGCGAGAGCGGAATGTTGCGGTCGCCGACGCCCGTCACGAGCTGGAGGCCGGCGCTCACGTCGTCGCCGACCTTGACGTAGGAGGCCGTGACCTCGCCCGTCACGCTCGCGCGCAGGCGCCACTTAATCGTGGCCGAGTCTTTCTTAACGATGGTCGTCGGGAACTGCCGCTCGCCCGCGTCCTGGCCGATCAGTTCCGCGCCGCTGATGCCGTTGCGGTTGAGGCGCGCGAAGGCGCCGAGGATGTCGCGGCTGCCCGTGTTCGTGACCGTCATCGCGAGGTCGTACTCCTGACCCGCGCGCACGATCCCGGGGTGCGTGAACGTGACGGCGAAGCTCGCGTCGCGCACGAGCACGGCGCCCGGCACCGTCCCCTGCACCTGCACCGGGCCGGAGGGCAGACCTTCGAGTGTCGCCGAGAGGTCGAAGTCAACCGTGTGCAGTCCGTCCTTCAACCCTTCGAGTAGGAAGGTCGCCTGCCCGGCCTCGCCGGGCCGGAAGCTCACGGTGTCGTCGGCCGTCCCGTACTTCTGGTCGGCCCCGAGCCCGTGCAAATCCAGCTCGGAGACGCGCCCGCCCGTCTGCGTCTCGGCGATGCGCAAGGGATCGTCCGACTCGTCGCCGGGCGTGCCCGCGTCGGGCAGGCGCGACTTCGCGTGCAGGTTGCGCAGGACGAGCGGGGCGCCGTTCGGGGCGCCGTTCGAGACGATGACGATGGCCTCGAAGAACTGATGCAGGAAGCCGACGCGGCCGGGGAAGACGACGACGCCGGGGATGCGCACGGGCTCGTCGCCGATCTTCGGCTCCTCGGGCGCGGGCGAGCCGTCCGTCGGGGCGGAGACCGAGGGGGTGAGCAGGACGGGGATGACGGTCGGCGCGTCGATGCCGGGGGCGTTGACGGTCGGCGTGCCGACGACGGGGAGCGAGGCGTTGACGCCGACCGAGGGGAAGGCGACGGGGATCGTGATGCTGTGACCTTCGGAGATGGTGCCGAGGCCGACGGTGAAGTTGAAGGCGCGGTACGAGTCGTCAGAGATGTTGATGCCGGCCTGGACGATCTGCTCGTAGGTCAGCTCGTTGACGTGGACTTCGGAGACGAGCAGGCGCTCGATGACGGTGATGCCGCAGGCGTCGGGCGTGACGGCGGCGACGACCGGCTCGTCGGGGCGGCCCGTGTCCACGACGCGGAGGTTTTGCAAAAGGTGCTCGCCGGCCTGCGCGAGCGGCGGGATGGGGAGCGGCTGGCCGACGGGCGCCTCGATGGTGCGCGGGGCGGAGAGCGACGGGCCGGTCAATTCGCCGCGCACGCGGTACTCGGGGTTGAGGCCCGCGATGATGGGCGCGGGGTCGGTGCCCTCGGGCACCTTGACGCTGACGAGCACCGAGGTCGGCGTGTTCTTCGGCACGGTCTGCGACGGCGGGTTGGCCGTGACCGCCAGGCCGACGAGGTCGAAGTCGGCGGCCGCGAGCAGCGGCGACAGCGCTTCGAGCGCGGAGTTCGCGACCGCCCGCGCGCTCGGCTTCTTCGGCAGCTCGGCGCCGTTCGACTGCGCCGCGGCTTTCGACGACGACGCCCCCTCGGCCTGCGCCTTCGTGCGCGGGCTCTGCCGCTTCGGCGTGACGCCGGCCGGGCGCGAGCCGCGCCCCTGCGCGCCTTCCTGCGCGAACGCGCCGGGGACGAGTCGCACGGCGCTCAGGCAGACCGCCGCCAGCAACACCGACACGAAGAGGGGCAGTCCGCAGCGGCGGAGCGCCCGGGCGGACTGTGCAGCCCGGCCCCGGTTCGTCGTCTGTTTGAGCGCCATTGGAATGTATGGGCCTCTGAAGAAGGGTGAAGGGGTGGCCGCCCACGCGCGGGACGTGAGGGCCTGATCGCGCTCCGGGCCGAGTCCGGCGTGCGCCCGTGCAAAGAGAGGAAAGCCGGGGCGGGCGACGCGCGAGAGACTGCCGGAGCAGAGTAATCGGGGCTAAGTTTTTGCGAGGTTTCCGCTCGTTGTGAGCGTCCTTCTTAAACCTCGCGCCGGGTCGGACAGTGGTTAGAAAGAGGCTATGCCGGCGGCGGCATGCGTCGGAACGGGACGTTGACTTGGCCGTACAAATTAGGCGTCAGCGTGAAGACAGTTCGCGGGCGCGGTGAAGAGTACGGGCATTTAAGGGTTTGGTGAAAAGGGCGACTTTAGGGAGCGGGGCAATCACCCAACGGCAAAATGAGAGCGCAGACTACAGTAGGTCGCGGAAGTTGTCAAGTGAGCCTTCGACTTCGCCGCCGGGGATGGAACCAACGTGTTGCAAGACGCCGCTCATGAAGCTTCGTTAACCGTTCGCCTTCTCGGAAATGAGGGACGCGACCTCGCGCAGTGCGTCCCCCGTCCGCAGGGCGACGGCCGCCTCGTCCTCGCAGACGTTGGCGAAGAGGCGGAGCGCGGCCGGCCAGTCCGTGCGCAGGTAGAAGCTCTGCATCGCTTCGGGTTCGAGGCCGCGCTCGTCGGCGTACTCGTAGACGAGGCCGCGCGCGACGAAGGCGTGGAGGTCGTAAGGGCCGTGGTCGATGCCGCGCACGTAGGCGGCGGGACGGCCGGCCGTCAGCGCCTCGGCGAGCACGCTTGAGTTGCCCGCGAGGACGAGGTCGGACGCCTTGATCTCTTCGAACACACCGCCGCCCGCGCTCAGACACAGCCGCGGCTCACCCCGCAAAGAGACCCACTCCTCCAACCCGCGCCAGAGGTTCTTCGGGTGCGGGCGCAGGAGGACGCGCGACACGCGCGCGTCCGCGAGCAGCCGCTCGACGAGCGCGCGCAGACGAACCTCGTTCACGTCCTTGCAGAGAAAGAGGCCGACGGCCAGACGCGCGGGAAGCTGTGCGACAGGCATCGGCGAGTAATGCTGCCGCCGGCCGTGGACGAGGACGCGTTCGATGCGGCAGCCCTCCTCCTCGTACGTCCGGCGCGCGACCTCGCAGTGGACGACGGCCAGTTCGTAGGAGAGCGGCGCGACGGGGCGGACGGGCATCCCGTGCGTGACGAGCACGACGGGCACGCCGCACCTGCGCGCCGCGAGGTTGAAGGCGATGCCGTGCGGGTTGCTGTGGCTCGACATCACGGCGAGCCGGAAGCGCCCGCCGCGGAAGAGCGCGAGGTAGCGCGAGTAGTAGCCGAGCAGCTCCAGGACGCGGAGCACCTTGAAGAACTCGTAACGCCGGTGCAGCCTGCGCGCGAGCCTGAACGCGCGGCGCACGGACGACGGCCGCAGTCCTGCGACCGCCCGCAGCGCCGCGGCGTCGGGCCAATGTCTGAACTTCCACTCCGTCCAGCTCACCTCGGGGAGGAGTTTGGAAAGCGGCTCGACGGCCCGCCGCTCGTTGCCGAGGCGTGCGACCCACACGACCCCTTCGCGGCCCGCGCCCACGCGCATTTCGAGAAACCTCTTCAACCCTCCGAGCAGGGCCGTCGCGGCCGGGAGCGGTGTCCCGCGCGCGCTCTCCATCAAGGCCGAGCCGACCCGCAGGCTTTTGTGCTGCGACATCACGTAGCGCGCGATGCCTTCGACCACCTCGGCCTCGTCGCACCGCAGGAGCCCCCTCACGCCGCGCCCGAGCAGCCACCCGCCTTCGACGCGCGCGCTCACACGACCTCCCGGAGCGCCGCGAGGAGGTTGGCGATGGTCGTCTCGTGGACTCGTGCACGCGCGGCGCGGCCGCAGTTGGCGTTGTGGGGCGCGAGCAGGCAGTTCTCGAACGCGCGAAGCGGGCTCTCTCCTGGCAGCGGCTCGACCTCGAACACGTCGAGCGCGGCCCCGGCGAGTCTGCCTTCCGCGAGCGCGCGCGACAGCGCCGCCTCGTCCACCACAGGCCCGCGCGAAGTGTTGACGAGGTAGGCCGTGGGGCGCATGAGCGAGAGGGCGGCGCCGTCGAGCAGGTGCAAGGAGGTCGGGTTCAGGTCGCAGTGCAAAGTCACGAAGTCGGACTCCGCGAGCAGCGCGCCGAGCGGCACCATGTTCAGGCCCGTCTCTTCGACGAACGCGGCGGGCACGGGCAAAGGGTCTGTGCCGAGCACCCTCATCCCGAAGGCGCGCGCGCGGCGCACGACCGCCCGCCCGATGTTGCCGACCCCGACCACGCCGAGCGTGCACTCCCGCAGGGCGACCGCGTCGGGCTTCACCCACAGGCCGCGGCGCACGTCCCCGTCCATCCACGGGAGACGGCGCGCGAAGCAGAGGACGTAGCCGAGCGCCGTGTCGGCCACCGGGTCTGTGAAGGCGTCGGGCGTGTTGCAGACGCGTATCCCGAGCCGCGCCGCCGCGCCCGAATCAATCGAGTCGATGCCGGTGCCCCACTTCGAAATGACCTTCAGCCGCGGGGCGCTGCGCAGGACGCGCTCCGTGAACTGGTCGTCGCCGCAGATGGCGCCGTCGATCTCCGCGACGAGCGGCAACAGCTCCTCCTCGCTCAAACGTTCGCGCACTTCGGCGCGGACGATCTCGATGCCCGCTTGCTCAAGCCGTGGGCGGAACTCTTCGAGCGCCGGCAGCATGTACGGCGCGCTGACCAGCACGCGCCAGCTCATACGCGCCCCCCGCGGGGGAGGCCCGCCCCGTCGTAGAGCCGGACGAGCGGGTCGTCCTTCAACAGCGCCTCGACCAGTCGAAGGTCTTCGGGCGTGTCCACCGCGTGCGTCTCCTCCTCTATCTCGACGAGCCGCACGGGCCGGCCGTGCTCGATTGCGCGCAGCATGTCGATGGACTCCGCGCGCTCCAGGGGCGTCTGCGGCAGGTGCGCGAACTCGCGCAGGAAGTCGCGCCGGAAGGGGATGACGCACACCTGCTTGAAGACGGGCGGGCTCGCGTCGTCACCGTCGCACGCGAAGGCGCCGCCGGGGACTGGCGCGCGCGAGAAGTAGACGGCGTCCCCCTTCAAATTCATCAGCACCTTGATGGTGTTTCGGTCAAGGTAATCCTCGCGCCTCTCGATGCGGCGCGCGAGGTTCACGCAGGACACGGAGGCGTCCGCGAAGAGCGGCGCGACGGCCGCGGCGATCATGTTCGGCGTGACCAACGGCTCGTCGCCCTGAATCATCACGACGACCTCGGCCTCGAAGCTTTCGGCGGCCTCGGCGACGCGGTCGCTGGCGCGCTCGTGCGCGGCCGAAGTCATGACGACCTCGCCGCCGAAACGCTCGACCGCCGCGCGTATCTCTTCGTCGCACGTCGCCACGTAGACTGCTTCGAGCTGTTCGCACATCGAGGCGCGGCGCACGACGTGCTCGATCAACGGCCGTCCGAGGAGCGGCGCCAGCGGCTTGCCGGGAAAGCGCGACGAGCCCATCCGCGCGGGTATCACCGCGACGACCCTCCGCACGTCACCCTTCAATTCTTCAGGCGGCACCTTCATAAGTCGTGCTTGCGAGACAGAACTCAGAAGCAACGGACGCGCCACACCGAATCCGGCCGTCGCCCGAAGCTTACGCGGGTTGAAGAGCGCAGCCGTCGTGAAAAACTTCAGACACCTGTCAAGCCTTGACTGCACCGCCTTGAACGTCCTCGACGAGCGCGCGCAGAAGCTCCGCCGCGCTCCAAGCCTGCGCGACCGCGCCGCGCGGGGCGTGCGGCGCGTCGCCGTCGAAGATTTCAGAGACGTGGCCCAGGCAAGCCTCTCGCAAATGGGCGACGAGCGGGCCGAGGAGGCTTCGCGCGTCAGAGACCGAACGGGGCGTGCGCCCGTGCACCTTGAGATAAGCCTTGACGAAAGGCCCGACGAGCCACGCCCAGACCGCCCCTTGATGATAGGCTGCGTCCCTCTGCGCGGGGCCTCCGCCGTAGTGTCCGCTGTAGCGTGGGTCGGAGGGCGCGAGGCTGCGCAGGCCGTAGGGCGTGAGCAGTTCGCGCTCGACCACCTCGACCACGCGGCGCGCGCGCTCGCCCGAGAGCAGAGAGTGGTGCAGGCTCACGGCGAAAATCTGGTTGGGTCGAATAGACGCGTCAAGGGCCGCGCCGTCCACCACGTCGTAGAGGCAGCCGGCCACCTCGTTCCAGAATCGCGCGTCGAAACTTTCAAAGGCGTGCGCGGCCATCGAGGCGAACTTGCCCTCGTCTTCTACAAGTCCGAACGCGCGCCCCAGCTCTTCCATCACGCGCAGGGCGTTGTACCAGAGCGCCTGAATCTCGACGGGCTTTCCCCGCCGCGGCGTGATGACGTGGTCGCCGACCTTCGCGTCCATCCAGGTCAGTTGCGTCCCCTCCTCGCCCGCCGCAAGCAGACCGTCGGCGTCCACATGAATCCCGTAGCGCGTGCCGCGCTCGTGCCAGTCGATGATGTCTTTGAGGACGGCGTAGAGGCGCTCGCGGACGAACTCGACATCGCCCGTGTAGGCGACGAGCGCGCGCACGGCCTCGAAGTACCAGAGCGTCGCGTCCACGGTGTTGTACTCGGGCGCCTCGTCGCCTTCGGTGAAGCGATTCGGGAGCATCCCGCGGCTGACGTACCGCGCGAACTCTTCGAGGATGCTGCGGGCCACTTCGAAGCGGCCCGTGACGAGCGTCAGGCCCGGCAGCGCGATCATCGTGTCGCGCCCCCAGTCGCCGAACCAGTGGTAGCCGGCGATGACCGTCTTCTGACTCCCGCGCGCGACGACGTACCGGTCGGCCGCGGCCGTCAACGCCCGCACGGCGTCGTCGTCAGCAGGCGCCGACTGCAACACGCGCTCACGCCGCGCGACCTCGGCGCGGATCAACTCGCCGGCGCGCGCGGCGTCTCGCCTCTCGGTCGAAGCGATGACGGAGACTTCGCCGCGCCCGTTCAGGTCGAACGTCAACGCGAAGGGGCTGAAGAGGTCTTCCCGGTAGTCGAGCCCGCGCGCCTGCTCCTCCGCGTAAATAAAGTTTCGATACCAGTAACCCGCCGCCTCGACCTCGCCGCCCTCGTGCGCGAAGTGGAGCGGGGGCAGACCTTCGTAGGGCGCGACGGTCAACAGACCCTCTTCGACGCGGACGCGGGAGTCGAGCGCGCCGTTCTCGTGCGTCAGCGCGTGGTAGTCGCGGAAGGCTATCAGCGGGCGGACTTCGAGCCGCACGTCCGCCTCGCCCGAATCGACACGCCGCAGCGAATACCTGACGCAGGTCGTGTTCTCGCCGTGCAGCATCACGACCGCCTTCTCCAGCTCGAAGCCTTCGACCCGGTAGGTGAAGACGGGGAACGGGTCGAGCCGGAAGCGGCTCAACCACTGAAACCCCTGCGGGTGGACGGCCCCCTCGTACTGGTTGGCCGACAACTCGTGGCGGCGGCCGGCGACGATTAGCGTCTCTTCCAGCTTCGAGAGCAGCGCCGTGCGGCCGACGGGCGGCCGCGTCGCCGCCACGAGCAGGCCGTGGTAGCGGCGCGTGTTCAGCCCCGCCACGGTCGAAGAGGCGAAGCCGCCCAGGCCGTTCGTCTCAAGCCACTCGCGCGCCGTCGCCTCCTTCAAGTCGCGGCACAAGTCTTCGCCGAATTCGATCAACGTTCCACCTCCCTGCGCGAGGCTGATAGTTTAAGACAAGACCGCGGTCAAAAACCTCGTCCGCCCCTTCCCGACCTTAGGGCTGGCGGAACTGCCGCGGCGGGCGCATTATGCTTTCGTCTCGGACGGCTTCACATCTTGGGAGAAGGTCAGGGGGACTTAAACGGATGGACATGGAGAGACCGCTCTACATCCCCGTCATCCTCGGCACGGCGCGCAAGGGCCGCGCGAGCGAGAACGTCGCGCGCTTCATGCTGGGCGAAGTCGGAAAGCGCGAAGGCGTGGAGACGGAGCTGATCGACATACGCGACCTCGACCTCCCCTTTGACGACGAGGGCGAGGCCATCAAGGACGTGCGCTTCTCGGGGCAGATGAGCCGCGCCGACGCGCTGGTCGTCGTCGTGCCGGAGTATAACCACGGCTACCCGGGCCTGCTCAAGCACGCGCTCGACACGAACCTGAAGGAGTACATCCACAAGGCCGTCGGCGTGTGCGGCGTCTCGGCCGGGGGCTTCGGCGGGGTGCGCGTCGTCCAGGGCCTTCTGCCGGTGTTGAGGGAACTGGGGCTGGTGACGATCTTCTGGGACATGAACTTCGCGGCGGCGCACAAGCTCTTCGACGAGTCGGGCGCGCTGCTCGAACGCTCGTACGTCAGGCGCGCCGACCAGTTTCTGAAGGAGCTAATCTGGATGGCAAAGGTCTTAAGGCACGGGCGCGAGAAGGTGTCGCTCGGATAAATTTATAATGCCGCGGGTGTTTAAAGCGGGCGCTCGACAGGAGCATGCGTCCCGGGTCCGAGGTCGTGACGAACTGGAAGGCGCCGTTCGCGAGCGTGATGCGGTACGTGCGTGCGTTGCGCGTGAGTCGCTCCGGGCAGGGCGCGAAGCTTTGAGCGGGGCGGGCGAACAGGCGACAGGTCTCGAACGCACTTACGCCGCGTCGGGCTTCGAGACGGCCGTCCGCGAATTGGCACAGTGGCGGCTCGACAAATTGAACGAAAGAGGGAAGCGCGGAGAATACGCCCCGGCGTCCGAATACGTGAACGCCTACACGAGGTTGGGCGACAAGGGGCAAGCCTTGTCCTGGCTCGACAAGGCGGTGCAGGAGCGTAACCAGTTCGCGCTCGAAGTCAGGGGCAACCCACTCTACGACAAGCTGCGCTCAGACCCGCGCTTCCAAGACCTCGTGAACCGCGCCGGCCTCCCGCGTTAACCAGTTTAGAGGTCTGAGTGGCGGCACCGGTGGCTAGGTCGGCTTCGGCGAGACGAAGAACGGGCGGGCGCGTCCCGCTTAACTAGGTCGTCTTAGGCGTTGTGCAGACGACATAACTCAAGTTCCCTTGTCCATCGGGTCGGGCCATGTCGCCCGTAATGTTTCGTTCATCAATTAAGGACTGCCTTCGGAAGTCGCCGCCCGCCAACGTATACACTTACCACGCCTCGGCCAAGCCTGCTTTAGCCTCCCTTACGACTTCGTGGCGATGTTTCGCCGGAGGCTCCTTCCATCGTGACCGGCGACCGCGGCGTGCTGGACGAAATAGTCCCGTTCGTCGACTTCTCCAATGTTAACGCGTCGCTCATTCGCCTTACACCTCGCCGCGGGTGAAGACGACCGGGGCGCTTCGCCCGCTCTATGCCCTCGACGTAGGGCAGTTCCTGCTCTGGCCCTTGGGCAGGTACGGGCGCAGGAGCCCGCTGGCGTTCTCGTTGCTGCCCGGCTCCCACGAGTGATAGGGGCGCGCGAAGTAGAAGACGGCCCTGTCAGCCGCTCGACCCGCTCGTGGTCGTGGAACTCCGTCTGAGCACGCGCGCCCGAGATACTCTTCGGTTTGCAGCACCTCTCGTGGTAAGTTCATCCTTAGAGTAATCCAGCATTAATCGAATAGATCGGCGCTAAGATGGCCGGCCGAAACTGGCAAGCGACCTTCAATCCTCAAGTTGAATAAAGGAGTTTAGCTTGGCTCAAAGCAGACCCGAAAAACCCTTGGCTTTCGTCGGTGCAGTTGATTCCGCCGTGCGGCGGCTACTGTCGAACTCAGTGCTGCTCTCTGAGTTCCTGCCCAACGCGCTCAAGCGAAAGGGAAAGCTGTCGCTCAAGCAAAGACGCCTGCTGGTAGATCAGGCCCTGGTGCTGATCGAGATGAATTATGCGCATCTCCCACTCAAGCGAGCCATTCACGCGATTGACCCCGTCCAGCAACTCAAGCTGCTGAAATTTCGTCTATCAGAGGCTGATGAGCATGAATTGGCTAGCGAGTTGCAGTTCCACGAGCAGATGCAGGCGATCTTCACTTCTCTGCGCGACTTCCACACAAACTACTCGCTGCCCGACCCCTTCGCAAATAAGATTGCCTATCTCCCCATCCTCGTCGAAGAGTTTTTCGGCAGACGCTCAAGCGAGCCTAAGTTTCTCATCACACAGGTGGCGCGCGGTTTTGAGCAACCGCCATTTGAGAGCGGCGTCGAGGTGCTCTTCTGGAACGGCACTCCCATCAAGCGTGCCGTTGAATTGAACGGTGAGCGGCAGGCCGGCAGCAACCCGGAGGCGCGCTTCGCAGCCGGGCTCTCTGCACTGACAATTCGACCCATGATCGGCTCGCTCCCGCCCGACGAGTTCTGGGTTGACCTCACCTACCGCACGCGCGACGGTCGCTGTTTAGAACAGAGGCTCAATTGGCTCGTCCTCCTCGATGACAGTCAACAACGGCTGCTACCGCAACGCGACGACACGGCGTCTAAAAAGATGGGGATAGATTTGCAGCGTGCGGTGATCAATCAGACCAGGAAGATTCTTTTTGCCCCTGACGCGGTCGCCGCCGAGCGGCGGGTGCGTCGTGCGGCCAGGAGAAGGGTGGCGATTGACGACTACCTGCCGACCTTGCTACCGACGCGGTTGCGAGCGCGGGGGGTCTCGACGCCGACCGGCAGTTACGGCTACATCCGCATCTTCAACTTCGAGGAGCCGGACACGGACAAGTTCGTCCACGAATTCACCAGGCTGATGGGGTTGCTGCCTCAGAACGGCCTCATCATTGACATGCGGAATAACGGCGGCGGCATCATTGATAACGGCCAGCGACTGCTGCAACTCTTCACGCCGCGTGAGATTGAGCCTGAGTTGTTCGAGTTCATCTGCACGCCCCTGAATTTGGAAGTTTGTCGCCTGGGTGCAAAGTCCGACGACCTGGCGCAGTGGGAGGACTCAATCGCACAGGCGGTCATGACGGGCGCGACCTACTCGCTCGGCTTCCCGCTGACCTCTAAACAGGCCTGTAATGACATAGGGCAAAGGTATTACGGACCGGTCGTGCTAATCATTGACGCGCTCTGCTACAGCACGACGGACATGTTCATCGCCGGCTTCAGAGACCACGAGATCGGGGCGATTCTTGGGGTAAACAATAATACGGGCGCGGGCGGCGCGAACGTCTGGGACCACGATGACTTGCTAATGTTACTAAGACGCCGCGCCGACTCTCCGTTTAAGCCGCTGCCGAGCAACGCCGGTATGCGGGTCGCCATCCGGCGCAGCATCCGAAGGGGTGCGAGCGCAGGCACGCCGCTCGAAGAGCTTGGCGTCGTCCCCGACAAGCTGCACCGCATGACCCGCGATGATTTAATGAGCCGCAACGTTAACTTGATCAATCAAGCGGGCGCCATGCTGTCGCGGAAGCGGGTTATCAAGCTCAGCGTAGAGATAGAGGCGCGCGCGAGCCGGAAGGCGATTTTTGAGGTGAAGTCGGAGAATATTTCGCGCCTGGATCTTTACATAAACGACCGGCCATATAAATCCCTTGACGTTGTCGGCGGCAAAACCCGCTTTACATTCGCGCTGCCCACCCCGACAACCAAAGTTTTACTCAACGGGTTTGGGCGCCGCGGGGATTTAGTTGCCGTAGTTAGAAGAACAATTAACGCCAGGCAGAGATAGGCTTAAGCCGTGAGTGTACAGCCAAACCGTTAATAATCTTCGGCGCGGGCCCCACGGCAGCATGCGGCGGGCCCATCACGAACCAAATACTTCCCGAAGCTTCCCTCTATCCCTGTCTGGCCCGGCTCGGAGTGTAGTCTCTATTTGGCAGCACCTTTGAAATAATTCAACGACAGTGCCGGCATCACTCTATTTGGCAAGCTTGCCGGTGTAGTCATCGTACCTCGCGAAAAATAATCTTAGAGTTAATCGGTGGACGTAAAGCGCCTGAAGAGCGTGATGTCCTGAATTCCCGAGCAGTGAGTAATGGAGTATGTTCTCGCGATAAGCCTCGGCCCGGTGCAGGAGTTCATCGCCGCCGCGCGGCGGAGTCGTGATCTGTGGTTCGGCTCGTGGCTGCTGAGTGAATTGTCAAAAGCCGCGGCGGAGCACATCGTCCGTCACGGCGTCTCGGGCTCGCGCCCCGCCGGGTTGGACTCGCTTATATTCCCTGCCGTCAACGACCCCGAAGATTTAAGAGCCGGCAGCTCGCTCAGTGTAGTTAACAAAATCATCGCTATAGTCGAGGAACCGGCGGCCACGGCGCGCGAAGAATCACTGGCGGTCGAGGCAAAGCTCGCACGATTCGCCGTACCCTTAGCGGCGGGTGAAAGTACGAGGGCACATAGACGCGGGCGGGTCGTCAGCGCGAGCCTTCACGCGTTAACTCGTGAGGGGGCCGCCCGCTATCATCGAACCGGGCGGCCTCCCCGTTAGCGTTAGCATGAAGTCAGTTGCCGAATCGCTTGCGGTATTCCTTCGATAATGAAGTGGGGGTGGAAAAGGTCTGGCTAGTGTGGTCAGAGAGGAGTGTGCCGGAGTTGGAAGCCGTCAAAGGGTTAGCGAACCCGCGTGACGGCGGCGAGATCAGCGACCCGCGGCAGATCAAATCGGTGGGGGAATATCTGGCCGCACACTCGGCGAACCCACCTGAAGACGAAAAGGATGAGATGAATCGCCAGACGAAGCTTAAAGCTAAAGGCGACGTGCTCGTTCATACGATAAGGTTGGAGCACCGTTGAAGGCGGCGTTCTACCAACGGGCGTCTCGGCAGAATCAGGGAGTCAGTCTTCAGGGTTAAGGGGAAGGGCGGCAGGGATGCGATAGGGCAGGCGAAGTTATAGCTCAAATTGCTTGTTGCAACAGAGCCGACGAGGAGGTGAGTTTAAAGGTGTAGGCCGGAGAGTTTCGGCAGGTGGGGTAACGCCAGGGCATCGGGGCGGGCCGTCGTCAGCGCCAATCCCAGAAGCTAAGCCGCGGGCTGCTGTTCCGTACGGCCAGCGCGGCGGCGTACCCTTCAAACGGCTGCACGTCGAGGATAGACCAGGCCGCAGCCTCCGAGGGGTCTCTGTCCGTGTTGAGGAGTCGCGCGGGTTTGCCGGGCGAGAGGGAAACGCTGAAGCAGTCGAGGGGGTGTGAGAGTCCTTCGCCCAGGGCTTTGATGTATGCCTCTTTGCGCGTCCAGCAGTTGAAGAAGCCCCGCGTCAGCAGGTGGGGGGGCAGCGAGCCGAGGTCACGTATTTCGGCCGCCGAAAAGAAGCGGCCGGCGACCTCGACGCTGGCGAAGTCGTCGCGCAACAGTTCCACGTCCACCCCGACCGCGTGCCCGCGCGCGCACGCGTAGAGGGCCGCGCCCCCCGAGTGAGAGACGTTGAAGCGGAGGCCGCTTTCGTCCCCGGACAGCTCGGGCCTGCCGTATTCGTTATAAGTGAATTGAATGAGGGAGGCGGGTCTTTGCAGGTAGCGGCTCAGGATGTCCCTGAGCAGGCCGCGCGCCGCCGCGAATCGTGCGCGGTCGCGCTCGAAGCGAAACCTCGTCGCCCTGCCGCTCTCCTCCTCGGAGAGCGCGGCGCGTAACACTTCGAGCGTGGAGGCGTCGCAGTCGAGCCGGGCGCGCCAGACGTGCACCTCGTCCCCGCACAGACGCAGGTTCGAAGGGGCCGGCCGCCACGTCTCACGCCGCGCGTTCATCTCGGCGACACTGTCGGCACCGCGCGCGCTCACAGGAGGTGACGTTCGTGCAGCTCGCGCGCGAGGGTTCGCAGAACCATGTCGCGGGCCGTGTTGAGGAAGAAGTGGTCGCCGGGGAAGAGGCGCACCGTGCAGGGGGCGTTCGTCTGCGCACACCAGCCGTCCAAATCCTCGCGGCTGACCTCCTCGTCCTGCACGCCGCCGTAGATGGAGATCGGGCAGTCGAGCGGCGGCTCCTCGCGGTAAGCGTAGGTCTGGACGGCCTCGAAGTCGGCGCGCAGCAGCGGCAGCATGACCTGCATCAGTTCGGGATGGGCGAGCACTTCGGGCGGCGTCCCGTTCAGGCGGCGCAGCTCCTCGATAAACTCAGGCTCGGGGAGGTCGTAGGTCGGCGGCTCGGTCTCGGCCGCCTGCGGGGCTTGCCGCCCCGAGACGAATAGGTGCGACGGGCCGGGGACGTTCCGGGCGCGCAGCAGGCGCGCTATCTCGAAGGCCAGCAATGCGCCCATGCTATGCCCGAAGAAGGCAAAGGGCCTGTCGAACAGCGGGAGGAGCGCGCGTGCAGACTCCTCGGCCAAGGGCTGCATGCGCTGCAAAGGTGCCTCTCGCAGGCGGTGGCCGCGGCCGGGAAGTTGCACGGGGCAGACCTCGACCTGTACGGGAAGCGCCGCGCCCCACTCGCGGTAGATCAGGGCGCTGCCGCCCGCGTAGGGGAAGCAGAAGAGCCGCAGCGTCGCGCGCGGCTTCGGCTTGTGGTATGCCAGGGAGGAAATAGCCGTCGCTCCTCTCGAAGGCCCGCGCGACAATCCCGCGCGGGCCCCTGCGGGTTTCAACCTCTTCTTACCTCAAAGCAGCTCCCGCGACAACTTCAGTCGAGTCGGAGTCTGTCGAGGCCGTCCCACTGCGCGGTGTCGGAGAGGATCACGGTGTCGCCCTCGCGCAACCCCTCCAAGACCTCGACCGTGTTGACCGACGTGCGCCCCAGCTTGACCTGGACGCGCTCCGCCTCGCGCCCGTCG
>JAFAVK010000024.1 GCA_019242475.1 Acidobacteriota bacterium | reverse complement strand
CTGCCCATAAGCCTTTACTCGTTACCGCCCGAAAGCGGACATCTCATGTGCTACTGAGACCGGACATCTAATGTGCTACCTACAGGCGTCAGGGAAGCACTCGACAACGCGCGGCCGCTCTGCTATCTTCCTCGCCACTCGACAACGCGCCGCCCGACCTCTTTCGACCTTGCACGCCCGGAGCCCGCGTATGCCCGTCACACACCGCATCGACCCGCAGGACGGGGTCGTCTACCTGACCGTCACCGGCGATTCACCCTTCGAGGAGTGGGAGGGCGCGCTGCGGCGCGTGCTGGCCGACGCCTCCTACTCGAAGGGCTTCAACTTCCTCACCGACCGGCGGGGGCAGACCGACGTGCCGGGGCCGGAATTCCCCCGGCGGGTTCTGCGGTTCCTCGTCGAGCACACCCGGGAGATGGGCCGCTACCGCTGGGCGGCCGTCTCCACGCGGGAGGCCGCCTTCCAGACGCTACGCATGTTCTCCATCCTGGCCGAGGAGGCAGACATCCACGTCGAGCCCTTCAGGGACTATGAGGAGGCCAGGCGCTGGCTGCTGGGCGCTTCTGTCGCCGAAGACTGACGCGGCTGCTTGAAGTGGGACACACAACTACGGGCGGGGCGGCCGGCCTTGAAGCGTCCGCTTTCCTCAACTCGTCTGGCCCGGGCCGCATAGTACCTGACGGCCATCACGCGCTTCGCGGTCGTTGACATCCCCCGTCCGGTCGCCGATACTCCCACTCACCCGACGAAAACTCCCCGCCCAAATAAAGTAGAGTCCTGTCTCCCCGGATCGGAGTCTCGCGTGCGGTGCTGTCACTGCGAGCGGCCGCTCGGCCGCTTGGCGGCCAAGTGCCCGACCTGCCTGACGAGGCAGCTCTGGTGGAAGGCGGCGGGCGTCGCCACGCTGCTCCTGGGTCTCCTCTGGCTCCTCGCCTTCGGCCTCCCGATATTCGCCGACTAGCGCATCCGGACGGGTCGGGGGTTCTTGACAGGCCCGAGGCATACCGGCGAAGGCGTCGCGGATCTGCCGGAGTCCCCGGCCCTCCCGTGGAAAAGCTGTCCGAATAATCTCCGGACTTGGGCGTGCGGGGGCGGCGCACAAACGCCCCTATGCGAGCGCCCGTAGCGCTTCCAACGATCGCAGCAGTTCCTCGTCCGTCACCTTGCGGCCGTCCCTCCTCAGGCGGTCGAGTTCCGCCCCAGCCCCCTCGCCGTAGCGCTCATTCATGAACCGGAGATAGGGCGCTGGGTCCTCGTTGTGCCGCCGGTTACAGGGGGCGCACATCGCATTGCAGTTCCTGAGGTCGAACCTCGTCTGAAGGTACCGGCGCGAATAGAAGTGCGAGCACTCTAGCCCGCGCGTCTCGCCGCACGTGACGCACCGTCGGTCGCGCCTACGGACGATCAGGGAGACGAGCCGGTCGAGTTCGGCTACGAGCCAACGGCGGGAACCCACCTCGGGCAGCCTCTTCTCGAAGGGCGTTTGGTGGAGGACGCGTCGTCGTGGGAGCATCAGAGCACCTCCTTCGGCTCTGTACCGACAACAGCGTGGGCGGGGACGAGGAAGGTGAGGTCGGCCGCCCGCGCCTCCAGCCACAGCTTCCCGTCTAAGACTTGGTGCCCGGTGATCTCGGCCCGGACGTTCCCTTCATACTTGAAGATGATGACTTCGCCCGGCCGGTAGAGCGGAGACACCTTGCCCCCGGACACACTTGTGCTATCCTCTGCCATAACGTGAACCCTTCTCTATGCAGTTTCGTGGAGGGTGGAGGGCTTACCGGAGTTGCCGCTCTGGTAAGCCCTTTCGTTTTACGCAACTGGTGCGCTGGCCAAGGCCTGGTCGCGTGGCTGCTGATAAGACAGCCTACAACCGTCTAGCGCGCGGAGGGCGGAAATAACCGCCATGCAGATTTCATCTACCGCCTCGAAGTCAGACTCGCCGCGACCTTCAATCGTCTGAGAGTGGCGGGAAATGAAACGAAGTTTCTGCTCGATGATCCGCAGGTTGTCATCTTCTATATACATAACGGCCCTTCCCCTTATCCTATGACCTGACAAAACAAACTATACCACTGGTATCCTACGTCGTCAATACCAATGGTATAGTTGTAATTGATTGATGATGTGACGTTGGTATAGGTAGTGTGTGCCCGGTGCTATACTCCGCGACCATGACAGGGGATGAGCTAAGAATAAAACGTGAAGAGTTAGGGATGACTCAGGGCCAGTTGGCGATAGCCCTGGGTGTTGCCTCAAACACGGTGGCGCGTTGGGAACGAGGCGAGCGCTCCATCCCCCCTTACCTACCTTTGGCTCTGCAAACCGTCGAGCGCGAGCACGGCAAGAAGAAAGATAATAAGTAGAGGTAGGTCTATCGTTGTGATCGAAAAGCCCATCCAGAGAGAAGTGAGCCACGGCAAGCCGTTGGGAAGAAGTTGATAGCAAAGAAAAAGGCTGTGAGACGGTCTCGAAAGCCTCCCGATAAAACCCCGACGGCCCGAACGTGTGATTACCTTACGTCCTGGTAGCCTAGCCTGCCGGAATCACTGGAACCGACTCACGGCCTAGATATTTAATCGTCTAACCTAGCTGAGGAATGATGTGCGGATCTCCGAGACGCGGCGGCGGAAGGCAGGGTCTTTGAGCCGGCGGTAGGCGGTACTCTCCGAGATGCCGGCCGTGCGGGCTGCCTCTCTTAGTGAGGTGCCGGAGGCGATGGCTAGGGCGAACATGTCGCTTCCGGAGGAGCAGATGTTCTCCGCCGTTTCTTGGTGAGCAGATGTGTGCGCAGAGGTATAGGGTGAATCTTGCGTGTACATGGATCGTGTCTCCTGATTGTGAGTGATAGGGTGTCGCAGCCGGATTTGGGTGGTGTGAGAACCGCCGGCGCGAAACTTGGGCGAGAGTCCAACAGCAAACGGGCGCTGATGCACGCCTGCGCGGCAGTTTTTGTTCGTCCGGAGTGGAAAAGTCGTTGGAGAGGGTTAAGGGAAGCCGCTGGCAAACTCTCGTCCATCTGCAAAAACTGTTGCATTCTTCGTCGGGCGGGGTTAATCTCCCGGTTGCGGGCTTGACCTCCGCATTCCGCCGCCCGCGAGACACACTAACACCTGGCCGCCACTGGGCGGCCTAATTTGGATGAACTGATACGGGCCTAGAGAAGCGACGGCAGAACCGCGAGCATGTTTAGTGCGATTCCTGTTAGGCTGTCCGCCGCTTCATTTTGTATCCAACCGGCCGCAGTTAACTCTTGAACGGCGTTCGTCGGTTCTTGAGACGCAGTTGTCTGCGGTGACGGGGGCGGGGGTTCAGGCGATCCGTTCTGTATCCACCCCGCTCGCGTGGAACAAGTAAGTAGAAGCACTAACACGGAGGCGCGGATAGCTTTACACATCTTCTTACACCTTTCGCTTGTATGAGGGTTGACTACAGTCGCCGCCGGAATCTCCACTCCCGGCGGCATTGCCGTTCATGTCGCCAAAGTGACATGAACTAAGAAAGGCTGTCCTCACATGACTTTAGCAGACGAACGCCTGAAGGAACTAGATAACCCCTCATTAACCGCTCATGAGCGCGTCCTGCTACGCTGTCGTGTTGCGGCAGACCTTATCCACGCGGGACGGTACGAGGCCGCACGCGAGTCTCTGGGTGATCTGTGGCGAGGTGTTGGGGAAAGGCCCGACGTTAAGGAGTTAAAGCCCATGACGGCGGCCGAAGTCCTACTTCAGTCCGGGGCACTCACAGGCTGGCTCGGCAGCGCGGGGAACGTCGAAGGCTCGCAGGAGCGGGCTAAAGACTTACTCTCGGAAGCACAACGACTCTTCAACTCGCAAGGCAGACATGAGAGGGCGTCGGAGGCTCAATACGAACTGGGGATATGCTACTGGCGGGTCGGCGCGTATGACGAGGCACGCTTGATAATGGTCGCGGCGTTGAAGCCGCTGAAAGATGCAGATGTAGAGTTAAAGGCGAAAATCCTGATCAGGCGCACGCTGGTCGAGTTGTGCGAGAACAAGTTTTATGAGGCGCTCAAAATTCTGGATGAAGCGCGGCCCGTCTTTGAATCCGCGGACGACGCGCTCAAAGGCCGGTGGCACGGGCAGATGGGTTTAGTCTTGGCGAGACTCGCCGACGCGGAGGGAGATACCTCTTATACCGACAGGGCGATCATAGAGTTCACGGCGGCGATTTATCACTACGAGCAGGCGGGGCACGAAAGGTACTGCGCGACCAACCGCAATAACGTCGCCATGCTGCTCTACAGGCTGGGGCGGTACAGGGACGCGCACGAGCAGTTAGACCGGGCGGGCGCGACCCTGCTGAGATTGAAAGACGCGGGGCTGCTCGCGCAGGTGGACGAGACCCGGGCGCGAGTCTTCCTCGCGGAGAAGAAGTATGGCGAGGCCGAGAGGGTTATCACGCGCGCCGTCCGGACGCTGGAGGAGGGCGGCGCGTCCGCTTACCTCTCGGACGCGCTCGCCGTTCAGGGTGTCGCGCGGGCGCGGCGCGGGGCGGGCGAGGAGTCAATCAACATCCTACGCCGCGCGATGAGGGTGGCGGAAGAGGCGGGCGCTTTTACCAACGCGGGCCTCGCCGCTCTCGCGCTGATAGAGGAGCACGGGGCGCGTCGCGTGCTCTCACGCACGGAGCTTTATAGGCTGTACCTCCGCGCGGAGAAGTTCCTGAAAGGCTCGCAGGACGCCGAAGATAAAGAGAGGCTTCTGGCGTGCGCCGGGATGGTGATGCGGCGTCTCGCCGACGTGAACCTGCACGATAAGAACTTCTCCTTCTTCAGCGCCGTGCAGGAGTTCGAGGAGAAGATCATCGAGCAGGCCCTGGCGGAGGCGGGCGGCAGCGTGACGGGCGCGGCGAAGCTGCTTGGCCTCAAGCACCAGACGTTAATCAGCATGCTGAAGAAAAGGCACAAGGGGCTCCAGGTGAAGAGGACGCCGCCGGAGAAGCGGCTGAAGAGCATCATCAAAAAGGACGCATAGGTACTTTACGGCGGGCCTATCTCTCGCCGAGAATACAAAGAATGTTGTTGACAACACTGTTTAACACAATGTAGAATGCCCTCGAATTGAAGGGCCTCGCCGGACCGATTCGGTCCATAGGTAAGCTCGGGGTTGATACCGGAAGGGTCCGGCGTGGACGCGCCTTTGAAAATCGGTTAAGCGAACGGATAAAAAATTCCGCGTCACACACCCCCGGCGCGCGGGATTCTAAGAGAACTCGCTGCGGGTGGCCGACGGATAAAATCGTCGGCCGCCTGCGGCGAGTTTTTTGTTTTTCGGCAGAAGAGGGTCGTAACCCGCAGAGACTTACCTCTTGCCGGAGTGATGACTAAGAGAGCGCGTACGGCGCGGAGACAGTGTCATGGAAGAGCAGAATCGTAAGGATGTCGAAAAGAGTGAGGCGGCGGAGCCGGCGTTGACGGATGGAGGCGTGGTGTCCCGCCCGGAGTTGGCGGATTCGGAGGCGCTGCCCCCGAAGCAAGAGCGGGCGCTCCGCGCGCTGCTCGCGTCACCCACCCAGAAGGAGGCGGCGCGCGCGGCAGGAATAAGTGATGTCACCCTCTGGCGCTACAGGCAGGACGAGGCCTTCGATAGAAGGCTGCAAGAGGAGCAGCAGGCGGCTGCCGGCCACGCCGCCCTCCGGCTGCGGCTAGAGTGCGAGGAGGCGGTCGCCGTGCTCGGCGAGATCATGAGGCAGCAGAGCGCGCCCCCGTCCGCGAGGATCGCCGCTGCGCGCTCCATTATCGATAACGCCATCCGCGTGGAGGAGTTGGGTGAGTTGCGAAGGCGCGTCGAAGAGATGGAAGATTTCATCAGGGCCAAGCAGGGGGAGTACCTCCTCGACGACGCCGTCAAGCGAGAGGAGGGGGCCGGGCGGTGAGCCGGGACTTCGGGGCGAGGGCGGTGCGGGCGGCGCTCAAGCGCGTGGAGAGGGCGGCCGGGAAAGGGCAGAGGCACTGCCCCTGGTGCCGGCTCCACTACCGCCACTGGTGGCCCGACCCCAAGTTCCCCCGGCCGAGGCCGGAGGATTTGGTCAGCTACCGCTGCGAGCTATGCGGCACCGAGATGCTCTTCAACTTCTCGAACCGCTCGGAGGAGGAGCGCGAACTGTTGCGCCTTAGTCACTCCTTTAGCATGGAGGACGCTTACAGGAACCCGGCGGCGGTCGCCCTAGAGGCGTGGCTCTCGATGCACCCGAAGAGGAGGGACGCCCGGGCCCCGCGAAAGTTGTCCGCGGAGGCGGACGGCAGGGACCCCGGCGCCCGCGCGCTGGCGAAACTGCGCGCAGAGGAGGAGCGCCTTGTGGGGCGCAAGCGGGAGGGGCTCATCGCCCGCTACGGCGACGCCACTACGAACGTCAAAGGCATCATCGCAGCCGTGCAAAACCGGGAGCGTGAGAGGTGGCAGGTTCACTGCGCCATCCGCGGCCTCCCCGAACTGGTGGACGAGCAGTCGGACTACTTAATCTGTGCCGAACTTGAGAAGATCATCTGGGCGCAGGTCAGGCCGGAGACGGCTTCCGCCATCGAGGGGCTCGAACAGAGGATCGGCGAGCTCGTCGAAGCCGAGCGGGCGCGGGCGAGGGCGGAGGAGGAAGAGGCGCAGCGCCGGCGTGAGGAAGAGGAGGCGGAGCGGCTCAAGCGGGAGGCGCGGGAGGCGGCGGAGCGATCTTTGAAAGAGTCCGAGGAGCGGCCGCGGCGGGTGAAGCCCCGCTACGGGGAGCCGGAGCCTGACGATCCCGAGCGGGGGATGCACGTCTTCGACTTCGAGGCTTACGAAAGGCAGCGTGCCGGCGGCACGGGCCATGCCGGGCGGGTGCGGCGGCACCTCAGGCGGGAGTGACGGGGCAACGCACCCGTCGCCCCAAAGTGGCGGCGTGCGCAGACGAAAGAGCCGGCCGCGCCTTTCAGAACCGTTCAAAACCTTTCACCCCGGGGTGGGAGGAGGCCGGGGCGGCGGTGGCGGAGGCCGTGAGGGCCGGCGGTCGGGTGCGGGGCAGCAGCTCAAGGAGCAGTCGCAGCTCGACGGGTGGCTCCGCGGCCTACGTGGAATCATTCTGCAACTGGCAATGAGCAGACCAGACCCCGCGCGAACCGGGCCGGTATCCGAAGCGCAAAGAGCCCGCGGGGTTGAGCGCTTCCATCGCCGGGGCCCGGTGTTATACTTGTGTGGCCTTGAGCGGTTCAACGTCATCCCGCCTTGACATGCACATGCACAGCCACACAGACGAGAGTTATCAAGGGGCGACCCTCGTCGCCCGGGACGGAACGTCTTCCATATGAGGACTGACGAGACTGACGGTCGGCCGACGGGGCCGTACCAGGGGATGCTGCTCGCAGGGCGCTACCTGCTGGAGCGCGAGCTGGGGCGCGGCGGCATCGGGGTGGTCTACCTGGCGCGCGACCAGCACCTTTTGAACAAGCCCGTCGTCGTCAAGATACTGCTCGACCTGGTGCTCGGCGCCGAGGCGGACGAGTGGGTGAAGCGGAAGTTCCGGCAGGAGGTGGAGGCGCTCGCGCGCATCGACCACCCCGGCGTCGTCGGCGTGTTGCAGGCGGGCGAGCTGGCCGACGGGAAGCCCTACCTCGTCATCCAGTACGTCGAGGGCCAGACCCTCCGCTCGGTGATGACGGCGGAGGGGATGGACTTGGCCCGGGTCGCGCGCATCGTGCGGCAGATCGGGCACGCGCTGACGGGCGCGCACGACCGCGGCGTCTACCACCGCGACCTCAAGCCCGAGAACATCATGCTTCAATCGCTCGGCGAGGACGAGGAGCACGTCAAGCTCATCGACTTCGGCATCGCGACCGTCAGGGACTCGCAGGCCGCGGCGGCCGACCCGGCGACGACGACGATGTTCTCGGGCACGCCCGGCTACATGGCCCCCGAACAGCTGCTCGGCAAGCCGACGGCGGCGAGCGACGTCTACGCGCTCGGCGTCATCGCCCACGAGATGTTGACGGGGCGGCGCCCATACAAACCAGACTCGCCCTTCCACCTCATGGAATTGCAACGCGAGGGCGTCAAGGTCAAGCCGCGCGAGCTGCGGCCCGACCTGCCGGAGCGCGCGCAGGCGTTGATCCTCCGGGCGCTCTCCTTCGAGCAGGCGGAGCGGCCCGCGCGTGCGCGCGCCTTCGGCGACGAGCTGTCGCGCGCGCTCCTCGACGTGACGGCGCCGGCCGCGCCCGCCGCGCCGGTCACCGCCGCCTCTTCCACGGTCGTCGAAACGCGCCCGGCCGCCGCTCCCTCCACGAGCGCGGGTTCGGCCCCGTCGGTGGCGTCGCGCGTCGCCCTGCTCTACAAGCGTGGCGCGCAGCCGGACGAGCAGGTGCTGCGCATGCTCGAAGCGGGGTTGAAGGCGCAGGGGCACGAGGTCTTCGTAGACCGCGACGCGGGCGTGGGCGTCGAGTGGGCGAAGGAGATCGAGCGGCAGTTGCGCACGGCCGACGCCGTGATCCCGCTCGTCTCGGCCGCCTCGGTCTCAAGCGAGATGCTCGCCTACGAGGTGCAGATCGCGCACGAGGCGGCGCAGCAGCAGAATGGTCGGCCCCGCCTGCTGCCCGTCCGCGTGGACTACGAAGGCGCCGTCCCCGACCCCCTGTCGAACTTCCTCTCGCGCAGCCCGTTCGCGCTCTGGGGCGGCCCCGATGACGACGGCCGGCTCGTCGAGGAGCTGCGCGCCTCGCTCGGGGCGACCGAGCCCCCGAAGGCCGTGACCGTCGTCGAGCCGCCCGGGGGCGCCGTCCCCTTGGACTCGATGTTCTACCTCGTCCGCCCGACTGACGAGCAGTTCCTCGAAGCCATCCGGCGGCAGGACAGCATCGTGCTCGTGAAGGGCGCGCGGCAGATGGGCAAGACCTCGCTCCTCGCGCGCGGGCTGCAACAGGCGCGGGCGGCCGGCACCCGCGTCATCACCACAGACTTCCAGAAGCTCAACGCGACCCACCTCGAAACCATCGAGTCACTCTTCATGACGCTCGGCGAGCTGGTCGCCGACCAGCTCGACCTCGACGTCTACCCCGAGGACGTCTGGAAGCCGCGGCGCGCCCCGAGCATCAACTTCGAGCGCTACATCCGCCGGGAGGTTTTAGAGAAGCTGTCGGGGCCGCTCGTCTGGGGGCTCGACGAGGTGGACAGGCTCTTCACCTGCCCGTACGCGAGCGAGGTCTTCGGCCTCTTCCGCACGTGGCACAACGAGCGCGCCGTAGACCCTTCGGCTCCGTGGGGGCGTTTGACGCTCGCCATCGTCTACGCGACCGAGGCGCACCTCTTCATCACCGACCAGAACCAATCGCCCTTCAACGTCGGCACACGCCTTGAGTTGAGGGACTTCGACCCGGCGCAGGTGGCCGAGCTGAACGAACGCTACGGGGCGCCGCTCAAGGGGGCGGGCGAGCTGTCGCGCTTCTACCAGCTCGTCGGTGGGCACCCGTACCTCGTGCGGCGCGGGCTGCACGAGATGGCGACGGGCGGCCTCGGTCTCGACGCCTTCGAGGCGGTCGCCGACCACGACGAGGGGCCTTTCGGCGACCACCTCCGACGCATCCTCGTGTTGCTGGCGCGCGACCCCGCGCTCGGCGAGGTCGTGCGCGGCATGCTGCGCGGCCAGCTCTGCCCGACGACGGAGGACTTCTACCGGCTGCGCAGCGCGGGCGTCATGGCGGGCGACTCCGCCCGCGACGTGAGGCCGCGCTGCCGGCTCTACGAGACGTACCTTAAGCGCCACCTGCTCTAGCCGTCCTTCCCGCGTCCCCATCGAGGCCGCGCACTTCAGGCGAAAGAGATGTCCACCAACACCCCCGCCCCTTTCTACGTCATCGGCGGCACGCTCCAGCGCAACGCGCCGTCGTACGTCCCGCGCCAGGCCGACAGAGACCTCTACGAGTGGCTCGCCGAGGGGAAGTTCTGCTACGTGCTCACGTCGCGCCAGATGGGCAAGTCGAGCCTGATGGTGCGCACGGCCGCGCGCCTGCGCGAGGAGGGCGCGGCCGTCGCCGTGCTCGACCTGACGGCCGTCGGTCAGAACCTCTCGGCCGAGCAGTGGTACGACGGGCTTTTGAGCCGCACGGGGCAGCAGCTCGACTTGGAGGACGAGCTGGAAGACTTCTGGGCCGAGCAAGAGCGCCTCGGCGCCATGCAGCGCTGGATGCGCGCCATCCGCGAGGTGGTGCTCGCGCGCTACAAAGGGCGCGTCGTCATCTTCCTCGACGAGATCGACGCCGTCCGCAGCCTCCCCTTCTCGACCGACGAGTTCTTCGCAGGCATCCGCGAGTTCTACAACCGCCGCACCGAAGACCCCGAGCTTGAACGCCTGACCTTCTGCCTCCTCGGCGTCGCGACCCCTTCGGATTTGATCCGCGACACGCGCACCACCCCCTTCAACATCGGCCGCCGCGTCGAGCTGCGCGACTTCGACGAGCGCGAGGCCGCGCCGCTCGCCGAGGGCTTCGGGCGTGGTGCCGAAGTAGGGCGCGCGCTCATCAAGCGTGTGCTCTACTGGACGGGCGGGCACCCTTACCTCACGCAGCGCCTCTGCCAGGCGGTGGCCGAAGACGCGGGCGTCTCGTCGGCCGCGGGCGTGGACAAGATATGCGAGGAGATGTTCCTCTCCTCGCGGGCGAGAGAACGCGACGACAACCTGCTCTTCGTCCGCGAGCGCATCCTGCGCAGCGAGGCCGACCGCGCCGCCCTGCTCGACCTCTACGCGAAGGTGCGCGGGGGCAAGCGCGTCGCCGACGACGACGCCGACCGCGTGGTCGGCGTCCTGCGCCTCGCAGGAATAGTCGCCGCCGACGGCGGGCGCCTGCGCGTCCGCAACCGCATCTACGGGCACGTCTTCGACGGCGCCTGGATCGTCGCCAACATGCCGGACGCGGAGCTGCTCCGGCAGCGCGCGGCCTACCGCCGGGGCGCCCTGCGCGCGGGGGCGGTCGCCGCGGTGATTCTAGTGCTCGTCGCGGGGCTCGCGATCATCGCCGTACAGGGGCGCAACCGCGCCGTCGAGGAGGCGCGGCGCGCCGACCGCAACGCGCGCGACCGCGAGCAGGCGCTCGCCGATCTGCGGACGGCGCTCGCCACGGCCGAGCGCGAGCGCGAGAACGCCGACCAGCAGAAGCAGTTCGCCGAGGAGCAGCGCGCCGAGGCGGAGCGCTTGCAGGTCATCGCGCAGGAGAAGAGCCGGCAGGCCGTCGAGCAGCAGCGCATCGCCGCCGCGGGCAGGCGCGAGGCCGAGGAGGCGCGCGCACGCGCGCTCGCCTCGCAGAAGATGGCCGAGGGGCAGCGGCTCATCGCCTCCGACCGCGCGGCCGAGGCCGAGCGGCAGCGCCACCGCGCAGAGGAGCAGACGAAGCTCGCCACCTCCACGCTCTTCAAGGTCACGCGCTTCCTCGACGAGTCGAACGAGAAGGAGCGGGCGGTCGAGTACTACGACCAGCTGGCGCACATCTACCACGAGGTCGGCGACCGCGGCAACGAGGTCGAGACGCTTCTGACCACGGGCGGCCTCTACGTCAAGCTCAAGGAGGAGGGGAAGGCCGACGAGTACTTCACGCGCGCGCAGGGCGTCTACCGCGACGCGGGCGAGGCGGCCGAGGTGGGCAACACGCTGACCAAGATCGGCGACCTCTACAAGACCTCCGGCGACGGGCAGAAGGCCAACGGCTACTACGAGCGTTCGCTTGAGCTGCTCCGGCGTGCGCTGCCCGGGCTGCGGGCCGGGGCCGACCGTAAGAAAGAGGCGTACGCCTTCTACTACACCTCGCTTGCCTACCAGGCGCTCGGCGACACAAGGAATGCACTCGACTTCTGCAACCGGGCGCTGCCGCTCTTCCGCTCGCTGCGCGACGACGTGATGGCGGATGTCGTCGGCACGCGCATCGAGGAGCTTTCGCAGTCGCTCAAGGACAAAGAGTGAAGGTGGTTGACTTGGCGGCCGGGCTTCAATAAGCTGAGCCCGCCTTCCGAAAAAGTCTCCGGCCGGGGCCGCCCCGCCGTCCGCCAGAGAGGGTGCGTCGATGAACAGTAACCCCCGTCCCCGCGCCGCGGCGCCGCGGCCAATATTCGCGTTACTCTTCCTTCTTCTTCTTTCGTCGGCCGGCACGAGTGTCAGCGCTCAGACGGGCGGGCGCACGCAAGACCCGCCGCAGGCCGCGGCCCGCGCAGGAGTCCTCCTGCCGTCGAAGGCGTCGGCGGCCGGCCGCATCGTCCTGCTGCGCCTGGCCGACGCCCCGAACAGCGCGCGCGTCACGGTCGCCGCCGACGCCCCCTTGGACGACTACAGCACGCGCTTCGAAGGCGACAACTTCTTCCTCCTGATTCCGCACTCACGAACCAACGGCCCGCAGGGTCAACTCAGCGGGAGCGGGTTCACGGGCGCGCTGCTCGAACAGCGCGACGGCGACGTGCTGCTCTCGCTGCGCGTGCGGCCCGGCGCGAGCATGAAGATCAGCAAGGGCTTCAACCGGCTGGAGCTTGACTTCAGCGCGGCCCCTGCGGCGCGGGCGGGGGCGGACGAATCGGGCGAGGCCATCAACCAGATGCGCGCGCAGATCGCCGACCTCGAAGCGAGGCTCCGCGAGCTTGAAGCGCGGCAGGCGCAGGCCGCCGGGACGGGGCAGCAGACCGCGCAGGCCGAGCCCGTGCTCGCGACCGTCACGGTCAACGCGGCGGAGTCGGAGCCCGCGGCGGCTGCCGCCGTTCACGCCGCGGCGGCCCAGCACGACGACGACCACGAGCACACGTCTACGGGCGCGCCCCGCATGGAGATACAGGGCTTCGCCGACGTGAACTTCCACGCGAGCGACCAGAAGGGGACGACCAACTCTTTCTCGCTCGGCCAGCTCGACCTCTTCATGACTTCGCGCCTCTCGGAGAAGTTCAGCGTCCTCGGCGAGCTGATCGTCGAGGCGGGGCAGGACAACAGGTTCACCTTCGAGATACACCGTCTGCTGCTGCGCTACGCGCCGAACGACTACCTCAACCTGAGCGCCGGGCGCTACCACACGGCGATAGGCTTCTACAACACCGCCTACCACCACGGCTCCTGGTTCCAGACCGCCGTCAACCGGCCCTTCATCTTCGCCTTCGAGAGCAAGGGCGGCATCCTGCCGCTCCACAACGTCGGCCTCTCGGCCACGGGGCGCCTCCCCTCGGGCTCGCTCGGCCTACACTACATCGCCGAGGTCGGCAACGGCCGCGCCTCGCGCTCGCGGCTCGACGCGGCCGTGCAGACGGCCGTCGATGACAACAACGGCAAGAGCTTCAACCTCGGCCTCTTCGCAAGGCCCAAGGCGCTCCCGGGATTCCAGACGGGCTTCTCCTTCTACCGCGACAGCCTCACGCCCGCCGGCGCGCCGAGGGTCGGGCAGAGCATCATGGCCGGGCACGTCGTCTACCAGAACAGGCTCTACGAGGTGCTCAACGAGGCCGTCGTCGTCCGGCACGAACGCGAAGGGCGCGTCTTCTACACGCCCGGCCTCTACACGCAGTTCTCGCGGCGCTTCGGCGACCTGCGCCCCTACGCCCGCTACCAGTACGTCAACGTCCCGAGCGACGACCCCATCTACCCGGACGTGGGCCGCCGCAACGGGCCGTCGGTCGGCCTGCGCTACGACGTCACAGAGTTCGCCGCTTTCAAGGCGCAGTACGACCGCACGCAGCGCCGCCGGCAGACCCCCATCGACGAGCTGCTGCTCCAGTTCGCCTTCACGTTCTAGGAGGGAGATTGTTGACGAGAAGAGCGGCCCTGTTCGCGGCAGTCCTGGCGATTCTGCTCGGGGCGTTGGCTTCGCGGCCGCCACGCACCCGCGGAGCCCGCGCGGCGGTCGAGCTGGCTATCATCGTCAACAAGTCGAACCCCAACGACAACCTCTCCTTCTCCGAGCTGCGCGAGTATTTCATGGCCGAGCGGGGCAACTGGCCGGGCGGCGCGGGCAAGGTGCGGGTCGTCATGCGCGAGCCCGGTGAGGGCGAGCGCGAGGCCGTGCTGCGCCTCGTCTACGACATGGACGAGAAGGGCTTCAACAGCTACTTCCTGGGGAAGAAGTTCAGGGGCGAGATTCTCGAAGAGCCGCGGCTGCGCGCCTCGACGCCCGACATGATCAAGACCGTCGCCAACCTGCCGGGCGCCATCGGCTACGTGCGCTCCGAAGAGGTTGACGCCTCCGTGAAGGTGCTCCGCATCGACGGCCTCGCGCCCGGCGACGCCGGCTACAGGATCAGGCAGTAGCAGGACTCTGTCCGATTGCCGTCTAGCTTCCAAGCCTACCCGAAGGCGTGCCTGATAAGGCATAGGTCGAGAAAATTTCTGTTGCAATAGATTCGGCAGGACGTTAATCTCCCGCCCGTGGGCGCCGCCTCTACTTCTCGGCACTCACGTCAGACACACTAATTCCTAGCCGCCACTTGGCAGCTTTGCTCCGTCCGGAATGGCGTGTGGCTTAGAGCAGAGACGGCAGAACCGCGAGCAGGTCTAACGTGACCTGCGTCAGGGTGTCCGTGATGTCATTAGATATTTCGCCAGTAGTCATCTCGCCGCCTGCCGGCTGTGATGGCGGCGGAGGCTCAGGGGAGCCATTACCCATCCAGCCTGCCTGCGTGGAGCAGGCGAGCAGGAGTACCAACACCGAGGCGCGGATAGCTTTACCCATCTTCTTACACCTTTCGCTTTTTATGAGGGTTGACTACATTTGCCGCCGTATCCGCGTGATGCGGCGGTTTTGCTGCGCATGACCATTTTTGGTCATGCGCAAAGAAAGGCTGGCCTCACATGACTTTAGCAGATGAACGTCTGAAGGCACTAGATAAGCCCTCATTAACAGAGAGCGACCGCGTCCTGATACGCTGCCGAGTGGCGGCAGACCTCATCCACAAAGGTCAATATGAGGCGGCGCGTGAGGCTTTGGGCGAGTTGTGGTCAGGCATCGGACAGAGGCCACCGGCTAGTAACCTGCCGCTCGCCGTGGATGCTGAAGTCTTGCTCCAATGCGGTACGCTCACGGGTTGGCTCGGTAGCGTCAGGAATGTCTCAGGAGCGCAGGAACAGGCGAAAGACATGCTCTCCGAGGCCGAGAGGAAGTTCCGCACTCAAGGGATGCTCTCAAAGGTCTCGGAGGCGCAGTACGAATTCGGCATCTGCTACTGGCGGCTCGGTGCGCATGACGAGGCTCGCGTAACAATGCAAGAGGCTTTGAAGCTTCTTACGGATGCCGACATAGAGTTGAAGGCTAAAATCCTCATCAGGCGGACTCTAGTAGAGGTGTGGGACAACAGGTATTACGAAGCACTGAGTATCTTGAAGGAGGCCGAGCCGGTCTTTAAATCCGGTAATGACGCGCTCAAGGGCAGGTGGCACGGGCAGATGGCATTAGTCCTGATAAGGCTCGCACTCGTTGAAGGGAATACCGAATACGCGGACAGGGCGATCATCGAGTTTGAGGCGGCCATCTTCCATTACGAGCAGGCGGGACACGAAAGGTACTGCGCGCTCAACCTCAACAACCTCGCGATGACGCTCTACAAGCTTGGGCGATACAGGGAGGCGCACGAGCACTTAGACCGTGCCCAGTTTATCTTTACGCGGCTGAGGGACGCGGGCAACCTGGCGCAGGTGGACGAGACGCGGGCGCGTGTGCTGGTTGCGGAGAAGAAGTACAGGGAGGCAGACCGCATCATCGCGGGGGTTATAAAGACCTTCGAGGCGGGCGGCGAGTCGGCGTTGCTGGCCGATGCACTCTCTGTGCAGGGCGTCGTGTGGGCGAGGCTCGGAGGTTTCGATGGCTCCATCAATGTTCTCAAACGGGCTATTGATGTAGCGCAGCAGTCGGGCGCCCTGACGCAGGCGGGGCAGGCGGCCTTGACGCTGATAGAGGAGCACGGGGCGACGTGGCGGCTGGCGGAGTCGGAGCTGGCAAAGGTCTACCAGCGCGCCAACGAATTCTTGAAAGACACTCAGGACGCCGAAGATATCAAGCGGCTCCGGGCGTGCGCTCTGACGGTGATTAAGAGGCTGTGGGGGATGCAGATACACGACCCCAACTTCAGCTTCTACGGCGCGATACATGAGTTGGAGGCGAGGCTGATTGAACAGGCTTTGGAGTTGGAAGGGGGCAGCGTCACACGCGCCGCCAAGAGGCTCGGGATGAAACGTCAGACGTTCGCGCAGATGCTGACCATGCGCCACAAGCACCTCTTCGACAAGAGGACTCCGCCGGAGAGGCGGCTGAAAAGTATCGTCAAGAAAGACGCCTGAGAACTTTCGGGCAGCGGGTTTACGAACAGCCGACCCGTTTCAGCTTGTGAGGCGTAAGCCTTCGGGCAGGGATTCGCCGAAGAGGCGGACGGCGGCGGCGCGTGTGCGCGGGACGCAGGTGCGTAGGGGTTCGAGCGCGTCGTCGTTCGCGCCGGCAGCTTCGAGGCGGCGGACGGCCTCGGCCCTGAAGCCTTCATCGACATCGCGCAGAGGGTCGTCGGTGCGCGCGGCGAGTTGAGAGACGGCCGTGAAGATGTGCGGCGTCAGCTCGGGGAGGGACAGGAGCGCGGAGGCCCACTCGGTCGCCGCCGCGGCGGACACCACACAGTTCAGCAGGCCGTAGAAGGGGACGCGCGCGCCGAGGCGGCCGAGCGCCCAGGTGAAGCTCTTGTTGGTCGGCTCCTCTTTAATGCGGGAGAGAATCTCTTCGCCCAGCTCGACGCGCTGGGAGGGTGGCAGGTGTTCGAGGCTCGCGAGCATGAGCAAGCCTTCGCGCTCGACCTGGCGGTTGAGTCGGCCCTTCACGCGCCTGCCGCCAATCCCTAACAGTCCCTTGTGGCGCTCGTAGATTTCGAGCTGCTGGCCGGCGCTCAGGCCGCCGGCCACGCGCTGCCAGAGGATCATCCATTCGACCTGGCACTGCACGTCGCGGTCGAACGAGAGCCCCTCGTGGTAGACCTTGCGCGCGCGCGTCAAGCGCCACTCGTCGAGCACAGCGCCGAAGCCGGGGCGCAGGCAGAAGCCGAAGAGGTTGAGCCAGCGCGCCTCGTAGTTGCGCCCCTTCTTGCGGCCGGCGGGGAGTTCGGCCAGACGGTCGCAGAGCTTGCGGATGACCTCGGTCGGCCAGGAGTCTTTGCGATAGCCGAGCGCCGCTTCGAGCCTGCCGGGCAGCGCCTCGGGCGAAAGCGTCTCACCTTCCAACGCGTCGCGCGGGCCGCCGAAGACTGCGCGGAGTAGTCTCTCGGCCTGCTCGACGGCCTCGTCGGGGATGACGACCCGCGGGGCCTCCTCCTCCTGCGCCTCCGACTCGTCCCCTTCGACTGTTTCTTCCGGAGCCTCCGCGCCCCTCAGTTGGAACTGGAGCCGCCAGCGGTGGCCGGTCTTCGGCGCCTCGCACCAGAGTTCGAGCGTGCCGACCTCCGTGAAGTGCGCGGTCAGACGCACGTCGAGTTCGATGTGGCGCGAGCGCTTGCCGTAGCGGAGCACTGTGACGAGCGGCGCGTGGCGGTGCAGTTCGCCCTCCACGAAGCGGACGACCTCTTCTAAGGCGTCCTGGCGAGTCGTCGTGCTGTAGAGCGTGAAGGCGGCGGGGCGGTTGGTGAGCGCCTTGAACTCGCGGCCGAGTTCGAGCCGCGTCCCTTCTTCAGTCCCGCGCGGCAGGACGCAGACGGCCGTCAGTTGTTCCTGTGTAGCACCTTGAACGCCGATGTAGTAGCCGCGCGCGCTGCCGCCGCTCACGCGGACGCCGCCCATGCGCCGCACGCGTGCGTAGTAGGCGGCGCCGACGGCGACGGCCGCCTCGGGCGTCTCGTTGTGCAGGACTTTGGGCCGCCAGCGCCTGCCCGTCTGCGGGAACCAGTCGGCAATCGTTTCGACCACACGCTCGCGCGCGAGCGCGGGATGGAAGAAGCCGCCGTTGAAGAGGACGGCGTCCGGCCGCGCCATCGCGCCGGCGCCTTCAACGTCGGTCGAGTCCTCTTCGCCGGCTCTCATCGCCAGCGCCGCCTGCGTCAGGAAGGCGGCGAGGTGTTTCGTGATGGCCGGGTCGCTCGCGTAGGGCAGGCCGAGTTCGCGCAGGCCGGCGCGCCGGTCGGAGACGGGCAGATCATAGGGCGCGGTCGCGGGCAGGAAGCCTTCGGCCAGAACCCCTTCGACCTCGGCGCGCGTGAGCCGCGTGGTGAGCGCGCCGCCGACGACCGAGCGCCCGCCGCCGAGCACGGTGACGGGCGCGCTCTCCTTCGAGTCGTCTGCGAGTAGACACTCCTTGGCCGCGCAGCACTGACGGCGCAGGGCGTTCTGCTGCCTGAGCGAGAGGCGCGGGCGGGCGAGCTTCTCCTCGACGAGGCGCGCGAGCGCGAGGTCAACGTTGTCGCCGCCGAGCAGAAGGTGCTCGCCGATGGCCGTCCGCTCGAAGCGCACTTCGCCCGACTCGACGCGCACTCGGATCAGACTAAGATCGGTCGTGCCTCCGCCCACGTCGCAGACTAAGACGAGCTGTCCATCCTTGAGCTGCCGTTTGAGTCCGCCCTTCTGCGCCGCGATCCACGCGTAGAAGGCCGCGAGCGGTTCTTCGAGTAGAGTTAAATTCTCAAGGCCCGCCTCGCGCGCGGCGCTCACCGTCAGCTCGCGCGCCTCCTCGTCGAAGGAGGCGGGGACGGTGAGGACGACCTGCTGCCGCTCGAACCTGAGTTCATCTACGACCCTGCCATTCTCATCCCTCGCCTTCGAATGGTTCCACGCGTCGCGGAGGTGCGTGAGGTAACGGGCCGAGGCCGCGACGGGCGAGCAGACCTTGTCGCCGGCTTCGGCGTCCCAGGGGAGGATGGCGTCCGTGCGGTCAACGGACGAGAGGCTGAGCCACGACTTGGCCGAGACGACCTGTCGTCCCGGCGCCAGCGCGCCGCGCTCGCGCGCGAGCACGCCGACCAGAGCGCCGTCCGTCTGCTCCTCCCAAGGCAGGCGGAGGCCGGGTGCCGCGTCCTCCGCCTCGTCCGTGAAGTAGATGAATGAGGGGAGGGAAGCGAGCGCGCGCACCTCGCCTTCGGCGACGAGTTGCGGCGTCTCGAAGACGCGGACGGGCGGCGGGACGCCGCGCGCCGGCCTCTCCTCCGTGTCCACGTAGGCCACGGCCGAGTTGGTCGTGCCCAAATCGATGCCGATGAGGAAACGGCCTGGGGCTTCCATCTCACGATTCGAAATTTCAAATTTGAAATTTCGAATTAACTCTCTTCCTGCTCCCTGATGTTGAACTCAAGCTTCCAGCGCTGCGCGCCGTCGCGCGAGACGCACCAGACTTCGAGCGTGCCGACCTCGGTCACGCGCGTCTCAAGGCGGACGGGCAGCACCGTGTCCTCCTTGCCTTCGAGGTTGAGCGTGACTTCGAGCGGGCTCAGCTCCTCGATCTCTTCGCCCCAGTCTTCGACGAGGCTGCCGACCTCGTCGGCCTTGCGCACGGTCGAGCTGAGGAAGCGGAACTCGGCCGGCTCGCCGACCACGAGCCCGAACTCGCGCCCCTTAACGGCGGCCTCCGTCCCCTCCTCCATGCCGAAGGGCACGACGCAGAGCGCCTTGAGCGGGGCGGGCAGGCCCGGCACGGCGGGCATGGCGCTCTCGATGCCGATGTAGTAGGTGCGGGGCGCGCCGCTGCGGATGCGCACGCCGCGCCCGCGCTTGGCACGGCCGTAGTAGGCCGCGCCGCGCGCGACCGCGTGGTCGAGGTCGGGCGCGTCCAACACGCCGAGCGGCTCGAAGCCTTCGGCCTGAAGCCAGTTGTTGATGACTTCGACGACGCGTTCGCGCAGCACGCCCGCCTTCATCACGCCGCCGTTGAAGAGGACGTGCGTCGGGCATGCAAAGCCGCTCGGGCCGCGTCGAATCTGGTCGGACTCCGCCCCGCCCGAAGCCTGCTGCGCGAGAAAGCGCGCGAGGTGCTTGGTGACGGCCGGGTCGGCCGCGTAGGGCAGGCCGAGTTCCTGGAAGCCTATGCGCCGCTGGCGCGCGGGCGTCTCGTCTCGGCCCACGGCGGGGAAGAAGCCGTCGGCGAGAACGCGCTCAAGGTCTTCGCGGCGCAGCTCCGTCTTGATCGTGCCGCCGACGAGCTTCGAGCCCTTGCCCAGAAGCGTCACCGGCTGCTTCTGGCTCTTCGGGTCGGCGAACAGTTTCTCTTTCGCCAGACGGCACTGGTGCCAGAGCCCTTGCAGTTGCCAGGTGTCTACGCGGTGCCCCTCCTCTTCGAGGCGCTGTTGGAGGAGTCGCGCGAGCGCCAAGTCCATGTTGTCGCCGCCGAGCAGGATGTGCTCGCCGACGGCCACGCGCTTGAGTGTGAGCGCGCCTTCCTCCTCCGAGACGGTGATGAGGCTGAAGTCGGTCGTGCCGCCGCCCACGTCGCAGACGAGGATGAGGTCGCCGACCTTCACGCGCTTGCGCCAGGCTTCGCCCTGCGCGTCGATCCAGGCGTAGAAGGCGGCCTGCGGCTCTTCGAGGAGCGTGACGTTATTCAGGCCGGCCGACTGGGCCGCGCGCAGGGTCAGCTCGCGCGCCTCCTCGTCGAAGGAGGCGGGGACGGTGAGCATCACCTGCTGCGCGCCTAAGCTTAGCTCCGGGTTCTTCTTCGCGTTGACGCGCGCGTCCCACGACTGGCGGAGGTGGCGCAGGTATTCGGCCGACGCCTCGACCGGCGAGAGCTTACGCACCTCCTCGGGCGCGCCCCACGGCAGGATGGCCGACGCGCGGTCAACGGCCGCGTAGGAGAGCCACGACTTGGCCGAGGCGACGAGGCGCGAAGGGTTCTCCGCGCCGCGCTTGCGCGCGAGTTCCCCGGCGAAGACCTGCGGCTCGCGCTCCCAGGGCAGCGCGAGCGCGCCTTTGGGGAAGTC
The DNA here is from genome assembly GCA_019242475.1 of Acidobacteriota bacterium. Lineage (GTDB taxonomy): Bacteria > Acidobacteriota > Blastocatellia > Pyrinomonadales > Pyrinomonadaceae > QHXN01. Next base: position 11,824 of record JAFAVK010000024.1, on the reverse strand, counting down.
CATCTCTCCCGGCACGTAGAGGAAGGAGGGGAGCAGCGTCCGCTCCTCGACCTCGTTCGGGTTGGTCAACTGCGGGACGGCCTCGACCGTGATGCGCGCCTCCTCCTCGGGCGCGGCCGCGTCGAACTGCGCCAGCGCCGAGTTGGTCGTGCCTAAATCAATTCCGACAATGAAACGTGTGTCCAAATGAATGCACCTCTATGAGAGTGATGAGTGATGAGTGATGAATTGAAGACAGCTCTTAATTCATCATTCATCACTCATCACTCATCACTTACTGAATCTCCACCTCGGCCGGGGCGACGACTTTGCGCCCGGCGCCTTCGGGCGGCAGCGACGGCAGGTTGACCTCGGCCACGCGCCAGCCGCGGTGGCGGAGCAGGCCGCGCAGGGGCGGGCGGCCCGTCACGTTCCCGACGAGCTTGACCGCGGCCGGGTCGAAACCCTCCTCGACCGTCACCGGCCGATCCTCCTCGCCGTCGATGACCGGCTCCAGCGTGACGTACTGCGCCAGAGCCTTGCGGCAGCCGGCGTGCAGCTCGCGCACGGCCGCGCCGATCTGCGCGTCCTGGTAGGGCGCGATCTCTTCGCTGAAGAAATCGACGAGGCGGCCCTCGCGCTGCAAGAGCGCGAGCAGTTGCACGGCGCGGTCGGGCGACTCCTCCGCCGGGCGCGTCTCGGCGGGAAGCGTTTTCACCTCGGGCTCAGGCTCGGGCGTCGGCGCCGCGCCTTTGACCACCTCGGGGGCGATGTCCTCGGGCACCTCGCCGCGCGAGAGGACTGAGAAAAAGCAGCGGGTGGCGTAGGAAATTCTCTTGCCGAATCCGATCATCGGGCTCTCTCCATGTCTGCGAACATAAGGCAGAAATCCTGCCGGACAAATAAACGAGTATGCTAAAGGGCTGCGGGGTGTTTAGCAAACGGCGCGGGCGGGGGTTTAGAGGGCGGGCGCAGTAATCGTGTGGATGAAGAGGTCGCGGCCATCCTGCCGCGACGGGGTGTCGTCTGCCTGGTGAGTTTTTTGTGTCGAAGCGTTCCGGGCGGGTTAACGGGGCGCCCCGGCGATGACGCGCCTCGAAGGGGTGCAACTGCGGCCCACGCCCCGGACGGCGGCCGCCGCGAGCCCCGCTTCGAACAGCACCCGGCGCCAACGGCTCCCCCTACGCGGCCGCTCGCCCGCCGCCCGCTCCTCTTCCGCGCGAGACCGCGGGCCGGACTCGGAGTAAACGTCGGGGGACGGCCCGACGCGGCGCGGCCGGGTTTGCGAGCCGGCGGGAGTCGCCGCGGCGAGTAGAACGGCGAACGCTAAGGCCGAGATGGTGACCTTCTTCATACCTCTTCCACCTCCTCCGACCGCGGGCTCGATCCTTGAAAGGGAGAGTAATCCGGCAGATGCGCGGAGGATGCAACAGTTCGTCGGCGTTAGTCAAGAGTTTGGGCGAGGCGGTCTGCTTTTCGGCGGGGCGCAAAAACTGTTGCATTCTCCGCCGGGCGGGGTTAATCTCCGGGCGTGGGCGCCGCCTCCGCATTCCGCCAGCCGCGAGACACACTAGCACCTGGCCGCCAATAGGTGCAGCTCAACCAGGCAGACAGTCATGTGGGTGCTGTTTAGAACAGCGCCAGCACGCTATCGAGGACAGTTAGCGCGGCCCCCGCAAGGCCGCCGGCAGTCTGGTCAACGGGCGACGGAATCGCATTCGGCGGGCTGAGAATGTCTCCCGCGGAAAGCGGCGGGTTGCTGATGTTGCCGGCGCAGGGGGCGGGCGGACTGGGGATGTCGCCCGCGAAGACGGTCGAGCAGAGCGCTAACACGAGGATCGAAGCAGAAAGAGTCTTTCGCATTACTTTCTTCCTTTATGGAGTTTGGAGCCGGAGTAGCCGTCACGTCCCGTCGATGGGGTGACGGTCTTTTCACGTCCGCCATTTTTCTGGCGGACACGCAGGAAAGGCTGGCCTCACATGAATTTAGCAGATGAACGTCTGAAGGAACTAGATAGCCCTTCACTTACGTCGGACGAGCACGCCTTATGGCGATGCCGTCTGGCCGCGGACTTCGTTGACAAGGGTCAATATGAGGCCGCGCGCGAAGCTTTGGGCGATCTATGGCAGGGCGTGGGTCAGCGCCCAAACATAGAAGGGCTCTGTGAGAGGGTCGCCGCCGAGGTGTTACTAATGGCGGGTGCTCTTTCGGGGTGGCTCGGAGCGAGTAAACATACACTCGGGGCGCAGGCGGCCGCCAAAGACCTTATTAGCGAAAGCATCTCCATCTTTGAGTCGCTCGGGGAGGCAGGTCAAGCGGCAATAGCGCAGACCGAACTGGCGCTTTGCTACTGGCGGGATGACGCTTACGACGAGGCGCGCGTGCTTCTCACGGCGGCCTTCGACGGGCTCGTTGACGTGGCGAGGCGGGCGAAAGCGGTGCTGCGCCTCACCACCGTCGAATTCTCCGACGGGCGGTATAACGCCGCGCTCGCCGTCCTGAAGGACAACGCCTTCACCTTTGACGAGAGAGTGAGCCACGCTCTCCGGGGCAACTTCCACAACCTGCTGGCACTCGTGCTCAAGCAGTTGGGGACGACGGAAGGGCGGCCCGATTACCTGGACAGGGCCGTCATCGAGTACACCGAAGCCATCTACCACCAGGAGAAGGCGGGGCACGAGCGCTACTGGGCGACGAACGAGAACAACCTCGCCAACCTGCTCCGCAAGATGGGGCGCTACGGCGAGGCGCACGAACACCTCGACCGCGCGGGCGCGATCCTCTGGAGGCTGAAGGACGCGGGGCTGCTCGCGCAGGTGGACGAGACGCGCGCCCGCGTGCTTATCGAGGAGAGGAACTATGTTGAGGCGGACAGGGTGATCGCGCGTGCCGTGCAGGCGTTGGAGGGGGGCGGGGCGGCCGCGCTGCTCTCCGAGGCGCTGACGACCCAGGGGCTGGTGTGGGCGAGGCTGGGGAGGATTGATGCCTCCGTCGGCGTCCTGCGCCGGGCCGTGCAGGTGGCCGAGGAGGCGGGGGCGTCGTGCGGCGCCGGGCTCGCGGCGCTGACGCTGATTGAAGCGCACGGGGAGCGGCGCGCACTCCCGCCCGAAGAGGTGTACGAGCTCTACCTGCGCGCCGACAGGCTGCTCAGGGAGGCGCAGCACCCGGAGGCGTTCGAGCGGCTGAGGGAGTGCGCGCGGGTCGTGATGGGCCGGCTCGCGGGCGTGGAGTTCGGCGACAAGAACTTCACCATCTTCAACGCCGTGCACGAGCTGGAGGCCAGGCTCATCGGGCGTGCGCTGGACGAGGCGGGCGGGAGCGTCACGCGGGCCGCCAAGCTGCTCGGCATCCGGCACCAGACGTTCCTCTCGATGCTGAACCTCAGACACCGGAAACTGTTGGAGAAGCGGAGCCCGCCGGAGAAGCGTCTGAAGAGCATCATCAAGAAGCGCGTGTAAGGTCGGCATCAAGCGTTCGCTCCCACACACGCAGGCCGTCGGGGCTGAGGCTTACCCGGACGCGCCTGAAGAGCGGGTCGGCCGACTCGATCTCGGCGAGCATGGCGCGCGCTTGTCGAGATGAAGTCGCGCCGAGTATCGTCAAAGACCCGCCGTCACCTCCCGCCCCGTTCAACTTCCAGCCGAGCGCCCCGTGCCTGCGTGCGATCTCGATGACGCGCGCGGCGTCACGGCCGATGATCTCCGGGTGCAGGCGCCCCTGCGCCTCGGTGTTCTCAGACATCGCGCGTCCGAGTGCTGTGAAGTCACCGGACAAAAGAGCATCCCGGGACGCCTCGGCCGTGCGGCGGAGGTCGGCGAGTTGTTTGCAGTCGGGGCCTGAGTCCGCCAGAAACTCGATGACCTTCTCGTGCACGTCCGTTGAGCAGTGAGCCTTACCCAGATAGACGAGCGACAGCCGCCGCTCAAGCTCCCACAGCACCTCGTGCGAGGTCTCCACCCGCGACACGCGCGCGTCGGGGTAGCGTTCGATCTCGATGAAGTTGACGCCGCCGTAGGCCGCGCAGAGCTGGTCTTGAACTCCCGACTGCCGCCCGAGGAGTTCTGTCTCGACGGAGTGTGCGAGGTAGGCGATCTCGTGGGGCGACGTGCGGCCGGGCGTGAGGCGGTCGAGGGCGCCGAGGAGGGCGACCGTGACGGAGGCGGATGTCCCCGTCGAAGCGCCGACGGGCGCTTCGGAGAAGACGTTGACCCGGATGGCAAGCCCGTCCGGCACGCCCACGCGTTCGACGGCGGCATGAGGCAGGGAGTCGCCGCGCGGCTCGCCTGCGCGCGGGGTCTCGATGTTCTCTGTGTTGACGAGGACTTGCGGGCCGGCGTCGCTGCGTCGGGAGACTTCCACCTGGACTTCGACGTGCGGGCGCACGGCGATGTTAAAGACCTTGCCGTGTTGTGCGAACCATGTGTCAGTCCACCCGCCGTTGTCGCAGACGCGGACGGGGGCGGTGCTGTTGATGACCCTCGGCAGGTTGGAAGGCGGCTCACGTCTCATTTGAAATGTGCGGCGTCTCGCTTCGGAATCATACCGCGGCCGAAAGAGTTGGCGCACGCCGTCCGCCGCGCGTAGAGTATAAAGTCTCTGAGGACGAGGGACTGCTCCCGAAGATGGCGGCGGAGTACGCGTCGGTGGCAGAATTGAAGGGGCCGGGTCGTGAGGGCCGGGCTCAAGGGCGGTCAACATCAAGGGGAATGAAAGGCGGGCGGTGCTTTGAGCGAGGAGCAAATCGAGTTCTTCAAGGTCGGGTTCGTCTTCTCCGCGGCGCTCACGCTGCTGTGCTGGCCCGTCGCGCCGGAGCCGATGCGTTGGGAGTTCCTCGGCGCGCTCGGCGTCTACCCGCTCGGCCTCGGCTTCTTCTTCTGGCCGGCGGTCGGCTGCCTGCTCGCGGGCGCGCGGTCGGACTTCGCCGCGAGCGCGTGCCTCGGCGCGGTGACCTTCTACGACTACTGGGTGGCCGAGCGCCTGACGGCCGCCGGGGACGGGGCGCCCGCCCTCTTAGAGCGGCTGTGGGCCGGCAACAAACTCGGGCTCGCGGCCGTGGCCGCGCTCTACGTCGGCGGCCAACTGGCGCTCGTGCTCCCGAAGGCTTGGGAGCGCCGGCGCCGCAGGGCGCCAGCCTGCTGATCACGTGAAAGGGGAGCGAATGAAGGTCTTGGCGGTTGACCACGTACAGTTGGCGATGCCGGCGGGTGAGGAGGAGAGGGCGCGCTCCTTCTACAAAGGCGTCCTGGGAATCAGGGAGACGCCGAAGCCGCCCCACCTGGCCGTGCGCGGCGGCGTCTGGTTCGAGGAGGGCGCCCTTAAAGTCCATCTGGGCGTCGAGAAGGAGTTCCGCCCGGCGAAGAAGGCCCACCCGGCGCTGCTCGTCGAGGGTCTGGGCGAGTTGGTCGAGAAGTGCCGGGCCGCCGGCTACGAGGTGGTCTCGGACGAGCCCCTGGAGGGTTACGACCGGGTCTACGTCAGCGACCCCTTCGGCAACAGAATCGAGCTGATGGAGCCCATCTAAGGGGTTATGAAGATCGTCCGCGAGACGGGGAGCCATTTCGACCTCGGGGAGGAGGGCGCGCGCCTCCTCCTCGCCGACCTCCTCTCGCGCCCGCTCTTCGCACACCTCGCCACGGCGTCGGACGAGGGGCCGCGCGAGTCGCCGGTCTGGTTCCTCTGGGAGGAGGGCGCGCTCTGGGTCATCGGCAACTACAGAACCGACACCTTCCCAAGGAGGGTCGAGCGCGAGCCGAGGTGTGCCGTCGGCGTCGTCGATTTCGACCCCGCGACCGGCCTCGTCCGGCACGCAGGCTTCCGCGGGCGCGCCGGCCTCACGCCGCACGACCCCGGGCGCATGGAGCGCCTGCTCGGCCGCTACATGGGGGAGCGCGCGCGCTGGGATCAGCGCTTTGTCAAGGTACTCGACGACGCGGACTACATCTTCGTCCGCTTCGAGCCGGAGACCGTGGTGGTGCGCGACCAGTCGTACCAGTTGCGGAAGGGCAAATCGCCCGTCTGAACGGGCCGCGGACGAAGTCCCGGCCTCTCGCAAAAATTGTTGCATTCTCCGCCGGACAGGGTTAATCTCGCGGGCAGTGGGGCGGCACCTCCGCATTCCGCCACCCGCGAGACACACTAACACCTGGCCGCCACTAGGCAGCACGTTCACGGTCGGACAGAAGTATGACTTTAAAGCAGAGCCGGTAGTACCGCGAGCACGTCCAGCGCGGCCTGCGTCAGGCCGTCCGCCGCCTCGCCCAACATGTAGACGTTAGTAACCGGCTTCCCGGTCGCGTCCGCGGGCTCCTGCTCGACGGGCACCGGCTCGGGCGGGGGCGGGGTGGCGGGCGAGCCGCCGGTTTGCATGTAGCCCGCTCGGGCAGAGCAGGCCAACAGCAGTATCAACACAGAGGTTCGGGCAGCTTTAAGCATCTCCTTACACCTTTCGTTTGTATGAGGGTTATCCAGGATTCGCCGCCGGTACTGCTCGGGCTCCGGCGGCCCTGCTGCGTACGGCCGAAAAATCGTGATGCACAAAGAAGGTATGACCTCACATGACTTTAGCAGATGAGAGACTAGACGAACTAGATGACCCTTCGCTATCCGAAGACGGGCGCATCCTGCTGCGCTGCCGGGTGGCGGCAGACCTCATTTACCGGGGGCAGTACGAGGGCGCGCGTGATGCTTTAGGCGAGTTATGGCCGGGTGTCGGGCTCCGGCCGGCGTTGGAGAAGTGGCCGGCCGCCGCGGGGGCCGAACTCCTGCTCCAATGCGCGGCGCTCACGGGCTGGCTCGGCAGCGAGCGAAACGTCTCGGGCGTGCAGGAGCGGGCCAAAGACATGCTCTCCGAGGCGGAGGAGATGTTCCGCGCCCGGGGGATTTCTAAGAAGGTGTCGGAAGCCCAGTACGAACTGGGCATGTGCTACTGGCGGCTCGGGGCGCACGACGAGGCCCGCGTGGTTTTGAGGGAGGCGCTGAAGCCGCTGGCGGACGCGGACGTAGAGGCGAAGGCTAAAATCCACCTCAGGCGCACGCTCGTCGAGATCAGCGAGAACAGGTATCACGAAGCGCTCGCCATCCTGGAGGAGGCCGCGCCGGTCTTCGAGTCCAACAGCGACGCCGTCAAGGGCAAGTGGCACGGTCAGAAGGCGTTGGTTATGGACATGCTGGCGACGGCCGAGGGGAGGCCCGAACTCTTCGACGGCGCGGTCATCGAATACACCGCCGCGATCTACCACCAGGAATTGGCCGGGCACGAGAGGTACTGCGCGAGGAACATGAACAACCTCGCCATGCTGTTCTGTAAGCTCGGGCGGTACGAGGAGGCACACGGGCAGCTCGACCGCGCCGGGCTCATCTTCACCAGGCTGAAAGACCCGGGCGACCTCGCGCAGGTGGACGAGACGCGTGCGCGTGTGCTGTCGGCCGAGCGGAAGTACACGGAGGCCGCGCGCGTGCTGGCGGGCGCCGTCCAGGCTTTCGAGCGGGGCGGCGAGTCGGCCCTGCTGGCGGACGCTTTAACGCTCCAGGGCGTGGTGTGGGCGCGGCGCGGGGCCTTCGACGAGTCGGCCGCCGTGCTCCGCCGCGCGGCGGACATGGCCGAGAGGCTGGGGGCACAGAGCGGCGCCGGGCGCGCCCTGCTCACGCTCATCGAGGAGCACGGGGAGCGGCGCGCGCTCTCGCCGGAGGAGGTCTACGACGCCTACCTGCGGGCCGACGGGCTGCTCGCGGGGACGCAGGACGCGGAGGACGTGGGGAGGTTGCGCGTGTGTTCGCGTCTGGTCATGAGTCGGATGGCGGGCGCCCGGCTCCACGACAAGAACTTCAGCTTCTACGGCGCGGTGCACGAGCTGGAGGCCAGGCTGATCGAGCAGGCGCTGGAGGAGGCGGGCGGGAGCGTCGTGCGGGCCGCGCGCCTGCTCGGCCTCAAGCACCAGACGTTCACCTCCATGTTGCAGTCCCGGCACCAGAAGCTCCTGCCGAAGCGGACGCCGCGCGAGCGGCGGCTGAGGAGCATCATCAAGAAGGACGCGTAGAAACTTTATAGCGGTCTGCGGTCGGGTGTAACTGAGAGTTCACCGCAGAGGCACGGAGGCACAGCTTGAAGACGATAACGATTCAAGCTGTGCCTCCGTGCCTCTGCGGTGAATCGTCTTCGAGTGTTAACTGTTTCGGGGGCTTCTCAGTTCTCGCGCCCCGGTTCGCCCTCTTCGACGACGGTGACCTTGCCGAGGAAGCGTCGGTAGTCGGAGTAGCGGACGGTCATGCGCATGCGGACGCGCGTGCGCGGGAAGACGAGCAGGTCGTCGGCGTAGGTGTAGGTGGGGAAGAAGTGCGTGCCGTCCACGCGCTCGCGCCGCGTCTCGAAGGCGGGGAAGCGCTGCTCGCCTTCGGGGAGCGACTTGCCGCGCACGCGCACGACGCGGTGGTCGGAGGCGCGGACGAAGACCTCGCCGCGGAAGGCGCGCCAGCCGTCGGCCGCCGCCGGGCGGAAGCGGAGCACCTGGAGGCGCTCGCCGCCCTCCTCGACCTCGCCCTTGTAGCTGATCTGATAGCGCCCCGCCTCGCCGAGGTCGGGGCCGAAGGGCTGGAGGCCGGAGAGGTCTGCGAGGTCTTCCGGGGTGATGTTGAGGTTCTTGAGCGTCGGCTTGGGGAAGGAGATGACGCGCTCGACGCGACCCCCGCGGTCGTCGAAGACGAGGCGCGAGAGACGCCGGTACTCGCCCGAGACCTCGCCCTTCTCATCGACGGTCTGGATGAGCACGTCGCGGGTGAAGGTGTAGCCCTTCAACTCCTCGCGCGCCTCCGCCTCGGCGCGCAGGTAGCCGGCGACCGCCTCGGCCGCGCCGGGCGGCTCCGGCCCTTCGGCCTCTCCGACCGTCGCGTCGCCGCCGCCGGACGTGTCCGAGGCCGCGGCCGCGGGCGGCTGTGCGGCGGGCAGCCCCGGCGGCGGCGCCTCGTAGGCGGCCCCGACCTGCAAAACGTCGCAGAGGCTGGGCGCCTCGGCCACGTTGCGGCCGGGGAATTTGAACCCGTTCATGACGGTCGCCTGCTTCGCGCACGTCTCGCAGTCCCAGAGGCCGAAGCCGTGGCCCAGCTCGTGTGAGAGGAGCGAGGAGAGGTTGCGGGGGTCGTCGATGGAGCGGTCGAGCGCGATGACGGCGGCCGTGACGTAGCCGCGCGAGTCGCGCAGCACGCTGCGGAACTCGCCGACCTGGTGGCCGTCCACCTTCACGCGGTCGCGGATGACGATGATCTCGCCCGCGCGCGGCACCCGCGCGTCCGTCTCGCCGCCCGGCTTGAGGCGTATCCCCGAAAGGCTCTGCCGGAGCGCCAAGTCCCACTTCCTGACGGAGGCGGCGAGCCGCTCCGACTCCTTCGGGCTGAACTGCCCGCGCAGCGCGTAGACGGTCACGCGCGCGCGCGGCGCCCAGCGCCATTGGCTCAGAGGCGCCGCGTTGCCGCCGACGGTGCAGCCGCGCGCGCGCGACTCTTTGGCAAGTGCAGTCGGTGCGGCGGACGTGAGTAGGAGTACGGCGAAGAGGAGGATCAGGAGGGGGAGCTTCATCGGCAGTCGTCCTGGGGTAGACGGATTAAGGGCCGGCCGCGGACGACTTTCCCCGGCAGCGCCGGGGAGTCGCGCGAAGGGACGCGTGATTCTAAGAGCATCGCCCGAAATCGTCAAAGTAGTTTTTCGGCATACTGTCGCCCCGCGCCCTTGCGCCGCTTGTTCTGGTACATCAGCTCGTCGGCGCGCGCGACCGCCTCTTCGACGTTGAGCGTGCCGTCGAGCCGCGCGGCGCCGACGCTCAAAGAGACGGCGTAAGGCGCCGCCGCCTGCTCGTTGTGTCGCCGCAGCCCCTCGCGCAACCTTTCCGTAAAGAACTCGGGGCCTTTCCCGGCCGTGTCCGTGACGAGGGCGACGAACTCGTCGCCGCCGAGGCGCGCGAGCACGTCCGAGTCGCGGAAGGTGCGGCGCAGCACCTCGCCCGCGGCGGCGATGGCGCGCGAGCCCGCGTCGTGCCCGTGCTCGTCGTTGATGCGCTTCAGGCCGTCCATGTCCGCGAAGAGGAGCAGCAGTTGTTCGCCGCGGCGCCGGGAGAGCCTCACCTGCTGTTCGGAGAGCGTGAGGAAGCCGCGGCGGTTGTAGAGGCCGGTCAGCTCGTCCGTGAGCGAGAGGTCGCGCAGCGCGCGAGCGCGCGCCTTGCGCCGCGCCACGTCGCGCCGGAAGAGGAGGTAGGAGAGGACGAGCAGCGCGAAGACGAAGGCGGTCAGGAGGAAGAAGGTGAGGCCCACCCTGACCGCGGAGGACTTCGAAGCCTCTGTGCGCAGCGCCAGCAGCCTCGTCTCCTCGCCGATCATCTCCGCGATCATCTGCCGGACGGCGTTCATCGCCTCCTCGCCCCGGCCCGACCTGACTACCCGCGCGGCCTCCTCCGTCCGCCCGTCTCTGCGCAGCGCGATGACTTCGCCGACCAGCGCGAGTTTGTCGGCGACGCGCGCGCGCAGCTCGGCGGCGCGCCGCTGCTGTGACGGGTTGTCGGTGGTGAGCCGCTCGACCTCCGAGAGGTCTCGCTCAAGGCGCGGCAGGGCGTCGCGGTAGGGCGCGAGGAAGCGCTCGTCGCCGGCGATGACGTAGCCGCGCTGCGCGGTCTCGGTGTTGGTGGCCGCGGTCTCTGCGTCTTCGAGCAGACCGATGACTTGATACGTGTGCGCCACCCAGCCGCTGTCTTCGACGAGCCCGCCCGTCACCCGGTAGGTGATGAAGCCAAGGGCGAGGAGCAGCAGGAGCGCCGCGGCGAAGCCGGCGACGAGCAGCTTCTCGGCGTCGAGTTTCACGCCGTATGAATACACGGAAGACGCGAGTCTGTTCAAGTGCCAGGCGTGCCCCGAGTGGAAGCGGCCCCGCATTAAGCCTGTCTGTGTGAAGCAAGGCAGGGCTTAAACCGTCGCGCGGCAGAGGAGGTGCGGGTGGTAGACAAAGAGGTTCTGACGGCCTGGTCGGACGAGGCGGCGCGCGACGACGATCCCGTCCTGGCGGCGCTCCTGCTGCAACTGGCGGCGCTCCGCGACCGCTCCGACCACTGGAGCATCGAGATGCTCAAACGCATCGCCGACCTCAAGGTCAACGAGGCCGCCGCGGCGTGCAAAAAGACGGGCGTCGAAGACTGGCCCGAATACCTCGACGACTGAGCCCGGCCCACAGTTCAGTTCTCAATTCACCCTTTTGGCAGAAAGACGGGCTCCCGAGGCCCGACATTCCTTCCCCGAGAAGGAAAATTCCTTCTTTGAGAAGGAACGTTCCTTCTCAAAGAAGGAATTTTCCTTCTCGGAGGCTCAACGTTCCTCCTCAGAAGAGGAACGTTCCTCTTCTGAGGAGGAAATTTTCCTTCTCCGGGAAGGAACGTTCCTTCTCGGGGAAGGAAAATTCCTTCTCGGGGAAGGAAAATTCCTTCTTGAAGAAGGAAAATTGCTTCTTGAAGAAGGAATTTTCCTTCCCAAAGGAGGAAAGTTGCGCCCCGAGATGGAAATTCTGCCCCCGAGACCAGCTCCCGAGGGCGACACTGACCGCGCTCGCCGTCGCACGCGACCGCAGACCGCTGTGGACAAGCTTCGTGGAAAGCGGTAAGAAGTGGCAACATGTTCGTCAGAGTCGGTCGAGAAGGAGGGGCGGTTGATGAGTAACGGCACGCAGCACTGGCAGCACTCTTGGGACCCGGAGCCGCGCTGGCCGGCCCTGATCGCCGTCCTCTCCATCGTCGGCGTCTACGCCGCGCTGCCGAGTTCCCTCATGCTCGGCCCGCGCTGGCTCTTCCCCGGCATCGTCCTCGGCCTCCTCGTCCC
>JAFAVK010000060.1 GCA_019242475.1 Acidobacteriota bacterium | reverse complement strand
CTCCGCCTACGGCGAGCGCTCGCGCACGACCTACGCTTACGCGACTCTGGCCGACGACTGCCCGCGCGTCTACGAGTCGCGCGTCCGGGCCGAGAACTGGACGGGCTTGAACGGCGTCCCGGCGGAGGTGGTGACCGGGTTCAGTGACAACGGCGACGGCTCGCACTCGATGACCGCGCCTGACGAGACGGCCTACAAGGATACTTACGGGGCGGGCTGGCAGAAAGGGTTGATTGTTCAGAGCGAAGTCACGGCCGAGGGCCGGCGGCAGCGGCTGGCCATCACCCAGTGGGCGCAGGACGACACGGCGGCCGGCTACCAGACCAACCCGCGGGTGATAGAGACGAACGTCTACGACTTCCCCGAGGACGCGCCGAGCAACCACCGCCGCACGACCATCGACTACGGCCCGTACGCGCAGTGGGGGGGCTCCCCTACCTGGTGACGGAGTACGACGCCGACGGCGCGACCCCGCTCCGCCAGAGCTACACCGACTACAACCTAGCGCAAGCCTACCTCGAACGCCGCATCGTCGGGCTGGTCGCGGCCGCGCACGTCTACGACCCCGTCGCCGAGCGGTGGCTGGCGAAGACGACCTACGCCTACGACGGGGAGGGGAGCGTCGGCACGCAGGCCACGAACGCCGTCGGCCACAACCAGTCGTTCACCAGCACGTTCCTCACACGCGGGAACCTGACGGCCGTCTCCCGCTGGGACTCGAACCAGATCGGCAACGACGCCGTAGTCCACACCTCCCGGACGGGCTACGACGCCGCCGGGTCGGTGGTGAGCACGGCCGACCCGCTCGGCCACGGGAACACTGTCGGCTACGCGGACTCTTTCTCCGACGGCGACAACTCGCGCGGCACCTTCGCCTACCCGACGACGTTGACCGACGGCGACGGCTTCTCTTCATTCATTCAGTACGACTTCGACTTCGGGGCGCGGACGCGCTCCGAGGGGCCGCCGCCCGCCGGTCAGCCGAGCGGGCGCGTCCAAACCTTCGCCTACGACGAGGCCGCGCGCGTCGAGCGGGTGACGACCGTCAACAACGGGGCCTACACGCGCTACGCCTACGGGCCGGACTACGTGCAGCAGTTCTCCAGCGTCAACACGGCCGCCGACGAGGGCTACTCGGCCTGGTCTTTCGACGGGATGGGGCGCGTGATCGGCGTCTCCTCGAACCACCCCGGCAGCGTCGGCGGCTACAGGGCGCAGGGCATTCAGTACGACCGGATGGGGCGCGCGGTGAAGCAGTCCAACCCGACCGAGATCGACGGCGCGTGGAACCCCACCGGCGACGACGCGGCCGGGTGGCTCTACACGAAGCAGACGTACGACTGGAAGGGAAGGCCGCGGATCACTACGAACACGGACGGGACACAGAGAAGCGCGAGCTACGAGGGCTGCGGCTGCGCCGGGGGCGAGGTGGTGACGCTGACGGACGAGGCGGGGAGGCAGCAGAAGGTCTACAGCGACGCCCTCGGACGCCGGTGGAAGACAGAAGTTCTGAACTGGGACGGCTCCGTCTACTCGACCACCACGAGTACTTTTAATGCCCTTAATCAGGTTACCTTCTTACGGCAGTATCAGGGTACAGACCAGAGCGGCGCCTACCAGGAGACGGCGGTGCTCTACGACGGCTACGGCCGCTTGCAGGGCAGGCACGTGCCCGAGCAGGACGCCGGCAGGAACACCGTCTACGCCTACAACGCCGACGACACTCTTGATTTCGTTAAGGACGCGCGAGGGGTGAAGGCGGTATACGGCTACGGCAACGGCCGGCACCTCGTCACCTCGATCAGTTATAACCTCTCTGAGGTGCTGCCGGGGCAGAACGTCGCACCGGCGGCCGGCGTCACCTTCTCCTACGACGCGGCCGGCAACCGGACGGGGATGACGGACGGGCTGGGGCAGGCCACCTACTCCTACGACGGGCTTTCGCGGCTCGCCTCGGAGACGAGGCAGCTCCCCGTCGGCACCTACTCGCTCACCTACTCGTATAACCTGGCGGACGAGTTGACGGGCGTCACCGACAACTCCTTCGGCACGAGCGTCGCTTACGCCTACTCCTCCTCCGGGCAGTTGAAAGAAATTACCGGGGGCGGCCTCGGGCTGCCGTCGCCGCAACTGGCATACGGCATCCAGTACCGAGCGTGGGGCGGAGTCAAGGCGGCGGCTTACGCCGACGGGCGCAGCCTCACGGTCGGCTACGACGCGCGACTGCGGCCGGCTTCCTTCCAGGTGCCGGGGCTGCTGAACAAGACTTACGACTACTACGCCGACGGGCGCCTGCGATATGCCGACGACCTGTCGGACGGGCGGTACGACCGGCTGAACCTCTATGACCACGCGGGGAGGTTGACGCAGGCGCTGACGGGCTCTGAGGCGCGCGGGGACACCGCCGAGGACGGGCCGTACAACCAGACGTATGGCTATGACGCCTTCGACAATAACACCAGCCGTTCGAGCCGCCACTGGAGCGCCTCTTACGACGATACCAGGCAGTACAGCAACGGCCGTAACAGCGCCTGGGCATATGACGCCGAGGGCAACTCCACGAACGACACGAAGTGGACGTACAGGTGCGACGCTGCGGAGAGGATGGGCGACATCATCGACCCGGTCTGGCCCGACCAGGCCGACACGACACACGCCTACGACGGCGACGGGCAGATGCTCAGGGCCGGCACGCGCCCGCAGCCTTACCTCCCACCGGAGGCGACTTACTACCTGCGCTCGACGGCGCTGGGCGGGCGGGTCGTGGCCGAGGTCGGCGCGGGCGGGCAGAAGCTGCGCGGGTTCGTCTACGACCCGGCGGGCGGGATGCTGGCGGTGCAGAAGCTGGCGACGGACGGGGACGTGTCGGCCTACGTGGCGGTGGAGCACCGCGACGCCAGCGGGGCGAGCGTGCGGATGGGCGGGGCTTCGGGCACGGGCTGGGCGAAGCTCGACGCGGAACTCGACCCCGTCGGGGCGGGCGTGGGGCTGGAAGACCACTACGCGAACGCGCCGCTCTACACCCCGCCGGACGAGGCGAGCCCGAACTACCCGTCGTTGGGCAACCCGACGAACCTGCGGGGCAAGGGCTGCTCGCGCAACGGCGTCCCGGAGGACTGCGGCCCGCTGATGAAGGACATCGCGGAGCGGGCCGGCGGGGTCGCCAACTACGAGGGGCGGGTCGAGACCGTCGCCTCCATCTCCTACTACGGCAGCATCAAGGTGACGGACACCCCGGGCGGCGGGGGCACACCGGTAGGCGACGAGGATGTCGTCCGCATCAACAGCGGGATCATCCCGCTCTACAGGGTGACGGCGGGGCTGGGCGAGACCTTCAGCTTCTCGGGCTACATGGGAGGCGGTGCTACACTTCAACAGACATCGCAGCCGCAGAAAACTCCAGTGTCACCCGAAGACCTTAAAAATTTCCGCGATAGAATTAAACAGACGCTGAAAAATCCTGATTGCCAAACATTCCTTCAGAAGATATTCGATGAGGCAAAAGCTGCCACCGGTGTGTCTCCCACAGATATTCTAGACACCTTTGATCAAGTTCAGTTTTACTGGGAAAATACATCACCGTATGGTGGAGAAGCCTACAACAGTAAAGATAATAAACCGATAGCCAAAGTCCACAATGCTTTTAAGACAGAAAAGTTTATTAGTGCAGATAGAACCGGTTTTCTGATCAGTCAAACTACAGAAGATTTCCTTGCCGAGACATTACATCATGTGTCTCCCACTCATTCCGGGGGCCTGGTCTTTAACGACTTGGTAATGGCGAATGCTGTTAATGCAGTCTTGATAAAGAAGGGGAAAGACTCTAAACGGCAGTTCCCTACAATCCAAGCCGCTAGCATTTATTGGCATCCGCTAGTTTGGGCAGCTTGCCCAGCACCGAGAAAGTGAATTAACGTCAATGCAATCCATCCACCTGCTCATAATCAGCGTCTGCATTATTCTGCAAACAAACTCTGCCTTTGTGTATGACAGCCCTCTATTATTTGATAGATTCGGCCATGTTCGGTGTAAAGAAGAGGTAGTACGTTTAGATAATTATATAGAAGCGTTAAAAGGAAAACCTGATACGGCAGCTATTATTATTGGTTACGGGGGGCGTAATGATACTAAACGTAATGAGATTGTATCTCGTCTGCTTGGCATCAAAAATTACTTGATAAAAAGTAAGATAAGTAATAATCGCATCATTATTTTGAATGGTGGATACCGCGAAGAGTTGAATATTGAATTATGGATTCTTCCAAATAAAGAAAATGCAACACTTCTATTACATTCGACTATTCGATCTCAAGACGTGCGGTTCAAAAAGGGTAGGGCTAATAAGTTGGGGTATAAGTGTAAAGAGGTGAAATGAATTTCGAGGATTGTTGAATCGGAGAACTTCCTAATTATCTCTTGATGAGTGTTAAGGAGTCTTATCCTACATTCCCCATAGATGATCTACTCAGGTAATTTTAATTTTGAGATGGCGACATAATGAGTAGGCTCGGATTTGGGAGTAGAAATACAAGAGTATTTCATTCCGGATTTCTCTGGCTGGAAAGAGCATGACTTGTTCGAGGCCACATTCAAGGGGCTGCTGCGCGGCCTCAAAGTTGACGAGTTACCATAACCGTATACACCCTCAGGCACGGCCTCTCGCGCTATTTTCATCCGACGGCCTATGGCACTTTTTGTACTTTTCGTTCGACCCACACCAGCACGGCTTGTTAGGACCGATGCTGCGTAGCAGAGATCTGGGATCATGGTCTACCTCCGGGCCGATCCAGACTCCCGCCTGATCCCAGACCGTCCACTTAATCAGCCAGCCGAGGGCGTGCGCCATGTAATCGACAACAGTGTGCTCCTCCCACCTCCAAACTTGATGCCAGGGCGCATACGGGCAGATAGAGCCGTCGCCGAACGTATGCCTCCTCTTTTCCTCCGGGAGTAAGTGATCACGCACGTAAGCCTTCGGGTGACGTTTCCCCCCGCCATACCTGACTTCCAGGTCGTAGACGGCGTGTGGGTTGCTCAACTTTTCCGCCCAGCCGTGGTGCTCGTGGACGGCCGAACAAACAGGGTGATGTAGCACCTCCCCGCCGGGCAGAATGTAATAGGGCCGCTCGTGATGAATGTCGTCGAGTAGGTCTTCCAGCCTGTCCGTCGTTCTGATGGGCTGGACTCTTCCTGTCCAGCCGCCTAGCCTACCCGCGGCCGTCTCTACGAACGAGAAGGAGAATGCGGGGTAGTAGTCCCGCATTCCCTCTACGCTCGCTTCGAGCCGGGGGGCGTCGTCGGCCACCCTTTATTCCTCACCGAATGACCCAGTCGAGCGCCCGGTGTATCCCGCCGCGGCACTCACCCTAGAAGACTTCTCAGGCACCTTTCCGAAAACCGCCTCCCAGCCTGACCTCTCAATCAGCTCCAGTGTCCTCCTCGCGTTCGACGAGAGTTCCTGCCGGACGGTCGCGTTGAACAGCTCGGAAAGGTCATTACCAGTCGGGTTCGCCGGGTCTTCGATTTTGATGTCCTCGACGTTGTCGCGCAGCTCCGTCCAGACGTGCTTCAACTGCTCGGGCAGGTCAAGCGACTTCTTGCCCTTCAGCAACTCAATGGTCAGTAGTTCGAGCACGAAATGCCGGACGGAGAGGAAGTTACGCGCGCGCCAGAGCTTCAGCAGACGGATGGCGTCGGTCACACCGCTGTTTTTGACGTGCTCGATGTGAACGTCGAGGTTCGTCTTCTGACGCCCCTTCTCGCCCGACGACCGGTAGAGGAACACGTCCTCGTTCTTCTCGTCGATGAAGCGCCCCGGCACCACGTCGATGTGGAAGTCGGCCGCCCACTGATTCAGGTCTTTGCTCTTCAGACGCAACGCCGAAGGCTTCCGCGTCACCAGATAATCGTCGGCGAGCGCACCCTCGACGTTCTCGTAAATCTCTTGGAGCGTGTCTCCGGCCCCGGTCTCGTCACGGTCAAAGTAGCAAGTCATATCGAGGTCATACGCCTCTTTGATCATCGTCCCCTTCGCCTTAGAGCCGCCATACCTGATGGTGAGAGAGCATCCATCGAATTTCCTGCGAAGGAGCTTCTCAACCTCGCCGCGGCGTGCCCGCAGGTCCTTCATCTCTTGGCCGTCGGGGTCAAGCGTTTGCAAGTCCAGAATGTCCTCAAGGTACTTTTTGTCACTCATCACTCGTTCACCCTCAAAATCTGTTGAAAGCCCCCGCTGTTCTTATCGCGGTCGTAGACGATAAGAGCGGGATCGACTTTAGGTAGTAGCTCGCGGCCGCATAACACCGCGATGGGTGCCGGAACCGCAGGGAAGAGATGCAGGGCCGTGAGTCCCGCATGATCCCGTCGGATGGAACTGCGTGCTTCCTCATACACATCTTTGAAACGGGCCAAGTCCTCGCGCATCCGTAAATAACCCGGGCGCGGAGTGCCGGCTGCGAGGGTGATCTCGTATATGAAGAATCTTTCGTCTATCTCTGCCGGCAGATCAGAAAGGTGAGTCGAGCCGCTCAGCGATATCAGGAGAGCCACGCTGGTATTGTCCGTGCCTTCCCGCAGTCTGTGAAACTTATACTCGGCGGGCTCGCCGTCCGCGTTCCAGACCCAGTCCTCCGTGTCGCGGTGGCGCTGATACGGCTCGACCGCCACCTTGTTGCTCAGCTTACTGCCGAGAAAGATGAGCAGCGGGATAGGGGCTAGGGCGAAGAGGGAGATGTGACGTGTCTTGTCCACCTCCATCCCGGGCTCGTAGAGAATCTCGACCCTGCGCTCGATGGTGCGCATCGCCGCCGTGTAGAAAGCCCCGTCCTGACCGTCTATGTTGGTCAGGTCGATGACGACGCCCTGGGGGTCTTCGGCGTAGCGGGGGGATATGGCCTTGTAAACTTCGGGCGCCGGGATGGCGACCACCTGTTTACCCACGCGGGACTTCAACTGCACCACGGTCGTCTTGCTGTCGGGCTTGATGTCGGTGAGCCTGCGGATGCGCTCCTCGTGATTTTTCTTGTACTTTTCCAAGACTTCGCGGGGGTGTTCCGCTGGCCGCTCGTCAATCAAATGATGACAGGACGGGCACAGAAGCATCAGGTTGTCGATGTTGTTGATGTCTTTCGGGCGCGGAGTCGCGCCCCCACGCGGCCCGTCGGGCTTGAAGGCGACGATGTGCGCCATCTGGGAAAAGTTCTCTTCGGCGTGGGTAAGGTGGTGCTCGAACAGGTATGTGTTGCAGCCGTCGAATTCGCAACGTCCGCTTGCGCGCACGCAAAGAAAGAGCCTCGTCTTGTCCTTGATGGCACGTGACGGTAACCGGACGACTGGCGAAGAATCACCCCTAGCGCGTCCTGCGCCGGTCTTCTTCGTAGTAGCCGACTGTCCGACCTCCTCGCCCGGGCAAAAAACCTATCGGACGAACAACTAGAAAAATTGATTGAGGAAGCCTCACGGCAAGAATGACCTATGACACACCGCGTACCGTTAGCCAAGGCCAGAAGCGGAGAGCAGATCGAGGCAATTGCGCTGGAGATCGTCCGGGACTTTCAGCCTCAAGCCGCGGCTATGGTTACTGCGTTTGACGTGGAAAGGTTCTTTGACTGCGAGTTGAAAGAGAGGACGGAAGTAGAGCCGGATTACCCGTATTTAGGTGAAGGTCTATACGGCTACACGGATATTGAGGAGATGAAGTGTTACATCTCCCGGGAGCTGGCCGACGCTGCGAACGAAGTAGTTCATCAGAGGCGCTTCTTACGCTCGACCCAGGCGCACGAGATAGGTCACTGCGTTCTGCATGTTCAGGAGTTCAGACATACCAAAGCCATTCTAAAGTTCATGCATGATGACAAGCACTCGGACCTGACACTGCACGATCAGGATGAAATCAAGGTATACAGAAATCCTGAATGGCAGGCGTGGCGCTTCGCTGGAGCGCTGTTGATGCCAGCGCAATGCATCATGTCTGCGGTTCGCGCAGGGTGGACCAAAAAGAAGATGGCGAACGCCTTCGAGGTTAATCCAGCCTTTATAGATGTTAGGCTACGGACTTTAAAAATCCCAACTAGGGTCAAAGCAGGGTAATGAAGTCCAACTCTTCACGAAGGGGCAGGCTGGTCTCATAACAGCATGCCCGTTCAGTTTCAACGTACTCTCACCAAAATAGCCACTAGGCGGAAAGAGTAACCGCCTATCAGATAACTCTATGTAGTAGTCGAATCACCATCAGTAGATTCTAGCCAGCCCGATTACTGCCATAGATTGGCGTTCACACTTTATGTAAGAATTTTTCTCACTTAATGATGTGTCAATTCACACTTTATGCTGGAACTGACACATGAACGGCGGAACATTTCCCGCGGCGGGGGCGCCGGCGAACTTGCCTGAATGAATGCTCATTCAGTATGATGGGGCCGACCCGGTAGGGAATTCTCGGAAAGTCTCGGAGTCGAAAACCCCTTTATGCTTCGGATCGAAAAGGCCGCCGTTCTGGGCGCGGGCACGATGGGCGCGCAGATCGCCGCGCACCTCGCCAACGCCGGCATCCCCACGCTGCTCCTGGACATCGTGCCGAAGGAGCCGACCGCGGAGGAGCACGCGCGCGGGCTGACGCTGGAGTCGAAAGAGGTGCGCGACCGCGTCGCGCGCGCGGGGCTCGAGGCGGCGCAGAAGGCCAGGCCCGCCGCCTTCTTCACCCCGGGCGCGGCGGCGCTCGTCACCCCGGGCAACTTCGAGGACGACCTGCCGCGCCTCAAGGACTGCGACATCGTCTTCGAGGCCGTCGTCGAGCGGCTCGACATCAAGCGCAAGCTCTTCGAGCGGGTCGAGAAGTTCCGCAAGCCCGGCTCGGTCGTCGCCTCGAACACGAGCGGCATCCCCATCCGCCAGCTCGCCGAAGGCTTCTCGGAAGACTTCCGCGCGCACTTCCTCGGCACGCACTTCTTCAACCCGCCGCGTTACCTGCACCTGGTCGAGCTGATCCGCACCGAGTGGACGAAGCCCGAAGTCTCCTGCTCCGTCTACGGCTTCCTCGACCAACGCTTAGGCAAGGGCGTGGTGGTGGCGAAGGACAGGCCGAACTTCATCGCCAACCGCGTCGGCACCTACGGCGCGCTGGTGACTCTGGGCGTGCTGGCCGAGGGCGGCTTCACGATTGAAGAGGTGGACAAAATCACCGGCCCGGCGTTGGGGCGGCCGAAGTCGGCCACCTTCCGCACGTTCGACCTCGTCGGCCTGGACGTGCTCGCGCACGTCGCGCGCAACCTCTACGAGGCCGTCCCCGAAGACGAGGAGCGCGAGGTCTACAAGCTTCCGGAGTTCGTCGAGCGGATGGTCAATCAGGGCATCCTCGGCGACAAGACGAAGGGCGGCTTCTACCAGAAGCGCGGGGGCGGCGAGCAGAGGGAGATTTGGACGCTCGACGTGGCGTCGCTCGAATACCGCCCGCCGCAGAAGGCCAAGTTCCCCTCGCTCGAAGCGGCGAAGAACGTCGAGGACACGAGGGCGCGCGTCAAGTCCCTCTTCTGGGGCAAAGACCGCGTGGGCGAGTTCCTTTGGAAGACCTCCTCGCGCGTCTTCGCCTACGCCGCGAACCGCATCCCGGAGATCGCCGACACGGTCGTCGAAGTTGACCGCGCGATGAAGTGGGGCTTCGGCTGGGAGCTGGGCGTCTTCGAAGCCTGGGACGCGGTCGGCGTCGAGAAGGTCGTCGCCAGGTGGAAAGAGGAAGGGACGGCGATTCCGTCGAACGTGCAGAGGATGCTCGACGCGGGCGCGACCTCCTTCTACAAGAGCGAGGCGGGCCGAGACTCCTACTTCGACTTCGAGTCGGGCGAGTACAGGCCCGTGGCAGACCAGCCGGGCGTCATCGTGTTGAAGTCTCTGAAAGACCGCACGGGCGTCATCAGGAAGAACGCGGGCGCGTCGCTGCTGGACTTGGGCGACGGCGTGGCGTGCCTGGAGTTCCACTCGAAGATGAACTCCATCGGCGGCGACACGTTGCAGATGTTGAAGACGGCGCTGGCGGAAGTCGAGAAGAACTTCGTCGGCCTCGTCGTCGGGAATCAGGGCCAGAATTTCTCGGTCGGCGCGAACCTGATGCTCGTCCTGCTCGGCGCGCAGGAGGAGGACTGGGACGAGCTTGATTTAGCCATCCGCGCCTTCCAGCAGGCGACGATGTCCCTGCGCTACTCGCCGAAGCCGGTGGTCGTCGCGCCCTTCCAGATGACCTTCGGCGGCGGGTGCGAGATGACCCTGCACGCCGACCGCGCGCGCGCCGCGGCCGAGACGTACATCGGGTTGGTCGAGGTCGGGGTGGGACTCATCCCCGCGGGCGGCGGGACGAAGGAGATGCTGGTGCGCGCGCTCGACTCCATCCCGCCGGGCGTGACGGAGGCCGACCCGTTCCCCTTCGTCAAGCGCGCGTTCGAGACCGTCGCGATGGCGAAGGTGGCGACCTCCGCGGCCGAGGCGAAGGCGCTCGGCTTCCTGCGCGAAGAGGACTCCTACTCGATGAACGCCGACCGCCTCGTCGCCGACGCGAAGCAGGAGGTTCTGGCGCTGGCGTCGGTCGGCTACGCGCAGCCGCGGCAGCGCACCGACGTGCTCGCGCTCGGCAACGCGGCGCTCTCGACCATCAAGCTCGGCATCCACCAGTTGAAGCGCGGCGGCTTCATCTCCGAACACGACGCGGTCATCGGCGAGAAGCTGGCGCGGATTCTGACCGGCGGCGACCTCAACCACGAGACGCGCGTCTCCGAGCAGTACCTCTTAGACCTCGAGCGCGAGGCGTTCCTCAGCCTGTGCGGCATGCGCCCGACGCAGGAGCGCATCGCGCACATGCTGAAGACCGGCAAGCCGCTCAGGAATTAGTGAACCATGGATTACCCCGTGACGCCGGCCGTGAGGCTTCTGCGCGAGAAGAAGGTCGAGTTCGAGCCGCACCTCTACGACTACGTGGAGCGGGGCGGGACGAGCCATTCGGCGGAGGCTTTGGGCGTGGACGAGCACGCGGTCGTCAAGACCCTCGTGATGGAGGCGGATGGGAAGAGGGCGTTCCTCGTCCTGATGCACGGCGACCGCGAGGTCTCGACCAAGCAGCTCGCGCGGCACATGGGGGTGAAGGCCGTCCACCCGTGCGACTTCGCGGAGGCGCAGAAGCACACCGGCTACCTCGTCGGCGGCACGAGCCCCTTCGGCACGCGCACGCATCTGCACGTCTACGCCGAGCGGACGATCTTTGAGCTGCCCGTCATTTACATCAACGGCGGCAAGCGCGGCTTCCTCGTCTCGATTGACCCGAAGGTCTTGAAGGAAGTCCTGCACGCCGAGGAAGTGGAAGTCGCCATCGAGAAGGGCGCTTAGAGCATCTGATTTAACAAGAGGTTATTCATGAGAGAAGCAGTCGTCGTCTCCGCCGTACGCACGGCGGTCGGCAAGGCCCCGAAGGGGACTCTGAAGAACACGCGGCCGGACGAGATGGGCGCGGCCGTCATCGAGGAGGCCGTGCGCCGCGCCGAAGGGTTGGAGAAGTCGGAGATCGAAGACGTGGTGATGGGCTGCGCGATGCCGGAGGCCGAGCAGGGCATGAACGTCGCGCGCGCGGCCGCCATCCGCGCCGGCCTCCCCGTCGAAACCTCCGCGATGACCATCAACCGCTTCTGCTCCTCCGGCCTTCAGTCCATCGCCATCGCGTCCGACCGCATCCGCTCGGGCGGCGCGGAGGTGGTCGTCGCGGGCGGCCTTGAGACGATGTCGCTCATCCCGATGGGCGGCCACATCATCCGGCCCAATCCGTACCTCGTCGAGCACTACCCGGACTTCTACCTCAACATGGGGCTCGCCACCGAGAACGTCGCGCGCAAGTACGAGGTCACGCGCGAGGAGCAGAACGCCTTCGCGCTGCAATCACATCGACGCGCCGCCGCCGCGCAGGACGCGGGGAAGTTCGAAGACGAGATCGTGCCTTTGCAAGTCACGTTAGAGGAGTTGAACGAGAAGGGGAAGAAGACGACGCGCGAAGTCACCTTCACGAAGGACGAGGGCGTGCGCCGCGACACTTCGGAAGAGGGGCTTGCCAAACTCCGCCCGGCCTTCCACGCGAAGGGGACTATCACGGCCGGCAACGCCTCGCAGATGTCGGACGGCGCGGCGGCCGCGGTCGTCATGTCGGACGAGCGCGCGCGGCAACTCAATCTGAAGCCTTTGGCGCGCTTCGTCGCCTACGCCACGGCCGGCTGCCCGCCCGAGGAGATGGGCATCGGCCCCGTCCACGCCATCCCGAAGGTCTTGAAGCTCGCCGGCCTCAAGCTCGAAGAGATCGACGTCATCGAACTGAACGAAGCCTTCGCCGCGCAATCGCTCGCCGTCATCAAGACGCTCGGCCTCGACCCCGAGCGCGTCAACGTCAACGGCGGCGCCATCGCCCTCGGCCACCCGCTCGGCTGCACGGGCGCGAAGCTCACGGCTTCGATATTGCGCGAACTCGAACGCCGCGGCGGCCGCTACGGGATGGTCACGATGTGCGTCGGCGGCGGCATGGGCGCCGCGGGAATTTTTGAAAGGCTGTAAGCAAAAGCGTCTGAAAGGAGCAAACTATGTCTGCCGTTGCCGAGGATAAGAAGATTGTCGTGGGCGGGAGTTTCTTAATCGAAGAGAGGACGCCCGAGGAGGTCTTCACGCCCGAGGACTTCGACGAGGAGCACCGCATGATCGCCGACACCGCGCGGCAGTTCATGGACAACGAGGTGCGGCCGCGCGTCCCCGAGCTTGAGAAGAAGGACTGGAAGCTGGCGCGCGAGCTGGTGCGGAAGGGCGCCGAGATCGGCTTCGTCGGCGCGACCGTGGCCGAGGAGTACGGCGGGCTCGGGCTCGACCAGGTGGCGGGCGCCATCCTCGGCGAAGCGCTCGGGCGCGCCGCCTCTTTCGCCACGACGATGGGCGCGCAGGGCGGCATCGGCCTGCTCCCCATCGTCTACTACGGCACCGAGGAGGCGAAGCAGAAGTACATCCCGCGCGTCGTCACGGGCGAGCTGATTACGGCCTACGCCCTGACCGAGGCCGGCTCCGGCTCGGACGCGCTCGCGGCGAAGGCGACGGCGAAACTTAGTGAGGACGGCACGCACTACGTCATCAAGGGCGAGAAGATGTGGATTACGAACGGCGGCTTCGCAGACCTGTTCGTCGTCTTCGCCAAGGTGGACGGCGACAAGTTCACGGGCTTCATCGTCGAGCGGCAGGAGGGGCTTTCGAGCGGCGCCGAAGAGCACAAGATGGGCATCAACGGCTCCTCGACGACCGCGCTCGTGCTCGACGACGTGAAGACGCCGGTCTCGAACCTGCTCGGCGAGGTCGGCAAGGGGCACAAGATCGCCTTCAACATCCTCAACATCGGCCGCTTCAAGCTGGGCGCGATGTGCCTCGGCGGGATGAAGCTGGCGACCGCGGAGTCCGTGCGCTACGCCAACGAGCGGCACCAGTTCGGCAAGCCCATCTCGTCCTTCGGCGCCATCAAGCACAAGCTGGCCGAGATGGCGATTAAGACCTGGGTCGGCGAGGCGATGACCTACCGCACGCTCGGGTTGATCGAGGGCGCCATCAACGCGACCGCCGACGCCGCCGACCCCGAGTCGAAGCTGCGCGCGATTGAGGAGTACGCCGCCGAGTGCTCGGCCATCAAGGTCGCGCTCACGGAGTACTGCCAGTACGTGACGGACGAGATGGTGCAGGTCTTCGGCGGCTACGGCTACTCGGCCGACTACCCGGCCGAGGCCGCCTACCGCGACGCGCGCATCAACCGCATCTTCGAAGGCACGAACGAGATCAACCGCATGCTCATCCCCGGCATGCTCATGCGCCGCGCGATGTCCGGCAAGCTCGCGCTCTTGCCCGCCGCACAGGCTTTGATGGACGAGGTGCTCTCTCCTTCGATGCCTTCTTTGGATGAAGACGAGACCGTCCTCGCCGCCGAGGCGAAGCTGGCGAAGAACGCGAAGAAGGTCGCGCTGATGGTCTTGGGCACGGCGGCGCAGAAGTACTTGACGGCGCTCTCCGAGGAGCAGGAAGTGCTCATCGGCGCGTCGAACATCATCATGGACGTCTTCGCGATGGAGTCGGCCATCCTGCGCGCGCAGAAGCTCGCCGCGGCGCAGGGAGAGGAGCAGGCGGCGCTTTACCTCGACATGGTGCGCGTCTTCTGCAACGACGCCGTCGAGCGCGTCGAGGCCGAGGCCAAGAACACGCTCGCGGCCGTCACCGAGGGCGACGAGCTGCGCACGCTCCTCGCGGCCCTCAAGCGCTTCACCAAGCACACCCCCACCAACACCGTCGCCGCCCGCCGCCGCATCGCCGACGCGATGATCAAGGCGAACCGGTACGTGTACTAGGGCAGTAGGCAGTAGGCAGTAGGCAGTAGGCAGTGCGCCCCGCGTTAATTATGTTGAAGGATTAATCCGTAGCTTTTGACAGCGGCTCTCTGAACTGCCTACTGCCATCTGCCTACTGCCTACTTTCTAATCATGCGCATCATCCCCATCTCCGTGCCGACGCCCTTCTACGTGGGGCCGGTCAACTGCTACCTCATCGCGGAGGAGCCTCTGACGCTCATCGACACGGGGCCGAAGACGAAGGAGGCGCTTGAGGCGCTGCGGGAGGGTTTGAGGCGGGCGCGCGTCCGCGTCTCGGACATCAGGCGCATCGTGCTGACGCACGCGCACGAAGACCACTGCGGCCTGGCGAAGCAGTTAAGAGACGAGGCGAAGGAGGCCGAAGTCTTCGTCCACGGCTGGGAGACGGGGCACCGCGCAGGTCGCCTGGAGTACGGCGAGAACCGTGCGTTGCTTGAGCGCGCGGGCGTGCCGGCGGAAGAGGTCGCGGAGATGCGCCGCATGTACGAGGGCGTCCGCCGCTTCGCCGACGCGCTCGAAGACCACGAGCACGCGGAGCTGTCGGACGACGACGAGATCAATTTCGAGCGCGGCTCTTTGCGCGTCGTCCACACGCCCGGCCACACGCCCGGGTCGTGTTCGTTCCTGCGCGAGGCCGACCGCACCGTCATCGCCGGCGACTGCGTGCTCAAGCGCATCACGCCCAACCCGGTGCTCTCGCCCGACCCCGTAGACCCCGCGCGCCGCTTCCGCTCGCTGGCCGAATACCTCGTCAGCCTCGCGCGCCTGCGCTCGCTCCACCCCACGCTCGTCTACGGCGGCCACGGCGACGCCGTCGAAGACTACGAAGAACTCTTCCACCGCTACCTCCGCGCCATCAACGAACGTCAATCAGACATCATCCGCCTCATCCCCAAGACCGGCGCCACCGCCTGGGAGATCGCCCAACAACTCTTCCCCGGCTCGACCGACGTGCACCGCTTCCTCGCCGTCTCCGAAGCGGTCGCCCACCTCGACCTCGCCCACTCCGAAAACAAGCTCGCCCTCGAACTCTCATCGGACGGCCGCGAAGTCTACCGCCGGCCGTAATACTGACTGGCAAATCTGAATAAGGCCGGCCGTCGCCGGGAGCGCGGGCATCCCTGCCCGCCAAAGCGTGCGCAGCACGCTTCCGACCCCTTCACCTCTCAATCTTGAGGTGTAAAGTCTCACGGCCTTCGCGCTCACGCGCTCATGGCGGGCAAGGATGCCCGCGCTCCCGGCTTCAGACGCCTTATTCTATTTAGCAAGTCGGTACCAGGATGAATTCTTCTGTCGGAAGCGACACAAAAAGACGCCGGGCGACGAATCCGGCTTGAGTTCCCGATTCGTCGCCCGGCGTTCGGCGCCGGCCTGAAGGTCGGTTCAGGTGGAAGGTTTCGGCGCCGGCTTACGCGCGGCCGGGCGCTTGCGTTCAGACTTGCGAACGCCGCCGGCCTTCTCGTACTCGTTGCTGTTCTTGCCGTACTTGGCCGCGACACCGGCCAGGACTCTCTCGGCGAAGTCTTTCAAGTACTTCTCCGAGTCGTCCAACAGGTTCCCCTTCTCGTCCACCGCCGAGAGGGCCTGGTTGTAGTCTGCGAGTTTCTGGCGCGTGTCCGCGACCGCGTCCTCGAACCCTTCCGAAGTCATGCCGTTGCCGAAGTCCTGCGTCCCGATGTCCTTCAGCCCCGCCAGACGCGCACTCGCCTTGTCGAGAATCTTCGACGTACGCTTCAAACGTCCCATAACATTCACCTCCTAGAGTTATGAGGAACAAGGAAAGCCAGTGAGGTTCAGGCGCCGCGCAGTATATCCAATTCACTCAAAACTTCAAGCACTATTTTTCCTCTTCTTCTCCTCCCCTCACACACCCACGCCCGCCCGCCACCCCCCGACCGGAACCCATCACTAAGTAACACCAACCCATCACAAAGGAACGCGTACCCGTTCCTTAGTAACGGGTACGCGTTCCTCTATTCCACGTACACGAAACAAACGAACACCTACCCTGCACAAAGAAACGGGTACCCGTTCCTCTGTCACGCGAACCCGTTACTAAGGAACAGGCACTCGTTCGTCTGTAACACCAACACAGAACAAAGAAACGGAAACATCCGCCACACGAACAGACACGCGTTTCTTAGTAACGAGAACTGAACTCCAAATCAAGACAACACGTTACCCTTAAACGCACACCCATTAGTCTCAACCGGAAAGGCAATACTTAAATTCGTGTACTGCTCCCTCGCCGTCCGTTTCAGGCTTCGCCCGCGGCGGAGGGTCTTCGGTTCAGGCGCCGGCTAATTTCAAAATATTCTGTTTCTGCTCGTCCCTATCGAAGAGCGCGTCCCTGACACCTGCACCGACGAAGTTAGTTATATCGTCAAATGTAATATTGGCAAGGAGTGCCCCACTGAAGTCCGCCCCTTTGAGGTTTGCTCCGCTGAGGTTTGCGTCTCGAAGGTCTGCCCCTTTGAAGTTTCCCCCTCTGAGGTTTGCTCCGCCAAAGTCTACCCCATAAAGCCTTGCCCTTTCGAGGTCAGCATTATTAAGGTTCGCGCTGCCAAGATTTGCGTATCCTAGAAGTGCCCCCCTGAGCTTTGCTTCTCCAAGTTGAGCTTCTTCCAAGCGACACCAATTCAAATAGGCTCTATCAAGGTTTGCCCTATAAAAACTGGCCCCGCGTAAATCTCTGGCAGCTAATATGCAGCCCGCCACGTCCAGATAATTAAGATGTACAAATATAAACACGGACTTAATGAGTGGTTGACTCTGAAGCCGTGACAATAACTCTGCGAAAGAAAAGCGAGTCGGCCACTCGATTTTCGATACTTGTTCTGTCACACGCGCACACGCACTGAGAGCAGCAATCAAACTCTCCTCAACGTTTCGCGCCTGCCGAGTCTGCTCCTTAAAGGTCGGTATCCCGACCTGCTCCATCGGCAAGCCCTGACGCAACTCGAATTCGATTAACTTGCAGAGCGTCTCCTGCCAACCCACAGCAACAGACGCCCCGGCCGAGCGCACCTCGTTCTCCATGAACTGAAAAATATAACGGTCGAGCGGGGATTGCCCACACAGCTTAATCCAGCGCACGAGGGCCGCACGTTCGTCCCACCCCTTATCAACGTTCTCCCCGTGTCGCTCCAACTCCTCGTGCATGTCTCCGAGAAGGCGGACGATGCGTTTGGCCGTCAGGTATTCGCCGAAACTCTTGTGTGTGAACTCGAAAGTCTTTTCGCCGGACTCGCGCACGCCCGCCCGCCTGAAGTAGAAGGCCATCAGGAGGCGCGTGATGCCTTTGTCCGCACCCTCCTCGAACAGATTCAGAAGATTTGCCGCCCCGCCGCTCTCGGTATGGCTTTTAATCTCTTCGAGCGTCGTCGTTCGGCCGTCTCCGTGCCACGCCGCGACGGCAATCTCTTCGAGCCAGCGGACGAATTTATCTTCCGCCACCCCTTGCAGGGCTAAGTTTCGACCTCCGGCCCAGCCGCGGTTATAAACCGCTTTCAGCAAGTCCCGGTAAATGATATTCAGGTTGCTCTCAGTCGCCAGGTCAACTTCGCCGCGGGTGAAACTGAGGGCGACCAGATAATTCAACAAAGGCTGCGACGTGATTTCCGAAAGCTCATCCCTGCCCAACTCCTTCGGTAAGCCTTTGTACTTATTGCCGCTGACCTTTCCGTAGTTCGCCCACCACTGCTGGCGCTGGTCTTGCTTTAATAAGCTCCGAGCGTCGGCATACTGCTTTCTTGAATCGTCAGAGACGAAGTAGGGAAGCACGTGGAGGACTTGCTTCGGCCTTTTGAAATCGGAGGTGTTGGATTGCACGGAGAGTTCGCGGCCGCTGATTAAGACCTTGAGGCGGCTGCCGCGGTAGTTGAGGCGTTCAATCTTGTCGCGCACCTCGCGGACGAACTGTTGCGCGAGTTCGGCGGCGATTTTGCCCTGCATGGCGAGTTCGTCGAGGCCGTCGAAGATGATGAGGGAGGGGACGACGCTCTCCTCGGGGTCGAGCGGGTTCGTGAGTTCGCGGTCGATGTAGCGGATGAACTTTTTAACGGCGTCTTCGAGGTCGTCGGAGATTTCGAGCAGGTGGAGCGGGACGAAGAGGACGCGGCGCGCATTCTGCTCCGCGAGTTTGGCGGCGAGCATCTTCGTGAAGGAGGACTTGCCGCTGCCGGGGCCGCCGCTGATGACGCGCACCGCGTCGGTGGAGTCGTTGTTGGCGAGCCAGGCGTCTAACTCGGTCTTAAGGTCGATGACGATACGGTTGGCGTCCGTCGCTTCGGCGGCGCGCGGGTCGGGGCGCGTCTCCTTGTCGGCCGCGGGCTTGTCGAGGTAGTAGGCGCGGAGGGGGACGTAGACCTGTCGGAGGCTGAAGGCTTCGACGAACATGGGTTCGTCAACCTGCTTCTGGAGGAGGGCGGCGTAGGACTGCCACGCCTGCTCGGCGGCGCCCGCTTTGGTGAAGGGGGTGTCGAAGGCTTCCTTGAGGCACCTGTACTCTTCGGGGCGCGCGCGCCACTGCTCATTCAGCGCGTGGACGAAGTAGCTCGGCAGGCGGTTGGCGATGGAGTCGGCCTCAGCGGTGTTCAGGCCGAACAGTTCGAGCCACTGCCGGAAGGGCGTCTTGAACTGTTCGAGGACGGGGAGCGTGCGCGGGTTGCGGAAGAAGTTCTCGTCGATTGTTATCTCGCCCTGTTCGAGCGAGAGGTCGAGGCGGGCCGTGACGGCTTCGGGGTCGTCCGAAGGGAGCCCGCGCTTCGAGAGGATGACCATCGGGTTGCCCGCGTCTCGATAGATAAGCGGCTCGTTCTCCTTCAAGAGGTCGTGGACGGCCTGCAACAAAGAGCGCTGGATGAGCAGCCAGGCGACCTCGCCGCAGTCCTGCACGAGGCTCACGGACGCGAGCGCATCCACTACGTCGCCGAGCGCCTGCGCGTAGTTGGCCGTCGCCCCTTTGACGACGGCCTTCGTCATCGACTTGAAGAACTCTTTGAAGCTGAACTTGAGCGACCTGTTCAGGAGCGAGACGGGCTTGGTGACGTTGAGGCCGTGCTGGTTGCTGCTCATGTGCCCTTCCTTGTGAGACGAGGACGAATGATAAGAGACGGCAAGCCGTATTCCCGCCGTAGCTCAGGGCTCTTTATAGCTCAGTCCGGTAAGATTGTGTGAAGAAATTTTGGCACAGCAAAGCCGGGGCGCGTGTATCTTCACGCGCCCCGGCTTTGCTGTGTGCGAATCGCCTTAGTTGCCGCCGCCCGCCTGCGCCGGGGCTTGCGGGAGCTTGACGCGGTTGTTCATGTCGCGGAGGGCGGCGACGTTCTTGTCGCGCAGCGCGAAGGTGGTCTGGCCGACCGAGAACTCGACGTAGGAGGCGCGCGAGAGCTTCTGGAAGACTTCGAAGGGGACGGCGAGTTCGAGCGTCTCCTTCATGTCGTCGTTGGCCCAGCCGTCGCCCACGTCCTGCGAGACGAG
The DNA here is from genome assembly GCA_019242475.1 of Acidobacteriota bacterium. Taxonomy (GTDB): domain Bacteria; phylum Acidobacteriota; class Blastocatellia; order Pyrinomonadales; family Pyrinomonadaceae; genus QHXN01. The sequence continues at coordinate 21,494 of JAFAVK010000060.1, read as the reverse complement.
GCCCATCCGGCCGAGCCGCATCGTCTCGCCGTCGGCGACGACCGAGAGCTGCCGCTCGCTCGGCGGGTGGCGTGTGTCCCAGTTCTTCGCCTCGAAGGTGACGAAGAGGGTCGCCTGCCGCACGTAGTCGAGCTGCTTGCCCGGGCAGTGGAGCGCCGCGCGCAGGGTCACGCAGAGCCCCTTGACGACGCCCCCCGACCCGTTCGTCACCTGGCAGGTGACGTTCATCCGCTTAAGCTCGACGACCGTCTCGTGCGCGAAGCCGTCGTAGGCGGTCTCGATCTTGCCGCCGTGGTTGAGCGGCATCGGCTCGCCCGAGAGCGTGGGAGCCGGTGCGGTGCGGCGCGCGCCGTCGCTTTGCGCGCACACGCCGGCCGCGAGCGTCACAAGGACGCAGCAGAGCGTAACGAACCTTTTCATGACTTGAAAAATCCTAACCGGGGCGCTCGGGTCTCTTGCGCTGAGGCGCGTGCGGCGTGGGGCTGTTGCGAGGGCGACGTGGCATTTCGACGGGCCGCCGCGGGCGTCGTGTCGCCTTACAAAGATACTAAGGAGCCGCCCGCGCGGCTGTCAAGAGGGCGCCGCCGTCAGATGCCGTAGGCCGTGAAGCCGCCGTCGATGGCGACGCACTGGCCCGTGACGTAGGAGGCGGCGGGCATCGAGAGGAAGGCGACGACCGCGGCGACCTCTTCGGGCTCGCCGACGCGGCGCATGGGCGTGCGCGCGAGGATGCGCGCGAAGCGTTCGGCGTCGTTGAGCACGGGCTCGACGAGCGGCGTGCGGACGTACCAGGGGGCGACGGCGTTGACGCGGATGCCGTCGGGCGCCCACTCGACGGCGAGGCTGCGGGTCAACTGGAGGAGCGCGGCCTTGCTCATCGCGTAGGGCGCGCCCGTCGAGGTGTGCGTGAGGCCGGAGACGGAGGAGACGTTGACGACCGAGGCGCCGCCCGCCCTCTTCAAAAGCGTGTGCGCCGCGCGCGTCAGCTCGAAGGCCGCGGTGAGGTTGGTCGAGATGACGCGCTCGTACTCTTCCGTCGCGTACTCGACCGCCGCCTTACGCACGTTCGTCCCGACGTTGTTGACGAGCACGTCGAGTCTGTCGAAACCTTCGAGCCGCTTCAAAACCTTCGCGCGCCCCTCGGCCGTCGAGAGGTCTGCGGCGACGCCGTCCGCGTCCGCGCCCGCGCGCCGCCACGCCTCGACCTGCGCCCCGAGCCGCTCCGCGTCGCGCGCGACCGCCAGCACGCGCGCGCCGAATGAGAGGAACTCCTCGGCCACGGCCAGACCAATCCCGAGCGTCGCGCCCGTCACGAGCGCCGCCTTGCCCGCCAGGCTCCAACGCGCGGCGACCGGTTGCGAATTCGCTTCTGACAATGTTCGTCCCTCCCGTCGGCTCGCGGGAAAGAATAAACAGGGGCGCGGGGAAGTGAAAGCCCCGGGCGCCTCTACTTCGACTTTTCCGTTCGCACGAACAGGACAAGGAAGGCACGTTGCCCCTGCGCGGATGCTTCGTAGACGCGCTCGGCGCGGTAGCCGCGTTCGAGAATGAATTTGAGCGGCTGGCGCGACTCGTCCCAGCTCGTGTCGCGGAAGGCGGCCCAGAAGCGTTCGCCGTCGAGCGCGCCTGAGTCGGCGACGGCGACGCCGTCGAAGTCGCGCGGGAGGAAGTAGGCGGGGTCTTCCGAGACGCCGGGCGTGCCCTTGAGCGAGACGACGCGGAAGCGCCCCTCGCGTTCGAGCGCGAACCAGAGGTGATAGGCGACGAGGTCTTCGAAGGCGTACACGTCAGTTGAACTCGCCGCACCTCCGACAGAGTCGCGTGCCTCGTCCCTCGCGGCCGAGGCGGCCAGCCCTTCCCACGCGCACCAGACGTGCATCGGCTCACGCCGGATGAGCACGAGCGCTCCGGCGAGCAGAAGCCAGCAGCAGAGGAGCACGAGCGCCGCCGCCCTCCACCAGGCGGGGCGCAGACGTGCGAGCGCGAGCCCCGCGAGCAGCGCGTAAGGCCCGGCCGCGACGATCAGGTGGCGCGTCCCCCAGACCGACTGCGGCAGCACGTAGCTCGCGGCGAAGGCGAGCACGACCGGCAGGAGCGAGAAGGTGAGTAGAAACCCGACCGCCTCGCCTTCAACGTCTTCGCCCGCGTCTCTCCTTCTCAGCCGCCCGAACAGCAGGGCGACGAGCGGCAGGCCGACGAGCAGCAGGCCGAGCAGCGCGCCCGCACGCACGAAGAGTGGGTCGGCGGAACTCTGCCGGAAGTAGAAGGGCTGGTTGAAGAGCGCGAACAGCTCGGAGAGGTCTTGCGGGCCGGGCCGCGTGATCCAGCCGATGTTCTGCGCGAGCCCGCCGCCCGCCCGCGCCGCGCCCGCGCACGCCACAACCCAGGGCACGTACGCGACGGCGAGCCCGGCGGCCGTCAACATGAAGGGGCCGAGACGGCGCCTCCCTTTGAAAGCGAGCAGGGCGGCCTCGCACGCGACGACGAGCCAGCCGTAGTAGTGCGTGTAGACGAGCAGCAGGTTGACGAAGAAGAGCGCGAGGAGGAGTGCGCGCGCCCTGCCCTCGCGTTTGAGCAGACGCGCGAAGAGCCAGAGCGAGGTGAGCGTGAGCAGGAGCAGCAGGCCGTACATCCTGACCTCCTGCGCGTACTTGATGAGGTAGCCGTTCGCCGCCGCGGAGAGCAGCGCGACGTTCGTCGCAAACGTCCCGAGCCTCAGCTCGCGCGCGAGCAGCAGCAGCGGGACGAGCGCCGCGGCCGACGCGACGAACGGGAAGAGGCGCAGCCAGTAGAGCGACTCGCCGCCCGCCGCCGTCCATACTTTGAGCAGCGCGTAGAAGAGCGGCGGGTGGATCAGGTCGGCCGCGGCGAAGCGCCAGAGCCCCGCCCACGTGTGGCGCGCGGCGTGGACGCTGAACAGCTCGTCGAACCAGAGGCAGGAGGCGTCGAGCCGCCACAGGCGCGCCGCGACGTAGAGCACGACGAGCGCCGCCGTCAGCAGCGCGCCCGGCCGCGCCGCGAGCCGCCTCAGATGCTGTCTGCCGACCGCTCCCACTCCTCCTTCAAAATCCTGTAGTGGTGTGAGTCGTAAAACTGCCCGCCCGTGTAGACCATCCGCCGGAGCGTCCCTTCGCGCACGAACCCGAGCCCCGCGTGCAAAGCGACGGACGCCGGGTTGTCCGAGTGGACTGTGACGAGGCACTTCTGGTAGCGCAGCTCTTCGAAGTAGTACTTGAGGACGAGCAGCACCGCCTCGGTCGCGTAGCCTTAACTGCCTACTGCCATCTGCCTACTGCCTACTGATTTTCACGGCAAAGTCTCCGGCTCGCCCGCGCCCGCGTCCGCCTCTTCGTCGAGGTTCTCTCCCGAAGCCTCTTCGAGGTCGAGCGCGGCCTCGCCGAGTCGCGCGGTGAGCCAGTTGAGGAAGACCCCGGCCTCGCGCCCCTTGCCCGTCCAGCGGGCGCGGTCGAACATGGTGAGCGCCATCGCCAGCGCGTGGTGCTGGCCGGCGCGGTCGCCCGCGAACTCGAACTGGCGGTAAAGCCGGTCGATGAGCGAGACGGACTCGCCCGCCGTCTCCACGTCCTTGAAGCCGAGCTTGCCCGCGAAGAACTTCGAGTAGATGTTCTGCGGGACGGCCGTCGAGGTGTAGAGGTCGAAGTAGCCCTGGTGCAGCCCCGCCTCCTGCAAGACCGTGCCGACGTAAGAGGGGCGCGCGCCCGTGATGACCGCGATGTCCTCAATCTCGCCCATCCCCGAGAGGAAGAGCGAGACGATCTGATCCTTCTTTGAAGGCTTGCCCGCCGACCTGCGCTGTGGCGGCGGCGCGGCTCCCGCCGACTTCCTGGCCTTGCTGCTCATCAGAGTTCTCCCTCCTTTTTCGCATGACGTTTGTCGCAGGGGTTGTTCGCTACTTTATCACCTCAAACTCAAAATAGATTGTCTTCCCGCGCACGACGAAGCAGAGGTACTGCTCCCAGAAGCGGCGCAGGAAGCGCAGCGCAGGGTAGCGGTTGCAGGCGTTGACGGCCAGCTCGAACCCGAGCGCGCGCCAGAGCTTGAGCATCGTCACGCGGATGAGGCGCGGGCGCAGGCGGACGTGGCTGTAGAAGTCGAAGTCGGGGCGGTCGCCGGTGAAGTACGCGAACGACTCGGTCGTCAGGTGGTGCCTGTGCGTCGGGTCTGTGTAGGAGGCGATGTCGGAGAAGTGCGGCGTGTCGAGGCGGATGAGCCCGCCCGGCCTCGCCACGCGGTAAAGCTCGGCCACGACCGCGAGCACGTCGTCCACGTGCTCGATCACCTGGTTGCCGACGATTAAATCGAACTCGTCGTCGGGGAACGGATAAGGCACCACGTCCAGGTCGTGCAGCACGTCGGCGTCCGAGCGCGGGTTGCTGTCCATGCCGACCGCGCCCGGCGTCTTGTGCCTGCCGCACCCGATGTCGAGTATCTTCATGCGCGCCGGGAAGTGTAGCGGGCCGGCGCGCGCGCGGACAAGCGGCGCGGAAATTTTCGGAACCGGCCGGAACCGTGCGGCGTGCAAGCTCGTTGAAGGATTTTTCCCACAGAACTTTCCCGAGGAGGTCTCGTCAAGCAGTGAAACCCAGAACCCTGCCGCTCGTCGCCTTCGTACTCCTGGCCGCGTCCGCCGTCAACGCGCAGACGCCCCCGGCCCCGTCGGCGCCGGAAGCGCCCGCCGCCCCCGCGCACGTCGTCGCGCCCGCGGCGCCGCCCGCGCCCGCCTCCGACGTGTTGGCGGCGATAGCAGACGCGCCGGAAGCGCCGGAGGCTCCGCCCGCCCCGGTCGCCGTGCTCGCGGGCGATCTGCCGGAGCCGCCGGACGCGCCCCTGCCTCCGCAGGAGCCCGCTGCTCCCGCGCCGCCGGCCGTCGCCACGACCCTCTTCGTCTCGGGCAACTTCCTCGGCGTGCGCACCGAAGAGGTCACGCGCGAGAACATGCAGCGCTACGGCCTTTCGGGCGAGCCGCGCGGCGTCGGCGTCCGCGAGGTCGTCAAGGGCAGCCCGGCCGAGAAGGCGGGCCTGCGCGCGAACGACGTCATCGTCCGCTTCGACGGCGAGCCGGTGACGAGCGTCCGCAAGCTTTCGCGCCTCGTCGAAGAGTCTGCGCCCGACCACGTCGCGCGCATCACGGTCGCGCGCGGCGGCTCGGAGCAGGAGCTTTCGGCCACGCTCACGCGCCGCGAGCCTTTCGTGAGCGCGGGCGGCGAGGGGTTCTACAACCTCTCGCCCGACGTACTCGGCAACGCGATGCGGCTCGGCGACGAGGAGGCGCGCAACACGGAGCAGTGGAGGCGCGCGCAGGAGCAGGCGCAGCAGAAGTGGGAGGAGTTGGCGCGCAAGCACCCCGGCCTCTTCGCCGGCTCGACGCGCCGCATCGGCGTGACGACGAACGCGCTCGGCAAGCAGCTCGCCGACTACTTCGGCGTCGCGCACGGCGTGCTCGTCAGCTCGGTCGAGGAGGGCAGCCCGGCCGAGAAGGCGGGCATCAAGGCTGGCGACATCGTGACCGAGGCCGACGGCCAGCAGGTCGAAGACTCGGACGACCTGACGCGCGCCCTCTCGTCGAAGGAGGAGGGCGAGGTCACGCTCACGGTCGTCCGCGAACGCAAGTCGCGCACGGTGCGCGTCACGCCCGAGCGCCGCACGGCGCCGCAGGGGCTCTTCGCGCCCGGCGCCTTCCGCTTGCTTGAGATGCCCGTCGCCGCCTTCACGCTCCCGGGGACGGGCATCCAGATGCACCCGGACGTTCTGAGCCTGCCCCGCACGGTCGTCACGCCGCGGCTGCTCACGGCCCCGCGCGTCCGCGCCACGCCGCGCGCGCGCGTCTTCGGCCTCGGCGACCACGTTCTTTAAAAGTTAAGGCCCGGCGCGGAAACGTCTTGAAGGAAAGGGCGAGGGGCGCCGACGGTTCGAACCGTCGGCGCCCCTCGCCCTTGTCGTTTAACTCACGCCGCCGTGCTTACTGAATCCGGTTGACCCAGTCGATGTAGCACTTGTTGTCGGTGGCGGAGAGGTTCCTCTGGATGAGGTAGTTGCGCGCGCCGAGCGTCATGTTGTAGACGGCGCCGTTCGACGCCGTGTGCTGCTGCGAGCCGAACGTCCAAGCGCACTTGTCGGCGTTCTCCGCGCCGCTGCTGTCCACCCAGCCCGAAGACGGGTCGGGGTCGGTGTTGGTCTCCTCAAGCTCGTGCGCGACGACCGAGATCATCCCGTCAACCCCGGCGTTGCCGTTGGGGCCGACCGACTGCGCCGCGCACGAGGTGATGCAGCGCGCCGCGTTGCCGACGAAGGAGTAGCGGAGACGGCCGTTCGAGGTCTGCGTGTACGAGGTCGAGGTGTGCCAGCCGCAGTAGCGCGTGCAGAAGCCCGAACGCTCGTTCACGTCCGAAGAGGTGAGCACGAAGTAGACGCCGTTCGAGTCGGCCGGGAGCGCGCCGGAGGCGATGGCGTCCTTGACGATGGACTGGATGTTGGCGTCGGTCAGGCGCGTGCCGTACGAGTAGCCGGGGCTGGCCTCCTGCGTGCCGCGCGTGACGTTGCCGCTGATGTTGTAGCCGCCGGCCGAGTAGGTCGTGTTGACCTTGTAGTAGTTCGAGCCGCCGACGCTCGAAAGGAAGTCGCGGACGATCTGCTGCCCGGCGGGCGTGTCGGTGCCGTTGCCGCGGTTCCAGTTGCCGTACCAGATGACGTAGGCGGTCGGCGTCTGGATGAGCTGGCCGTTGTGGTAGGAGATGGGCGACAGGCTGCCGGTGCCGCCGGCCGTCAGGAAGCCCGTGCCCTGCCTGTGCGGGTTTCCGCGGTGCTCAATGACATCGGGCTCGCCGGGCTCGAAGTGTTGGTGTCTCTGGCCCTGCTCCGACTGCGCGCGGGTCGTGCCGTGCGGAAGCCGGGCCGTGGTGAGTGCGCAGAGGACGGCCGCCAGCGCGGCCGCGAAGGTAACGGTCAAGACTCTTTTCATCTAACCTCCTAGAAGCGTAGCGAGGTGGCCGGGCGGGCCTGCGTGGGAGAGGTTCGGGTCGGGCTCTCCCCTGTTCGCATGCGAATCATGCCGACGGCGCCGGCCGATGAACCCGGCGCGTGGTGGTAAGTTGACCGAAGGGGCAAGCGGAAAATAGATCGTGCGTGAGTGGGACGCTTATCGCACGACGCCCCGGGCCTTGTCAAACTCGGCGTGGGGGGTTCGCGGGCGGCCCCGGGCGCAAATCCGCGCCGCGGGCACGCGGCGTAGTAGCTTGCGTGACACGGACGCGGCCCGGCGGACACGCCCGGCCGGAAAGGGTTGGGGGCCGATGGCGAAGCGTAGAGTTTTCATCGCGGGCGGGACGGGCTACCTCGGGCGCGCGCTCGTCCCTCTCTTGCTCGGGCGCGGTCACGAGGTGCGCGCGCTCGTGCGGCGCGGCTCGGAGTCGAAGCTGCCCGAAGGGTGTGAAGCGGTCGCGGGCGACCCGCTCGACGAGTCGAGTTTTGCCGCCGCGGTCGCGCCGTCGGACACGTTCGTGCAGCTCGTCGGCGTGCCGCGCCCTTCGCCGGCGAAGGCGCGGCAGTTCCGCGAGATCGACCTCGTCTCGGGGCGCGCCTCCGTCCGGGCGGCGCGCGCGGCCGGCGTCCGGCACTTCGTCTACGTGAGCGTCGCACAGCCCGCGCCGGTGATGAAGGCTTACCAGGAGGTGCGCGCCGAGGTCGAGTCGCTGCTGAAGGAGTCGGGCGTGCCCGCGACCGTGCTGCGCCCCTGGTACGTGCTCGGCCCCGGCCACCGCTGGCCCTACCTGCTCAAGCCCTTCTACTTCGTCTGCGAGCGCCTGCCCCCGACGCGCGAGGGCGCGCGGCGCCTCGGCTTCGTCACGCACGCGCAGATGACGGCCGCGCTCCTGCGCGCCGTCGAAGAGCCCGCCCCAGACTTCCGCCTCGTCACCGTCCCCGACATCCGCGCCTCCGCCTGAGCCCCGCGCTCCTTGAGACTCGCGCCGCCGTTGTACAATCCTGACGATGGCCGAAAGAAGGGAAAGCCTCGGCAGTAAACAGGAGCAGTTCGAAGCACTTGTCGCGGAGGCCGCGGCGTGCCGCCGTTGCGAGGCGATGTGCGGGCGGAGTGCGGTGCTGAGCGAGCGGAACGGGCGCGCGGGCGCGCGCGTGATGTTCGTCGGCGAGGCGCCCGGGCGCCAGGGCGGCGACCGCACGCGCGTGCCTTTCTCGGGCGACCAGTCGGGGCGAAACTTCGCGCGCTACCTCGCCTCCGTCGGGCTCGCGCGCGAGGAGGTCTTCATCACCAACTCGGCGCTCTGCAACCCGCGCACGGGGACGGGCGCGAACCGCCGGCCGACGCGGCTTGAAGTCTCGAACTGCTCGGACTTCCTGCGGCGGCAGGTCGAAGTCATCGACCCGCGCGTCGTCGTCACGCTCGGGGCGGTGGCGCTTGAAGCCCTCCGTGCCGTCGAGTATCATCCGTTCACGCTCAAAGAGAACGTCGGACAGGTTCAACCCTGGCGCGGGCGTCTGCTCGTGCCGCTTTACCACCCGAGTCCGCAGGTGCTCGCCTCGCACCGGCGCGAGGCCGCACAACTCGAAGACTACCAGTCGGTCGCGCGCGCCCTGCGACTCGCCGCCGCGAAGTGAAAGAGGATTAAGCAATGACAAAAAGAACCCCCCGCCTACTTGGCGCGCTCGTGCTGCTCGCGTGCGCGACGGCCGCGGCGCAATCGCAGTCCATCGGCGACGGCGTCAAGCCGAGGCAGACGGCCGAAGGCGCGCGCGCCGCCTCCACTTCGTCGAAGTCCGGCACCGACGGCGTCAAGCCTAAGTCGGACGAGGCACACTACGGCGCGGCCGTTGCGAGCGCGGCGTCCGCGGCTGTCGTCGCGCCGAAGGTGGGCGAGGCCGCGCCCGACTTCAAACTCCCCTACGCGACGCAGGAGGCCATCCACATGAAGCCCGAGGAGCAGATTTCGCTCTCGGCGCAACGCGGCAAGAACGTCATCCTCGCCTTCTACCCGGCCGACTGGTCGGGCGGCTGCACGACCGAGGTCTGCACCCTGCGCGACACCTTCGCCGAGCTGTCGAAGCTCAACGCGACGGTGCTCGCCGTCAGCGGCGACTACGTCTTCTCGCACCAGGAGTGGGCCAAGCACCATAACCTACAGTTCCCGCTCCTCTCCGACCACAACCACCGCGTCGCCCAGATGTACGACAGCTACATGGAGCAGGCGGGCTTCAATAAGCGCACGGTCTACCTCATCGACAAGGAAGGCGTCGTCCGCTACGTCAACCTCGCCTTCAAGGCCGGCGACAAGAAGGACTACGACGCCCTGCGCGCCGAGCTTGAGAAGCTGAAATAACAGTAGGCAGTAGACAGATGGCAGTAGGCAGTTGAAGAGGTCTTGCCTTAACTGCCATCTGCCTACTATCCAATTCAAAAGATGGTTGAAGCCGTAAAGAGTCAGTCGGCCGCGGAGTACGAGGCCGTGCGCGGGGGCGGCGCGGGCCTCTTCGACCTCTCGGCGCGCGGGCGGGTCGAGGTGTCGGGCGCCGAGGCCGTGACGTTTTTAAACGGCATGCTGACGAACGACGTGGCGCGGCTCGAAGAGGGCGCTTGGATGCACGCGGCCTTCCCGAACCCGCAGGGGCGTCTGCTCGCTTCGGTGCGCGTCCTGCGCCGCGGCGCCGCCTTCCTCTTCGACACCGAAGCGACGACCTACCCGACGATTCTCAAACACCTCGAACGCTTCACCCTCGCCGGCGACTTCCGCGTCCGCGACCTGACCGCCGAGACCGTCATGCTCTCCGTGCAAGGCCTGCGCGCGTCCGAGTTCGTCGGCGCTGCCCTCGGCGCGGAGGCGGCCGCGACCGAGCGCGGCCGTGTCACACAGGCCGCGTTCGGCGAAGGCCAGGTCGCAGTCATCCGCGCGACGCACACGGCCGAGGACGGCTTTGACATCTTCGTCGGCGCGGACGATGCACCGCCGCTCCGGCAGACACTACTCGACGCGGGCGCGAGGCCGTGCGGGATGGACACGCTTGAGGTTCTGCGCGTCGAGGCCGGGCTCCCGCGCTACGGCGTGGACGCCTCGGACGCGAACGTCGTGCTCGAAGTGGTGGACGAGGCGGAGGCCGTGAGCTACACGAAAGGCTGCTACGCCGGGCAGGAGATCATCGCCCGCATCCACTGGCGCGGCCACGTCGCGAAGCGACTCGCCGGCGTCATCTTCGAACGCGACGCCGAAGCGCCCGCGGACGCGCGCCTGCGCGACTGCGCCGAGGGGCGCGAGGCCGGCCGCATCACCTCCAACGTCTTCTCCCCGCGCCTCCGGCGCCGCGTCGCCCTCGCGCTCGTCAAGTACGACTTCCTCGCGCCGGGCACCGAGCTGAAGGTCTTCGCGGGCGACGCGGAAGTCTGCGCCGCGCACGTCGCCGACCTGCCGCTCGTGCGCGGGAGCTGGTACGCGCCGTCTTCGGGTGAAGGGAAGTCGGAGCAATGAGCGGCGAGAGCGAAGAGAGACCGGCGGGCTCCGGCAACCTCGCCTACGAACAGGCGCGGCTGGCCTACAGCATCATCCAGGCGCTCCTCGAACACACGCGCGTCACCCAAGACCTCGTCGCCCTCATGGCCGCCGCGCTCGGCGACGAGACGCAGGAAGCCCTCGTCAACACGCCCCACTGGGCCGCCTACATGGACAGCCGCCGCGTCCTCGAACAGACCCGCAAAGACGTCGAGACCTTCGCCCAAGTCTGGACGCGCCTCGCCGAAGAACTCGACCCGCCGAGCCGACCGCCGGAGTAGTGTTTTGGAAAACTTAAGGCTGGTCGCGGCCCTTCTCCGCCTGCTGCGTGAGGAAGTCGCGGAGCAGTTGTTGTTCCTTCTCGTCTTTGATGCGTGTGAAGAGTTTGGTGCCGAGCTTTGCAATCGTCTCCGGGCGGTCGAAGGGCAGGCGGGCGTACATCGTGCCGCCCGCGAAGTGGCAGGGCGTGCAACGTGACTCAAGGAGCGGGCGAACCTGTGTGTTGGAGTCTACGCGCGCGGGCGGGGTCGGCTGTGCGGACTCGGGCGCGCTGAAGGCTGAGAGCGCCGGGGCGGCGGCGTAGAATTTCGCGCGGACACACGCCCCGTAAACGTATGCAAGCGTCAACGCCAGGAGCAGCACGCAGACTCTCATAACAGGGCGCATGCTACTCCGCACGGGGCGCGTTGGCAACGGGCGGCGGCGGGCTAACGGAAGATTTCGGAGGGCGCGTGGTACTCCTCGTCCCAGCCCTCGTAGACCACGTCGGTTGCGCCGATGACGTACTTGACCACCTGCCACCTGCCCGCCTTCTTCCGCAGCAGCGCGCAAATCCAGTCGTCGAAGACGCCGTCCTCGATGCGCCGCCGGTAGGGCGTCGAGCCGTAATCGACCTTGCCCCCGCCCGGCCGCTGCGGCACGCCGCGCAGGAAGGCCCAGTCGCCGCTCACCTTGAGTTGGTCGATCTTGAAGACCACCTTCTGCTTCAGCTCCTTCTCGACGGGCGCGCGCAGGGCGTCGGCTATCGCCTTGCGCTCGGCCGAGCCCGGCGCGGGCGTCTGCGTCTCCTGCGCCGAGGCCGCCCCGGCGGCGGCGATGATGAAGAAGAGGGCGGTCAGGAAGAGGCGCGGGCTTCTGAGCATCGGGCGTTGACTCCTCGGACGTTTAGTCTTCGTGGGACGTTTAGTCTTCGTGTCTGGTCGGGGCATCGGCGTGCGGGACGAAGCAGCGGCGGCAGCGGGCCTCGTAGGCGTCGCCGGCGCCGACGACGACCTGCCCCTCGACCTCGACGATGCGCTGCGAGTAGTTGGCGGGCTGGCCGCAGCGGACGCAGATGGCGTGCGTCTTGGTGATGTACTCGGCCACCGCGAGGAGTTGCGGCATCGGCTCGAAGGGGCGCCCCGTGTAGTCCTGGTCGAGCCCGGCGACGATGACGCGCACGCCCCGGCCCGCCAGCTCGTTGACGACATCAACGAGGTCGTTGTCGAAGAACTGCGCCTCGTCGATGCCGACGACCTCGGTCGAGGGGTCGAGCAGCTCCAGAATCTCGCGCGCGTTGCGCACGGCGCTCGACTCGTGCCGCATCTCGGAGTGCGAGACGATGTGGTCGCGCGAGAAGCGCACGTCGATCTCGGGCTTGAAGACCTGCACCTTGAGGCGCGCGATCTTCGCGCGGCGCAGCCGCCGGATTAATTCTTCGGACTTGCCCGAGAACATCGAGCCCGCGATGACCTCGACCCAGCCCGTCGTGTTCTGCCCCGCCTTGACGAGGTGCTCGTCGTTACCTTCCGCCGTGAGTCTCTCGACCATCCTTCTCTAAGAACCTTTCACACTTAATCTCACACGTAGAGCCGCGCGTTGTAGAACGGCGCGAGGGCGGCGACGAGCGCCGTCTCGAAGCTCATCGCGCGCGTCAGCAAGCCTCTTGAGAGCACGCCCCACGCGCCCTGCCGGCTGCGCACGTCCGTCTGCCCCGCGACCTCGTCGATGACCTCGCCCAGCTCGCGCCCCGTCTGCTCGACGCGCGCGACAATTGCCGCCGGCACGGTGACGGCCGGCGCGTGGCCGAAGTAGCCGCGCGCGCCGTCCGTCGCGTAGGCCCAGCCGTGCAGGAAGGTGCGCCGCTCGCCGTCGAAGGTGATCGAGTGGAAGCCGCCTTCGAGCCCGACGTAGAAGTCAGCCGGCTTGCCCTCCCCTTCGAGCAGCTCGCGCACGGCCTCGGCGCGGTTGCGCGCGCCGCGCATGAGCTGCGAGTCGTTGAGCGGCATCAGCGCCACGCCCGTCTCGACGGGGCGCGCCACGAGTTCCGCCTGCCGCCAGCGCGCGTCCACCTCCGCGACGCGCGCGCAGGCCGCGCGTAGCGCCATGATCTTGGCCGGGCGCGCCGAGCCGAGTGCTACCAGCATCCTTTTCACCTTTGGCGCCGAGGGGCCTGCGGGGGGTCGTGCGGCCGGAGGGCGCGGGGCGCGACGAGGCTACAACAAACCCGAGTCAAAAGTAAAAAGGGCGGAGGGCGAAAGGGCGGCCCGCGCCGCCCGGAAGATATCTCTTGACACGAGGCGTGCGCGGGGCTATTTTGTCCAAACTTCGAACAAATGCCCGGCGGTTCAACTTCTGACCCGGTTGCTCACGGGTGCAATTCGGTAGAACGGCAAAATGCTAAGAGCCCCGCTGCTTCTCCTTCTGACCTGCTCGCTGCTCGCGCCGCCCTCGCGGGCGGGCGGGCGGCAGGGTGGGACTGCGAATCAGGGCGGGACGGTGGACGCGGCCGCGCTGGGGGACGAGGTTAAAGAGTTCCTGGGCGTGGAGGTGGCCGCGCACCTCGCGGACATCAAGTCGCTCGACCCGCCGCCCAGTAGTGTGCTGGGCGCGGGCTCGTCGGGCGAGTACACGTGGGGGACTTGGGCGCGTGCGCTCGCGGCCTACGCCGAGCTGTCGGGCCAGCGCACGCTCGCCGGGCGCGACCTCGCGCGCACGGTGGGCGAGGTGGGGCTGCTCGAATATCGCCTGAAGAGCACGCGCTTCTCGCAGCTCTACTGTGTGCTGGCGCTCCGGCACTTCGGGCGCGACCTCGAACACAACGCCGTCTGGCAGAGCCTGAACGAGGAGGAGAAGGCTAGTTGGCGGAAGCTCCTCGACGTGTCGGCCTTCTACGACCCGAAGGCGCAGAAGGTCATCAACCTGCCCGAGAACTACCTCGGCGTCGCGGCGCGCATCGCGAGCGTCAGCTATCAGCTCGGACTCTTGCAAGACCGCGCGCTCCTTGACGGAGTCATCACGCGCGCCGCGCGGCCGTTCGCGGGCGGCGGGCTCTACGCGGACGACGCGCCGCCGACGGGGCGCTTCGACCGCTACTCGAACGAGTACGCGCGCTTCGTCTGGGCCGCGGCCGAGGACGCGGGGCGCAAGGACGTGCTCGACGCCGTGCGCCCATCGCTCAAGGCGCAGATGCGTCTGTGGTGGGACTTGGTTCAGCCCGACGGCTACGGCTACGCGTGGGGCCGGAGCCTCGGCGTCGTCTCCTACGAAGACACGCTTGAGATCGTCGCCTTCCTCGCGCGCAACCCGGAGTTCCGGCCCGCGCCGCTCGCGGAACTGGCCGCGGCTTATTACCGGGCGTGGAACTGGCTGCGCCGCGACTACGACGTGAAGCAACACAAGCTCTCGGTCTTCGCCTTCGGCCGCGGCAACTACTCTTACATCTCGCCCGACCGCGAGTGGCAGCAGACGACGAGCTTCTTCGGCAAGGCCGCGCTCGCGCACGTGCTCTTTACGGAGGCGCTGGCGAAGGAGAACCTCAAACAGTTCCCGGCCGCGATCCCCCGCGCCGACCTCGCGCGCTTCGAGTTCTTCCGGCGCGGGGAGAGGCAGGCGGGCGTGTGGCTCGTCCGGCAGGGGCCGCTCTACTTCACGCTCCCCTTGACGACGGGGACGAAGCCGGGCGTGGCCGACTACCTGCCCGCGCCGCACGGCCTGCCGGGCTTCGCCGCGCCGGTCGAGCAGGTCTACCCCGCGCTCGTGCCCTTCGTCGAACTGGCGGACGGGCGCGTGCTCGTCGCGGCGGACGGCGCGGACGAGATAGAGCCCGGCCCCGACGGCAAGAGTCTGCGCGCCGTCTGGCGGCGCTGGGCCGTGTCGGGCACTAAGGCGGGGCAGTTGGAAGACCCGCACGTCACGAGCGAGGTCGTCTGGCGCGTCGAAGGCTCGACGCTCACGCGCGAGGAGACTTTGAAGTCTTCCGCCGACGTGACGTTTAAGAGCTGGCGGGTCGCCGTGCCGACGACCGCGGCGCGGAGCGAGGTCTCGTTCGACTCGGGGAGGCGGCGCGACCGTTTCGTCTTCGAGGGCGGTGCTCTGGAAGTCTCTGCGACGGCGGACTGGCCGTTGAACGTCTCGGTGCAGGCCGCGGGGGGCGGGCCGACGGGGCGCGGGGCGCGCGGCGGGGTGCCGCTGCACCTCGTCTACGAGGCGCGCGACGTACACCTGAAGGCGGGCGAGGCCGCGCGCTGGCGCATCACTTTGAAGGCGGAAGGGGAGGCACGTTAAGGAATGGAAGCGAAGTCGAAAACCGGCCCGCACCCGCAGCACACCGACTGGTCGCGCGTCCCCGTCGAAGTCCTGGACGACGGCACCGAGCGGCAGATGATCGTCGGGGAGCGCGTCATGGTCTGCCGCCTGCGCTTCGCGCCGCGCGTCGTCACGCCCGCGCACGAACACCCGCACGAGCAGATCACGTTGGTCGAGCGCGGCCGCGTCCTCTTCACCGTCGGCGAAGAGCAGCGCGAAGCCTCGGCGGGCGACGTGCTCCACTTCCCGCCCGGGAGCTGGCACGGGGCGACGATGCTCGAAGAGGAGGTCGTCCTCATCGACATCTTCTCGCCGATCCGCGAAGACTTCCTTAAGAACGGGTCTTGAGCGGCGCGACCCCCTAACGACACTTCATCACGCGCCCCTCGCTCCCGCGCGTCAGCGTGTAGGTGCCGACCTCCTCCTCGGGGTCGGCGAGGGTGACGGTCAGCGTCAGCGTCTCGCCGCGGACGCGGCCCGCATAGCGCGCGTGGCGGCTGTTCGCCTCCTCGTCGCGCCGGACGGGGCCGGCGTGCTGCAAGAGGTAAGTGCCTTTCACGTCGAAGCGCCCCCCGCCGTCCGGCGCGAGCGGCTGCCCGATCTCGCCCGCGCCGCAGTCGAATTCGAGGCTGGCCCCGCCCTCGCTCACCTCCATGCGCACGTGCTCGCCGCCCCACACGCCCGCCGCCAACTTCTCGCCCATCGACGCGCCCCCTCCCTTCGAGACGGCCGCGCCGCCGCACGAGCCGGCCTGCGCCAGAACGTTCGAGAGGAGCAGTGCGGCGAAGATTGAAAAAATCGTGGTAATTCTCGTCATGTGTCTATCCTCTAACACTTCGGGGCCGCGCTACGTTTGACGCGCGGCCTGATTCAGATTATCTTCTCCGAGCCCTTAAATCGGTCGAGCACTACGCGGCCGCCCCTAAACCTCCCAAGAAGGTAAAAGGCGGCGCAGCGGCCGAACCTCAATCCTTATCTTAAGGGCTATCCAGGAGGAGTCAACTCACGTCAGGCAGGGCGGAAGGGCGTTTCTTCTACAACCTCCTTCCCCGGCCGATTACTCCTGCGTCTCCACCCTGGCGTCCGAGCGTTTTGAAGGACGCCAGCCACTAACCCCTAAGGTAAGACTTGACCCGGCCAAGGCTGGAGGAGGAAGCATTCCCCCCATGAAGAGAAGACCCCGAGGCGTGGCACACGCCCCCCGCTCCGTTTCACGTCAACTACTACCGACCAACGTCAGAGGCCGGCTGGCCTCGCTGCTCGTGCTGGCCGTCGTGCTCTCGTCCGGCGCGGGCGCGACGATCTCGCTGGCGCAGTCTGGGAAGAGAATCCAGCGCGCCGATTCCCCGCTGAAGCCGCTCGGCGACGTGCCCAATCTGAAGAGGAACGCCCCGAGCCGTGAAGGCTCCGAACGGGACGGGGACAAAGACCGCAGCGCGAGACGCGGCTCAAAGCGTGACGCCGAGCAGGACGAGGCGCTCCAGGGCTGGCGGGACAGGCTGCGCGAGCGCGGCCGGCCGATGCGCCCGCGCGAGCTGCGCATCAACCGCGCGCGCGCCTTCCGCGGCGACCTCCGCGACCTCCCCTACGACAAGCCGATCCAGCGGGAGAAGCCCGAGCGCGAGCCCCCGCCGAGCCTCCTCGACCTGGAGCCGGCGGGCGGCGACGTTGACACCGGCAGCGGCGGCGGCGGCGACGCGGCCGTGGGGAAGAGCGCCCCGGCGGCCGACGGCCTCTCCGCGCTGGCGGCGTCCGCGCCCGCGACCAACGCTAACTTCGACGGCCTCGACTTTCAGAACTGGGGCGCGGGCCGCCCGCCCGACACCGTCGGCGACGTCGGCAAGGACTACTACATCCAAGCCGTCAACACCTCTATCGGCATCTTCCGCAAGTCGGACAACGTCCGCGTCGCGGCCTTCACCTTCAACACCTTCATGAGCCAGGGCCACTTCGGGAACCTGTGCGACACGAACAACTTCGGCGACCCCGTCATCCTCTACGACACGTTCGAGGATCGCTGGGTCATCTCGGACTTCGCCTTCAAGCTCGACGCGAGCAACAACGTCGTCAACCCGCCGGGCTCGTTCCAGTGCTTCGCCGTCTCGCAGACCGGCGACCCCCTGGCGGGCGGCTGGAACTACTACTCGATTAACACGGCGGGCGGACTGGGCGACTACCCGAAGCTCGGCATCTGGCCCGACGGCATTTACATGTCGGTCAACATGTTCGGCTACGCGGCCAGCGCCACGTTCCAGAACCCGCGCGTCTACGCGCTCAACAAGGCGCAGATGTACGCCGGCAGCCCGACCGTGCAGGTCGTCTCGTTCGACGCGCCTTCGAGCGAGTTCACGCTGCTGCCGAGCAACGCGCGACTCCAGACGGGCACGCCCCCGCCGGGCTCGCCCAACTACTTCGCCGACGTCTGGAATTTCGCCAACGTCATCAGCTTCTGGAAGTTCCACGTCGATTGGAACAGCATCTCGCTCTCGACCTTCACCGGCCCGTTCGACACCCTCGCGCCCGCGAGCTTCGCCGTCCCGCCCTCGACCGCCCCGGCCTCGGGCAGCACGACGGGGCTCGACACGCTCGGCCACCGTCTGATGATGCAGAACCAGTACGTGAACCTCGGCGGGGCCGAGTCGCTCTGGAACTCGCACACGGTGCGCGGGAGCACTTCGACGCAGTCGGCGCTGCGCTACTACCAGGTCAACGTCACCGGCGGCGCGGTCGCGGCCAACACCACGCAGGCGTTCACCTACAACCCCGACACCAACAGCCGCCTCGTCCCGAGCCTCGCCATCGACCGCGCGGGGGACATGGCGATGGGCTACAGCGCCACGTCGAGCACGACCTTCCCGAGCATCCGCTACGCCGGCCGGCTCGCGGGCGACGCGGCCAACTCCATCACGCAGACCGAGTCCATCATGATGGCGGGCACGGGCTCGCAGACGGGGACGACCACGACGGGCGGCCAGCGCTGGGGCGACTACGCCGCGATGTCGGTTGACCCCGACGGCTGCACCTACTGGTTCACGAGCGAGTATTTCGCCGTGACGGGGCGCAACTGGCTGACGCGCGTCGGCTCCTTCAAATTCCCGGTGTGTACTCCGGTCGGCGCGGGCGGGACGGTGGAGGGCACGGTGACCGCCTCGGCGGGCGGCGCGCCCCTCGCGGGCGCGACCGTCGCTTTGGGGAGTCGCACGACGACGACCAACGGCGCGGGCGCCTACTCGTTCACGAACATCCCGGCGGGCACCTACCCGTCCATCACGGCCAGCTCCCCCGGCTACGCGCCGAAGACGACGACGAGCGTCCTCGTCGCCGACAACGCGACGAGCACCGTCAACTTCGCGCTCGACGGCGCGCAGCAGACGGGCGCCTGCTTCACCGACACCACGCAGGCCGACTTCCAGAAGGGCGTCCCCGCGGGGGTCGAGCTGCTCACCAGCCCCGGCGACGTGAAGCTCTCGAACTCCTCCAGCCAGGTGACCGACCAGGTCTACAACCCGTCGAGCCTGTTCAGCGCCGGCAACCTGACCGGTACCAACTGGGTGGGTCAGACCTTCCGCGCCGGCGTCACCGGCAACCTGACGAGGTTCAGCACACTCCTCGGCATCACCAGCGGCACGTCGGGCACGATTACCGTCGAGATTCGCGACCTGAACGGGACGGCCCCCGGCAACACCGTCCTGGCTACGGGGACGCTCGGGCCGGTCACGAACGTCGGCACCGCGGCGCCTTACACCGTGACCTTCTCGACCCCGGCGGCGGTGGTCGCCGGCACCAGCTACGCCGTGGTGCTGAGGACGAGCGTCGGCAACACGGTCTTCGGCGTCCGCGGCTCGGGGAACGGTTACGCCAACGGCGCGCTCTTCACCACCACGACGAGCGGCGGCGCGTGGACGGCCACCGCGAACGACCTCTACTTCACGACCTTCATGACGACGCCGTTCGCCTACTTCGCGAGCGGCAACCTCGTCTCGGGCGCGAAGGACGCGAACCCGGCCGTCGGCAGCATCCCGAATTGGGGCGCGCTCTCGTGGACGGCCGACACGCCCGCGAACACGGCCGTCACGTTCCAGGCCGCGGCCAGCAACAACGTCAACGGCCCCTTCAGCTTCGTCGGCCCCGACGGCACGGCGGCGACCTTCTTTACCAACGGCGGGTCGCTCTCGCAGTTCAACGGCCGGCGCTACCTCAAGTACAAGGCGTACCTGAGCACGACCAACAACCAGGTCACGCCCGTGCTGCACGACGTGAACGCCTGCGTTGACGACCTCGCCACCACCACGCTGGCGGTCGCCCCCGCGACGGGGACTTACGGCGGGACGGCCGCGCTGTCGGCGACGTTGACCTCGGCCGCCGGCCCCGTCGCCGGCAAGAGCGTGGACTTCACGCTCAACGGCTCGCCCGCGGGTACGGCCACGACCGACGCGTCGGGCGTCGCCACGCTCCCGAACGCGAGCCTCGCCGGCATCAACGCGGGCTCGTACCCGGCGGGCGTCGGCGCGAGCTTCGCGCAGGGCGGCGGCTACCTCGGCAGCAGCGGCTCGAACTCGCTGACGGTGAACAAGGCCGCGCAGACGATCACGTTCGGCGCGCTCGCCGATAAGACCTACGGCGACGCACCGTTCGACGTGAGCGCGACGGGCGGCGACTCCGGCAACCCCGTGACCTTCGCGGCCACGGGCAACTGCACCTCGGGCGGGACGAACGGCGCGACCATCAACATCAACGGCGCGGGCGCCTGCACCGTCACCGCCTCGCAGGCGGGCAACTCCAACTACGACGCGGCCGCCGACGTGCCGCAGTCGTTCAACGTCAACAAGGCCGAAGCCGTCGTCAGCGTCAGCGGTTACAACGGCGTCTACGACGCCGCCCCGCACGGCGCGACCGGCACGGCCACGGGCGCGAAGGGCGAAGACCTGACTTCCTTGCTCAACCTCGGCGCGAGCTACACGAACGTCCCCGGCGGCACGGCCCACTGGACGTTCGCAGGCGACGCCAACCACAACCCGTCCGCGGGCGACGTGCAGATCGTCATCACGCAGGCGACGCCGACGATCAACTGGGCCAACCCCGCCGACATCGTCTACGGCACGGCGCTCGGTGCGGCGCAGCTCAACGCGACGGCCAACGTGCCGGGCGGCTTCGTCTACAACCCGGCCGCGGGCTCCGTCCTCGGCGCGGGCGGACACAACCTGCACGTGAACTTCACGCCGGCCGACACGGTCAACTACACCAACGCCTCGAAGGACGTGACGATCAACGTCCTGAAGGCGGTGCTGACCATCAAGGCCGACGACAAGTCGAAGACCTACGGCGACGCCAACCCGCCGCTGACCTACACGCCGTCCGGCTTCGTCAACGGCGACACGCCGGCCACGGCCTACGCGGGCGCACCCGCCCTTTCGACCGCGCCCGCGAACAGCGGCGCCGGCACGTACCCGATAGGCGCCGCCGCGGGCACGCTCACGTCGGCCAACTACTCGTTCAACTTCGTGGCGGGGACTTTGACCGTGGGCAAGGCTTCGCTGACGGTCAAGGCCGACGACAAGTCGCGCCTGGTCGGCGCGCCCAACCCTGTGTTCACGGCCAGCTACGCGGGCTTCGTGCTCGGCGAGGGGCCGGGCGTGCTGGGCGGCGTGCTGACGTTCACGACCCCCGCGACCCCGGCCAGCCCGGTGGGGACTTACGCGATCACGCCGGCGGGGTTGACCTCGCCGAACTACAACATCGCCTTCGTCAACGGCACGCTCTACGTGGGCTTCAACGTCTGCGTTGACTACGACCAGACGAAGGCCAACAAGAGCGGGAGCACCGTCCCCGTCAAGTTCCGCCTGTGCGACGCCTCGGGCGGAAACCTGTCGTCGGCCTCGACGGCCGTCCATGCCGTCTCGGTCGTCAACGCGGCGACCAACGCCGCGCAGCCGTTGCAGGACGCGGGCAACGCGAACCCGGGTAACTACTTCCGCTTCGACAGCGGCGGTTACATCTTCAACCTGAAGACCACGGGCTACCCCGCGGGGACTTACAACCTGGGCTTCACGGCGGGGGGCGACCCGACGACCCACGCCGTGCAGTTCGTAGTTCGTAATTAGGCAGTCCGGCGTCGGCCGGACACAGAGAGGCCGCGGCCGGGAGTTCACGCTCCCGGCCGCGGCCTCAAATTTTTAAGCGCCGTCCTATTCCTGGTCTTCGTAGAGGACGACCTCGCCCTTGACGATCATGTAGGGGAGCCGCCGGTCGTGCACCCAGGGGTACTGGTCGGCGTAGTCCTTGTAGCGGTCGTTGGTGACGATGAGGGCGTCGAGCTCGTGCGCGAACTGGATGATGAAGTAGTCGGCGTCGGTGCCGGCCGGCACCTGCCTGACCTGCTGCGACTTGATGAGCTTCTCCAACTGCTCCTGGTCG
>JAFAVK010000140.1 GCA_019242475.1 Acidobacteriota bacterium | reverse complement strand
ACGACGACCAGCAGCGGCACGACGAAGATGCGCGACAAAGTCAGTGCGTTCGGAAGATTAAGCACTTCACTCCCCTGCCTTCTCTCGTCCCGTCGGTCGCCGGCTGAAAACGTTGGCGTCTCTATGCCGCGAAGTTTAGGAGCCGCGCGCGAGGGGTGTCAAGACAGGCCGTGGCGAATGATGAGAGTGACGCGGAACATCTCCCTCACTGCTTCTGCCCGCCGCGGGCGGGCGCGGGCCTCTTCGGCTTCGGCCGCTTCTCGGGCTTCGCCGCGTCTTCGAGGCACTTCGCCGCCAGGGAGAGGATTGCCAGCGCGCGCAGGTGCTTGTCTTCGAGCCCGAGCGCGGCGAGGAGCGCCGCCTCGAAGTCGCGCCCGCCGAACTCGCGCAGCACCGTCTCCAGGTTGAAGCCGGGCGAGGTGTACGCGTTGAAGAAGTTGAACCTCCGCCCGTCGATGGCGCGCGTGATGAAGGGGCGCATCGGGTCGATGTCGGGCACGCGGTTGATGGCCGCGACCGCCTCGGACAGCACCTGCGTGACGCGCGGAGGGTCGAGTTGCAGGTAGAGGTGCGCGAGCCTGACGAGCGCCCTCACCTTCTCCTCCGACTCCGGCGCGCCCTGCGCGGACTTGTAGACCGACTCGGCGACGGCGAGCGCGAGCGGCGCCGCGCCCGACTGCTTCAACTCGGCCGCCGCCAGCTCGCCGGCGAGCCCGGCGCGCTGTTCGAGCGAACCGACCTTCTCGGCGAACCGCGCGGCCTCTTCCGGCCGGCCCTCCTTCGACGCCCCGAGCGACTTCTCGAAATACGCGGTGTCCAGGAACTGCCGGCGCGCCCCCTCGTCCTTCAATTTGTCCGCCGCCGTCTCCAACTGCTCCGGGCTCACCCGGCCGAGCAGGCCGAAGCCCCCCATGACGATTGCCCGGTCGTGCGCCTCCGGGTCTTTGATACGCTCGGCGTTCGCCAGCACGCTGTCGAAGGCGGTCGAAGGGTCAAGCGCGGGCGTCGGCTCGGCGCGGGGCGCGGGGCGCGCGCCCTCCTCCGCGCGCCTGAGTCCGTTCCCGCTGAGCATCGCGCCGGCCGTCTGCTTGAGCGGCGCGGCGAGCGCGGCGAAGCTCTTGTCCGCAGGCCCGTAGAGATACTCAAGCGAGACGAGTGTCCCGTAGATCAGCTCCGCGTCGGAGGGGGGCTGTTGGTAAGAGTCGGCCGAAGGCGGCGGCTGGCCCGCGGCCGCCTCGAGTCGCTGCGCGGCGAGTTGCAGGAAGGCGCTGACGAAACTCCTCTGCAAGTCCGGGCGGGGCGCGAAATCCTGCGGCGGCCCGCCGGCGCTGTTGTAGCCCGGGCGCAGCCCGAGGTTCTGCGCCAGCCCGAACGGGTAGGCGGAGAGTTGGAGCAGCGAGGCGAGGTCGGCCGTCGAGTAGGCGCGCAGCGCGTCCGCGTAGAACGCATCGGCGGCGGCGCGGTCGGTGCGCGCCACGCCGTAGATGAAGCCCGACAGGAAGCGAGAGGACGGGTGGCGCAGGGACTCGCGCGCGACCGTGAGGGCGAGCCCGGGGTCGTCCGCCTCAAGCGAACGCGCCATCGCCAGCAGGCCCTCCGCCGGGTTGTCGCCCCAGTTCCCCGACTTCTTGCCCGTGGCGGCGCGCTGCCGCGTCTCTTCGGCCGCGCGCACGCTCAGCTTCTGCGCCCAGGCCGGGTCGCGGCGCGCGACGGCGCGGATGACCACGACGCGCGGGTCGGGCAGCATGTACGTCAGCCCCGGCATGGTCGCGTCGGCGCGCGAAGACTTGCGCACGAGGGTCTCCTGCCCGTGCTCCCTGTAGTGCGACGAGGCGACCTCGAACGCTTCGGCGAAGAGCGCGCGTGCCTGCGCCTCGTCGGAGGGCCAGAGCAGGTCTGCGGCGCGCGCCATCACGTCGGCGCGCTTCGCGCCGCTGGCGAAAGCCTTCGCCTCGGCCAACTGCTCTCTGACGAGTTGCAGCGCGCGCTCCGTGTCGCAGGCGGGGGCGGGCCTTTCGGCGGGGGCGTTTTGCTGTGCCCGCGCGGCGGGAAGATGTGCAGCGAGCGAGAGGACGATCAGGACTGCGGTCAGCGTGCGGCGCGAGGCAGGCATCGAAGTTTCTCCTCCTGAAGGGTTGCCGAGACGGTCAAGGGAAGGCGTGGCGGACGTTTCCGCGCGCCTTTTCAAACGCGTCGGCGGGCGTTGCGTTCCGCAAAGTCCGGCCGCGGCCTCCGACTCGGGCGGGTCGCTTGCCCGCCCCCGGAGAGTCGTTTACAATCGTCGTTTCCGCACCGCTCGGGATTCTCCACTGTAGTGCGCGCGGATGATTTCAGGCAATGGCAATTGACCGCATCACGGTGCGCGGCGCGCGCCAGCACAACCTGAAGGACATCAGCGTCGTGATCCCGCGCGACAGCCTGACGGTCATCACCGGCCTCTCGGGCTCCGGCAAAAGCTCGCTCGCCTTCGACACGATCTACGCCGAGGGACAGCGCCGCTACGTCGAGTCGCTCTCCGCCTACGCCCGGCAGTTCTTAGACCAGCTCGAACGGCCGGACGTGGACTCGGTTGACGGGCTCTCGCCCGCCATCTCCATCGAGCAGAAGACGGTCTCGCGCAGCCCGCGCTCGACGGTCGGCACGGTGACGGAGGTCTACGACTACCTCCGCCTCCTCTTCTCCTCCGTCGGCCAGCCGCACTGCCACATCTGCGGCGCGCCCATCACGCGCCAGTCGGTCGAGCAGATCGTCCACAGCGTGCTTTCGCTCCCCGAGGGCGAGCGCGTGATGGTGCTCGCGCCGGTGGTGCGCGGCCGCAAGGGCGAGTTCAAGAAGGAGCTGGAGAAGCTTCAGAAGGACGGTTTCCTGCGCGCGCGGGTTGACGGCGAGCTGGTCTCGCTCGACGAAGAGATCAAGCTCGACAAGCGGCGCAACCACACCATCGAGGCCGTCGTTGACCGCCTGCTCATCAAATCCGGCATCGGCGAGCGCCTGAGCGAGTCCGTCCGCACGGCCTTAAAACTGACCGGCGGCGCCGTCCTCATCTCCGTCGTGGACGGCGAGGAGAAGCTCTACTCGGAGCGGATGGCCTGCGTCAACTGCGGCATCAACGTCCCGCCTTTGGAGCCGCGCTCCTTCTCCTTCAACTCGGTCTACGGCGCGTGCAAGCGCTGCCACGGCCTCGGGACGGTCTTGGAGATCGACCCGGCCAAGATCGTCACCGACGCCACCGAGCGCGCCGACAAACTCTTCGTCGCGTTGGCCGCCGCCGACAAGCAGGGCGCGGCTTATTTGAAGGCCGCGCTCGTCGCCGTCGCCGAACACTTCAAGGCCGACGTGCAAGTGCCTTTCGCCGAACTCCCGCGGCAGGTGCAGGACGCCTTCTTCCAAGGGGTCGAGGGGCAGATAACTTTCCGGCAGGGACTCTACAAGTACGAGAGCGACTGGAAGGGGGCCGTCCGTCATCTCTCGGAGCGCATGCACAACGCCCCGAGCGAGCGCGTGCGTGAGGCGCTGGAAGAGTTGGTCTCGCCGGTCGAATGCCCCGACTGTCAGGGCCAGCGCTTGCAGCCCGAGTCGCTCGCCGTCCGCGTCGGCAACCGCGGCATCGCCGAGTACACCGCGCTCCCGATTGAAGAATCGGTCGCCGCCTTCGACGCTTTAAAACTGAACGAGCGCGAGGAGCAGATCGCCGGCCTCGTGCTGCGCGAGATACGCAACCGCCTCCGCTTCCTCGACAAGGTGGGCTTAGGCTACCTCACGCTCGACCGCGCCTCGGCCACGCTCTCCGGCGGCGAGGGGCAGCGCATCCGCCTCGCCACGCAGATCGGCTCGCAGTTGAGGGGCGTGCTCTACGTTTTAGACGAGCCCTCCATCGGACTGCACCCGCGCGACAACCAGAAGCTGCTGGAAACGCTCTCGGCCTTGCGCGACCTCGGCAACACCGTCCTCGTCGTCGAGCACGACGAGGAGACCATTCGCCGCGCCGACTACGTCGTAGACCTCGGCCCCGCCGCGGGCGCGCACGGCGGCGAGGTCGTCGCCGCGGGCACGCCCGAAGAGGTCGCCTGCAACCCCGCCTCCGTCACCGGCCAGTACATCTGCGGCAAGCTCGCCATCGAGGTGCCGCGCCGGCGCCGCGCTCCCAACGGCAAGGCCGTCACCGTCCGCGGCGCGCGCGCCAACAATCTCAAGTCTATCGACGCCACCTTCCCGCTCGGCCTTTTGACGGTCGTCACCGGCGTCTCGGGCTCGGGCAAGTCAACGCTGGTTGACGACATTCTTTATCGAGCGCTCGCGCGCCACCTCTACGGCTCGCTCGAAGAGCCGGGCGAGTATGATTCGATTGAAGGGCTCGAACACGTAGACAAGTGCATCGAGATTGACCAGTCGCCCATCGGCCGCACGCCGCGCTCGAACCCCGCGACCTACACGGGGCTGTTTACGCCCATCCGCGAGCTGTACGCGATGCTGCCCGAGTCGCGCGAGCGCGGCTACAAGCCCGGACGCTTCTCCTTCAACGTCAAGGGCGGCCGCTGCGAGGCGTGCGAGGGCGACGGCATGAAGCGCATCGAGATGAACTTCCTGCCCGACGTGTACGTCCTCTGCGACGTGTGCCGCGGCGCGCGCTACAACCGCGAGACGATGGCGGTCAAGTACAAGGGCAAGTCCATCGCAGACCTCCTCGACACGACGATTGAGGAGGCGATGCCGCTGCTCGAAAACATCCCGCAGATTAAACAGAAGCTCCAGACGCTGCTGGACGTCGGGCTCGGCTACATCAAGCTCGGCCAGTCGGCGACGACCCTCTCGGGCGGCGAGGCGCAGCGCATCAAGCTCGCCCGCGAGTTGTCGAAGCGCGCCACCGGAAGAACCATCTACATCCTCGACGAGCCGACCACCGGGCTCCACTTCGCCGACGTGCACAAGCTGCTCGACGTGTTGCAGCGCCTCGTCTCCCTCGGCAACACCGTCATCGTCATCGAGCACAACCTCGACGTCATCAAGTCGGCCGACCACATCGTAGACCTCGGCCCCGAGGGCGGCGTCGGCGGCGGTCGCGTCGTCGCCTGCGGCACCCCCGAAGAGGTCGCCAAAGTCAGAAAGTCCCACACCGGCCAGGCCCTCCGCCCCGTCCTCAACGGCCACGCCTCCAACGGCAACGGCCACGCTACGCCCAAGCCCATCGCCCGCGGCAAGCGCAAGGACGCGGCTTAGGGAGTACAGAATTTGAGATTTCAAATTTGAAATCTCAAATTGCTTTATCCTAGCTTTCAAGGAGCGACGACGCCCCGTGTCTATCTACGAAGACATACAGCCGCTCGGGCTCGAAGGCGTGAGCACGTACCCTCTGGCGTCGCGGCCGAGCAAGGTCACGGTGGAGGACTTCGCGCGGCCGTTCGTCGAAGACGCTTCCCTGCGCGATTTCCTCGCGTCACTGCCGAACATCCTCGCCGTGCAGTCCATCCGCGAGGTCGCCGCGCGGATGCGGCGTGCGCGCGAGTTGGGGAAGCCGGTCGTCTGGGGCATCGGCGGGCACGTCGTCAAGACGGGACTGGCGCCGCTCATCATCGACCTCATGCGCCGCGGGTTCGTCACGGGGATCGCCGCCAACGGCTCGGTGCTCGTTCACGACGCGGAGGTGGCGTTGGTCGGCTCGACCTCGGAGGACGTGGACGCTACCCTCGGCGCGGGCGCTTTCGGCGCGGCCGACGAGACGGGAAGGCTTTTGAACGAGGCCGCGCGGCGCGCGGCGAAGGACGGCGTTGGCCTGGGCGAAGCGCTCGGGCGTCTGCTCGTCGAGTCGGAGCCGAAGCACGCGGGGCTTTCCCTGCTCTGCGCGGCTTACGGCTCCCGCGTCCCCTTCACCGCGCACGTCGCCATCGGGACGGACATCGCGCACTTCCACCCGCAGGCCGACGGCGCGGCGTTGGGCGCGGCGACGCACACGGACTTCCGTCTGCTCTCGGAACTCGTGCGGCGCATGAGCGGCGGCGGCGTCTACCTCAACGTCGGCTCGGCCGTCATCCTGCCCGAAGTCTTCCTCAAGTGCGTCACGCTCGTCCGTAACCTCGGCCACCCACTCGAAGAGTTCACGACGGCCAACTTCGACTTCATACAGTCCTACCGCCCGCTCACCAACGTCGTCCGGCGCCCCACGAGCGGCGGCGCCGGCCGGGGCTTCTCCGTCACCGGCCACCACGAGCTGACCATCCCGCTCCTCGCCGCCGAACTCCTCTGCGGCGGCTCGGAGAAGTGAACACGTCGGGTCTGGCTCACTCCTGAAAAACCACCTGTTGACACTCCCTCTCGGAGAGACATATACTTTCGGGGAATTGAAATCCGTTTTCAATTTCATTCTCGAAGCTCTTTAACTCCCAACCCCTATCGCACACGCGAAAGGAACCGCCATGCAACGTCCCTTGTCCCCGACCCGCCTGCCCCGGCTCTTACTTCTCCTGCTGCTCGTCTGCCCCGCGCTTGCATACGCGGACTCCGCCGCACAGCTCTCTCTGCGCGGGAGGGTGCTCGACCCGAACGGGGCGGCGGTGGCCGGCGCCTACGTCACGGCGGAGGCCAGGGGCCGCGCGGCCGTCTACTCCGCGACGACCGACCAGAACGGCGAGTTCATTCTGGCCGTCGTGCCGGGCGAGTACGTCGTGAAGGTAACGGCCGGAGGCTTCTCCGAGGCTTCGCAGACGGTGAGTGTGAATCAGGACGGCGGCACCTCGTTAGAGGTGAGGTTGCAGGTCGCGGGGGTGGACGGCAGCGTGACGGTCTACGGCGCGGGCGGCGGCTACCAGACGGAGGTCATCGGCAGCGCCACCAGGACGCTGACGATGCTGCGCGACGTGCCGCAGTCCGTCGCCGTCGTTACGAAAGAGCAGGTGCGCGACCAGCAGATGCAATCAATCGCCGACGTGGTGCGCTACACGCCCGGCCTCTCCGTCCATCAGGGCGAGAACAACCGCGACCAGGTCATCATCCGCGGCCAGAGCACCAGCGCCGACTTCTTCCTCAACGGCGTCCGCGACGACGTGCAGTACTACCGAGACCTCTACAACCTCGAACGCCTGGAAACATTGAAAGGCCCCAACGCCCTCATCTTCGGCCGCGGCGGGGGAGGCGGAGTCATCAACCGCGTGACCAAGGAGGCCGACTTCTCCCGCACGCGCGAGATAACCCTGACCGGCGGCTCCTTCCGCAACCGGCGAGTCGCCGGCGACTTTGCACAGCCCCTTGGTGAGAAGGCGGCCTTCCGACTCAACGGCGTCTACGAGAACTCGGGCAGCTTCCGCCGGTTCGTCAACCTGAACCGCACGGCCTTCAACCCGACCTTCACGTTCACCCCCGGCGCGCAGACGAAGTTCACGCTCGGCTACGAGTTCGCCCGCGACCGCCGCACCGCCGACCGCGGCGTCACCTCCTTCCGGGGCAGGCCGGCGGACGTTCCCTTCGAGACCTTCTACGGCAACCCCGAAGACAGCCGCGTGCGCTCGAACGTCAATCTCCTTTCGGGCACGTTCGACCAGCAGGTCGGCCGTCTGAGCATTCACAACCGGACGACCTACGGCGACTACGAACGCGGCTACCAGAACTACGTGCCGGGCGCGACGAACGCGGCGGGGACGCTGGTCACGCTCACCGCCTACAACAACGCCACCCGCCGCAAGAACCTCTTCAGCCAGACCGACCTGACCCTCGCCGCCTCGACCGGGCGCGTCCGGCACACGCTCCTCGGCGGCTTCGAGCTGGGCCGCCAGCTCACCGACAACCTACGCAACACCGGCTTCTTCAACAACACGAGCACCTCCGTCCAGGTGCCCTTCGACAACCCGACTGTCTACACGCCGGTCACCTTCCGGCCGAGCGGAACGGACGCGAACAACCACGTCAAGACCAACCTCGCCGCCGGGTACGTGCAGGATCAGTTGGAGCTGTCGCGCTACGTCCAGTTGGTGTTGGGCCTGCGCTACGACTACTTCGATCTGCGCTTCCGAAACAGACGCAACGGCGAGCGTCTGCGGCGCATCGACAACCTCGTCTCACCGCGCGTCGGGTTGGTCGTCAAGCCCTCCGCCGAACTCTCGCTCTACGGCAGCTACAGCGTCTCGCACCTGCCCAGCTCGGGCGACCAGTTCTCTTCCCTGACCAACGTCACGCAGCAGGTCAAGCCCGAGAAGTTCAGCAACTACGAGGTCGGCGTCAAGTGGGACGCGCGCCGTTATCTTTCTTTCACCTCGGCGCTCTACCGCCTGAACCGCACGAACACGAGGTCAATCGACCCCAACAACCCGGCGGCCATCATCCAGACCGGCAGCCAGCGCACCGACGGCTTCGAGGCATCCTTGAGCGGCGCCGTCACGAAGGATTGGAGCGTCGCGGGCGGCTACTCCTACCAGGACGCCTTCATCACGAGCGCGACCGCGGCGGCACTCGCCGGCCGCCGGGTCGGGCAGGTGCCGCGCCACACGCTGTCGCTCTGGAACAAGTACCAGCTCAACCGCCGGCTCGCCGCGGGGCTCGGCGTCGTCTCCCGCTCGGACTCGTTCGTCGCGGTCGATAACACCGTCGTCCTGCCGGGCTACACCAGGCTCGACGCCGCCGTCTTCTACTCCTTCAGCGAAAGCTGGCGGCTCCAGGGCAACGTCGAGAACCTCTCCGACCGTCGCTACTTCGCCAACGCCGACAGCAACACCAACATCTCGCCCGGCTCCCCGCGCGCCCTGCGCGTCGGCCTCACCGCGAGGTTCTGAGGAACCCGTAAACGGTAAACCGTAAACCGTGACAAGAAGAGAACAGCTTTTCTCTTGTCACGGTTTACGGTTTACCGTTTACGGCTCTTGTTGGGTTATAATCCGCCGCTCCCAAAGAGATAAAATATCATCAGGGGTATCAAGGAGAAGTGATGGACGAGAAGAGAGTTGACCACTACCGCACGGTGCTGCTCGAACAACTGCGGCAGCAGACCGAGGCGGCGCGCGGGAACCAATCGGACGCGCTTGAGTTCGCCGCGAACGACGACGGCGTCAAGGACGTGGCCGACCAGTCGGTCAAGGACGTGAGCCAGGAGATCGAGTACCGCCTGAGCGAGCGCGCCTCGCAGGCCGTCGCCGACATCGACCAGGCGCTGCTGCGCATCGACGAGGGCAGCTACGGCGTCTGTGCCCGCTGCGGCAAGGAGATTCCCGAGCGCCGCCTCGACGCCCTCCCCACCGCCCGCTACGACGCCGAATGCCAGACCCTCATCGAGCGCTCTTCGGGAGAGGACGAGCACGCAACGCTTTAAAAAGCGCGTAAACCGTAAACCGTGAACCGTGACAAGAAGGACTTGCTCCCTCTTGTCACGGTTCACGGTTTACGGTTTACGGTTTTAAGCTTTCGGGTGCGCCTTGTCGTAGACCTCGATGAGCTTCTCCATGGAGACGTGCGTGTAAATCTGCGTGGTCGAGAGGCGCGCGTGGCCGAGGAGTTCCTGTATGTCGCGGAGGTCGGCGCCGCTGTCGAGGAGGTGCGTGGCGAAGGAGTGGCGCAGCGAGTGCGGGCTGATGTCGTGGATGCCCGCGCAGATTTTGATGTACTTGTCCACCATGCGGCCGACCGAGCGCGTCGTGATGCGCGTGCCTTGGTAGTTGAGGAAGACGGCCGCCTCGTCGCGCTCCGCGAGGGGCGCGTTGTTGAGGAAGCCGGGGCGCACCTCGGTCAGGTACCGCATCAGGGCGTGGAGCGCCGGCTCGCCGAAGGGCACGACGCGCTCCTTGCGCCGCTTGCCCTTGACCCTGATCGTCCTCCCCCGAAAATCGACGTCGCGCAGGTCGAGCTTGACCAGCTCGGAGACGCGCACGCCCGTCCCGTAGAGCATTTCGAGGATGGCGCGGTCGCGCTTGCCGAGGTCTGTGTTGGCGTCCGGCGTCTCGATGAAGCGGACGGCGTCTTCGACCGAGAGGTGGTTCGGGAGCTTCTTCTCAAGCCGCGGCGTCGAGACGAGCTTCGCGGGGTTCGCCTCGACCGCGCCCTCGCGGATGAGGAACTGGAAGAAGGTTCTGAGCGCCGCGAGCTTCCGCGCGATTGAACTCTTCTTCTTCTGCGCGTCGTGCAGCTCCGAGAGCCACTCGCGGATGGTGATGTGGTCGATCTCTTTCACGTCCAGCTCGCGCCGCTCGCCCGTCGCGGGGTCGGCCGGCGCGAGGTGTTCGAGGAACTGGCCGAGGTCGATGGCGTAGTTCCTGAGCGTGTGCTCGCTCACGTTGCGCTCGTAGCGCAGGTGTTCGAGGAACTGCGTCAGTAGTTGCTCCATGCGTGTGAATGGTAAATGGGAAACGTCGAGCCGTAAACAGCTATTTTCGTCGCGCGGCGGCCCGCGCAAAAATTTCTGTTGACGGCGCGCGGAGTCGTGTATATCATTCGTCCGCCTCCGAACAAATCCCTCTGCTCCCGACTCCTCCGACAGTCCCCGCGGCCATCCCCGTCGTCGTGCCCGTCCCCTTCTAAACCCCGAAGCGCCCCGTCACCTCGCACAACGTCTACCCTTGTCTTGCCCTGTCCTCGTTAACGACCCCTGCGCCCGTGGTCACCCCAATGACCTCATGTCTGCCTGCCGAACCAGGGAGGATACTTGTATGAATCGCCTGAAGACCTCAATGATCGCGCTCGTCGTGCTGCTGTTCCTGGCCGCGACCACCGCGAACCGCGTCGCCAACAGCCAGGCGGGGAAGCCCGCCACGGGACAGGCCAACGTGGCGACGAATGCCGACGACGTGCAGCGGCAGTGTCCCATCGACGCCGAAGTCCAGAACTGCACCTTCTGCGTCGATCCGACCGAGGCCCCGACCGGACTCGACGACAAGACCAACGACTTCGTCGATCAGGGCCAGCACGACAAGGATCGCGAGACCTTCGAGGTGCGCGACAAGATTCTGCCCGACGCCACGCAGGGCGGCGGGCTCGGGCCGGTCTACAACGCGCAGGCGTGCGCCGAGTGCCACCAGAACCCCGTGACCGGGGCCGTCAGCCAGATCACGGAGCTGCGGGCCGGCCACCTCGTCTACCCGTGCTCGCCCACCGTTGACTGCGCGCCCAGCTTCGTGGACGCGCCCGGCGGCTCGCTCATCAACGACCGCGCCATCGACCCGCGCATCCAGGAGCGCGTGCCGCCCGTCCACTCCATCGGCCTCGACGAGGAGGAGGACGTGCGCACCACGCGCATCTCGCTCAACACGATGGGCGACGGCTTCGTCGAGGCCATCTCGAACACGACGCTCCTCAAGATCGCCGCCAGCCAGCCCTACGACACGGTGAGCGGTGGGCTCGTCCACGGGCAGACCATTAACATTCCCATCGAAGAAGCCTCGCCCGACAGCCGCGTCCGCTGCCGCGTCGGCCGCTTCGGCCACAAGGATCAGCACGCGAGCCTGCTCTCCTTCTCCGGCGACGCCTACCTCAACGAGATCGGCATCACCAACCGCCTCTTCCTGATGGAGAACACCTCGCTCGGCCGCTTCGTCGGCTTCGGCTCGGGGTTCGACCCGCTGCCCGACAACACGCCCTGCAACGACGACCCGTCCATCACCTGCGGCGAGGACAAGGAGAATGACATCGACGCCTTCACGCGGTTCATGCGCGCCACCCGCGCGCCTTCGCGCGACAAGGAGCTGGCCGAGTCGGGCAAGGCGAAGGAGGGCGAGGAGCTGTTCAAGAAGGTCGGCTGTGACGTCTGCCACCGCTCGGAGATCGTGACGGCGCTGCCGGGGACGCTCATCAACGCGGGGACGTTCAAGGTGCCGGACGCGCTCGGCAACAAGATCATCCGCCCGTTCGGCGACTTCCTTTTGCACGACATCGGCACGGGCGACGGCATCGTGCAGAACGGCGGGCAGTCCACGCGGCTCAAGGTGCGCACCGCGCCGCTCTGGGGCGTGCGCACCCACACGCGGCTGATGCACGACGGCCTGTCGCTCACCTTCCTGGAGGCGATCCTGCGCCACAAGGGCGAGGCCGAGATCGTCCGCCAGAACTTCGAAAGCCTCTCGCAGGGCGAGCAGACGGAGATCATCATCTTCCTCGAATCGCTCTGAGGAAGTAGACAGTAGATGGAAAGGCGGCGCGCCCAGCCTGAAGGCTGAGGTGCGCCGCCTTTTTTCTTTTCTACTGTCTACTGCCTACGTCCCCTTCGGCGCGTAGTAGCCTTTGCGGGTGCGGACGCGGAGGCCGGGGCGGGTCTTGACGTTGAGGGTGAAGCGGCGGAAGCGGCCGTCGCGGATGTCGCCCGAGGGGTAGTAGCTGAGGACGTACTGCTGCGAGAGGTCGGTGGCGATCTGCTTGAAGGCCGCGTTCAGCTCGTCGTGCGTGTGCGGGACGTAGACGGCGCCGCCGGTCTGCGCGGCGAACTCTTCGAGGCGGTGCTGGCCGGCCGGGTCGTGGAGGTTGAGGCTGTCGCTGTTGCCCGTCTCGACGGCGTAGACCTGGCAGTCGTCGGCGATGAGCTGCGCCATCGTCTCGTCGAAGCCGAGGTCGCTCACCGTGTCCGTGCCGTCGGAGATGATGACGATGACCTTGCGCGTCCGCTGCGGCTTGAGGTAGTCGGCCGCCTTGTAGACCGTGTCGAAGAGCGCCGTGGCGGCGGCGTCGGGCCGCTGGAAGTTCCTGATGGTGCGGACGAGCGCCTTCACGTCGTTCGTCAAAGGCTGCGAAAGCTCCGGCTCGGTCGAGATGGAGAAGACGGCGGCGCGGTCTACGGGGCGGATGACCGATTCGAGGAAGCGGATGCCGGCCTGCCGCTCGAACTCGCGCGAGGCCACCTGGCTGGAGCTGTTGTCGAAGAGGAGCGCGAGGCTGACCGGCGTCTCCGCGCGCGCCACGTCGCCGATGGGCTGGGCCTGTCCGTCAACGAGCAGCTCGAAGTCTTCGGCCTTCAGGTCGGCGACGGCGCGCCCCTGCGCGTCCACGACCGAGGCGGGCAGGGGGACGAGGTTCGAGCTGATGTGGACGACCTCTTCGCCCTCGTCCTCGTCGGGCGTGGCGGCGGTCTTCGGCGTCTTCGACGCGGCCTCGGGCGGGCGGATGCCGGTTCCCTGCTTGTGGCCTTTGGTCTTGGGGTCGGAGGGCGAGGGCGGCTCGGCGATGGGGCCTTCGAGGACTCTGGCGGGCGTCGGCGTCGGCGTCGCCGTGGCGACGGTCGCGGCCTTCTTGCCCTGCGTCTCGGGCGCGGGCGGACTGCTGCGGCGGCCCGACTGCGCGCGCAGGGCGGGCGACGAAGAGGCGCAGAGCGCCAGCGCGCAGACGCACGCCGCGAGCGCGCCCCTCAAGCGCGTCGAGACGAGGGCGCCCCGGCGCGCGCTCAAAGCGTCGCGGCCAGCGGCTCCCTCTCCCCGCCCCGAATCTGTTCCAGCCACCTGTCCCATTCTTCGAGTGCCAGCTCGACCTGCCGCGCGTGGCGGTCGCGCTTCTTCTTAAACCTGCGCCGCTCCTCTTCAACGAGCGGTACGAGCAGCGCGAACGTGATGTTCACCGGCTGGTAGTTCTTCGCGTCCGCGCCCGAGACGTAGCGCGCCAGCGCGCCCGTGGCCGCCCTCGGCGGGGCTTCGAGCGGCGCCTCGCCCCTTGCCACCCGCGCCGCGTTCCTCCCCGCCAGCCAGCCCGTGGCGACCGACTCGACGTACCCTTCGACGCCGCTGATCTGCCCGGCGAAGAAGACCCGCGGGCGCTCGCGCATCTGTAAGGTCGGCGCGAGCACGCGGGGCGCGTTGATGTACGTGTTGCGATGAATCTGGCCGTACTGCAAAAACTCGGCACGTTCGAGGCCGGGTATGAGACGGAGCACGCGCGCCTGTTCGCCGTAACGTAGATGATTCTGGAAGCCGACGAGGTTGTAGGCGTCGGCCAGCAAATTCTCCTGCCGGAGTTGCACGGCCGCGTAAGGCTCCCGCCCCGTCCGCGGGTCTCTCAGACCCACCGGCTTCATCGGCCCGTAGCGCAAAGTATCGACTCCGCGCCGTGCCAGCTCTTCAATCGGCAGGCACGCCTCGAACCAGCGCGTCTCCTCGAAGCGCTGGAGCGGCACGCTCTGCGCCCCGACCAGAGCCTCGTAGAAACGCGCGTACTCCTCCTCGTTCATCGGGCAGTTGAGGTAGTCGTCCCCGCCCTTCCCGTAGCGCGCCGCGCGGAAGGCGACGCTCGTGTCAACCGACTCCGCCGCGACGATGGGCGAGATGGCGTCGTAGAAGTAGAGCCCCGTCCCCGCCGTCAGTCGCGCGATCTCCTCGGCCAGAGCGTCCGAGCAGAGCGGCCCGGCCGCGATGACGGTCACGGCCTCCTCGTCAACTTCGGTCGCCTCCTCCCGAACCACCTCGATGTTCGGGTGCGACTCGATGCGCTGTGTAATCTCTTCGGCGAACCGCTGCCGGTCAACGGCGAGCGCCGCCCCCGCCGGCACCTTCGTCCGCATCGCCACGTCGAGCACGACCGAGCCCCCGCGGCGCAGCTCCTCCTTCAGAAGGTACGGCGCCGTCCCCGGCTCGTCCGACTTCAGGGAGTTGGAACAAACGATCTCCGCCAGCCTGTCCGTCCGGTGCGCGGGCGTCTGCCTCACGGGCCGCATCTCGTAGAGCCTTACCCGCGCGCCCTCCCGCGCCGCCTGCCACGCGGCCTCCACCCCCGCGAACCCGCCGCCGATGACCGCCACGTCCTTCATGCGCCGATTGTAACGGCTGAGAAAATTTTTAACCACAGAGGCACGGAGGCACGGCTTTGAAGTCATGTGCTTCAAAGCCGTGCCTCCGTGCCTCTGTGGTTAAAAGCTTTGCTTTCTACTTCAGGGCTGCGGAGGGTTCTCGCCCTCCTTCTTCTTCGGCTCGTCGAGCTTGTGCTCGCCGGCCTTCGTGCTGAAGCGTTTGAAGTCGGAGAACTCGTCCGTCTGGTTGATGCTCAAGCCCTTGAGGAGCATGACGCGGGCCGAGGCGTTGACCTGCGAGTAGCGCGGCAGCCAGATGCCGTCTTCGAGCCGCGTCTGCTCGAAGAGGAAGGCCGAGCCCTGCTTGACCGAGGCGAGCAGGCCGCCGCCGATGCCGAACGAATCGACCAGCCGCGCTTCGAGCCGCATCACCTGCCTGTCCGCCGGGTCAACCCAGGCGACGCCGCTCAGCTTCGAGACGAGCGACTCGCCGCGGTTCGCGGGCTTGAAGCCGGGGCGCGGCCGGAAGTCGAAGACGATCACGTCGCGCCCGCGGAAGCTCTCGCGGCGCGGGCTGACGAACTCGCACGCGCGGAGGAAGGCCGAAATCCCGACGTCGCCTTCGTCCTCGTCACCTTCATCCTGCGCGCCGGACTTGGCGGCCTGCTTGCGCCGCTTCTCGCGCCGCTCGGCCTTCTCCCGCTCCTGCTTCTCCGTGCGCTTGGGCGCCTCGCGCTCGGCCTTCTCCAACTCCTCCGCGACGCGCTTCAGCTCCTTGGCCTCGCGCTCCGGCGAGAGCGGCACGCCGTTCTCGCTGACGAGCTTGTGCACCCAGCCGTAGCCGACGAAGGGGTAGACCTCGTAGACCGTGACCTTTTCCTTCTTCAACTGCCCCTTGTCGTCCAGCTCGCGCTCCGTGACCTTGCGCGTGAAGGTGTAGTCGTTGATGCGCTTGTCGGTCTCGTCCTGGTTCTTCGAGAGGTCGCGCAAAAGCGCCGGGATGTCGAGCGTCGCGTCGGCGGGCGGCTCGAAGAGCGACTCGGCGAGCCCCGTGTTGTAGCTCGCGGACTTCAGAGTGAGCGTGAGCGCGGGCTCGCCCTCGCGCTCGATCTCGACGCGGTGCGGCTCCAACTTTAGAGGGCTCCCCTCGCGCGCGCGCCAGTCCGAGTAGCGCACGCGCGTTTTGCGCGCCTCGTCGGACGATTGCAAGAGGAGCTTGCTCTGCGCGTCGAACCAGTAGCGCAGGCGCGCCCCCGCGCGCGTCGTGAACTCGACCGAGTAGGCCGGCGCGCCCGCGACCTCCTCGCGCCCGACGGTGCGCGCCAGCACCTTCTGCCTCTTGTAGTCCGCGAAGTAGGCGGACTCCAACATCGCCTGGAGGCGCGCGGCGAAAGCCTCGCGGTCGGTGAGCGTGCTCAGGCGCCCGTCGCGCGCGCGCAGCCAGGCGGTGCGCGGGTTGGCCGCCGCGTCCCACTCGCCGTCCGGGAGGAGGAAGTCGGTGCGGAGCGCGCCCGTCGTCTTCAACTGCGTGCGTGCCGTGCCCGCCTCTCTGCCTTCGCGCGTCACGGCCCACTCGTAGGTCACGTCGCGCAGGGCGGGCACGCGCCCCTTCCCGCCCACGGCCTTGAGGTACTCGCCGACGATCTTGTCGGGCGCCGGCAGCTTCGCGCCCTGCGCGCGCGCCGCAAAGGAGAGGCCGTTGAACAGAAGCAAGAGCAGAAGGGTTTTCGTCCCGACGGTCTTCAAGCTCGGCCGGGGCGAAGACGCGTGCGTGCGCGTTAGGTGAGTTGTCATCATCATGGGTTCTAAGACGCGGGGAGACGTGAGACCGTTGACTTTAGAATAGACCGCTTGAGGAATAAAAAAGCCCGGAGGGACTGACGCCGGGCATCGCCCTCGTCCGTCCTTCCGGGCTTCTTACGGCCGCCGGCCGCTCTTTGTTTCAGAGGCGGCAGACCTTCCCGATTGAACCTCCGCCGCTTCTCAGCTCCTCAAGAGGGCTGCTCCTGTCCGGGATTGTCGTAGCCGGGCGGGTGCGGCACCTCCGCCTCCATCGCCTTCGCCGACTCCTCCTCCGCACGCAGCTCGGCCTCCCCCTCACCCGCCGACCCCGACTCGCGCGCCGCGCCGCCCTCCGACTTCTCGTCCGTCTCTTCCATCCTCATTCACCCCTTTGCAAAATCAAGTCAGGAGGCCGGCCTCAACGCCGGGCGCCGCCCTTCTTCGCTCCGCCCTTCTTCGCTCCGCCCTTCTTAGCCGCGCTCTTCTTAGCCGCACCCTTTTTAGCCGCGGCCTTCTTCGCTCCGACCCCGGCACCGCCCTTACCACTAGCCTTCCCGGCTGCGCCTTTAGGGGCGCCCTTCTTCGACGCGCCGCCTTTCGTGGCCGAGCCCTTCGCGCCGCCCTTCTTCGAAGCGCCCTTGGCCGAGCCCTTGGCCGAGCCGCCGGCCTTCGCCGCCCCCTTCTTCGCGGACGCTTGCGCCGCCCCCTTCGCGGCTTTCTTCGCGGCCGGCGCGGGCTTCTTCGCGGCCTTTCCGGCAGACTTGGCCGCGCCCTTCTGTGCGCCGCCGCCCTGCTTCGCCCGGCGCCGCTCGACTATCTCGTGCGCGCGCTCCTCGACCTGCCGGATGCGCTCGGCCACGTTCTCGGGCAGACCCGGCTCGGCCGCCCCGCGCAAGCCCTCCACCGGCGCGTCCTCCGGCCCCTGGTGCGCCTGCTCCTCGTACTCGCCCTTGCTCTGCCCGTACTCGTACTCGTTCAACGAACCGCCGCCGATCTTGTACTGATCCTGCACTTCCGCTCGATCCTTTGGCATCGCTCCTCCTCGCTGATTCTCGCCGGGCGCCCCGCTTGACATCCCCCGCGGCCGCTCCGTATATTTTCACTTCCAACGGGCCACCTTAGCTCAGTTGGTAGAGCAGTCGATTCGTAATCGACAGGTCTGGAGTTCGAGTCTCCAAGGTGGCTCCACAATTTTTAGTTGCCGTATAGCTGTCACCCAGTTATACGGCAATTTCATTTGCGCCTCAATCTTCGACCAGCCGCTTCCGCTGAAAAGCTATTGACGCCCCGGCCGTTTTGCAATACAACCCGGGGCGCAGACGCTCTAACAGCTTCCTGAGCAGCCACGGAGTGACGCGCACATGGCAAAGAGTAAAGGCTTCGTCCAGGAGTTCCGCGACTTCATCGCGCGCGGCAACGTCATCGACCTCGCCGTCGGCGTCATCATCGGCGCCGCCTTCAACAAGATCGTGACCTCGCTCGTCGAGGGCATCCTGATGCCCTTCATCGGCCTCATCACCGGCCGCATCGACTTCGCGGGCATGTTCTACGTCCTCGACAAGTCCAACGGCATCCCCGTCTCGCTCGCCGAGGCGAAGGCGAAGGCCATCCCCGTCGTCGCCTACGGCCAGTTCATCAACGACCTCATCAGCTTCCTCATCGTCGCCTTCGTCATCTTCCTCATCGTCAAACGCGTCAACCGCCTCTGGAGCGACGAGCCGGCCGAGTCCGAAGAGCCGACGACCAAGAACTGCCCCTTCTGCGTCTCCGCCATCCCCGTCAAGGCCACACGCTGCCCGCAGTGCACGAGCGAGCTGCAAACGGCCTGAACGCTCCCCGTAGAAAAAGGGAAGGAGGACGACAGCATCACTGTCACCCTCCTTCCCTCGTGCAACTTTTTCGCGCGCTCAGACGGCCGGGCGGAGCAGGCCGCGGAAGATGCCCTGGACGGCGACCTTCGAGGCGTGCAGGCGGATGGGCGCGTGCTGCGCGTTGGCGGGGCGCAGCTCGACATCCGTGCCGAAGCGGTAGAGGCGTTTGAGCGTGGCGCGCGCGCCCTCGACGAGCGCCACGACGATCTCGCCGTCGCGCGCCTCCGTCCGGTTCTCGATAAGCGCGATGTCGCCGTCGCAGATGTGCTCGTCGATCATCGAGTCGCCCGCCACCCGCAGGGCATAGACGCGACCGGGCCGCACGCGCCCGAGGAGGAAGCGCGGCACCGTGATGGTCTCGCGGTCTTCGTCCACGTCGAGCGGCGCGCCCGCCGCGATGCGCCCGAGCAGGGGCACCTCGCAGGTCGCGTCAACGTCCACCTCCGCGGGCTGCACCGTGAGGCCGAAGGCGCCGTCGTTGCGGTGGCGCGAGATGAGCCCGCGCCGCTCCAGGGCCTCGATGTGCTTGGCGATGGTCGCCTTCGAAGAGACGCCGAAGTGGCGCGCGATCTGCGCGTAGGAGGGCTCGTAACCGTGGCGCTCGATGAAGCGCGTGATGTATTCGAGGATCTCCCTCTGGCGCTGCGTCCGGGGTTGCATCGGTAAACAGACTCCTTGCCGTGTGAGCGTCCGGTCTCTTTGGAAGGGGGGTTCTTACTCGCTCTTACGGGGCTGCGGCGATTGTATGGGTCGTTGACTGAGGCGTCAAGGAATATGTTGGAAGTCGTCGCCCCTTCATACGTCCACGCGAGCCCGACCTATAAACCTGTTGCATTCCAGGGCGCGCGGCGTTAATCTGCGTCCCGCGCCCCGTCCCGTCGGGACGGCCCGCGAAGCTTATCTCCCGCCACACGTATGAAGTGCCCGAGGGAGCCAAACCGTCAACCCCGCCCAGGGGTGACGGACTCCCACTTCCCCGCCAGAAATACTGCAACCCCGCTTAAGGAAGAAACCGAGATGACTTTACCCGACGAACGCCCGGAGCGGCCGGGCGGCTTTTCGGCCCCGGCCGACGAGCGACCCGCGCCCGCCCTGCTCACGTTGATCGAGGAGCAGGGAGCGGACGGCAGCCTGCACAGCTCGGAGGTCTACGAGCTTTACCAGCGCGCCGACGAACTCCTGAGAGAGAGGGAGGACGCGGAGACCTTGGCGCGCCTCAGGACCTGCGCGCGCGTCGTCATGCGCAGGCTCGCGGGGCCAGAGGTCGGAAGCGAGGGCTTCAACATGTACGAGGCCGTCCAGGACTTCGAGGCGCGGCTCATCGAACGGGCGCTCGAAAAGGCCTGCGGGAGCGTCACGAAGGCCGCGCGCCTCCTCGGGCTCACGCACCAGACGCTCGGCACGATTCTCAACACGCGCCACAAGAGCCTCGCGGCCAAGCGGACGCCCGTGCGCAGGCGCCTGCGCAGCATCTTCAGAAAGCCGCCCGCCAAGTCCAGACACTGAGCTTACTTTCAACCCCTCCGAAGGCGGCCGAGCCCACGAACGCCCCCTGAGCCCGCCTCCGAATGCTTTAAAAGTTGCAGCCCCTCATAACCTCAACAAATCAGCACGGGGCAATATCACAGCCCCGGATTATTTTATTGATTTGAACAGGGCCAGAGGCTAATCTCGCCACGCTGCGCCCGAACGTCGGCCGAAGCCGAAGCGAGACGCGTGCGGTGCCGCCTCACCGTACGAGAGCCCACGCAGCACTTACGAGCCAACTCAATTTTTCGAACGGTTGAAGCGAAGGGCAGAGACCCCTGTCCGGAGGCCGGGACTGCGTCCGTCCGCCCCCGCCGCCTCCGACAAGCACCAAGGCGGACGAACGTTCTGCCGACCTTGAAAACTCTCGTGTGAGGGTTTGACGGAGGCGAGCCGCGCATGAATCTCTCTTTCCCCACGCAGACGGCCGCCGCAGCCGAGGGGCGCGGCGCGCGCCGTTACTCGATCCTCTACGCAGAGCAGGCGCCGCTCGTGGCCGACGCCGTGCGGGAGACTCTGGAGGCCGAAGGGTGGCGCGTGGAGGTCTGCGCGCGCGGGGACGAGGCGCTCAGGCGCCTACAGAACGGCGGGCGCTTCGACCTTTTAATTCTCGACTTCCGCCTGCCGGGGCTCGACGGGCTGGAGCTTACGCGGCGCGCACGCGCCCTGCCGCGCGCCCTGCGGGCGCCGATCATCATGTTCACCGACAGCGA
The DNA here is from genome assembly GCA_019242475.1 of Acidobacteriota bacterium. Lineage (GTDB taxonomy): Bacteria > Acidobacteriota > Blastocatellia > Pyrinomonadales > Pyrinomonadaceae > QHXN01. Next base: position 54,996 of record JAFAVK010000140.1, on the reverse strand, counting down.
GGTCGAGCGCGACGCGCGTCGCGCGGGCGTAGACGCCTATTTGAGAAAGCCGCGCGGCGTCTACAGCCTCGCGCGCACCGCCGCCGGGCTGCTCGCGCGCGGGTGAGCAGAGGGGTTCGGCCGGCGGTCTGTACGTTTAAAGATTAAGTAGGGGCGCGATGCGTCGGGCAGCCGCACCGCCCCTGTACGGCACGTCTGCTGAAAGGGCACGGCGGACTGTGCCGCGTGGCCGGCGCAAGCTCACCCGCGCGCCGGCCCTCCCATCGAACGAGCCCCGACGTCGAAGGCCGCCGGCGAGTCGCTAACACTCGCCGGCGGCCTTCTCTGTCCGTTGCCCGTCCTTCATTTCACCGAGTAGCGCGCGAGGGTGTTGGGGAAGGTGATGAGGCCGGGCAGCACGTCGGCCATGTTGACCTTGTTCGTGCCCGTGAGGATTTGCCGCGCCTTGAGGCCGTAGAGCGCCTCGTTGAGGTTGTTGTCGGGGTTGATGACCGCGCCCTTCAGCTCAAGGCCGACGAAGAGTCCCTTGCCGCGCGAGTAGGAGAGGATGCCCGCGTCGAGCGTGACGTTAGTCGAGGCGGCGGCGGTGCGCCCGACGGGGCCGGCCGCCGCGCTGGCCTCGCCGCCTATTTCGAGCTTGTCTTCGAGCAGCCCCTTCAGAGCGTCTTCGTTCATGAAGAGGAGGATGAGGTCTGTCCTGGACGCGCCGATCTGCGGGCCGATGCTGGCGCCGGCCAGCTTGAAGAAGGCGGGCGCGCTCCAGCCGCCGGTGACGCGGCGGCTGATGATGCCGCTGCCGCCGCGCCCGCCGACGACAAAGCCGGCCTTGAGCATGCCGGGGAAGACGGCGACGGCCTCGGCGCGGTCGAGCAGCTCGCGCGGAATCGAGCGGTCGGCCGCGCCCATCATCTCCTCGAAGGCGTTCGAGGCCGACGCGGCCTTCTTCGCGGCCTCCTTCTGCTGCTTCGGGCTGGCGTTCGGGGTCGGCCGCGTGGCGACGCGCTGCCGCTCCTGCTGCCCGGCGCGGCTCTTCGCGGGGAACGTCGCGGCCGAGACCGCGACCGCGCCCAGAATCGCCGCAAGGGTCAAACGGGTCGAAAGCTTCATGCAAATCTCCTCTTTGAAATGATGAGTGATGAATGATGAATGATGAATTAAAGACCGCAGTCAATTCATCATTCATCACTCATCACTCATCATTCCTCTTCAATTGGGGAGCCGGACGGAGTAGCGTGCGAGCGCGAGGGGGAGCGCGCGCACCTGCGTGGGGACGGGCGTGTCCGCCTGCCCCCGGATCAGCTCGGAAGCCTTCTTGCCGTAGAAGGCTTCGTTGAGGTCGTTGTCGGGCGTGATGGCGACGCCCTTGAGCGAGACGCCGAGGAAGGCGCCCTTGCTCCGCGAGTAGGTCACGATTCCGGCGCTCAGGCGCGGGTTGGTCGAGGCGCCGGCCGCGCGGCCGACGGGGCCGGCGGTCGCCTCGGCCTCGCCGCCGATCTCGAACTTATCCTCCATCAAACCCTTCAACGCCTCCGCGTTCATAAAGAGCAGCACGTAGTCGGTCTTCGCGCCGCCGACCTGCGCGCCGATGCTCCCGCCCGCCAGGTTGTAGAAGGCGGGCGCGCCCCACTGCCTCTTCAGGGTGCGGCGGCTGATGACGCAGGCACCTTTGCGGCCGCCGACGATGAAGGCCGCCTTGAGGACGCCGGGGCAGACGGCGACGGCCTCGGCGCTCTCAAGGAGGTCGCGCGGAATCTCCTTCTCGGGCACAGACATAATCCTGCGCAGGACTTCGGCCGCCTCCTTCGAGTGGCGCGAGGCGTCGGCCGCGCGCTTGGGCGCCGGCGCCGCGCGACGCTGCGCCGACGCCACCGCGGACAGACAGAGGAATGCGGACGCCGACAGTGCGAACGCCGTGACTCTTTGCAAAGGTCTCATAAACCCTCCCCTCCTCCACTCGCTCCGACCCGTTTGATGCCCGGGTAGAGTGTATACGAGGTCTGCAAAAAACGCGGAGCGACGAACTGAAGGCATCAGGCTCTCAGCACATCGTTCCGCGTTCAGACTTCGGCGTTCCCAACGTCAGTTCGACTCAGGGTTCCTGGAAGCGTCGAGGTAGGCTTCGACGGTGCGGTAGATTTCGTCGTCCATGAAGACGTTGATGCGGTGGAAGGAGCGGGTCAGCTCCTCGGGCGGGCGCGGGGGGAGCGCGCCGCGGTAGAACTCGATGAACTCGACGAGGGTGACGCGCAAAAGCGTCAGCTCGCGCACGACCTCTTTCAGCTCGTAGCCCTGGCGCCAGCGCTGGCGGCCGTGCTCGCGCCCCTCTGTGAGCATGTGGCCGTGGCCGTTGCCGAGCGCCTCGTGCAGCTCCTCGACGATCTGCGGGATGTGATCGACGAGTTGCAGGTAGGAGAGGCGCTCGTCGGAGTTGATGCGGCGGTCGGCCGTCACCTTCTCCGTCCAGGTGCGGACGATGGTCTCCTGCCCGTTCTTGAGCAGCCGGCGAATCTCATCTGTCATCTCGGGGGAAACCCTCCGGGTCACGTCGGAAGTGGCGCACGCGGCGGCCGTTTGGGAGATGGGCCTGAAGCGGCGCGGTTCGCGCGCGTGAGTATAAGTCAAGCGGCGCGCGGCGGGCAACAGATTTGACCGGCGGGTGCCGGAGGTGAGACGATGCAGCCTCCCTGAACCCCCTGAACGCAATGATGATTCGCGAGGTGAGAACCTTTATGGAAGACTCGAAGGGCAAATTCGTGACGCAGGACGAGACGGGCGAGCTGCCGCCCATCGACGAGGTCGAGGGGCGCGTCGAGGCCGAGATGAAGCGCATCGAGGGCTCGGCGCGCGAGGCGGTCGCGCAGGGCACGCAGAACCCCGAGCGCGAGCGCGAAGGGCGCGAGCTGCGCGAAGAGGGCGAGCGCGAACTCGACGAGCAGCGCGGACAGTGAGGGTTTAAGGCACGGCCGCCTCTGGGAGGGGGCAGGGGTCGTCACTCAACCTTGAGTGACGACCCCTGCCCCCTTCTCTTCGCGCCGAAAAGAACTGTGTTTCGGCCGGCCGCTTTGTTACAATCCCCGCCATGAAATCCCCCGTCACACGCCTTCTGTCGCTGCTCCTCGTCACGTTGTTCGCATTCTCCCCGGCCTTCGCCACCTGCGGCGGGGGCGGGGGCGGGGGCGGGGGCGGCATGTCCTCCGGCAGCTCTTCGAGCACGCAGGTCTACTACGTGCCGTGGAAAGTCCGCGAGGCGAAAGACCCGGCGCCCGCGGGGCTCGTCCTCTACTGGTTCCCCCTGAGCAACGACGAGTTGAAGAAGTCGAGTCTGCGCGAGTCGCGGACGCTCTCGCTCTATGCCTCGCAGTGCGTCTCGATGGAGCTGGCCGACTTCCGCACGCCCGCGGGGCAGAAGCTGGTCGGCGACTCGAAGCCGCCCGTCGCCGTGCTCGCCACGCCCGAGGGCGCACCCGTCGGCAAGGCCGAGAACGCGGGCGGCATCCTCAAAGTCGCGCAGGTGGAGAAGCTGGTCGAGTCAGAGGTCAAGCAGCGCGAGAGCGCGCTCGACGCGAAGCTGAAGGAGGCGCGGGAGAAGTCGAAGGCCGGCGACACGGCGGCCGCCGTCGAGCTGCTCCGCCCCGTGCTCGAACAGAAGTGCATGTTCCCGGGCAAGGCGAAGGACGCGGCGAAGGAGTTGAAGAAGCTCGGCGCGAAAGATGTCGCCGGCGCGACGGACGCCCCGCTCCCCGTCTTTGACCCCGTCAAGAGCGCGCGCATCGAGCGCGTGATGCACGAAGGCTTAAGCGCCGAGGTGGCCGCGCGCTACCCGGAGGCCGAGAGGCTCTATAGTTTGGCGCACCGCCTCGACCCGGCCGACCCCACGCCGCTGCGCTACCTGGGCGAGCTGTACCGGCATCACACGGGCGAGTGGGGCAAGGCGTACGCGGTTTTCAACGCCATCCTCAACATGCCCGCCGACCCGCTCTCGCGCGCCGTCGCGCAGCACGGGCTGGGGAAGATGACCATCCACAACGGCGACTTCAAGAAGGGGCTGCGGCTGATGGAGACTTCGGTCAGGACGTACCCGCTGGCGCTGACCTACCGCAACCTGGCCGTCTACTGGAACTCCGAGGGCGACCGCGTGAAGACCGAGCGGTACGTCGAGCAGGCTTTGGCATACGACCCGGAAGACCCTTACAACCTGATCTTCGCCGCGGCCTTCATGGCGGGTAGCGGGCGCGGCGAGGAGGCTTTGAAGATCGCGCGCGAGAACGAAGGGCTGCTCTCCGCCTCGTACAACCTCGCCGCCGTCTACGCGCAGTTGGGTGAGCGCGAGAAGGCGCTCGCGCTGCTCAGGCGCCACTTCTTCGAGTTCGAGCGCTACCGCGCGGTGCGCGCCAAGGAGATGATGGAGGCGCGCGTCGATGCCGTCTTCTCCTCTTTGCGTGAGGACGTGGACTTCGCCGCCCTCACCCGCGGCGCCGACGGCAAACTCCCCCTCCCCTCCGGCGGCGCCGGCGCGCGCACGGGGATGGAGGAGAAGTAGGCAGCAGGCAGATGGCAGTAGGCAGTTAAGGCAAGAAGCCTCTCACGAATCTGCCTGAACGAATCGGGGGCGGCGAGTCGCTAAGCTCGCCGCCCCCGATTCATTTGGCTGCGTTCGCAACCGGCTAACTGCCTACTGCCATCTGCCTACTGCCTACTTTCTTCAGTCCCCCGTCTTCTCGTTCGCCTTGTCGATGGCGGTGCGGATCATGTCGGGGATGCGGTCGCTGAAGCCGCGGAACTTGGTGACGATGCGGCCGCCGGGGGCGATGACGAAGGTCTGCGGGATGCTCTGGTTGCCGTTCATCAAAGCGATGGAGACGTCGCGCGGCGACCAGCCGAGCTTGTAGTTGATCTTGAACTCCTTGGCGAAGTCGCGCACCTGGGCCGCGGCCTCCGCGGGGTCTTCGGTCGTCAGGCCGATGACCTCGACGTTCTTGCCGCCGTACTCGTTCTGCAACTCGACGAGGTGCGGAACCTCCAGGCGGCACGGGCCGCACCAGGTCGCCCAGAGGTCAACGACGACCACCTTATCTTTGAAGTCCGACAGGTGGAACTTCGCGCCGTCCACCGCCTGAATCTCCGCGTTCCAGACGGCCGGCGGGACGGCTTCGAGCTGCGGCGGCTGCGCCGGCTGCGCCCCCTGCTTCGAGGTGATGGTGACCTTCGGCGCGCCCGACGCCTGCGCCGCGTTGCCGTTCGCGGCCAGGTTCGCCGTGTCGTTCGACTTGCAACTGGAGGCGGCGACCGCCACGCCGCCGAACGCCGCGCACGCGAGCGCGACGCGCGCGCCCGTCCAGAAACGTCTCTCTTTACCGGCCTGATTCTTCATGTGGATGACTGCCTTGAAAACTTACTGCCTGATTAAAGTTGAACCGACTCACTGCTCCGCACGCACGAGGCGGAAGCCGAGAGTCGCGTCGCGAAAGTTGCGCGGGAACCAGCTCCGCGCGGCGACGGAGATGGGCTTGTCGCCGTCCGCGCGGTTGTTGAAAGCGCCGCCGCGGATGACCAGCTTACCCCGGTCTTCGTCCTTGAGCACCGTCCTGTCGTTACCTTTGTACATCGAAGCCTCGGACGCCGTCCACTCCCACACGTTGCCGATCATGTCGTCGAGCCCCTGCGGCGTGCGCCCGAGGGGGTACGAGCCGACGGGCGCGACCCCCGTCCCGCCGAGGTTGGCGTAGCCCTGCGACCACTCCGCGCCCCAAGGGAAGAGGCGCGTCGAGTCGCCGCCGCGCGCCGCGAACTCCCACTCCTCCTCAGTCGGCAGGCGGTAGGTCGCGCCGTCGCGCTTCGAGCGCCACGCGGCGAAGGCGTTCGCGTCGTCGTACGAGACGTTCGAGACCGGCAGGCGCTCCTCGCCCGCCTTCGGGTGCGCGCCGTCCCAGACTTTGGGCGGGGGCGCGTGCCCCGTCTCTTTGACGAACTCCGCGTACTCGGCGTTGGTCACCTCGGTGCGGTCGATGGCAAAGGGGCCGACGGTCACTTCGTGCGCGGGCCACTGGTTGTACATCCAGAGCAGGTAGGCCGCGCGGCTCGCCTTCAACTCGTCGGTGATGGGGGGCGCGTCGGCGCGGCCCATCTGGAAAGTGCCGCCGGGAATCCAAAGGAGGTCTGCGCGCGGCCCGCCCTGCTCCCCCGTGTTCTGGTTCGAGGGCGTGGGGCTGGTGTTCGCCTGCGCGTTGGCGTTGGCATTGGCACCGGCGTTCCTGTTGACGATGCCGTTCGAGTTCTGCGCGCGGAGCTTTTTAAACACGAAGTAGCCGAGGCCGAAGACGCCCGCGAGCAATCCGAGCAGGACGACCACGCCGACGATGATGAGCGGCGTGCGCGAGCCCGAAGTCGTCGTGCCGCCGCCCGCCGGCGTAACTCCCGGCGGGACGACGTGCGGTCGCGCGGCGGCCGCCCCGGCGGCTGCACCCGCCGCGGCCGCGCGCTCCTCGGCCTCGCGCCTCTGGCGCTCCTCAAGCTCTCTGCGCTGACGTTCTTCCAGCTCGCGCCGCTGTCGCTCTTCGACTTCACGCCGCTGCTGCTCCTCCTGCTCACGCCGCGCGCGGGCTTCGGCTTCAAGTCTCTGCCGCTCCTCGGCCTCTCGCCGCGCGCTCTCTTCCGCCTGACGACGCTGCTCCTCTTCCTCCTGCTGGCGGCGCAGAGCCTCGGCGCGGCGGCGCTCCTCTTCGGCCGCGAAGGTGTCGGGCGCGAGCGGCTCGGTCAGCGCGGCGTACGGCGGGAGGTCTGTGGAGGTCTGCTGGCCGGCCCCGAACGGGCCGCCGGTCTGCGCGGGGCTCTGGCGCCCCGTGTCGGGGCCGTTCGCGGCGGGCTCCGAGACGGCTTCGACCGCGCCCGTCGAGAGAATGTCCGCGCCGCCCGCGACGGTCTTCAGGCTGTCGGCGCTCTCCCTCTGCTCGCCGGTGCGCAGGCCCTGGTGGTTGTTGAAGCCCATCGTGTCGGACGGGCCGATCTGCACGGTCGTCGCGCCGGGCTCGCGCAGGTCGGCGCCGCCGAGCTGCGGCATCGCCTCGCGCAGCTCCGCGACGAACTCATCGACCGACTGCGGGCGCTTCGCCGGGTCTTTCTCCAGGGCGTGCTGGACGGCGCGCTCAAGCAGCGGCGGCACCTCGATGCCGCGCTCGGAGAGCGGCACGGGGGGCGTGTTGAGGTGCATCTGCATGATCGAAGGGACGGACTTGCCCTTGAACGGCACGTCGCCCGCGATCATCTGGTAGAGGATGACGCCGATGGAGTAGATGTCGGCGCGCACGTCGATCTCGTCGTCGCTCCACTGCTCGGGCGCCATGTAGAAGGGCGAGCCCATCATCCCCTGCGTCTGCGCGGCGACGAACGAGCCGAGCAGCTCGCCCGACTTGATCTTCGCCAGCCCGAAGTCCAAGACCTTCAGCGTCTCGCCCGGCGGCTCGCCCGGGCGGAACATGATGTTGAGGGGCTTGAGGTCGCGGTGGACGATTCCTTGCCGGTGCGCGGCGGCCACGCCCGCGCAGACGGCGAGGATGATCTCGACGGCCGCGACGGGCGAGAGGCGCTTCTGCTCGGAGAGGATTTCGTGGAGCGAGCGCCCCTCGACGAACTCCATGACGAGATAGGGCGTCGTCCCTTGGAGGACGCCGTAGTCGGTGACGCTGACGGTGTTCGGGTGGCGGATGGCGGCCGCGGCCATCGCCTCCTGGCGGAAGCGCGCGGCGAGCGAGGGGTCGTTGCCGACCAGGTCGGGGAGGATGACCTTGATGGCGTGCTGCGTCTTGATGAACTTGTGCTGCGCCTTGAAGACGAGCCCCATGCCGCCCTGCCCGAGCTTGCGTTCGAGCAGGTAGCGCTCGTCGAGCGTGGTGTCGAGGTTGATGAGAAACTTCAGGCGGTCACCGTCGCTCGGACAGTGATTGACTTGGTCTGCGAAGCAGCGATGGCAGGCCGGACACTCTTTCATTCAGACGGCTCGCTCGTCACCCCTTACGGACGCTCGGGACTCGAACTCTTAACGGGAGACGTAAACGGCCTGGAGGCGGTTCCGTCTTCGGGGCAGTGCGCGAAAATTTTAACAACACATCCGAGGTAAGGCAAAAGCGCGTGAACCGTAAACCGTAAACCGTGACAAGTAAAGACAGGCTCTTCCTCTCGTCACGGTTTACGGTTTACGGTTCACGCGCCTCTTCAGCGTTCCCGCAGCGTGCCGTTGGTGACGGAGGTGGTGACGCGCTCCATGTCCTCCTTGGCCTGGTCGGAGGCGGAGCGGATGCCCGCGACGCGGAGGCGGAACTCGTCCGGGTTCGACGCGCCGCGCAGCGCCTCCTCCATCGTGATGAGCCCCGACTGGTGGAGCGAGAAGAGCGACTGGTCGAAGGTCTGCATCCCGTACTGGCTGGTGCCGGCCGCGATGGCGTCGCGGATGAGCGAGGTCTTCTCCTCGTTGATGATGTAGTCGCGGATGAGCCCCGTCGAGACCATGATCTCGGCCGAGGGCACGCGCCCCGGCCCGTCGGCCGCGCGCACGAGGCGCATCGAGATGACGGCGCGCAGGATGCCGGCGAGCTGGATGCGGACGGACTTCTGCAAGTGCGGCGGGAAGGAGGAGACGATGCGGCGGATGGTCTCGGTCGCGTCGAGCGTGTGGAGGGTGGAGAGGACGAGGTGGCCGGTCTCGGCGGCCGTGAGCGCGGTCTCGATGGTCTCGTGGTCGCGCATCTCGCCGACGAGGATGATGTCCGGGTCTTGCCGGAGCGCGCCGCGCAGGGCCTCGGCGAAGGAGCGCGTGTCTACGTCCACCTCGCGCTGCGTGACGAAGGACTTCTTGTCGCGGTGGAGGAACTCAATCGGGTCTTCGATGGTGATGATGTGGCCGCCGCGGTGCGTGTTCATGTATTCGATCATCGCGGCGAGCGTCGTGGACTTGCCCGAGCCGGTCGTGCCGGTGACGAGGACGAGGCCGCGCTGCTCCTCGGCGATGCGCTCGATGACGGGCGGCAGGCCCAGCTCGGTGATCGAACGAACCTTGTCCGGGATGACGCGCAAGACCATGCCGACCGAGCCGCGCTGCTGGAAGACGTTGGCGCGGAAGCGGCCGAGCCCCGAGACGCCGTAGGCGATGTCCGCCTCGGAGACCTCTTTGAACCTCTGCTTCTGCCGGTTGCTCATCATGGAGAAGGCCATGTCGAGCGTGTCCTCCTGCGTGAGGCGGGGCGCGGTCGAGATGGGGCGCAGCTCGCCGCCGATGCGCATGAAGGGCTGCGAGCCGGCCTTGCAGTGCAGGTCGGACGCGCCGAAGGCGGCGGCGACGCGCAGGAGTTCGTCGATTTTGACTGGCATACGTTCTCTTCGGGAAAGCTTCGGTGCAAGCGGCAAATCGCTCGGCGGGCACACTCTGGCGGCGCCCGCAAACCGGTCTCGGGAAAGTGTCTCGGGTTGTTTCGCCGGGTGGATTGCGGCGGGGGCGGCGTCTCGGCGGCTGCGAGTGCGGGCCGGCGCGTACAAACATTCTACGCGGCCGGCGGAAGGGGCGTCAACAGACAATTTCGGCGGGATTCCGGGGCAGTAGCCCGACCGTCAGGGAGGGCGTCTCAAACGCCCTCCCTGCACAAAAACCGGGGGCGCGCGCCCGTTTGAGCGCGCGCCCCGGTTGAGAAGCAGGGTGTGCCCCGTCCCTACTCGGTGAGCGTGACGTGGATGGCGTCGCGTGCGTCGCCGGCGGTCGATTGGGTCGCGGCCTTGCGCACCTCTTCGGTCTGGGCGGCGCGGTGGCCGTTGGCCTCGGGCCGGGCCGCCGGCTTCTGCTCGCCGACGAAGGTGAGCCAGTCGCCCGGCGCCTCGCGCTCGCCCGAGGTGATCTCGAAGAAGAGCTTCTGGATGCGCTCGGTGATGGGGCCGCGGCGCCCCTCGCCGACCTGGATGCGGTCAACGGTGCGGATGGGCGTGATCTCGGCCGCCGTGCCCGAGAAGAACAGCTCGTCGGCGACGTAGAGCGCGGCGCGCTGGAGCCCCGACTCGACGATGGGGATTTCGAGCGCGCGGCAAATTTCAATCACGCTGTCGCGCGTGATGCCGGGCAGGATGGCGGAGGAGAGCGGCGGCGTGATGACCTTGCCGTCGTGGACGAGGAAGATGTTCTCGCCCGACCCCTCGGAGACGTACCCGCGGTCGTCGAGCGCGATGCCCTCGGCGAAGCCGTTCAGCAACGCCTCCATCTTGATGAGCTGCGAGTTCATGTAGTTGGCGCCCGACTTCGCCATCGCCGGCATCGAGTTCGGCGTCAGCCGATTCCAACTCGACACGCACACGTCCACGCCCACCTCGATGGCCTCCTCGCCGAGGTACTTGCCCCAGTCCCACGCGCCGATGTAGCAGGTCATCGGGTTCGGGAACGGGTTGACGCCGAAGGCCGGGCGCTCCTCGTCGAGCGCGCGGAACATGATGGGGCGGATGTAGCACTGCTGGAGCCCGCTGCGCCTGACCAGCTCGACCGCCGCGTCGGACAGCTCGGAGAGCGTCCAGGGGTGATTCATGCGGTAGATCTTCGCCGAGTTGAGCAGCCGCTGCATGTGCTCGCGCAGGCGGAAGACGGCTTGGCCGCGCCGCGTCTTGTAGGTGCGGATGCCCTCGAAGACGCTCGACCCGTAGTGCAGGACGTGCGACATGACGTGGACGCGCGCGTCGTCCCAGCGGATGAACTCGCCGTCGTGCCAGACCTCGGGCGCGATCTCCGGCTTCTTAAATTCCTTCTTGCTCTGGTCGTCTTTCGACATCGCTTTATGGCTCCTTAGACCGTCCCCGGCCGCACGCGGCGACGGAATTTAAACGAGATGATGCTCACGGTTCGGGCGGCGAGGGGACAGAGACTGCGACGGCCCTCGTAAAAATCCGGGCCGCGCCGGTGCTGGTGTTCACGGGTGTTCAAGGCGGCACGATACCTTAAACCGGACGCGCTTGGCAAGAAACCCGACGCGCTTGGCAGGGCCGCGAAACTCGTGCAGAATACGGCCGACGCCGTCGGACGCCGCGCCCTTTCGAGAAACATTTTCCGCACAGGAGAGACGCCCTTGCAGACCGCCCCCGAGCCCACGCGCGCACCCCGCCCGCGGCCGACTCGCCCCGCGGCGCGCGCGCTCCTGCTCGCCCTCCTGGCCCTCCCGCCGCTCGCCTGCGCGCCCTCAGACGGCTCAAAAGTCGCCACGAACGCGGCGGCCGGGACGCCGACTCCGGCGCCCGCGGCCCCCTCGACTCCCGCCCCTAGCGGAGTCGTCAAGGCGCCCGACAAAGGCGACTTCAAGGTCGCCACGCGCGAGCCCGACCCGGACATGACCGCCGAGGAGCGGAAGGATTACGAGGAGGAGCTGAAGTCGCTCCAGGAGACGGCCGACGCCCTCAACAAGTCCTTCTCGCTGCCGCACGACATCTACATCGGCTTCGACGACTGCGAAGAGGCGAACGCCTTCTACGACCCGGAGAAGAAGAAAGTCACGGTCTGCTACGAGCTGGCCGAAGACCTCTACGACGCCTTCAAGAAGGATTACAAGACGGACGAGCAGGTGGACGACGCCGTCACCAACGCGACCACCTTCGTCTTCTACCACGAGCTGGGGCACGCGCTCGTGGACGCCTACGACCTGCCCGTCACGGGGCGCGAGGAGGACGCCGTCGATCAGCTCTCCGTGCTCCTGCTCGCCGACGGCACGGACGAGGGCGAGCGGATGGTCTTGGACGCCGCGGTCTCCTTCTCCAAGCAGTCCAAGGGCGAGCTGGACGAGCTGGCCTTCGCCGACGAGCACTCGCTCGACCAGCAGCGCTACTACAACATCATCTGCCTCCTCTACGGCCAGAACGAGGAGAAGTTCGCTTCGCTCGTCAAAGACGGCACGCTGCCTCAAGCCCGCGCCGAGCGTTGCAGCGAAGAGTACGCGCGCGTCGATAAAGCCTGGGACGCCCTGCTCGCCCCGTACACGAAGTGAGACTGATTTGAAATTTCAAATCCTTAAGACTTCGGCTCCTCCGCGTCCTCTGCGTTAAAAACGTCCCACGCGCTATACTCAAGAGGAGATTAAAACAGACCTTCTGCAATCAAGGGGTTCAATGACCGCGGACACGACTCCGAACGAAGAAGCGCTCTCCGTCCACCGCCGCGCCGTCGCCGTGGACATGCACGCCGACACGGTGCAGTTCGTCATCGACGAGGGCACAGACATCAGCCGCCGCGTCGGGACGACTCACCTCGACGCCCAGCGCATGCGCGAGGGCGGGCTCGACGCGCAGTTCTTCTCCGTCTGGGTCGAGCCCGAGTTCTACGGCACGGGCGGGGAGCGCGCCGTCGCACGCGCGGACGCACAGGTCGAAGCCGTCCGCGCGCTGGCCGAACGGCACCCGGAGGTTTGGAGCTTCGCCACCACGGCCGCCGACATCCGACGCGCGCACGGAGAGGGCAAGCTCGCCGCGCTCCTCGGCCTCGAAGGCGGCTACGCGATTGACGAAAAACTTGAAAGGGTCGGGCACTACTTCCAACGCGGCGTCCGCTACATGACGCCGGCCTGGACGCACAGCCTCTCCTGGGCCGGCTCCTCGGGCGACGCCGCGGGCGCAACGCGCGGGCTCGACGACTTCGGCCGCGCGGTCATCCGCGAGATGAACCGGCTCGGGATGCTTGTGGACGTGTCGCACGTCTCGGACAAGACCTTCTGGGACATGGTCGAGACATCGACTTCGCCCGTCGTCGCCACCCACTCGAACTGCCGCCGCCTCTGCGACGTGCCGCGCAACCTGACCGACGACATGATTCGCGCGATAGCCGGGACGGGCGGCGTCGTCTGCGTCGTCTTCTACCCCGGCTTCCTCGACCCCGGCTGGCGGGCTCGGAAGAACGCTGTCGAGGCGGAGATTCAACCGTTAATCGAAGAGGCCGAGCGCGGCCGTGAGGGCTCGCTCAAACGCATCGCCGGCGACCGCGTGCGCGAGCGCGAGTTCGCCGCGCGCCTCGCCCCCGTCCCCTTCACGCGCGTCGCAGACCACATCGACCACATCGTCGGCTTAACAAGCGTCGAGCACGTCGGCTGCGGCTCCGACTTCGACGGCATCACGGCCACGCCCGCCGGCCTCTCGTCGGTCGCCGAGCTGCCGAACCTGACGGCGGAGCTTTTGAAACGAGGTTACACCGCCGAAGACGTGACGAAGATTCTCGGCGGCAACGTCCTGCGCGTGATGCAAGAGACCGAGGGGAGGGCCGCGCGTTGAGCATCCTCGTGAAGAACGGAGATGCGATTCGCCCGCGTATCGGCTTGCACACGGGCATCGCGGGCGGGCTGCACAACGCGCTGCTGAAGGCGCAGGCGCTCGGCGCGGACACGGTGCAAATCTTCTCGCGCAACCCGCGCGGGTGGAAGGCGCGTCCGCTCGAAGACGAGGAGGTCGAGCAGTTCAAGCGCGTGCGCGAAGAGACGGGCGTCAGCCCCGTCGTCATTCACGCCAACTACCTCATCAACCTCGCCGCGGCCGACGCCGCCGTCCGCGAGAAGTCAATCGCCTCCTTCCGCGAGGAGGTCGAGCGCGGGCTCACGCTCGGCGCGGACTACCTCGTCCTCCACCCGGGCAGCGCCCGCGGCGCCTGCGAGGCGGACGCCATCCGCACCTGCGCGGAGAGCCTGAAGGCCGCGTGTGAGGGGCTCGAACTCGACTCTTTCAGAATTCTTTTAGAGAACACCGCCGGGCAGGGCGAGTGCATCGGCCACCGCTTCGAACACCTGCGCGAGATCGCGGAGCAGTGCCCCGAACTCAACCTCGGCGTCTGCCTCGACACCGCGCACGCTTTCACGGCCGGCTACGACATCAGGGATGAAGACGGCCTCTCGGCCGCGCTCGACGCGCTCGACGCCAACGTCAAACTTGAGAACGTGCGGGCCGTCCACTTCAACGACTCGAAGGCCGCTTACAACTCGCGCGTAGACCGCCACTGGCACCTCGGGCAGGGCCACATCGGCGCGGAAGCCCTGCGCCGCGTCGCCTCGCACCCGCGCCTCGCGCACGCGGCCTTCCTTCTGGAGACGCCCGCGGACGAGACCTGCGACGACGCCTGCAACCTCGAAGCCCTCCGCTCTTTCGTCACGAGCCCCGAACGGCAGGAGACCGCCTGATGGACATCCGACTCAAAGACCGCGCCGAGGGCGGCCCCCACTACCTCCAAATCCGCGAGCAGCTCGAAGCGCTCATCCGCGAGCGCCAGCTCGCCCCCGGCGACCCGCTCCCCTCCCCCACCTCGCTCGCCAACAAACTCTCCATCGACAAGGGCGAAGTTCAACGCGCCTACTTCGAGCTGGAACACGCCGGGTTGGTGTCGAAAAAGACCGGCAAAGACTTCCTCGGCAAAGAGAAGACCACGTACACGGTCAAGTGAATACCGGCACTTCCACGGCGCGAGGCACGGCCGGCGACAGACGCCGCCGCGGCGCGTCCGCTTAAATGGATTGTTCGCCCCTTTAGATATCTAAGCAATCGTACGCCTGTCGCGCGACATCAAAAGTATTGAGATTTCTCCCCGGCTTGGGTACAATCCGGGCTCGCGCGTACGCCCCCCGCGGACCCACCTGGCGGAGAGAGGTGCTATGGACATCTTTAATCTCGACCTGGAAAGAACCCGCGTCGAAGCCTTCCGAAGAGGAGTTCTCTACCGAACCCAAAAAATGCTGCACTGGCTGCGCCGCGATCAGGACGTGCCGGTGGAACTGGGCGACGCGCTCCTGGCAAGCTGGGTGGGTCTGCTCCGCCAGGAGGTCATACGCTGCGCGAGGCGTGACGAGAGATTCCTGCGCGATGCCCGCGAGGGGCTCATAGCCCTGGGGCTCGGCGAACACCTCGGCCCGTCGGGCTACTCCGCGGAGACGGTGCACCAGCAGTTCAGCGCCGAACTGGGGTTGTCACAGGACAACGTGCGGCATCTGCTCGGCCTACTCCGCGAGAAATTCTACGAACTCGGCGAGGAGAGGATGGCGTTTGAGCCGGTCGGCTGGCTCATCCCCGCGGGGCGCTTCGGGCGCAACGGGGAGGGGGCGTCCTTCCACGTCCGCTTCTGGTCAGACTTCCTCGACCCGCGGGTCGAGGCCCCGCGCTCCCTCATCGAGGGCGTCGGCTTCGATGAGGCAGACGCCCAGCAGGCGAGGGGCGCAGGCAGGTTCCGTCGGTAGCCGCGCGGGGCGGGCTCGCCCGCCGGGGGCGGCGACTCACCGCCCCGGATCATTCACACACCTTTCATCAGGTCGGTAGCGGTCGTGCAGTTTCGGGCCGTGCGTTTCGAGCGTTCGAGGTCACGGGTGCCTCATCTTCTCTTGAGACCTACAGTGTACGGAGGCTGCAACCGCCCATGGATAAGCTCCTGCAACTCGTCCACGTCAGCGACCTTCACTTCGGCGACCACCTTCTCAACCCCTCCTGGATGCTCACGGCGAGAATGGCGGGCGGCCTCGCCACGCACGACCTCGACGCCGCGCTGGCGCTGACCGACTCGGTAGACATACAGCGGCTCTCCGGGCTCGACACCAGGGTCGTCGCCACCGGCGACCTGACGACCTGGGGGAGCACGAACGCCTTCGGCACCGCCCTGACCTTCCTGCGAAACCGGTCGGCCGCGGGGCCGGCCAAGTACGCGGGGCTCGACGACCCCGACTCGGCCGTCGTCCCCGGCAACCACGACATCTGGAACGTCATGCAGAGGTACGCCGCCGGCGGCCTCGGTCTGCCGACTTCGCTGAGGGGGGACTTCGACCTCTTCTTCACCCCTCCCGTGCCGTCGCCCCACTCCGGCACCTACTTCCCGTACGGAGTCCGCATCCCCTGCGGCCCCGTCGCCGTCTACCTCTACGGCCTGGACTCGAACCGGCTGGAGTTGGCCCCATATCCGCTGTTGCAGACGCTCGGGCTGAGCATCATCGCCAGCGGCTACGTCCCGCCGGCGCAGCTCGACGAGCTTGAGAACCTGTGCCTGCCGGCGGAACTCGACGAGCCGCGCATACGCCTGGCCGCCATCCACCATCCGCTCGCCTACAAGTCCATCAACTCCATCCCGTGGTGGTACGTCAAGAAGCTCATCAACCTCGACGAGGTGCTGGGCCGGCTCCAGGATATGGGGTTCGCCGCCGCCCTCGTCGGGCATGAGCACTCGGGCTTCGCGCAGAAGGCGAATGCCGCGTACAGGAAGCGCACGCTGGAAGTCCTCTCGGCCGGCACCTCCACCCAGTTGGTCTACCTTGACTCGGCCCAGCGGGCGCTGCTCGCCAGGGGCTACGCAGACCTCGCCCCCGACGAGCAGCCCGCCTGGCTGGCGGCCATGTCCGAGACCAACGAGTACCGCACCTACGTCTTCGAGGCCGACCCCGGGGTGGACTTCGCGGGCGACCACATCCCGCCCGAGGCCCTGGCCGCCGAGGTGCTTGAGTTCAAATACAGCCCGGACGACTACGAGTTCAAGAGGGTTGACCCCATCGAAGGCCCGTACCGCGTCCCGCTCGGCGACTACGTCATCAAGTAGTGCGCCGGGCGGCGCGCGCAAAGAGTTAGACAAGTGCCCGAAGCGTGCGCTAACATGGCGGCACCTTTCGGGGTGGAATGAGTTGAGATGAGACGTTTCGGACATCCAGTCAAGCTCCTCCTTACGTAGCCGCACGGCCGGCGCCGGGCGCGAGTTGCGCGCGCGGCGGGCGGTGCGGCGAGCCTCCTGACGACAATCAAAGAGAGATAAGTTAATAGGTTCGAGCCCTCCGTGCTTGAGAAAGCCGGGGGCGGTCGTTTACCTTTAGGGGTAAAGGAAAGGCTGCGGACTATCATGAACGAAAAGTATTTCCCCGAGCAGATCGAGGAGAGGTGGCAGAAGTTCTGGGAGGAGTCGGGCGCCTTCGAGGTCGAGCGCGACCCCGGGCGCGAGAAGCGTTTCTACTGTCTGGAGATGCTCCCCTACCCCTCGGGCTTCCTGCACATGGGGCACGTGCGCAACTACTCCATCGGCGACGCGCTCTCCTGGTTCCGGCGCTTGCAGGGCTACAACGTCCTGCACCCGATGGGCTGGGACAGCTTCGGCCAGCCCGCCGAGCAGGCCGCCATCAAGCGCGGCGTGATGCCCCGCGACTGGACGGAGCAGAACATCGAACACATGCGCCGGCAGTTCAAGCGCATGGCCTTCAGCTTCGACTGGCGGCGCGAGATCGCCGCGCACACGCCCGAGTACTACAAGTGGGATCAGTGGTTCTTCCTGAAGATGCTGGAGCGCGGCCTGGCCTACAAGAAGGTCTCGCCGGTCAACTGGTGCCCGGCGGAATCGACCGTGCTGTCGAACGAGCAGTCGTCGGGCGGCGTCTGCTGGCGCTGCGGCGCGGCGGTCGAGAAGCGCGACATCGAGCAGTGGTTCCTGCGCATCACCGACTACGCCGAGCAGCTGCTCTCTGACATGCAGGAGATCGAAGGGGGCTGGCCCGAGCGCGTGCTGACGATGCAGCGCAACTGGATCGGCAAAAGCTCCGGCGCCTACATCGACTTTCAAATTAAAGAGACGGACGAGCGCGTCCGCGTCTTCACCACGCGCATCGACACCATCTACGGCGCCAACGCCGTCGTCGTCGCGCCCGACCATCCTTTGGTCGAACACTCGCCCGTCAAAGACGACGTGCGCCGCTTCGCCGAGCGCGTCCGCGCCGAGCGCTCGGCCGCGCGCGAGCCGGGCGCGCAGGAGGAGAAGGAGGGCTTGAACACGGGGCTGCTGGCCGTCAACCCCTTCAGCGGCGAGTCGATTCCCGTCTGGGCCGGCAACTACGTCCTGACCGAGTACGGCACGGGCGCCGTGATGAGTGTGCCCGCGCACGACGAGCGCGACTTCGAGTTCGCGCAGAAGTATTCCTTGCCCATCCGCCGCGTCATCGAGCGCATCTCGCACGAACAGCCGCCGGCGGAGCGCGACCCCTCGGTCGAAGACCAGTCGGTCGCGATGAAGGAGGCTTTCACCGACTACGGCATCCTGGTCGCCTCGGGCGACTGGAGCGGCAAGCTGAGTGAAGACGCCGTCCGCGAGATGGCCGAGTTCGCCGAGTCGAAAGGCTTCGGAGAGCGCGCGGTCACCTACCGCCTGCGCGACTGGGGTATCTCGCGCCAGCGCTTCTGGGGCGCGCCGATTCCGATCATCTACTGCGACAAGTGCGGCGTCGTGCCCGTGCCGGAAGAAGACCTGCCGGTCGTGCTGCCCGAGCGCGCGGAGTTCACCGGCGCGGGCCGTTCGCCCCTGGCCGGCGTGCCCGAGTTCGTCAACACGACCTGCCCGAAGTGCGACGGGCCGGCGCGGCGCGAGACCGACACGATGGACACGTTCATCGACTCGTCCTGGTACTTCTTCCGCTACTGCGACCCGAAGAATGCGGACGCGCCCTTCGACAAGGAGGCGGCCGCGTACTGGACGCCCGTTGACCAGTACATCGGCGGCGTCGAGCACGCCGTGATGCACCTGTTGTACACGCGCTTCTGGACGAAGTTCATGCGCGACATCGGCCTGGTCAACTTTAACGAGCCGGTCAAGCGCCTGATGACGCAGGGCATGGTCGTCGCCGAGACCTTCTACCGCGAGGGCGAGGACGCGGGCTCGAAGGTCTACATCAACCCGGCCGAGGTGGACGTGGTGCGCGACGAGAAGGGGCGCATCCGTCAAGCCACGTTGATTAAAGACGGACAGCCCGTGACCGTCGGCCCGTTCGAGAAGATGTCGAAGTCCTCGAACAACGGCGTAGACCCGAACGAGATGATCGCGGCCTACGGCGCGGACGCCACGCGCCTGTTCATCCTCTTCGCCGCGCCGGTCGAGAACGACCTGCGCTGGCAGGAGGCGGGCATCGACGGCGCCCTGCGCTTCCTGCGCCGCGTCTACTCGTTCGTCTACCGCTGGCGCGAGGCGTTGAATGGTGCGCCGAAGGAGGCGGCCGGCGAGTTCTCCGCCGACGCGCGCGGGCTGCGCCACGAGACGCACCGGACGATTGAGCGCGTCACGAACGACTTCGAGGGCCTGCGCTACAACACGGCGGTCGCGGCCCTGATGGAGCTGCTGAACGAGCTGTACGACTTCAAGGCCCAGCCCGCCTCGGCCGCGGCGTCAGACCTGTTCGCGGTGCGCGAGGCGTTGGAGGCGCTGGTGCTGATGCTGGCGCCCTTCTGCCCGCACGTCGCGGAGGAGTTGTGGGAGGCGCTCGGCCACGGGGGCGGCATCCTGCGCGGCGGCGCGCGCTGGCCCGAGTTCGAAGAGGCTTTGGCGCGCAAGGACGAGGTCGAGATCGCCGTCCAGGTCAACGGCAAGCTGCGCGGCCGCGTCAACGTCCCCGCCTCCGCCAACGAAGAAGAGACCCGCGCCGCGGCGCTCTCGGACGAGCGCGTCCGCGCTTGGACGGAGGGCAAGCAGGTCGTCAAGACGGTCGTCGTCCCCGGCCGCTTGGTCAACGTCGTCGTGAAGTAACGCGGCATAAAGGACAACATAAATGGGCGCGGGCAAGATGTCCGCGCCCATTTTGTTTGTCAGCCTGTTGTGTGAACGGCGGCCGACTGTCTCCTCAAAGGCGAGCGCAGCATGAGCCAGGCGGAGGGGCCGACGACGAGCGCGATGCCGAGGACGACGGGCGGGCCGAACTGCCTCTTCCAGAAGAGCAGGTCGAAGAGGAGCGCGAAGACGATCTGCATCAGCCCGACGACCGAGACGCGCGAGGGGTTGCCCAGCGCGAACGCCTTCGTCATCGCCAACTGCCCGACCGTCGCCGAGACGCCGACGCCGAAGAGCAGCCCGAGCGTCGCCCCGTCGTTCAGCACAGAATAGTCAACGCGCCCGCCCGCCCCGAGCAGGAAGGCGAGCGTGACGACCGTCGCCACGCCCGAGAAGTGCGTCACGACGGCGCGCGCGTCCACGCCGCCTAGGCGGTTGAGCCCGATCATCGAGAGCGAGGTCGAGAAGGCGTGGGCGAGCGCCGTCAACGCCGCGAGGCGGTCGCCCACGGCCTCCGGCCTCTGAATCAGGACGATCCCCGCGAGCCCCGTCCCGATTGCCGCCCACACCGACGGCCGCGGCCTCTGCCCGAGCACCGGCCACGCCAGCAGCGTCACCCACAAAGGCACCGTGTTCGAGAGCGTCACCGAAGTCGAGATCGGCAGATGCGTCAGCGAGTAGAAGGCGAAGAGCACGCCGAGGCTCCCCGCCGCGCTGCGCATCCAGAGCAGGGCCGGGCGGAAGAGGACGAGGCGGACGCCGGTTAGGAGAGAGAGGGTCAGCGTGAAGACGAACGCAAGCAGGCTGCGCGCGACGGCGACAATGTGCCAGTCGCAGCGCTCGCCCGCGAGGTGGCTGAACGCGCCCATCGAAGCGAACCCGAGCGAACTGACGAGCATGAAGAGGTACGCCCGCCCGCCCTCGCCCTCCGCGTGCGCCGATTCTCTGGGGGTCTCCATTCCGCACAGAAAGATAGCAGCCACGCCCGAGGCTGTCAGCCGGAGGCGGCCCCTGACCTTACTGCGCCCGCCGTGGCATGTTGCTTGCGACCACTAACCGCACGAGCTAGGAAGCGACTGATTTCACTACAGGTGTTCACTGAACGGGAGGCATGCGGCAATGCGTAAAGTTTTGGCAACGTTCCTCTTCTCGCTGGCGCTCGTCGCCGGTGCGGCGGCGCAGGAGAATCAGGACAAGAGCGTAACTGAGAAGGTCGGCGACAAGGCCGGCGACGTGAAAGACGCCACGGTCAAGGGCGCCAAGAAGACTGGCAGCGCCACGAAGAAGGGCGCCAACGAAGTCGGCGACAAGGCCGGCGACGTGAAGGACGCCACCGTCCACGGCGCGAAGAAGGCCGGCAACGAGGTCGGCGACAAGGCCGAGGACGTGGGCGACCAGACGGCCAAGGGCGCGAAGGTCGCCGCACACGGGACGAAGAAGGCGGCCAACGAAGTCGGCGACAAGGCCGAGGATGTCGGCGGCGCGACCAAGAAGGGCGCCAAGAAGAGCGGCAACTGGATTCAGCGCACTTGGCACAAGATTTTCTAAAGCGGTCTCCGCTTGAGTCAATCCATGCAAACGTGAAGGGGCAAGCCCATGGGCTTGCCCCTTCACGTTTGCATGGTGTTCTAAAACGCCTCAGCGCGCGGTGCCGACGCGGCCGCTGGAGCGCAGGCCCATCAGGCGCGCGGGGAACTCGCCGAAGTCCTCGACGACCCAGTTGTTGTCGCCCTCAAGCTTGACCTTCGCCGCCGGGATGAACGTCCCCTGCCCGCGCCCGCGCGCGTCCAGATAGATTTCCGCGTAGCCGAAGCGGTAGCCGGCCGAGCGCGCGCCGTAGCGCAGCTCGAAGATCGCCACGTTGCGCTCGTAGAGCACGGTCAGCTTCGTCCCGCCCTCGGCGGTCGGCGTCGCGTATACGGGAGCGCACGGGCAGAGTACGTGCGCGCACGTACTCTGCCCTTTCACCTGCCGGCGCGCGCCGACGCGAGCGGGTAGCTCGGCTCGATGTCCACGGGCACGTCGGTCAGGCGGTCGAGCGCGCCCTGCATCTCCGGGCGGACGACGCCGTACTTGTCGAGCATCGCCTTCGCGCCCTCGTACGAGCCCTCGGCTTCGACCGTGAGCAGGTCGTGCGTAAGCCGACGCACGGCCTCCTTGACGCGCGCGGGCACGACCGAGAAGGTCTTCGTCGCCGGGTCGTACTTGAAGGCGCCCTCGTCCGTCAGGTAGTTGAACTGCATCGCGACGCCTTTGCCGTGCGCCTCCTTGATGCCGAAGCGGACGGAGCGGAAGGCGCTCGCCAGGAAGGTCGTGTAGAGCGTCTGCTCCATGGAGCTCGGGAGCACGCCCTTGTCTATCAACTGCTGCACGGCCCAGAGCCCCGTGATGTCGGCCTTCGCCTCCTCGATGGCCGAGTAGTTGTCCTTCAGCTCCTTGCGCACGCTCGTCTCGCGCCCGCCCACGTTGATCGTGTGCGGCCCGAGCCCGTGCATCAGCTCGTGGGCGAGGACGTGCGTGAAGAAGGCTTCGAACGAGACGTTCGCCTGGTCTCCCTTCGAGAGCACGACGCGCGAGATGGGGATGAGCGTCTTGTCGAACTTCGCCTGCTGCACGTTCTTGAGCATGACGCGCTTCGAGCCCTTCTCGTGGACGACGCGCTCGTCGTTCGGCAGGTTGAAGGCCGCCGTCTGCACGCCCGAGTTGCCCTCGCCCGAGGAGTAGACGACGTTGACGACGCGGATGGGCGCCGCGGCGCCGAGCTTCGGGTTGCGGTATTTCGGGTCGATGGGCAGGTTGTTCTCAAGCTCCTGCAAGACGCCGCCGAAGCGCGCCAGCTTCGCCGACTCGGCCTCGTCGCGCAGCGTCACGTAAGCCTCGAAGGCCGCCTTGTAGCCGAAGAGTCCGTCGGAGTAGGTCTCGTAAGGCCCGATGGTCACGTCAATCGGCGCGTCCAAATCCATCCACGCCACGTCCGACGCGTAGTAGTCGTCGTCGAGGAAAGCGTCCGCGCGCTTCGACAGGAAGTTCTTGAGCGTCGCGTTCGTCGTCAGCCCCGCGGCATCGCGCAGGAGCGCGGCGGCCGGCTTCAGGAACTCACCGTACTCCTGGCTGTACGGCACCAGCTTCAGCTTCCCCGAAGCGTCGCGCCGGACGGCGTAGAAGAAGCCGGTCGCCTTCTGCTTCTCCGCCTCGGGGAGCGTCGCGACCCACGATTCGAACTCCTGCTTGGTCATGCCGTCGGGGTAGTGGGCGGCGGTGGCGGGCTTCTCCTGCGGCACGCCGGGCAGGAAGGCGATGTTCTCGTCGAGCTGCGACCAGGGGCCGTCGTTGAGCATGAAGTAGTGGAGGCGCGCGCGGCCGAGCGGCGTCTTGTCGGCTTCGAGCTTGCGTTGCAGCGCGATGTTGCCGCTCCAGACCTGGCGCAGGAAGAGCGGGTCGAGGAGCTTCGCGGCCTCGACGATCTTTTCGAGCGCCCGGCGGTCGCCCGCCGACAGTCCCGACGTGTCGGCCGTGACGACCGTCGGCGCGAAGCGCTTGATCTTCGCGTTCAGCTCCGCCAAGTCGCCCGAATCCGCCCCGCCCTTCTGTCCAAATGCAAAGGTCGGCAGCAGCACACACAGCGCCGTCAACAGCGTGCAAACCGTAAGCGTCACTCTCATCGGAAGTGATTCCTCTCTGACTTCGTGTTTGAGATTCAGGTCATAAACGATGGCCTCTATCATACGCCAACCCGAACCGCGCGCAAGTCAAACGAAAAGGGCGAGGCCGAAGCCCCGCCCTCTCAAAAGACTGCCTGTCAACTCTTCCTACTTGGTGCCGGCCTTCGCCGCGCGCGCCTCGGTCTTGGTGGTGAGCGTGACGCCGTTGCCGCCGCTCTGCGCGTAGCGCGCGCCGATGGTGCGGACGTAGTTCTGCGTCTCGGCGTAGGGCGGGACGCGGCGGCCGTACTTCATCACGGCGCCCTCGCCCGCGTTGTAGCCCGCGAGCGCGAGGTCAACGTGGCCGCCGAAGAGCCGCAGCAGGTCGGCGAGGTAGCGCGTGCCGCCCATGATCGACTGCGCCGGGTCGTAGGCGTTCGAGACGCCGTAGCGCGCGGCCGTCCCCGGCATCAACTGCATCAGCCCCATCGCCCCGACCTGGCTCGTCGCGGCCGTGTGGAAGCCCGACTCCTGCCGGATGACGCAGTAGACGAGGTACGGGTCAACGCCGTAGCGATTGCCGTTCAGGCGAATCAGGTTGTCGATGGTCTTGTTGCCGGTCGTCCAGGCAATATCCGTCCGCCCGGCCGTCAAGGGCGCGGACGTGAACACTTCGACGGGCTTGCGCGCGGCGACGATGGTCTCGTCGGCCTTGGCGATCTCCGCCTTCATCTCCTCGACCTTGGCGCGCGCGTCGGAGATGTCCGTCCCGCTCGCCTCGAACTCCTTGCGCGAGATGAGGCCGTCCGCGTAGAGACCTTTGAGCGTCTCCTGCTTCTCGGTCACCTTCTTCAGGTTCGCCTCGTAAGTGTTGGAAAGCTCGACGAGGCTCGCGCGGTAGTCTTCGGCCGCCTTGATGAAATCCTGGCGGAACTTCTGCAAGTCGCTCGCGGGGGCAGCCTGCGCGGCCTGTTCGGCAGGCACAGAAGCCTTCTTCGCGGACTTCGACCTGGTCTGCGCGCTCGCCGCCGTGATGGCGGCGAAGACGAGGAGGGATGCAAGGAGGATTCGGGGAACGTAATTTTTCATCAACTTCAACCGGGGTGATAAGTCCAAATAAAAAGGCACTTGCGGTGCCGGAAATGTCGGCCGGGAGTCTGTACGCGGCCCCTACCTGTTTGGTTCGGGCGTTTCTCTCTAAATCTCCGGTGGGGGAGTAAATTGTTGCGAATTAAGATGCTTTTCCGCCCCTTCGAGTTGCGTAGGCGGGGATTTCCGCGCCCCGTTCGTTTCTCCCGCTTTCTGTTGTAAGGTAGCAGCGCGGCCGCGGTCAAGCGACATCATACAGCCGTCTACCAGACTGACCGATGCTTAAGACGACGACTCTCATCACGCTGCTGCTCGTCACCTGCGCGGCGGAGGCCCGCGCGCAGTGGGTCGCGCAGGTCTCGGGGACGGGCGTGCGCCTGCGCGGCGTGAGCGCCGTCAGCCGTCGCGTCGCCTGGGCGAGCGGCGCCGGCGGCACGTACGCGCGCACGACGGACAGCGGGCGCACCTGGAAAACCGGACAGGTGCCCGGCGCGGCCGAACTCGACTTCCGCGACGTGGACGCCTTCGACGCCGACACGGCCTACCTGCTCGCCATCGGCGAGGGCGAACGCTCAAGGATTTACAAGACGAACGACGGCGGCCGGAGCTGGTCTCTACAGTTTCAGAACGCCCGCGCGGGTGCCTTCTACGACTGCATGGCCTTCTGGGACAAGCGGCGCGGCCTCGCCGTCAGCGACCCGGTCGAAGGCCGCTTCCTCGTCGTCAGGACGGAGGACGGCGGGCGCACCTGGAAGGAGGCGGACGCGGCCGGGATGCCTCCCGCGCTCGCGGGTGAAGGCGGCTTTGCCGCGAGCGGCACGTGCGTCGCCGTCGGCGGCAAATCCGACGCCTGGTTCGGCACGGGCGGCCCCGCGGGCGCGCGCGTCTTCCGCTCGAACGACGGCGGCCGGACGTGGCAGGCCGCGCCCGCGCCTTTGGCGAGCGGCAAGGCGGCCGGCGTCTTCTCGCTCGACTTCGACGGCGGCGCGGGCGTGGCCGTCGGCGGCGACTACACGAAGGAGTCGGAGGCCGCGGGCAACGGCGCTTTGACCTTCGACGCCGGAAAAAGCTGGTCGGCGCTCGAAGCGCCGGGCCGCCCAGGCGGCTACAGGTCTTGCGTCGCGTTCGTACCCGGGACGCGCGGGCATACGCTCGTTGCCGTCGGGCCGTCCGGTTCTGACTATTCGACGGACGGCGGACGCACTTGGCAGCGGCTCGGCGCCGAAGGCTTCCACGCCCTGAGCATCGCGCCGCGGGGCGATGCGGCGTGGGCGGTGGGTGAGAACGGACGTGTCGCGCGTCTGGATGCGCCGTCAAAGCTCGGGACGAGGTGAACACCTCTCAGAACGTTGTTACTCGATGAGTGAATTCTCCATTTTCGTGACGAGGTTGAGGTCGCGCGTGGGCGCGGGCGGCGTGGCTTTGACCCTCGCTGACGATTTCGAGTCGCGCGCGGACGGCGGGCTGCGGCTGGCCGCGGTCGCGCTCGTTTTGAGGGAGGGTTTGGAGGGGCCGGAGATGCTCGTCATCAAGCGCTCGGAGGCGGAGCACGACCACTGGTCGGGCCACCTGGCGCTGCCGGGCGGGCGC
Organism: Acidobacteriota bacterium; assembly: GCA_019242475.1. GTDB lineage: Bacteria > Acidobacteriota > Blastocatellia > Pyrinomonadales > Pyrinomonadaceae > QHXN01. The sequence goes on along the minus strand of JAFAVK010000140.1, from coordinate 29,151 downwards.
GCGGAGCCGGAGGACGAGAGCCTGCTGGCGACGGCCGCGCGCGAGACGTTCGAGGAGGTCGGGATAGACCTCGGCGCGGGCGGCGAGGCGGTGGCGCGGCTCGGCACCGTCAGGCCGCAGAGCCCTTTAGCGCCGCGCGTCTCGGTGACGCCGTTCGTCTTCGTCGCGCCGGGGGAGTACCGCGCGGGCGCCGGGCCGAAGGAGTTGCTGTTGAGTGAGGAGGTCGCCGCGGCCTTCTGGGTTCCGGTCGGGGAGTTGAAGCGCGGCGGGCGCTCGGCCGTCTTCCGCATGGTCTTCGCGGGCGTCGAGCGCGAGTGGCCGGCCTACCCTTCGCAGCACGGTCTGATCTGGGGCATCACCGAGAGGATTCTGACCGAGTTCCTCTCGCTGGTAGACTGATTGATGAAAGTCGTCGGGTTCGTAATATGAGCAATACCATGCGTGTCTTGACGGGCCTTCTACTTCTCTTACTCTTCCCCTTGTTCGCCAGCGCGGCCGAGCCCTGGTCAACGAAGCTCGACTCAAGCGTCCGCTTCTATCAATCGACCGACGTGGGCGTGCTCGTCGTGGGCACCGAGAAGTCGCTCTACGGCCTCGAAGCAGAGACGGGCGACGTGCTCTGGCGGCGCAAGGAGGCGCGGCTCGACGAGACGAACGTGGCCGCGGTGCCGGGCACGGACGTGCTGCTGGTCACGCTTGAGAGCGGCAGCAAGACCCGTCTCGAAGCGCTCGACATCGTGACGGGCGACGGGCTCTGGCGCAGCGACAAGGTGCGCGGCGCGGTGATGCAGACGGCCTTCGAGCCGTCGGCGGGCTTACTCGCGGCGGTCTTCGTGCGCGACGCGAAGTCGAAGCCGCGCGAGGGGTTCAAGCGCAAGCCCGAACTGCACGTCTTCGACCTCGCCGCGGGCGAGGAGCTTTGGAAGCGCGAGCTTGAGAGCGAGGTCGAGATGATGCCCGTCGCGTGGGGCGACGACAAAGATAAAGAGGTGCCCTACACGCTCGACAACTACCGCCCGCCCGCGTTCCTCGACGGCCGTCTGTATCTCTTCTATGAAGGCTTGACCTCGCTCGACGCGCGGACGGGCAAGGAGCGTCGGAGCGAGAAGTTCAAGGTCAACGAGGACGGGCTCGCGCTCACCGAGTCCGACCCGGTGGCCGACGAGGGCTACGTCTACGTCTCGGGCCGCGGCCGCGTGCGCGCCATCTCGCGCGCGGACGGCGAGGTTAAGTGGGAGTCGAAAGACCTGGGGCTGACGCCGGAGCTTGTGCTCGCGGGCGGGACGCTCTACGCGAGGACGGGCGGGCAGTTCACGCGGCTTGAAGACGGCGAGACGGCGGCGCGCGGCCCCTACGGCGTGAGCGCCATCGACCCGGCGAACGGCAAGACGCTCTGGAGGTATAAGGGCGCGGATAAAGGGTTGACGAACTTCGCCATCCCGAACGCGGGGACGGTGGCCGTGGCCGACCGCGACGACCTCATCCTGCTCGACGCGGCGACGGGCAAGCGGCGTTTGAAAGTCTCGCACGGGGTGGAGGCCGCGGCCTTCCTGCTTTTGAACGAGCGCGGGGAACTGGTGTTGGGCGGCAAGAACGAGCTAGCCGCGTTCGACGGCAACTCGGCGACGCCGCTCTGGCGCGAGAAGCACGAGCCGCCCGGAAGGGGCTTGCTGCGCACGGTGGCGGCCGTGGCGGCGCGCGCCGCGTCCCTCTATTTCAGGTACGGCGGCGCGGCCTCGACGGTCTTCCGCGGCGCGCGCATCGCGGGCGCGCTCGCCGGGCTGCGCTCCTCGGGGCTGGCGGCACACGTCACGCTGGCGGACTTGACGAGCCTCGCCTCCGACTACTCGCGCTCCTACGCGCGCCAGTACGCGGCCGACAGATTATCGACCTACGGCGCCCTGAGCCGCCTGCGGCGCGGCGGCGCCTCGGCGAGCGTGAACGTGCGGCCGCGCGTCACGACCCCTTCGTCCGATGACGTGTCGGAGCGCCTGCTCGACCGGCTCGACCCCGCGAGCCAGCTCTCGCGCCTGTCGCGCTTCCTGCTGCGGACGCGGCGGCTGGCGGCGCTGCAAGGCCGCTGGATGTACTTCTACAGCTCTCTGAGCGGCGGCGGGCGCGGGCTCGTCGGCGTGGACGTGGAGACGGGGCGCGCCTCGCGCGAGGTGCGCCTCTCAGACCCGGACGAGCGCTTCATCAGCGACGAGGCCGCCGGACTGTTGTATGTCTCCAAGGGCGACCGCCTCGTCGCGCACCGTTTGAGTGAGGGCTATTAAGGCAGTAGGCAGTAGGCAGATGGCAGTAGGCAGTTAAGTGCCCCGGAGGGGCGGGATGTTTATAGCTTAGGGTTGTTATTGAAATCCAAGCTCCGGAGGAGCGGCATGTTTATGTCGCCCCTGACGGGACTCGATTTGAAATTGAACGCCGAGGCTATAAACATGCCGCCCCTCCGGGGCTCAACCGGCCTGCTGCTCTACCGACGTAACTGCCTACTGCCATCTGCCTACTCTCTTTTCCCTTGCCTCCCGCGCGCGTTGTCTGATACACAGTGACGCGCCTTCGCCCTGCCTTGAAGCTGCAAGCGGTTATCTTGCCGCGGCGTCTCGCCCAGCCGCCCACGCACCGCAAAGCGGGAGGTGTACAGATGAAGCTCCGTCCGGGCACGCTCGCGCCGTGTCTGCTCGCCGTCGTGCTCGCCTGCTTAGCCGCCGCCATGCGCGCGTCTTCGGCCGCGGAGCGCTCCGCGCCGGCGCGCCCTGCGCCCGCCTGCGCGCAGGTCAAATCCCACGCGGACGAGTGGGTCGCTTCGAGCGTGGACGCGCTCGTGCGCGCCGCGGGCGCGGCGTACGAGCGGGACGAGGCCGAGCCCGCTTACACGCGCCTGCTCGGGCGGCTCGCGGACACCGTCGAGCGCTGCGGGCTCGCGCGGGACGCTGACTTCGTCCAGGCGCACCGCGAGTTCGTCGGGTACGTCGAGGCGGCCGCGCCCGCCACGCTCCCCGACCACGAGCTTGGGTTCGCGGTCACGGACAGACGGTACTTCGACGAGACGCGCGCCTACGTCGGGATTCCGGACTTCCTGACCGAGAGCGGCTTCGTGCATTCCGCGAGCCGCTCCGAGACGCTCCCGCGCGCGAAGGAGTACCTGCGGCGGCTCAACTCGGAGCGCGCCCCCTCCGAACAGCTCCTCTTCTTCAGCTACCGCTCGCGCCACCTCGGCACGCCCGACAACGACGACAGCTACCTGCGGCTGCTCGTCGTCGTCCCCGGCGACGCGGCGCGGGGCGTGCCGGAGAAGTGGGTTCAGTTCGGCGTCACCGACCCGGGCGTGCGCGCGCGCACGCGCAACGTCTCGGTCGTCTCGTCGCTGGCGCGCGCCGACGGGACTTCGGACGTTTACTTCAAGGACTACTACCGGACTTACAGGCGCGACGGCACGATCCCCATCAAGGGGCGCTGGGAGCTGGGCTACGGCGACGACAACTGCGTGCTGTGCCACAAGAGCGGCGTGCTGCCGATCTTCCCCGAGGCGGGCAGCGTGAGCGCGGAGGAGCGCGGGGCGGTCGAGGAGGTCAACCGGCGCTTCCGCGGCTACGGCACGCCGCGCTTCGGCGGCTACCTTGACGGGTCGAAGTTCGGGCCGGGGCTCGGCGCGTCGGACGGCGCAGACCGCGAGGGGCGCTTCGGCGCGGGCTTCCGCGGCTCGGCGGTCGCGGGCGCGATGACGTGCGCGGCCTGCCACCGCGCCGACTACCTCGGCGCGCTCAACTGGCCGATGGACAGCACGCTCATCAGTTCCTACGTCGAGGGCGGCCAGATGCCGCGCGGCCACGAGCTGCCCGACGGCGTGCGGCGCGAGCTGTACGCGAAGCTCGTGCGCGAATACTTCGACGCCGACGCCGCGCGCCCCGGCATCTTCAAGTCCTGGCTGCTCGGCCGACTCCGCTGAACAGGAATTAACCGCAGAGACACGGAGACGCGGCTTGTTGACCGTAACTCTCAACAAGCCGCGTCTCCGTGTCTCTGCGGTTAATTTCTTCTAAGCGTCACAACCTACTGGTTGTCCACGACCGACTCGATGACGTTCTGAATCGTCGTGGGGACGTTGGAGAAGAAGTCGTAGCCGGTCAGCGCCTCGACCTGATCGACGCTCACGCGGTAGGTCTTCCAGTCGGCCGTGCGTATGCCCTGCGTGTTCGGCATGATGACGGCGATGGTTCTGGTCGAGGTCGTCACGCGCGACACGTCGTTCGTCCCCGACGGCAGCACGATGACGACCTTCCACACCTGCGAAGGCACCGCGACGTGGCCGTTCGCGATGGTCGTGGTCGTCCCGCCGTTCGAGCCCGACCCGCCCGAGCCCGACCCGCCCATGATGATGTACAGCTCGTTGCCCGAAGTGACCAGCGTGCGGAGGTAGTTCTCCATGTTCGCCCACGGCCCCTGATTGTTGTCGGGCGCCTGCGGCATCATGTTCGTCATCAGGAAGGTCGAAGAGTTGTCGGCGACCGTCAGCGTGCGGTCGGCCGAAGGGCAGTGGTGGCCGCGGTCGAAGCCCGAGCCCGAGTAGTCTGTGCCCTGCACCTGATACCACCCGGCGGGCAAAGTCGTGTCGTTGCGGAAGTCGTCCTGCCGCGGCGTCGAGCCGAGCCAGGAGGACGCGAGGTGCCAGCTCACCCAGTTCGGCCGCCCCTTGTCGCGGTTGTAGGAGACGGCGTACTGCGGCTTGTCGAGCAGGTAGTTCGTCGGCTGGTTCACGTCCACGACGGCGTTCGAAGGATTGCCCATCGTCAGGTGGACGCTCGTGGGCGGCGGCGCGGCGTAGGGGTTGACGGTGACGTTGTCGATGTTGATGCGGTTGGCGCCGCCGCCCGTCTTGCGGATCGAGAGGCGCACGGCGGTTGCCGAGTTGACGGTGAAGGAGGCGGTCGTCAGTGTCGTCGAGGAGGTGTTGACGGTCGAGCCGACCTTCGTGTAGGTCGAGCCGCCGTTGGTCGAGACCCAGAGTTCCCACGTCGAGGCGCCGTCGGTGCCGAAGGCGGCGTGCTGGACGGTGACGGTGCCGGCCGAGGCGAAGTCGAACTGCGTGTTGAGCTGGCCGACGTTGCGGACGCGCGCCGACTGCGCGCCGGTCTTGCGGTCGGTCGAGAGGTTGCCGATGAGCGCGTCGTCCATGTACCACCAGCCGGTGGAGAGGAAGACCGCGGCGGCGGCGTAAGCGGTCTTGGTGCCGCTCTCGAAGTCTTCGGTGGAAGTCTGGCGGCGCGCGCGCGAGGCGGGCGCGAGGGGCAGAAGCGCGGCGAGCAGGAGCGCCGCCGCGCACACGAGCGCGGCACGCCTTCGGAATGTTCTCATTAAAGATTCTCCTTCAGTTGGGGTTCGGACGCAGGGCGGCCTGACGCGCGAGGGCACGCGCGGGGCCGGCGGAGAGGTGAGATTCAGAACCGGGGCAAGAAGAAGTTAATGCTGTTGCAACGAGAGCGGCCTTCAAAGGGCAAGCCGCCCGACTGAACCGACGCAGGGGAGCACAGTGTAGCCCGCGCCCCAGCATTCATCAAGAAAATTTGAGGGCGCGCGATTCTTCGCGCGCCGAGACCTCCGCTATAATCCGGCGCGCCGACGCTTAAGGAGAGGAGCCCGACCCATGCGTTACGAAACCGAAGGCAAGGTCGTACTGATCACCGGCCCCGCGCGCGGCATCGGCGCGGAGACGGCGCGGATGCTCGCGGCCCGCGGCGCGCGCCTCTCCTTGGTCGGGCTGGAGCCGGAGCGCCTGGCCGCGCTCGCCGCCGAGCTGGGCGAAGGCCACGTCTGGTTCGAGTGCGACGTGACCGACCAGGCGGCCGTGGAGCGCGCCGTCGCGGGCACCGTGGAGACGTTGGGCGGCATCGACGTGGTCATCGCCAACGCGGGCGTGGCGTGCAACGGCACCGTTGCCGTCGGCCCCGTCGAAGCGCTCGTCCGCATCATCGACGTGAACCTGACGGGCGTCGTCCGCACCGTCAGCGCCACGCTGCCGCACGTGACCGAGAGACGCGGCTACTACCTGCTCGTCTCTTCGGCCGCGGCGCTCGCGCCCTTCCCAGGCATCTCGACCTACGCCGCGGCGAAGAGCGGCGTCGAGCAGTTCGGCAACGTCCTCCGCCTCGAACTCGCGCACAAGGGCGTCCGCGTCGGCGTCGCGCACCCCGCCTGGATCGACACAGACATGGTGCGCGACGCGCTAAACGACCTCTCGGGCTTCAGGGAGATGTTGGGAAAGCTGCCCGGCCCCTTCCGCCGCGTCACGCCTTTGCGCGACTGCGCGGCCGCCTTCGTTAATGCCGTCGAGCGGCGCCGGCGCAAGGTCTACGTCCCGCGCACGCTCGCCGCGGCCGCCGCCGTCCGCCAACTCCTCGCCAGCCCGCTCGCCGACTTCCTCATGGGCCGCCAGACCCGCCGAACCCTCCCGCAGGTCGAGCAGGAAGTCCGCGCCCTCGGCCGCTCCTTCGGCGCACACAGCACGGGCTTCGGCACCAAGACCGGAGAGAAAAATTGACCACAGAGAGACAGAGACACAGCTTTGAGCACCTGTCTCAAGAAGCTGTGTCTCTGTGTTGAAAAGCGTCGTGCTATCTACAATCGTCGCTACCAGACATCAACCGGCGGTCGCCTGCCCCTGCGTGCCGTAGCCTTCGGGGTGCGCCTCGTGCCACTCCCAGGCGGTGCGGACGATTGCTTCCAGCTCGGGGTACTGCGTCTTCCAGCCCAAGACCTCGCGCGCCTTCGTGGCGTCGGCCACGAGCCGCGCCGGGTCGCCGGGCCGCGCCGGCTCCATCCGCACCTCAATCTCCCTCCCCGTCACGCGCCGCGCCGTCTCGATGACCTCCATCACCGAGTAGCCGTGGCCGTTCCCCAGGTTGATGAACTCCGACTGCCCGCCCCCGCGCAGGTGTTCGAGCGCGAGCGTGTGCGCCGTGCAGAGGTCTGTGACGTGTATGTAGTCGCGGACGCACGTCCCGTCCGGCGTCGGGTAATCGTCGCCGAAGACCGAGACGTAAGGCCGGCGGCCGGCGGCGGCCGCGAGCACGTTCGGGATGAGGTGCGTCTCGGGGTCGTGGTGCTCGCCCTTCTTCTTTGTCGCGCCCGCCGCGTTGAAGTAGCGCAAGGCGACGAAGCGCAGGCCGTAGGCGTGGTCGTAGGACGAGAGAATCTTCTCCATGAAGAGCTTCGACCAGCCGTAGGGGTTGACCGGCGCCTGCGGGTGGCTTTCGTCGATGGGCACGCGCACGGGCTCGCCGTACGTGGCGCAGGTCGAGGAGAAGACGAAGCGCTTCACGCCCGCCGACATTAACCCGTCGAGCAGCCCCAGCCCTTCGGCGACGTTGTTCTGGAAGTAGAGCTTCGGCTCGGTCACGGACTCGCCGACGTAGGCGAGCGCGGCAAAGTGGACGCACGCGTCCACCTCGTGCTCGCGGCAGATTGAAGCGACCAGCGCTCGGTCGCCGACCCGCCCGTCGTAGTAAGGTACCGACTCGTCCAGCGCCCCGGCGTGCCCGCGCGACGCGTCGTCGAGCACGACCACGTCCTGCCCCGCCTCCACCAACTGCTCCACCATCACGCTGCCGATGTACCCGGCGCCGCCCGTCACAAGTGTCGCCATCCTCCCACAGTCCTTTCTTAAAATTTAAAGAGCGCGCCTAGTGCATCTTGAACGGGCCGCCGTGCGGCTCGGGCTCTAAGTCGGGGCGCGCCGAGTCCTGGACGACCTCGTGCATCTCAAGGACGTTCGCGCCCGAGAACGCCTCGCGCGGGAGCGTGCCCGACTGCGCGTGCCCGCGGACGAACTCGTCGGAGCGCACCCAGTTGAGGAAATCCTGCCGGCTCTGCCAGACGGTGAAGACGACGTAGGGGTCGCCCTCGTTGACGGGCCGGAGCACGAGGTTCGAGACGAAGCCGGGCATCTTGTCCACCAGCCCCGCGCGCTCGCGGAAGCGCGCCTCGAAGGCTTCGCCGTACTCGGGTTTGACGTAGATGCGGTTGGCGACGGTAATCATCGGTCGTCCTCTGCTCCCTTTATTTCGCGAAGAGGCGCGAGCGGTCGGCGAAGGCTTTGAACTCCAGCGCGTTGCCGCTCGGGTCGAGGAAGAACATCGTGGACTGTTCGCCCGGCTCGCCCTTGAAGCGCACGTAGGGCTCGATGACGAACCTGACGCCCGCGCCCTTCACGCGCGCGGCCAGCTCCTCGAACTGCGCGGGCGAGAGGATGACGCCGAAGTGCGGGACGGGCACGTCGTGGTTATCGACCGGGTTGGAAGCCTCGGCGCCGGAACGGCCCGGCGCCAGGTGCGCCACGATCTGGTGGCCGAACAGGTCGAAGTCAATCCAACGGTCGGAGCTGCGCCCCTCCGGGCAGCCCAGCACCTCGCCGTAGAAGTCGCGCGCCGCCGCGAGGTCGTGCACGGGAAATGCGAGGTGAAAGAGCGTGTCAGTGTCGGCCATCTTCAATCTCCACTCAAGGATTTGAAATTTCAAATTTGAAATTAAGACCCATCGCCGCGGAGCAGACGTTCCTCGTTTCTCTGCTCCGACAGAGGCACGTAGTAGCTCTCTATCATCCGCGAAACCTGTTGGAGGTCGTAGCCGTGCTCGGCCAAGCCCTCTTCAATCGCTTCGAGGTCGCCGCCGCGCGACTCGAACATGCAGAGCGGGTGGCCGCACCAGCGCGGCTCCGTGTAGTGCGCGTAAGGCGCGCGCAGGCATTCGCCCGCCTCGTGCTCGTAGTCGTCGAAGTCTACCCAGCGCATCGCCGCCCGCCTCTGTCGCTTTGTGTGCGGGCTAGTTTACCGCGTCCGCGGCCCACAGCCTACCGCGCGCCGTCAGCCCTGCCCCGGGTGTTCGAGCGCGCGCCACATGTACCAACTCGCCACAGACCTGTACGGCCGCCAGCGCTCGGCGTGCAGCTCCAACTCCTTCGGCTTCGGCATCCCGCCCAGACCGTACGCGACCATGAAGCCCTTGCGCACGGCGAAGTCTCCCACGGGCAGAACGTCGGGCCGGCCTAGGCGAAACATCAACAGCATCTCTACAGTCCAGCGCCCGATGCCGCGCACCCGCGTCAGGCGCTCGACGATCTCTTCGTCACTCATGCGCTTCAAGCGCGCGAGCGTCGGCACCGTGCCGTCGAGCGTCTTCGCCGCGAGGTCTTTCAAGGCAGCCGTCTTCGCGCCCGACAGCCCCACGCCGCGCAGCGCCTCCTCCGGCGCTTCAAGCACGTCTTGAGGACGAAGTCTCCCTCCCCCGAAGAGTCCGACCAGGCGCCGGTGAATCGCCTCCGCAGCGCTCCCGTGCAACTGCTGGAAGACGATGTTGCGCGCCAGCGCCTCGAAAGGGTTGTGCATGCTTCGCGTTTGCAAGGCGAAAGGCCCGGCCCTCTTCATCAACTTCGCCAGCACCGGGTCTGCCTTCGCCAGATGCCGCACCGCCGCGCCCGCGTCGTAACAGAGCCCGTCGCCGAACTCTTCGGCCTGCTTCTTCCCTTGAGCCGCCATCAATGGAATCTCCGTCGCGTCAAAAAAAGTCTGGCCTTAAGCGTGGCCCGTATGTTATACGTCGTTGCACGTTCGGCACAAGGACATTTTCATTCTCAAGGTGGGACTCGACATGTTGGACGACCCTGTCTCGGGCATCTACGCGGCGCGCGTCGCGACGAGGCTGGCGCGCCCGCTCCTGCTGTGGCGCGTGCCGGCGGGCTCCCCCTCGCCGGCCGAGGACTACGTCGAGGGCAGCATCGACTTAAACCGCGACCTCGTCAAGCACCCCTTTTACACCTTCTACGTGCGCGTGGACGGCGACTCGATGGTGCCCGCCATCCAGCCCGGCGCGCTGCTCGTCGTTGACCGCATGGCCGAGACGCGCGAGGGGCACATCGTGCTCGCGCGCATCGGCCCGGCCTTCCTCGTCAAGCGCCTCCACTTCGACGAAGCGGGGCGCGTCTTCCTCCTCTCCGACAACGAGGCGTACGCCCCCGTCGAGATCGACGAAGAGATGGACTTCGAAGTCTGGGGCCGCGTCCTCCACTCCATCCAGGATCACTGAGCCGAGATCACTGAGAATGCCGGCGCTTTGTGACCGACGCGCTTGTCCTCGGCGGGCGTGTTCGACCTGACCTCCCGAACCCCGCCGGAGCGCTTGACGCGGGCGCGAGAATCGTCGTTAATGCTTCTCAAGCTTTACAGAATCGTCGGTGTGCGGACGCGCTCGACGCCGTCGGCGTCGCAGTCTGAGTAGGAGCGCCGCGCACGCGCCGAGGCAGAGGGCGGCGACCGCGGCAGTCCCCCAGCGGCGGCCGAGTAATCCAACCAACAGCGCGAACAGGAAGATCAACGTCCCCGGCGGGGCGAAGGCGAGAAAGCCCGCGAGCAGTATGGCGGCGATCCGCTTGGGACTCTTCATCGTTGGGCGGTCATCCTAGCACAAGGTTCGGGGCGGGACTACGGTCTCCACTTATGTCAGAGAGCATCAGCGTCTTCTTCCCCGCGTACAACGACGAGGCGAGCATCGCCGGGCTCGTCGGCGAGGCGCTCGCGCTGCTGCCCACTCTGACCGACGACTTCGAGGTCATCGTCGTCAACGACGGCAGCACGGACGGGACGGCGCGCGTGCTCGAAGAGCTGGCCCGCGAAGACCCGCGACTCAGGGTCGTCCACCACGAAGTCAACCGCGGGTACGGCGCCGCGCTGCGCACGGGCTTCGCGAGCGCCACCAAGGAACTCGTCTTCTACACGGACGGCGACGGCCAGTACGACGTGCGCGAACTCCTCCTGCTGCGGCCGCTGCTCGTGGACGGGGTTGACATCGTCAACGGGTATAAGGTACAACGCGCGGACGGTTGGCAGCGTAAGGCGCTTGGGGCCGCCTACAACGGCCTGGCGCACCTTCTCTTCAGCATTCCAATCCGAGACGTTGACTGCGACTTCCGGCTCTTAAGGCGCCGTGCGGTCGAGCGGGTCGAACTCGTCTCTTCGAGCGGCAGCATCTGCGTCGAGCTGGTGCACGAGCTGCACCGTGCGGGCTGCGTCTTCGCAGAGGTTCCCGTCCGGCACCGCCCGCGCGCGCACGGGCGCTCGCAGTTCTTTACGCTGCGCCGCGTCGGGCGCACGGCGCTCGACCTTTTGTCGCTGCGGCTGCGGGCGTCCGCGCCCGGCCGCCGCCGGCGCGGCGCGCGCGCGTCCGCGTGAGTTGTAAGACGTTTCTCCCCAGACGGTCTTCGGCTAAACCATGAACGAGCATACGAGTTTCGGAGAGTACAAGGGGCGCTCGGCGCTCGTCACGGGGGGGCTGGGCTTCATCGGCAGCAACCTCGCGCGGCGGCTGGTCGAGATCGGCGTCGAGGTCACGGTGCTCGACGCGCTCATGCCCGAACAGGGCGGCAACCAGTACAACCTGCGCGACCTCCTCGGGCGCGTCCAGATACACACCGCCGACATGCGCGACCCGCGGGTCGTCAACCACCTCGTCGGCGGCGTGGACTACATCTTCAACCTCGCGGGCAGCGTCAGCCACCTCGAATCGATGCAGCAGCCGCTGCGCGACCTGGAGCTGAACTGCGCCGCGCACATCACGCTCCTTGAGGCGTGCCGCAACTTCAACCCGCACGTCAAGATCGTCTTCACGAGCACCCGCCAGGTCTACGGGCGGCCCGTCTACCTCCCGCTCGACGAGCAGCACCGCGTCGCGCCGCTCGACGTGAACGGCATCAACAAGCTCGCCGCCGAGCACTACCACCTGCTCTACCAGCGCGTCTACGGCACGCGCACCGCCTGCCTGCGCCTGACGAACACCTACGGCCCGCGCCAGCTCATCCACCACAACCGCGGGGGCTTCATCGCGTGGTTCATCCGGCAGGCGGTCGAGGGCGAGGTCATCGAGCTGTATGGCGAGGGCCGGCAGCGGCGCGACATGAACTACGTGGACGACGTGGTCGAGGCGCTGCTGCTCGCGGGCGCGAGCGAGGCGGCCGAGGGCGAGGTCTACAACCTCGGCGGCGACGAGCCGGTCTCCCTGGCCGAGTTGGCCGAGGAGCTGATCTCGATCACGGGGCGCGGCACGGTGCGCACGGTGCCCTTCCCGCCCGAGCGGCAGTTGATCGACGTGGGCAACACGCATTCGAGCTTCGCCAAGATAGAGTCGGCGCTCGGCTGGCGGCCGCGCACGCCGCTGCGCGAGGGACTGCGGCGCACGGTCGAGTTCTACGAGCGGCACCGCGCACACTACCTGAAACCCGATGCCGGTCAGTTTTCTCGATCTCAAAAGACAGCATGAGGAGGTCGGGGGCGAGGTGCGCGCCGCCTTCGGGCGGGTTCTGGCGGGCGGCACCTACATCCTCGGCCGTGAGGTCGAAGCCTTCGAGCGGGAGTGGGCGCGCTTCTGCGGCGCCGCGGCCGCGGCCGGCGTGGCTAACGGCACCGACGCCCTCGCCCTCGCCCTCGTCGCCTCGGGCGCAGTGCGGCCCGGGCGCCGCGACGAGGTCATCACCGCCCCGCTCACCGCCGGCTACACCGCGCTCGCCATCCGGAACGCGGGCGGCATCCCCTCCTTCGCCGACGTAAATCCCGAGACCTACACGCTCGACCCGCGCGGGCTCGAACGCGCGCTCACAAGGCGGACGCGGGCCGTCGTCCCCGTACACCTTTACGGCCGCATGGCAGACATGGAGGCCGTGTGTGACTTCGCGGAGCGGCGCGGGCTCTTCGTCGTCGAGGACGCGGCGCAAGCGCACGGCGCGCGGCTCGGAGGTCGGCGCGCGGGCGCGTGGGGGCACGCCGCGGCCTTCAGCTTCTACCCGACGAAGAACCTCGGCGCCTACGGCGACGGCGGCGCCGTCACTTCGAATGATTCAAGGTTGATCGAGCGCGTCAAGGATTTGAGGCAGGGCGGTCACCCTTCGGCGTTGGGCGGCCGTGTCGCGGGACGCAACTCGCGTCTCGACGAACTACAGGCGGCGGCGCTGCGCGTCAAGCTCCGGCGTCTCGACGCGTGGAACCGCAGGCGCCGGCAACTGGCCGGCACGTACCGGCGCCTGCTCTCGCGCGGCGGCGGACGACTCGTCCTCCCTTCGACGGGCGCCGGGGCGGGCTCGCACGTCTTCCACCTCTACGTCGTCCGCCACCCCGAGCGCGAACGCCTGCGCGCGCACCTCGCCGCGCGCGGGATTGAGACACTGATTCACTACCCGGCGCCGCTCCACCTCCAAACGCTCTTCCGCCGCCGCGGTCAACATTCACTCCCCGCGGCCGAACACCTGACACATGAAATCCTCTCGCTCCCCCTCTACCCGCAACTCCTCGACGAAGAGCTGCGCGCCGTGGCGGATGGGATTCTCGCATTCGAAAACGCTTAGCGAGGTTTCTCCGCGACGCAGACGACCGACAGGCCGGCGGGCAGTTTGGCATTGGGACGTTTGAGCAATGTCGCTTCGGCCTTGAGGGCGGAGGCGAGGGCGCGGTTGAGCCAGTCGAAGCCGGGCGGCTTCACGTCGGAGCCCGCGTCGGCGAGGCCGAGCCGCTTGAGCACGAGCCTTCTCAGGGCCGCCGCGGGGAGGAGCAGGCTGTTGGCGTAGGTCGCGCGCCGGACGCGGAAGCCCGCGCGCCGCATCCTTTCGACGAGCCGCGGCAGCGTGTAGCGCCTTTGCGTGTCGAGGGCTGCGTCGTGGCCGCTGCGCATCCACTCGTAGGCGGCGGCGCGCGCGAAGGCCACGCCGCCGGGGCGGAGCACGCGGAACATCTCGCGCATCGCCGTCTCGTCCGAGCCCTCGCCGGGCAGTTGCACCAGCACGTCGAAGCTCGTCACGAGGTCGAAGGTCTCTCCGGCGAAAGGCAGCGCCGTGACCGAAGCCTGCGCCACGTCTCGCAGGCCGCGGCTGCGGCAGAACGCGAGCGCGTCAGCCGAGATGTCCACGCCCGCGACGCGCCCGCCGCCCGCGTAGCGTTCGAGCCACGTCAGCATCCCGCCCGTCCCGCACCCCGCGTCGAGGATGTCCCGCTCCCGCCCCGGCGGGCACAAGGGGTCGAGCACGGCGCGCGTCACCTCGCGCATCCCCACGAACCACCAGAGGCTCTCCTCCAGCTCGTACAAGTCCGCGTAGTCCTGTGCCCGCAAACGCTGAAACCCTTCCCGAACGAGAGACGTTGAAGACCGCCCGCCAACATACCACCACGGGCCCCGCGTTGTAACATGGGGCGATGTCGATTCACGTCGGGACTTCGGGCTGGAGCTACAGGCATTGGGAGGGCGTGCTCTACCCGGAAGGGCTTGAGCCGCGCGCGCGGCTCGGCCTCTATACGCGCGCGTTCGGCACGGTCGAGGTCAACAGCACGTTCTACCGCTGGCCGCGCGCGGCGACCTTCGCGCGCTGGCGCGAGGCTTCGCCCGAAGGGTTCGTGTGGACGTTCAAGGCGCCGCGCGCCATGACGCACGCGGCGCGGCTCTACGCGCCGGAGCGCTGGCTGGGCGAGGTCTGCAAGGGGGTCGAACGTCTCGGGACGAAGCGCGGCGTGCTGCTCGTGCAATTGCCGCCGGGCCTCGCGGTAGACCTCGCGCGGCTCGGCTACTTCCTCTCCAACGTCCCGCGGCACCTGCGCGTCGCATTCGAGTTCCGGCACGAGAGCTGGCACCGTGAAGAGGTCTTCCGGCTGCTGGAAAGTCGGGGCGCGGCCTACTGCGTGATGAGCGGCGCGCGCCTGCCGTGCGTGCTGCGCGCGACGGCGCCGTTCGTCTACGTGCGCCTGCACGGCCCCGACCGCGAGCACCTCTACGCGGGCTCCTACACGGACGAAGACGTGCGCTGGTGGGCGGCGCGCATCAGCGAGTGGTCGGCCGCGGGGCTCGACGTGTACGCCTACTTCAACAACGACGGCGGCGGCAACGCCGTCCGCAACGCGGCGACCTTGAAGTGGATGCTCGGCGTGTGAGGAACTACGCTCAGTGCTGATGCGGCGGGGCCTGTGTGGCGTCGTGCGTCGCGTGCGAGTCGTTCTGCATCCGGCCCGGCCGGAGGCGGAAGAAGAGCTTCCAGGAGACGGGGCTCCGGCCGTAGAGCGCGTCGAGCGCCGCAGGCTTCGAGTAGAAGGTCAGGTCGCTCCCCAACGCCAGCGAGAGCTTCTCGGCGTTCCAAAGCTCGCGCGCGCCGCCGAGCGTGTAGGCGCCAACGCGGAAGGAGGCGTGGTGGTCAGTGAGGCCGAGGCGCGCGCGGTCTTCGTCGCTCAGCAGCTCGTCTTTGTCCACGAGTTCGAGGCGCGTGTAGAGGTAGTCGCGTTCGAGGAAGTTGACGGTTGACTCCAGCGTGTAGCCGTTCAGGTTACGCGCCGCGCCGTGCCCGGAGACGTGGTTGCGCCCCCAGACGAATGCACTCGCCCAGTAGCCGCGTTCGAACGTGCGGTTGTACTGCGCGGAGGCGGTCGTCCGGCGGATGTCCTCCGCGGGCGTGTGCGCCTCGGGGCTGCGCAGGAAGCCTTGGGAGATTTGCACCGCCCAGTTCTTGTTCGGCATGAAGGAGAGCCGCGCCGCGCGCGAGTCCCACCTGTGCGCGTCGAAGTCGTAGCGGTTCTCGTCGGGCTCGCGCCCGTTGAAGAGGGAGCCCTCGAACTTGAACCGGCGGTAGGTGAAGCCGGTCGTCAGCACGCCGAAGGAGATGTGCGTCGAGTCCTGCAAGTGGTGCGCGAGCGGGGCCGAAGGATTCTCCGCGGCCGGAGAGGCGGTGCATGAAGGCGACCGGGCCGAGGGCGGGCTCGCCCGGGTAGCCGAAGTACGTGAACCAGGTCGCGCGCTCGCCCAGGGGGTGCGTGTACTGCGCCGACAGCTCCATGAAAAGGTCGTGCGGGTGCTGCGCGTCCACGAGCGGCCGGCCCTTGTAGGTCTCGCCCGTCTGGAAGAGGAGCGGCGAGCCGCCCGGCGGGAAGGTGAAGGGCTCAAAGCTGAACATGCCGCGCAGTTGAAGCGTGCCGCGCCCAAGCTTGCGATAGGCCATCGGCATGAACCAGTTCTGCGACTCGGCCTTCGTCACGCCGCGCGGCCCGCCCTGCCGGTTGAGGCCCGCGGTGAGGTTGAAGTGGAACATGACGAGCCATTCGCCGGCCTCCTTGTGATACATACTCGAAGGCCCCGCCGAAGGCTGCCAGGAGGTGCCAGACCCCATCGCCCCCATCGACATCACGTTGTGCGCGCTCGAACCGACGCGGATGCCCATGCCCTCGTCGGACATCACCATCAGCCCCCGCCTCCCGCCGTGCCCTGCGCGCCGTGCTCGTGCCCCGCGTGTGACTCGCCCTGCGCCGGCATCGACATTGTCATCGGCATCGGCGTCGGAGAGGGCGAAGGCGTGGGCGTCGCGCTCGCGGCCGGGTGCTGATGCGCTTCGTGCCCCTGGTGCTGTGCCCGCGCGCCGAAGGGAATGAGTAGAAGCGTGAGCGCCGCCGCGAAGAGCGCGGTACGCGCGCCGCCGTTGAAAACATTAGCCCGGTTCACGAGCCCGCCTTGAATATTAAACCTCTGCTTTCCGCATGCCTGAAAGTAGTATAAACCCTGGATACGATTACAAGGTCAAGCCGGGAAAGAGCAATTCACCACGGAGACACGGAGGCACGGCTTGAAGCAATAGCTTAACAAGCCGTGCCTCCGTGTCTCCGCGGTGAACTGTTCCCTTTATAGCATCGGCAACGTTCACTTACGCGACTGCGTGGCCTTCTCCAACTCGACGGCGAAGACGTGGGTCGGGCCGAACATGTTGGAGCGGAAGACGAGCCACTTCATGTCGGGCGTGAAGGTGACGTTCGGCTCCAGAGAGTAGTCGTGCTTGGAGAGGTTGACCAGCCGCTCGGCGTGGAAGACGCCGGGGTGGACGAGCCCCTTGGCGTTCGGGAGTTCGCCGTCCGTGCGGTCGGACACCATCTCGGGGCGGAAGAGGTAAATCCACTGGCCGTTGCCGGGCGCGGCCACGCTGTTGGGGCCGCCGCCGTCGCCCGCGAAGAGCTTCCCGTCCGGCGACGAGTTGTAGTGCACGCTCCACTCCGAGCGTTGAAGGTTGTACCAGGTGCGCTCGCCCGTCGAGACGTTGTAGCCCCCGACCCAGAAGACTTCGCTGCGCGGCGTCTGCAAGTCGTACCAGACGGTGCGGCCGTCGGCGGCGAACCACTCGTGCCCCTCGATCTCCATCAGCATCGTGCGCTGGTGCACCTTGACGGGCGGCGTGCCGTCCGTGCGGATGAGCCACGTGCGGTCAACCTTGTGCCACGGGCCTTCGTGGCAGAACATGAGGAGCGTCGGGTCGGTCGGCGAGAACTGGAAGTGGTTGAACCAGTCGGTGCCGCGGTGCAGCGTCTTGACCTCGCCGGTCTTCGTGCTGACGGTGACGATCTGGAGCGGCCTGCGTTCGGCCAGGCGGTTCTCCATCATCTGCCCCTTGCCGGGGTAGCTGTCGCGGCCGCGCTGGGGCTGCGCGGGCTGCGGCGGCTGTTCGCCGCCCTCGCGCGGTTGTTGCTCCGCTGGCGGGCCGCCGCCGGGGCCGCGCGGGAAGCGACCCTCGGCGATGTCCTTGGCGAGCTGCTCGTCGAGCGTGCCGGCGAGCAGCGTCTCGTCGGCGTTGACGGTCGAGACCGAGACGCCGGGCGGGAGCTTCGCCACCTCGCGCGTGGCCTTCGTGTTGAGGTCGGTGGCGTAGACGGTCGCCGAGAACTTGCCCGCGTCCCTCTCGAACTTCGTGTAGTAGACCTGCCCCGTCTTCCTCCCGACGATGATGACGGAGACGCGCCCCTCGACGACCTTCTCGACCGCGCGCGTGCGGAGGTTGACGGCCGAGAGCCCCGTCGGCGTCGTGATGATCATCTTCGAGCCGTCGGGCGTGTACGCGTTCTGGTGGAAGTAGAGGCTCTGGCTGCCCGGCTCTTCGGAGAGGCGCACGACGCGGTGGCCCGTGTCCGGGTCGATCCATTCGCGCGGCACCTGCCCCTGCTGCGCCGCGGCGGCGAGCGCCAACATTAGAATCAGCAGTAATGAGTTCAGAAGCTTCATGATCGTCTCCCTGGGTTTAATCCCTCTTGACTCACGTCTCAGAGCGTGCGGAGGACGTTGTAACTCAGACCTTCGTGGCGGACGTTCCAGCCGCCGTCCGAGGGGAAGCCGGGGGCGTTTGTGCGCGGCGCCCCGTTCCAGCCGCCGGCCATGAAGGCCACCGCGTAGAGCAGGCCGCCGTTGCCCGGCAGGTAGCAGGGCAGGTTCGGCCGCTGGTAGTTGTGCCCGTTCGGCAAATAGCGGTTCTTCGCCGTCTCCAACAGCAGCGCGCGCACCGCCGACTCCCCTTCGCCGAGCCGCGCCGCCGTCAACGCCGTCATCGGGTAGTCCCAGCCCCACGTCTCGTCCCACTGCCACTCCTTGAAGACTTTGGCGAGCGTGCGCCGCATCGTCTCGGGCTCGACGCCGTCTCCGGGCAGGATGCCGTAGGCGGCGAGCATCGACGGGTGGTCGCGGTTGCGCTCGGTGTATGTCTGCGGGCAGTTCTCGTGCGCGAGGTAGACGCCTTCGCGCACGGGGAGTTTCGAGAGGTCGGCGAGCACGGCGTCCCAGTCCGGCCTGCGCTTCATCCCCAGGCGCTCGCGCCAGGCTTGCGCGGCCTTGAGGCCGAAGCGCCAGTAGGAGAGTTCGTAGGTCGGGTTCCAGGTCTCGCGCGCCGGGTGGTTCTCCTGCGCGGGGATGACGGGCGGCCCGAGCACGTAGCGCCGCGTCTTCCGGTCGTAGAAGGCGTAGGAGGCCATGAAGTCGGCCGTCTGGAAGACGATGTCGCGGTAGCGTTCGAGCGTCCGGCGGTTGGGGCGCGAGCGGTAGCAGAGTTCCGCGTAGAAGATCGGGTGCGGCTGCTCCCAGATAAGCAGGGGGCCGATGGGCGAGGGGCTGTCTTCGCCGTCGGGCGCGGCCATCTTCGGCCAGCGCGCGCCCGCGTAGCCCTGCTGCCGCGCCCGCGCGCGCGCCGAGGGGAGAATCTTCTCGTACCAGCCGAGGCTGTTCTCAAACAGCGGCAGCCTGTCCCACAGCGCGAAGTGCGCGGCGTGCCACCAGTGCATTTCGAGGTGGAACTTGCCGTACCAACTGTTGACCGTGAGCCCCGTCTCCTGCGGCGGGAGTTTTCCAGAGCATTGAATCGCCGTGAGGTACTGCGAGAGCACGATGCGGCGTTCAATCTCAAGCGCCCGCTTGTCGCGGCTGTCGGCCAACTCGATTGCGCCGCCCGTGCCCCAGAAGCGCGCCCAGTGTCTCCGGCTCGCGTCGAAGGCGGCCGAAGCCGTGGGCGGCCTGCCGCCTATGGATTGAGGAGAGAACGCGGCGACGAAGTCGAGGCGCGTGCCGCCCGAAGGTTTAAGAAGGAGTTCGTGCTCGCCCTCCTTCTCCTGTCCTAAAGTGGCCCCGCCCTCCGCGTCGATGAGGACGAAGTATGCGTCGTCGTCGAGCCTGCGCTGAAGTAAGGCGCGGCCGGGCGCGAGTTTGGAGACCTGCGTGCGGTGCTTCTCGGGATTCTGCCAATCGGCCGCCTGCATCGAGGGCGAGCCGTAGGGGAAGGCGAAGCGGACGGCGAGCATGCCGCGCGAGATTAAGCTTGATTCGATTGAGACGGCGAGGAGGTCTGTGTCTGGGTGGACGGCCGTCGTGACCTCGACGGGCTCGCCCCAGACGCGGAAGCGGCTCGTGATGATGCCCGCCCAGAGGTCGAGCCGCTGCTCGATGTCGGAGAGGTCTGAGGGCTTCGCCTCTTCGCCCTTGTTGTTCTTCAGGAGCAGGCCGATGCGTCCGAGGTGCAGGCGGTGCGGGTTCTCGCGCAGCCAGTCGTAAAGTTCCTTCTGCCCTTCCCCGCTCGTGTGATAGAGCACCTCGCGGCCGTGCGTGTCGTAGGGCGTGAAGCGGAACTCCTTCCCCACGAGCGCCGGGGGCCGCGGCGTCGTGTGCCAGCCCCACTGCGACAGCGTGCAGAGCGGCATCTGCGACTCGTACTCTTCGGGGAAGGTTTGCAAGCCCGTCACGTCGGCCGTGAAGGCGAACGCGCCGTTGCCGACCGAGAGCGGCGCGAGCGGGTCGAGCTTGCGTATCAGAGGGTCGTGACGGCGCACGAGGGCCGCGCGGTCAATCGCGCGCGGCGGTTCGAGCGCCGCGCCGCGCGCGACGGGGACGGCGGCGCCGGACGCGGCCAATGCTGCCAGGAACTTGCGGCGTGAGATCATGCGCGGTTCGCCTTTCGCGTGTTCGGCCTCGGTGCGTTCGCGGGCGCGAGCTGCCCGTCGAGCCGGTAGCTCCCGCCCGTGCGCGTCTTCAACTCGACGACCTTCGAGCCGTAAGCGAGCCGGCACGTCCCGCCGAGCTTCGAGCGGAGCATGGCCGCCGTCAACTTCCCTGCGCTCCAAACGACGTCCAGCTCGAAGCCGCCGCGCGCGCGCAGGCCCCTGACCTCGCCTTCGGGCCAGGCCGAGGGCAGCGCGGGCAGTAGGCGCACGGTGCCGTCGTGGCTTTGCAAAAGCATCTCGGCAATTCCCGCGGTCGCGCCGAAGTTGCCGTCGATCTGGAAGGGCGGGTGCGCGTCGAAGAGGTTTTCGTAAGTCCCGCCGTTGAAGCGGACGCCCGCGACCTCGCCGCGGAAACCCACCGGCGTGAGCAGAAGCCGGAGCAGTTTGTGCGCGCGCTCGCCGTCGCCGAGCCGCGCCCAGAGGTTCATCTTGTGCGCGAGCGACCAGCCGGTGGACACGTCGCCGCGCGCCTCCAAAGTCCTGCGCGCCGCGTCGGCCAGCTGCGGCGTCCCCGCGGGCGTGATCTCGTCGCCGGGATAGAGCCCCCAGAGGTGCGAGACGTGCCGGTGCGTCGGCTCGGGCTCGCCGTACTCTTCGAGCCACTCCATGACGCGGCCGTCCGAACCGACGCGTGTCGGGGCGAGGCGCGCGCGCTTCTCTTTCAGCTCCCTTTGAAACTCCGCGTCCACGCCGAGCGTGCGCGCGGCCTGGACGGTCGCGTCGAAGAGGTAGCGGAGCAGTTGCATGTCGTAGGTCGGCCCCATGCAGACGTTCGCCTGACGGCCGTCGGGCAGGCGGTAGGCGTTCTCGGGCGAGTTGGCCGGCGCGGTGACGAGCCACTTGTGCTTCGGCTCTTCAATCAGGAAGTCCGCGTAGAAGCGCGCCGAGCCCTTCATGATCGGGTAGACGCGGCGCAGGAACTCCCGGTCGCGCGTGAAGAGGTAGTGCTCCCAAAGGTGTTGACAGAGCCAGGCCGACCCCGTCGTCGTCGAGCCCCACGACGCGCTCTCGCCCGGCGAGGTGTAGCCCCACGGGTTCGTTATGACGTGCGCGACCCAGCCGCGCGCGTTGTAGTAGGCGCGGGCGGTGCGCGCGCCCGGCGCTTGCAGAGAGGCGACGAGCGCGAAGAGGGGCGCGTGCAGCTCCGAGAGGTTCGTGACCTCCGCGGGCCAGTAGTTCATCTGGACGTTGACGTTGAGGTGCCAGTCGGCGTTCCAGGGCGCCTGCACGCCCTCGGCCCAGATGCCCTGAAGGTTCGCGGGCAGGCCGCCGGGGCGCGAGCTTGAGATGAGCAGGTAGCGGCCGAACTGGAAGTAGAGCGCGGCCAGTCCCGGATCATTCGCGCCCTCGGCCGCGGCCTTGAGGCGCGCGGGCGTGGGCAGGGCGGCCGACGCCGCGTTCGCGGGGCCGAGCTTGAGAGTGACGCGGTCGAAGTAGCGGCGGTAGTCCGCGACGTGCGCGTCGAGGAGTCGGGCGTAAGTCTTCGACGCGGCCCGCCCCATGTCGCGGGCTGAGGCGGCCGTCGGGTCGGGCGTGCGGCGGCCGGCGAAGCCCGCGTAGTCGGTCGCGGCCGTGACGAAGAGCAAGACCTCGTCGGCGCCTTTCACGCTGACGGTCTTCCCTTCAACCGAAGAGAGGCCGCCGCGGTTGACGACGCGCAGGCGCGCGGCGTACTTCATCCCTTTGCCGTCGGTGCCGTTGTTGAGCTGGCCCGTCATCAGCAGGCCGTTCGGGCCGTCGGCCGTCACCTCGAAGCGCTCGGGGCGTTCGAGCGCGGCGTCGAAAGTAATTGCGTCGGATTTGTCCGCGGTCAGGCGGACGACGAGGGCTTCGTCGGGCGCGCTCGTGAAGTACTCGCGCGTGAAGCGCGTGCCCCCCTGCGTGTACGTGACGCGCGCGACGGCGCGCGCGAGGTCTAGCTCGCGCCGGTAGGCGGAGGCGCCCCCGCCGTCGAACTTGAGGAGCAGCTTGCCCAGCTCTTGATAAGAGCCGTACTGCACGTCCTTCCCCGCGCCGCGCCCGGAGCCGGGGCCGCGGCTGGTGAAGTGCGCGTAGGTCAGTTTCTCCGCCTCGACGTTTTTGCCTTCAAGTAAGAGCCGTCGAATCTCGGGCAGGTAGTTCGCTGCATCGGGGCGGTCGGCGTCCTGCGGCGAGCCAGACCAGAGCGAGCTTTCGTTGAGCACGACGCGCTCCTCCGCGACCCCGCCGAAGACCAACGCGCCGAGGCGGCCGTTCCCGAGGGGAAGCGACGCGGTGAACTCCCGCGCGGGCTCGTCGAACCAGACGAGCAGGTCGGGCGCGGCGGCCGGCGCGGGCGTCGCTCGGCAGAGCGCGGCGAGGACGAGCGCGGCGGCGGCGGCGAGCGCCGCCCTGTGCTTCACCTTCGAGAACACGAACCGTCCTCTGCCGTCTTAAGGTTTGAGCCCGGCGCGGGCCGGGCGATGTGAAAAGTGGCGCCGTCGCTGTTTGCGGACAGCTCCGGCGCCACCTCTTGGTCTGCGAATCTCCCCCGGTCTAGAAGAAGATGCGGAGGCCGAACTGGATGTAGCGCGGTGTCGTCTGCGGACTGCCGGCGGTCAGCGTCCCGAAGTTCTGGTCGTAGCTCTGCCTGATGCGGTAGAGCTTGTAGCCGTCCAGCGTCGTGATGTTGAAAGCGAGCGGGTTAGTAGTGGCGAAGCCCTGCGGGAGCCGGACGTGGAAGAAATCGTCCGGCAGGTTGCCCGCCCCGCTGTTCTGGCGCGTGGCGTTGACGATGCCGCGCACCTGCGCGAGCGTGAAGCCCCCCCTGTTCGCCGGGTCGAAGGCCACCCAGGTGTTGAACTCCGCCTGCGTGATCGGCTGGCGGATGCCGCCCACGGTCTCGCCCGTCAGCTCGGTCGGGAAAGTGCCGAGGCCGAAGGGCGTGTTGCCCGTGTTGTTGTAGCGGAAGTTCGGGTGGTTGAAGAGGTTGATGGCGTCCACGCGGAAGTTGACCCGGCGCTTCTCGCTGGCGGCGAACGGCCAGGGGAAGTCCTTCGACAGCGAGAGGTCGAAGTACTCCTGGCGCGGCGGCCGGATGTCGAGCGAGCGCGGGGCGTTGCCGAGCGTCCCCTTGACCGGGCGCATGAAGGCGGCCGGGTTGATGTACGGCTCGCAGCCCGTCCCGGGCGTCGAGGCGCCGGTGGGGCAGTTGCGCGTCCAGAGCGGGTTCCGCAGGGGCACGCCCTCGACGATGTCGGGGCGGACGACGCGGTTGAAGAGCGTGCCGCCGAGCCTGTTCGGGTCGGTGATGAAGGGCAGGAACGGGGTGCCGCCCGGCAAGCGAAGGACGCCCGACATCGTCCAGCGCCCCAGCACCGCGTCCACGACCGCCGGCACGTTCCCGAAGTAACGGCGGTTGCGGCCGATGGGGATGTCCCAGATGGCCGTCGAGCTGAAGTTGTTCTTGATGTCGTAGGTCGAGATGGCGCGGTCGGCTTGGAGCGACCCGCCCAGCGAGACCTGCCCGCGCGCCTGCCCGGTCGAGAGCACACGCGTGTCGGGGCTCGCGTCCGAGGCCGTGTCGATTGACTTGGCGTAGGTGTAGTTGGCCGTGAAGGTCAGGCCGCGCGAGACGCGGCGGCGCACGTCGATGTAGCCCGCGTGCCGGATGCTGCTGGCCGACGGGTCGAAGTACTGCGTGAGCGGGTCGAAGCCGAGGTACTGGCTGAGGACGCTGGCGCGTGGGATGGCGATGACCGAGCCCTGGAGGTTCAGGCGCCCCAGCGGGTCGGAGAAGTTGGTGGTGAGGTCTTGCCCGAAGCCCTGGGCCTCGACCTGATCGAGGGCGGTCAGGTTGCGCGGGTTGATGTTGACCTGCGGCAGGAAGAGGTGGCGGCCCTGGCTGCCGACGTAGGCCACCTCGACGACGGTGTTGCGGAACGGCTCGAACTGCACGGACAGGTTCCAGTTGGACGTGTAGGGCACCTTGCCCGAGCCGCTGGAGGGGTCGATGGCGAAGGCCGCGATGCCGAGGCTGCGGTTGAAGACGAGCCCGTTCGCGTCGGTGCCGAGCAGCGCGTCGAGCGAGCCGATGGTGCCCTGGAGCGGCTGGTTGCCCGAGAGCCGGATGGGCTGGTTGATGTCGGCCGTGCCGGTCGAGGCGCAGGGCGTCGGGAGCGTCGCGCAGGACGCGTTGGGCGCCGTGCCCGTCGTCAGGACGGTGCCGGGGGTGATGAAGCCGCCGAAGTCGGGGTTCGGGCTGCGGTTGTTGCCCGTGAGCGGCGCGTGCGAGATGCCGTAGCCGCCGCGGACGACCAGCGAACGCTTCTCCAAGTCGAACCCGAAGAACTTCATCTTGGGCTGCCAGGCGAACCCGAACCGCGGCTCGAAGCCGAGGTAGTCAACCGGCGTCAGGTACGCCGAGCGCCCGCCGCGCCCCGAGAAGGCGAAGGGCGGGATCGAGACGGTCGTCGGCACGTAGTCGGGGATCGCGGCGGTCGTCGGCACGCCGAGGCCGGTCGCCGCGGCGCGGCGCTGCGCGTCGGTGAGCGTCACGGTCTGCGCGAGGTCGGGGCGGAAGACGCCCTGGAGGTTGTGCGCCTCGCGGCGCGGGTACTGGAGCGAGTAGCGCAGGCCGAGGTTCAGCGTCAGGTTGGGCTTGACCTTCCAGTCGTTCTGGACGAAGGCCGCGCCGCTGCGCCAGCGGTAGTCGTAGTCGAGCAGGATGGGGCGGACGTCCACCGCGTTCGGCACGCCGATGAGCATGCTGGCGAACGGGTTGCCGCCGCTGGTGATGGCCGTCGAGCGGTCGAAGCTCGTGTTCAGGACGCGGAACGAATAGCGCCCGCCCGAGGCCGCGAAGAAGGGGGTGACCGCGAGCCGCGCGTCGTCCAGATCGACGCCGAACTTCCAGGTCATGTTCCCCTTCGTCCAGTAGACGATGTCGTTGATGTTGTAGCGCTGCTCGACGTTGAAGTTGTTGGTCGAGGCGGCCGAGCCGATGTCGGAGCCCGAGTAGGTGCTGCCGTCCTGCGTGGTCAGGAAGAGCGGGATGCCGCCCTGGGTGGCGGCCCCCAGCCCCAGCTCGCGGGCGGCGCTGCGGCCGGTCTTGATCGAGAACTCCGGCGAGTAGTCCTCGCTGAAGTTGCCGCGCGTGTAGTTGAGCCGCAGGTCGTTGACGATGGTCGGCGTGACGATGTTGTTGAAGGCCAGCAGGAACTGCTTGGCGTCGCTGTAGACGCCGGTGTTGCCGTTGATGTCGTTGCCCGCGGAGCGGATGGCGACGGCCGGCGTGACCGTGTAGCGGAAGTTGGTCTTGAACGCGTCGGTGAAGTTGTGGTCGAGGCGCAGCGTGTAGCGCGTCTCGTCCTGCTTCACGGAGCGCTGGGTGAAGTAGTTCCTGATGAAGCCGGCGTCGTTGAAGTAGCCGCCGGCCGGCGGCTCGAACGCGAGGATGTTCCGCGCGATGGGGTCGATGAACTCCTGCGGGATGACGTTGAGCGCCGCAATCGGGTTGGCGTTGATGGTCGAGTTGCACTGCGGCGTCGGGATGACGTTCGAGACGCCGTTGATGACGACCGTCTGGTTAACGATGACGCGGCGCGGGTCGTTGAACTGGCAGTACTGGTTGCCGGTGGCGAGCTGGATCGGGACGTACCGGCCGTTGAAGATGACGTACTGCTGGTAGATGTTGGCGTTGCCGTTCGAGGTCAGGTTGAACTGCGCGGCGACCGCGGCCGGCAGGATGCCGCTGGTGGTGCGCACCAGGTTGCGGAAGTCGCCGTTGCGCTCGGCGTCGCTGGGCACGAGCGCCGACCCGGTCAGGAAGTCCTGGCGCCAGCGCGGCTCGTAGGCGAAGAAGAAGAAGCTCTTGTTCTTGCCGTTGTAGAGCCGTTTGCCGCCCTCGCCGAAGCGGGGCAGGAAGATGGGGCCGCCGACCGTCACCGAGACCTGGTTGTAGCGCAGGTTGTTGTGCGGGCGCGGGGCCGTGCCGATGGTGAAGGGCGTCGCGTTGAACTTCGGGTTGCGCGTGTACCAGAGCGCCACGCCGTTGAAGTCGTTGGTGCCGCTCTTGGTCGTGGCGTTAATCACGCCGCCGCCCGTGTTGCCGAACTCGGCCGAGTAGGCGGAGGTCTGGACGGTGAACTCCTGCACGGTCTCGGGCGTGAAGCTGACGACCGAGCGGGCGATGCCGACGCCCGTGTTGTTCACCCCGTCGGCGAGGATCGCCGTGCTGCCCGAGCGGCCGCCGTTGATGTTCAGGTTGAAGCCGGGGACGGGCTGGTCGCCGCTCACGCCCGGGTCTTCGCTGCCGACGTCGCCCGTCACGTTCGGCGCCGTCAGGGCCAGGTCGAGCACGCTGCGGTTGTTGAGCGGGATGTCCTGAATCTGGCGCTCGGTGACCGTCGTCGTCGCGGTGCCCGACTCGGTGTTGAGGAGCGGGGCGTCGGCCACGACCGTCACCTGGTCGCCGACCGCGCCGGCCTCCATGATGACGTTGGCCGTGGCGGTCGTCGCCGTGTCCACCTTCAGGCTCTGGACGGTGGCCGTCTTGAACCCCTGCGCCTCGACCGTCACGCTGTAGGCGACCGGGTCGAGCGATGAGACCTGGAAGGCGCCGTCCTCTGAGCTGGTCACCGTCTGCTTCTGACCCGTGCCGATGTTGGTGACGGTCACGGTGGCGCCGGGAATGGCCGCGCCGTTCTGGTCGAGGACGGTGCCGGCGATGGCGCCCCTGTTGGTCTGTCCGGCCGCGGCGACGGCTAACAGCAGAACAACCGCGATAATCTGCATCGGTCGCATAAGTAGCTTCCTCTCTGTGACTCCTGTGGTAAGGGCGGGTGCCTTTACCTGGTTGCTGGTTGACGGTCAGACGCCCACCTCAACACCCAACGCCTAGAGGCCCGGGGACGCGCCCCGCCGGGGGGCACGGCCGGCGCCGTTTGAGGTCTTCATCGCCCGCACACTCTGTAAACCGCCGTCTGGCTCGGGAAGGACTGAAGAGACCCCTCCGTGCCGCAACGCCCGCGGCCGACTCACGCCGGGAAGAGTCGCGAGGGGTTTGTCCGCGACGCGCCCTCGGAAGGCGCGCTTCAAGAAACCGTTTTTCTAACTGAATTCCAACCCGGCGGGAGCAAAAACTTCCCAGAATGTCTCGGTAAAGCGGTTACCTGAGAGTAACTGTGCCCGCCGGGGGAGACTGACGTTAAAAAGGGACGAAGAATGAAACTTTTATGGCTTTTATTAAGTATTCGCCTGCGGCCCAGCCGGAGCAAGCTGCCGCGGTAGAGCGTTTAACTCAGGCAAATTTTATTCCCCGAACCGTGCGAGGAAGAAGCTTTCAAATTGTCAGGATTTAGACCGTGTCGGGGGAAGGTAAAGGCTTATCTCATCCGATCTCATCCGAAAACCAGAAGAAATCCAAAATAATCAATCCGGGGGAACTGCTTTGACTGTTTTTGGTTGTGCGCGCATTGTAACACCGTTCTCCCCTTTGGCAAGCATTTAGGTTCGATTTTTCACCGCTCCAACAAAGGCGCGCCGCCGGAAAGTGGGCCACTCATCCAAGATGAAAGACTTCGTCCAGATTTTCGGAGACGGGACTGTCGTCCGAGTTCGTCAGCATCAGCTCCTTCATGTAAGCCCACCAGCGGCGGCACGCCTCGGTCTCGGCGATCTGCCGCCAGAGTTCCTCCGACTCGACTTCGGCGTACGCGAACAGCCTCTCCGTCCCGGGCTCGTGGAAGATCGAGTAGTTGAGCACCCCGTGGCCGCGCAGCACCTCCTCCAACTCCGGCCAGACGGGGTTGTGCCGCCGCTCGTACTCCTCGCGCCACCCCGGCTTCAGCTTCATCAGGAACGCTTTGCGAATCATGACAATGTTAGCGTCAGGCGCGTGACGGAGGCGGGCGCGAAGCGGTAGACGAGGCGGCCGCCGGCGCCCACGTTGACCGGCTCGTCGCGCGGTTCGAGCCCGCGCGGGTTCTGGAAGCTGTTGTGCGCGTGGATGTCCGTGGAGGTGAGCACGCGCGCCTGGCCGGAGGCGACGCGCCCGCCGACGACGTTGATCTCCGTCTCGCGCGCGCTCTTCGCGTCCGGGTTGACGGCGGTGAGCGTGAGCACCTTGCCGTTCAGAGAGGCGGAGCCGGCCAGGCCCCAGAACTCCTGTCGGCCGGGGCTGCTGCCGCCGCGCATGTAGGAGACGTGCGGGGCGATGAACTCGGTGCGCAGACTCTGCGCGCCCTGGTGCGGCGTGTACATTTCGAAGACGTGGAAGTTGGGCGTGACGATGAACTTGTCCTCGTAGGCCAGAAAGAGTGAGTGGATGGTGTTGACGAGCTGCGCCGGGTTCGCCATCGCCACCTTGTCGGCGTGGCGCTGGAAGGTGTCGAGGTTGACGGCCGAGATGAGCGCGTCGCGCAAGGAACTCGTGTAGGCGTAGAGGTAGCCGGCCGGCATCGTCGGGTCTTGCGTGTTGTGCCAGGTGCCCCACTCGTCCACGGCGAGGCGGACGTGGTGCTGCGGGTCTAACTCGCCGAGCGCGGCCCAGTGCGACTCGATGAGCGAGTCCATGCGATCCGAGCGGTGAATCAACTCGTACCACTCGTCCTCGTTGAAGACGACGGGATCGCCCTTCCCCGTCGTGCCCGAGTAGTAGTGCAGCCCGAAGCCGAAGACCCGCTCGGCCATGCGCGGCCCCTTCTCCAGGAGCTTGGTGAAGAAGCGGCGCGTCCAGCCCACGTCCGCGCCGTTCGGCCCCGTGGCGATGAAGTTGTACTTGACGGTCTGGTAGGTCGGCACCCACGCGGTGAACTTGCGGAACTCGGTCGCGTACTCCTCGGGCGTCATGTCGCCGCCGCAGCCCCAGGACTCGTTGCCGATGCCCCAGTAG
>JAFAVK010000086.1 GCA_019242475.1 Acidobacteriota bacterium | reverse complement strand
GTCGAGAATCCAGAAGGAGCGGCCGTGCGTGCCGACGACGATGTCGTCGCGGTGGACGACGAGGTCGCGGATGGAGGTCGCGGGCATGTTGAGCCGCAGCGGCTGCCACTCGTCGCCGTCGTTGAAAGAGACGTAGACGGCGCGCTCCGTCCCGGCGAAGAGTAACCCGCGGCGGACGGGGTCTTCGCGCACGGCGTTGACGGGGTCGTCGGGGAGACCTTTGACGATCTCCGTCCACGTCTTCCCGCCGTCGTGCGTGCGGTAGACGTGCGGGCGCAGGTCGTCGAGGCGGAAGCGGTTGACGGCTGCGTACGCCGTCTGGTCGTCGAAGTGGCCGGCGTCGATGATGGAGACCTTGCTCCACGAAGTGAGCTGGGGCGGCGTGATGTTCTTCCAGGTCTTCCCGCCGTCGCGCGTGATGTGAATCAGCCCGTCGTCCGTGCCGGCCCAGATGGTGTTCACGTCCTTGTGCGAGGGCGCGACCGTGTAGATGACGCCGCGGCGCGGCATCGTCGCCATGTCCGGCTTGCGGTAGACGCCGATGGACTCCGGCACGTCGTAGGTCTCGCGCGTCAGGTCGGGGCTGATGACGTCCCAACTGTTCCCGCCGTTCGTCGTCTTGAAGAGGACGTTGCCGGCGTAGTAGAGCACGTGCGGGTCTACGGGCGAGAAGAGCACCGGCGCGGTTCTTAAGAAACGGTACTTGCCCGCGCGCACCGGCTCGGGCGCGATGTTGACGACTTGGCCCGTCGTCTTGTCGAAGCGCGAGAGCTTGCCGCCGTAGATGATGTTCGGGTTCAAGGGGTCTGCGGCGACGTAGCCGTACTCCTCCGCGCCGACCGTGCGCCAGTCGCGGAAGGTGATGGCGCCGTTGTCGCCGCGGCTGGTGGTGCCGACCGAGCCGCTCTCCTGCTGGCCGCCGTAGACCCAGTAGGGGAACTGGTCGTCGGTCGAGACGTGGTAGAACTGCGCGGTCGGCTGGTTGTACCAACTGCTCCACGTGCGCCCGCCGTTGACGGTGATGGTCGCGCCCTGGTCGGTCGCCAGCAGGACGATCTGCGGGTTCTCGGGGTTGATCCAGATGGTGTGATAGTCGTCGCCGCCGGGCGCGCCCTTCCAGGCGTGGAAGGTCTTGCCCCCGTCGGCCGACTTGTACGAAGAGGTGTTGGCCGAATAGACGACGTCGGGGTCGCGCGGGTCGACCTTCACCTCCGCGAAGTCGCTGCCGCGGCCCCAGACGCGCACCTCGTCGTTCGTGCGCGTCCAGCTCTCGCCCGCGTCGTCCGAGCGGTAGATGCCGCCGAGCTGCGGCGCGTCCACGTTGGCGTACATGCGCTTCGGGTCTGAGGGCGCGATGGCGATGCCGATGCGGCCCAGGCCCTGTTCGAAAGTCGGCAGCCCCTTCGTCAACTGCCGCCACGTCGTCCCGCCGTCCGCGGATTTGAAGAGGCCGCTGCCCGGCCCCTGCCACGCGCCGTTCTCCCAGGGGCCTTGCCGCGCCGCCCAGAGCACCGCGTAGACGTTGCGCGCGTTCGAAGGGTCGAAGGCGAGCGCGATGGCACCCGTGTTCTCGTCCTTGTAGAGAACCTTCTCGAAGGTTCGGCCTCCGTCGGTCGAGCGGTAGACGCCGCGCTCCTCGTTGGGGCCGTAGGGGTGGCCGAGCACGGCGACGAGGAGGCGTTCGGGGTCGCGCGGGTCGACGATGATGGAGCCGATCTGCTGCCCGTCGCGAAGACCTAAGTGCGACCAGGTGCGCCCGCCGTCGTTCGATCTGTACAGCCCGTCCCCGACGGAGAGGTCGGGGCGTTGCAAGCCCTCGCCGGTGCCGACGTAGATGGTGTCGGGGCGCGAGGGCGCGACGGCGAGGGCGCCGACGGAGCCGGTCGGCTGTTCGTCGAAGATGGGGTTCCAGGTGCGGCCCGCGTCGTCGGTCTTCCAGACGCCGCCGTTGTTGACGCCGATGTAGAAGACGTTGGGGCGGCTGGGGACGCCGGTCGCGCCGACGGTGCGGCCGCCGCGGAACGGGCCGATCATGCGCCAGCGCAGCGACTGGTAGAGCCGCTCGTCGAACTGCTGCGCGGCGGCCGAGAGGGCTGCGAAGATGATGAGCAGGGCGGGCAGGACGCGGCGCGTCAGGGTCACGTGTTATCTCCTCTTCTTAAGCTGGGAGCGCGGGCATCCCTGCCCGCAAGCGTGGGTCAGCACGCTGACAGTCGTACTCTTTACTTCAACCTTGAGACTTAAAGCATCTCGGCTCTCGCGCTCTCGCGCTCATGGCGGGCAGGGATGCCCGCGCTCCCAGCTTTAACGCTTACTCGAATCCGCGAAGCGGCATCTCGTCCCCGCGGCGCAGCCAGTTGTCTTCAGGATAATGTGCGCCGGCCTCGACGACGTGGAGCGTGTAGGCGTGGCGCGAGCGCGGGCTGCGATTGGCGCGGCTCAGGTGCGGGAGCAGGCCGTCGAGGACGACGAGCGCCCCCTTCCTCACCTCCAGGGGCACGAGCCCTTCGGTCGGCCAGGGACTCTCGTCCAAAGTCTCGAAGCGCGTGCCGCCGCCCGGCGCGCGCAGGAAGCGCGACTTGAGTCCGCGGCGGTGGCCGCCCGCGAGCGCCCAGAGGCACCCGTTCTCCTGCGTGGCGTCTTCGAGCGCGAACCAGAGGCCGGTCACGCTCAGCGGCTCCGTGTAGAGGAAGGTCGCGTCCTGGTGGCACGTCACCTCGCCGCCGATGGCGGGCTGCTTGAAGATGTACATCGACTGCACGAGCAGCGGCCGCTCGTACCCGAGTGAGGCGACGAGGGACGCGAGGGCCGGCGTCCGCGAGAAGCTTCCGAAGACCGGGTCGAGGTCGTGCAGGGCGTGGCCGATCTTGTTTACCGCCCGCGCCTTCTCCTTCACGAGCCGCCCGCCCGAGTCGAACGCGTCCTCCTCGAAAAAGAAGCGCACCTTGTCGCCCGACTCCAGAAAATACTCGTCGCTCCTGCGCGTCTGCTCGCGCGTCGTGAAGACGGAGAGCACCTCGCCCGGCTCGAACTCTTCGACCAGCTCGCCGGCCCGCGCGCGCAGACGGTCACACTCCGACGCCGCGACGAAGCCGTCCAAAACGAGGAAGCCGTCGCGCTCGTAGTTCGAGAGCTGTTCCGAACTTAACCTCATCTCCTCTGCGAAGCGTTCTGGACGAAGGCGGCGGCGTCGCGCTTGAGCTGCGCGAGCGAGGTCTGGTCGATGTACATCATGTGGCCGGCCTCGTAGAAGGTCGTCGTGACGTTCGGGCGCAGGGAGGGGTCGAGCGCCATGTGGCGCAGAGTGTAGTCGGCCGCGAAGTAGGGCGTCGCCAGGTCGTAGTAGCCCGAGGCGACGAAGAGCCTCATGTAAGGGTTCTTGGCGAAGGCCGAGCGTAGCGCCTCGCTCACGTCGGCGTAGGCGTTGTCGGAGCCGAAGTCCCAGCGGCCGATGCCGCCGCCGAGGATGTAGTATTCGAGGTCGGAGCGGAAGTTCAACTCGGAACGCACGTACTGGTTGAAGGCCGCCGTGTAGGGCGGCCGGATGGCGGCCATGCTCGGGTCGAAGTCGGGCGTCTCGGAGGCGTTCGACGCGTCGAGGCCCTTGAAGCGCCCGTCCAGTCTTCCGACCGTGCGCCGCTGGTCGCGCAGCAGCTCCTTATCGAACCGCTGAATCTCGATGCGCAGGTCGCTGTTGTCGATGAAGGTCTTGCTCAAGCCCGTGTAGCGGTTGAGGCGGTCGATGACCTCCTGCCGCTCCGAAGGCGTGAGCCGGTCGCCCTTGGCGAGCGCGACCGTGTACTCGTTCGCGGCCCAGCGCTCGACCTCCTCCAGAAATCTGCGCAGCTCCATGCCCTGCGTCTCAGGCGGCAGGCGCTTGTGGTAATGGGCGATGGCGGCGTAGGTCGGGAGGAAGAGGACGTAAGGCAGGTCGTTGCCGCGCGCGAAGCGCGAGGTCTGGAAGTTCATCACCGTCGAGACGAGCATGACGCCGTTGAAGGCGATGCCCTTCTCTATCAGGTAGCCGGAGAGGCCGGCGGCGCGCGTCGTGCCGTAACTCTCGCCGACGAGGAAGAGCGGCGAAGTCCAGCGGCCGTTCTTGACGAGGTAGAGGCGTATGAACTCGCCGACCGACTGGATGTCTCCCTGCAACCCGAAGTAGCGCTGCGCGAGGTCGGGGCGCGCGGCGCGGCTGTAGCCCGTGCCGACCGGGTCTATGAAGACGAGGTCTGTGAAGTCGAGCCACGTCTGCTCGTTGTCCACGAGCTGGAAGGGCGGCGGCGGCATCGCGCCGTCGGGCATCATCTGCACGCGGCGCGGCCCCAGTGCGCCGAGGTGGAGCCAGACCGAAGAGGAGCCGGGGCCGCCGTTGAACGAGAACATCAGGGGGCGCCGCGACGTGTCGCCCACGCCGTCGAGCGTGTAGGCCATGAAGAAGAGGCGCGCCTCGGTCTCGCCCGCGGCCGACTTGAGCGGCATGACGCCGGTCGTCACCGTGTAGCGCAGCGTCCGCGAGCCGACGCGTATCTCGTGCTTCGTGACGGAGGGCGGGCCGTCGGTCGTCGCCGCGTCGCGCTCGCCGGGGGCGGTAGTCGGGGTCGGGCGCACCGCGGCCTGCGGAGTCGCGGCGGGGCCGGGCTGAGTCGCAGGCGGGGTCTGGGCGGCCGCGGGCATCTGGGCCGGGGTCGCCTCGGGCGCGGGCGGCGACGGCTGCTGCGCGAGAGACGTAGACGGGCACGCCGCCGCAAGGCAGAGCGTGAAGAGGAGCGCGAGCTTGGGTGTAAGAGTTCCCCCCGTGCGGCGGGCGCGTGTGTGGCCTCGCATCTGTGCGTGTTGACCTCCGGTCGGAATGGGCGAACAGGTTAAGTCCTGGAATGGGCCGCTGTCAAAACGGACGCGGCGCGGGAAAAGTTTCAGCGCCCCTTCAGAGGCGGACGGCGTCGCCCCGGCCTTCGAGGTATTGGAGCCAGAGCAGGCGCGCGGCGACGGCGCGCAGGGGGCGCCACGGCTCGGCGAGGGCCTCGAGTTCGAGGGACGTGGGGCGCGCGGGCAGCCGCTTGACTTCTCGCGCGGCGAGTTGGAGCGCGAGGTCTCCCGAGGGCCAGGCGTCCGGGCGCAGCAGCGCGCGCAGGAGGTAGACTTCGGCCGTCCACGCGCCGATGCCTTTGAGCTTGACGAGTTCGGCGCGCGCCTCGTCGTCGCTCGAAAGTGAGAGCCTCTTCAAATCCAGCTCGCCGCCGAGAATCGCGCGCGCGAGGAGGCGGCAGTAGAGGGCCTTCTGCCGGCTGAAGCCGAAGGCGCGGAGCCGCGCGTCGTCGAAGGCGAGGAAGCTTTCGGGCGTGACGGGCGACGCGGCCGCGCGCAGCCGCTCGAAGGCCGCGAGCGCGGAGGCGAGCGACACCTGCTGTTCGAGTATCGTGAGGACGAGAGTCGGGAAACCCTCCTCGCGCTCCCAAAGGGGCGGCACGCCGTAAGCGCGCGCGACCCGCGCGAGGTCTTCGTCTACTTCACACAACGCCCTCACGCCCCGCGCGAGAGACGCACGCGTCAACTTCTTCGGCATGGCCGCGAGCTTAACATAGTGAGGCAGAAGCCCGACCGTAAGGGAGGGCGTACGTCGTCCGTGATGTTCCACGCAGGGAGACCGATGCCCTCCCTTACGGTCGGGCTTCTGCCTCATCTTCCACTTCGGCGCGCAGGCCGAGGCGCATGGCGTCGAAGGCGGGGAGGCGTGTGGGGGCGGGCATCTTCGAGGAGGCGCCGCGGGCCGAGAACCAGATGGCTTCGTTGAGGACGCGCGGGTCGGCCATGTCCGCGCGCTCGATGTCCTGCTCGGCGGTGCGGCGCATCCAGTAGCGCGCGGCCGCGTCCTTCGCCGCGGGCGTCAAAAGGCTCTCGGGCGCGAGGATGGGGAGGACGGCCGTGTACGGCCGGAGGTCGGGCTCGCTCTGAAAAATGTCGACGGGCACGGCCGTCTGGTCGAGGAGGTTCATCGGCTCCATGCCGAGCAGCAGCTCGATGGTGCGGATGAAGCTGACGGTGTTGTGGAACTCGTGGACGAGCGCGCCCCGGCGGTTGTAGGCGGAGATGAGGAGCGCGACCGAGCGGTGACAGTCCACGTGGTCGGGGCCGTCCTGCGCGTCGTCTTCGACGACGACGACGGCCGTGTCCTTCCAGTAGGGGCTGTTGGAGACGGCCTCGACCAGGCGGCCGAGCGCGTAGTCGTTGTCGGCGACGTAGAACTGCGCCGTCGGCTTGTTGGCGTCGACGCCGGAGGTGTGGTCGTTCGGCAGGCGCACGACGGAGAAGTTCGGGAGCTGCGTCCCCCGCCCCGTCTCGCGCGCCGCGACGAAGCCCTTGAACTCTTCGAGCCAGACCGAGAGGCGCGAGTAGCCGCGCAGACGCTCGTCCGGGTTCGAAGGCGTGACGAGCGGGTCGAGCTTTCCGTCCGCCGCGCGCGCCGCGCGGTAGGAGGCGACCGTGATGGCGTCGGGCGTCTGCAGGTTGAAGTTGCGGAAGGTCGGGCTGTAGTGGCCTTCGAGCGTCTTCTTCGTCGGCACGGCCGAGACGGTCGGCGTCAGGTCTGGGTAGGTCTTCTCCTTGTTCGTCCGGAACGAGACCACGTCGGCCTCGGACATCGTGCCGATGAACTCGCCGTAGTTGCGGTAGGTGAGTCCGGCGCGCACCGCGGCGTCCCAGAGGTAGAGCGTCTCGGGCTCAGTCACGTCGCGCCGGCCGTGCAGGTAAGGGATGTAGCGGCGGAAGAACTCGGCCACCTCCTCCGGCCCCGCGCCCGAAGGGAAGACGGGCTTCGCGTTCTTCGTCGGCCAGACGTTGGGCATGCGGTTGAAGCCCTCGGCGTCGTAGGTGCGGCCGCGGTCGGAGTAGTCCCAGCGGTACGACTTGTCGAGGTAGTCGGTCGAGAAGGCGGCCGTCGACCAGTTGTGCCCGTCGGGGCTGGCCTCGGCGTTGACGAAGAAGCGGTCGAAGAGTCCGAAGCGCAGGGCGAGCTCGCGGTGGTTGGGCGCGACCATTTGCTCCGAGCCATTCTGGCTGCGCGCAGCGCTCCCGGCGCCGAAGATGGCGATGGAGGGGTCTCCGTCGGCGGGCGTGCCGTCGCCGGAAGCGTTCAGGTCGCCGAAGACCTGGTCGTAGGTGCGGTTCTCCTTGATGACGTAGATGACGTGCCGGATGGGCGAGCGCCCGCCGAAGAGTGCGCGCCGCTCCGCGCCGACGAGGTTGTTGTTGCGCATGACGCTCTGCGTGTAGCGCACGAGCTGGCGCTCGGTCGGCTCGGGCAGGGCGGAGAGGTTGCCGGCGACGAGCGAGACGCTGTACTGCCCGCCGTAAGGGGCCGCGTGCGTGCTGCGCCGCGTGCCGGCGGGGAAGCGCTCGTTCGGCAGGTTGGGCGCGCGGCCCGAGTTGTCCACGACCGTCGAGCCGTTGGCGAAGCCCGTCCCCTTCCCGTTGCCGACGAAGACCGTACCGTCCGCCACCGCCACGGCCGAAGGGTACTGCCCCGCGGGGATGAAGCCGCGCACGGACGAGCGCCGCGCGGAGAGGGTGACGACGGCGACGGAGTTGCTGTGCGCGTTGGCGACGTAGAGAGTGCGCTCGTCCTCGGAGAGCGCGAGCCCTTCGGGGCTCGCGCCGAGGCGCGCGCCTTCGGCGAGGCGGACGCCCACGCGCTCGACCTCGCGGTCGGTCCGGGTGTCGATGACCGAGACGCTGTCGTCGTTCGAGTTGACGACGTAGAGCCGCGTCCCCGCGCGGTTCAACTTCAAAGCCGTCGGGTGTCTTCCCACCGGCACGTACGAAACCTTGCGCCCCCCGCCCGCTACCGGGACGACGGCGACAGACTCGTCGTTCCAGCAGGAGACGTAGACCTTCGACGACAGCGCCGCCACGTCGTAAGGGTAGACGTGAGCGCCGAGGCCGTCCGCGGGCTTCAATCCCCTGCGCCCCGCGAGGTCGACGCGTTCGAGCGCGGGCTTGCCCTTCAGGTCGCGGGCGATGCCGAGGCTGTCGCCGAGGTTGTTGGCGGTGTAGAGCGTCCCGCCGTCGGGCGAGAGCGCGAGCCCCACGGGGTAGACGGCCGCGTGCCCGTCGTTGTAGCGCGGGTCGGCGGGGCGCGTGGCGAAGCCGCTCACGTCGATGGAGGGGGCCGTGACCTTCGTGTCCGGCCCGTTCGAGGCGGGGAGGATCGGCGCCGCCGTGTCGGGGAGGAAGTCGAAGGCCCAGACCTTGTTCTCGAAGCCGCCCGAGACGTAGAGCTTGTAGAAGCCTTCGCGGTCTGGCCGCGGCGAGAAGGCGAGGCCGACGTTCGCGCTCTGCGGCGTGGGGAAGTAGACGTTCTGGACGACGGCCGGCGGACGCAAGGAGAGGTTGATGACGGCGAGCGACTGCTGCGCCTTGTTCGTCTTCGAGTCGAACTGCAGGCCGTAGCCGCTGTTGACGACGACGAGGTACTGCCCACGACCGCCCGGCCCCGTGCGGTCGGGGCTGCGCACGAAGTTGACGGGCAGGGCGCCGACGGCCGGCAGCCCCGTCGTCAGGTCTTTGACGAGCGAGCCGGCGGGTGTTATCGGCCGGCCCTCCGACGCGGGTTGGTTTTTGACGTTGATGTCGGCCGAAGAGTGGGCGAGCCCGAGCGCGAGCGCCGCCAGTAAGACTGTAGGCAGTAGGCAGTAGGCAGTAGGCAGTTGAAAAACCCTTCGTCGGTCAGACCGCATGTTTGTCATCTTTAACTTCCCCGCATTGGAACCTGCTGCCTACTGCCATCTGCCTACTGTCTACTGTTCTTCAGTCCCTTGGCGATCTGCGCGTTGCCTTCGATGATGCGCTTGGTCGTCGCCTCGTCGGCGTCCATCGACCAGTTGCCGGCCTCGAACGTGCCGCCGAGGATGACGCCGTCGGCGCGCGGGAACATGTAGAGCGAGTTGGCGAGGTAGCCGTAGTCCAGCTCGGGCTGCGGCAAAAGCACCTCGATCTGGCCTCGCATCGAGGCCATCCCCTGGTCGCCGAAGAGCGCGCGCGCGCCGAGGCCCGTGCAGTTGAAGACGACGCGCTCGGGAAGCCCGGCCACCTCTTCGCGCGTCTTCAGCTCCTTCACGACGACACGCCCGCCCGCCGCGTAGAAGTCGCGCAGGAGCGCGCGCAGGTACGTCTGCGGCTCGATCATCAGGGAGGTGAACTGCCGGACGAAGGGGAAGCCGAAGCTCCGCTGCGCGTCGGAGTAGAAGCGCGTCTCGGGGTAGAGTTCGGGGCCGCCCGCCAGCTCGCGCCCCAGAGGCCCCGAGCCGAACGTGTAGGTCTCCATCCAGCGGACGCCGTACTCGGGGCCGACGTAGGACTGGAACTCCCTGTGCGCGAGGCGGCACGCGAGCCCGTAGCGCTCCATGAAGGTCGCGTTGACCTTCCCCTGCTCGTAGACGTGAGTGGGGTACCAGAGCGCGCCCGCGACGTTCGAGGTCGTCTCGGGCGGCAGCTCGCGCGTGTAGACGGTGACGGCCTTGCCGCGCCTCTGCAGCACGCGCGCCGTCGAGAGTCCGATGACGCCGCAGCCCAGCACGGCGAGACTTTTGTCTTCGAGGTTGCGCGCCTGCTCGGCCGCCATCTGCGCGACGCCCCACGAGAGCGAGACGCCCCCGCCGCCGTGTCCGTAGTTGTGCACGACGACCTTCTCGCCGAGGCGCTCGTTCGTGAGCACGAAGCCTTCGGGGCGGTAGGGGCGCAGGCCGACGACCGTGCGGATGACCCGGTCGCGCGAGACTTTTGCGGGCGGCAGACGGCGCGGCGGCTCCTCCTGCGCGGCGCGTGCGGCCGGACTCTTAGCCAGAGCCGCGTAGGCGCCGGCCGCGAGCGCGGAGGCGAGAAAGCTCCTGCGGTCAGTCGTTGGTCTGTCCATGTGCCACGGAGTTTATAAAAACCGCGCCCGGTTGCGAAGAGAATTTTTCGCCCGCGTCAGGTCTTGCCTGCTACAGTTCGGGAAAGTGTAACAACGTCGGCCCTGTTGGTCGCCTCTGACGCTATTCTCCTTCACGGACTGTGTACTTTTGAAAGAGGAGAACTATGTATAAGAGAGCCTCGCTGGTGTTGCCCGTCGGGTTGCTGGTTTGCGCGGTGTGTCATGCGCTGTTGACGCGGGGCGTTGACGCGCGGACTGTCGGCGCGCAGGGGTCGCAGCAGTCGCCGTCGCCGCGGCTGGTCTTGTCCGGGCATAGAGGCAAGGTGGAGGCGCTGGCCTTCAGCCCCGACGGGAGTACACTGGCGACGGGCGCCGACGAAAGCACGGCGCGGCTCTGGGAGGTGGCGACCGGCCGGGTGAAGGCCGAGCTGCCGGGCCACGGGTTTCTCGGGGGCGTGTCGAGGCTCTCGTTTAGCCCCGACGGCAGGCTGCTCGAGACCGGTGGGATGCGGCGGTCGGTCAGGCTGTGGGACGCGCGGACGGGAGAGCTGAAGCTGAAACTTGAGGGCGAGAAGGGCTTCGTCTTCGGCGTCAGCTTCAGCCCCGACGGACGCACCGTCGCCATCCCCAGCAGCGGGAGTCGCTCGGTAAACCTGTGGGACGTCGAGACCGGAAAGCTGCGCGCGACTCTGACCCACCCGAAAGCGAAGTTCTCGCAGAGCACGGGGGAGGTGGCCTTTAGCCCCGACGGGCGCACGCTCGCCGCCGTGTCGGGCTTCAGCACCGCGTACCTCTGGGACGTGGCCGCGGGGCAGATCACCCACGTCCTCGAACAGGGCGACACGATCTACACGCTCGCGTTCAGCCCCGACGGGCGCACGCTCGCTACGGGTGGCAGGGACTTTTCGGCCCAGTTGTGGGACGTGGCGACGGGCCGTTGGGTCGCGCGTTTGCCGCACGCGGGCCGCGTGCTTCGTCTGGCCTTCAGCCCCGACGGACGGTACTTCGCCACCGCGAGTGATGACCGCAAGGCGCGTTTGTGGGAGGCCGGTTCGGCTAGACTGATCGCCGAACTGCCGCACAAGGGAACCGTCTGGTCGCTCTCGTTCAGCCCGGACGGGGCTCTGCTGGCTACGGGCAGCGACAACGAGAAAGTCGTGAAACTATGGGACACCGCGTCGGGTGAGTTGAAAGCGGAGTTGCGCGGCGGGCAATACCCGGTCTGTTTTAGCCCCGACGGGCGAACCCTGGCGACGGCGGGCGGAAAGAACGCGGCACTCCTGTGGGACGTTCCTACCGAGTGAGCGGCACCTCTTAGACCAAGGAGGTGCCGATTAAGCTCAGCGAGCCCGACTTCCGTATCCCCCGCGGCGGATTAAAGGGTATTGGGTGCTGGGTGCTGGGTACTGGATTGTTCTTACCAGCACCCAGCACCCAGCACCCAACACCTTCTTTACCCCCTCGGCCGGACGGTGATGAAGGTCGAGCCTTCGTTGCCGCGGGTGACGAGGAGGAGCACGGGGCGGTTGCCCGCCGCGTCGATGGCCGAGCGCAGGTCTTCGGGTGCCTTGACGGGCTCGCGGTTCGCCTGCTCGATTAAATCCCCTTGACGAAGCCCCGCGTCGGCCGCGGGGCCGTTCGGGTCAACCTCCGTGACGACGAGTCCCTGCCGGTCGGCCGGCAGGCGCAGGCGCGACGCAAGGTCGGGCGTGAGCGGCGTCACCCCGATGCCGAGCTTGCCGCCGCCCTCGGCCTGCCCGCCGCCGCCTTCGCCTTCGTCGCCGCCGCGCGCGCCGTTGTTGTTAGCCACCAGCTCGCCGACCGTCACCTTCGACTCCTGCTCGCGCCCGTCGCGCAGAAGCTTGAGCGTCACCTCCGTGCCCGGCTGCGTCGAGGCGACGAGGTTGCGCAGCTCGTTCGGCTCGTTCACGTCCGTGCCGTTGAAGGCCTTGATCACGTCGCCCTGCTTCAGGCCCGCCTTGTCGGCCGCGCTCCCCTTCTGCACCGAGCCGACGATGACGCCGCGCACCTCTTTGAGCCCGAGGCTCTGCGCCATGTCCTCGGTCACGCCCTGCACGACGACGCCGAGCTGGCCGCGCCGGACGCGCCCGCCGTTGACGAGCTGCTCGATGACGCTGTGCGCCATCTTCGAGGGGATGGCGAACCCGATGCCGATGTTCCCGCCCGAGGGCGAGAGGATTTGCGAGTTGATGCCGATCAGCTCGCCCGAGGTGTTGACGAGCGCGCCGCCCGAGTTGCCCTGGTTGATGGGCGCGTCCGTCTGCAGGAAGTCTTCGAAGCTCCCGTCGGAGAGTCCCGTGTAGCGCCCCTTCGCCGAGATGATGCCGGAGGTCACGGTCTGGCCGATGCCTAAGGGGTTCCCGACGGCGAGCACCACGTCGCCGACGCGCACCTTGTCCGAGTCGCCGAGCGTGAGCACGGGCAAGTCCTTCGCGTCCACCTTGAGCACGGCGAGGTCGGAGGGCTGGTCGCTGCCGATGAGCTTGGCGGTGAAGATGCGGCGGTCTGTGAGTTCGACGGTGATCTGCTCGGCGCCGTCCACGACGTGGTGGTTGGTGACGATGTAGCCGTCCGCCGTGATGATGACGCCGGAGCCGAGCGCGCGCTGGCGCTGCACCTGCGGCTGCTCCTGCTGCGGCTGGCGTCCGCCGAAGAAGTCCCGCAAACTGGGGTCGTCCAGGAAAGGGTGCTGGCGCGGCAGGCGCGTCTGGCGCTCGGCGCGGATGGTGACGACCGCGGGCGCGACGCGCGCGACCACGTCGGCGTAAGAGTTGTGTTCGACGTTTGGCGACGAAGGCGGCGGCAGTTTGAAGTCGCCCTGCCGCTCGGGCTGCCCGGCCCCCTGCTCCGGCTGCGCCGCCCTGCGGCACCCCGCGAGCGCGAGTGCGAAGACGAGAACGATGACGAACGCGCTGAATGCTCTCCTCATAATCATGCCTCTCTGAAAAATTATCCGGCGCCGCGCGGCCGCCGCCACGCGCGCACATTCTACGAACCGTTGGGCGAATGAGTTTCTTCCGGCCCTTATTTAACAACTACTGCCCCGCCGACGCAAAACCCGGCGGCACTTAAAAGGAACCGCGAACGTACGTCCGGCGTCATATGCACCGATGCCTTTGCCGAAGGCTTTCAAGTATCCCGCTTTGACGCTCGCGGCGCTCCTCTGCGTAAGCGCCGCCTGCACGGTCGCGCCGCGTTCAAGGTCGAGTACGGCGGCCCCGGCCAACGCCAACGTTTCGACGACGAGCACGCCGACGGAGCCCCAGGACTTTGACGGCTACATGCGCGCGGAGTTCGCGCCGGCCGACGGCTTCGACTTCCCCTTCGGCGACGGCGCGGGCGGCGGCTCCTACACAGACCTCGCGACGGGCAAGAGCTACGGGGGCTGGTACGTCGCGACGCACTTCGCCGAACAGTACAGCCTCGGCCTCCACACCGGCGAAGACTGGAACGGCGCGGGCGGCGGCAACACAGACCTCGGCCAGCCCGTCTACTCGGTCGCCAACGGCCGCGTGGTCTTCGCCAGGAACTGCGGAAGGCTGTGGGGCAACGTCGTCGTCATCGAACACCTCTTCTACGAGAACGACGAGCGGCGCGAGATACGCTCGCTCTACGCCCACCTGAACGAGATCAAGGTGAGCGAAGGCGCGGAGGTGCGCCGTCGCCAGTTGATTGCGACGGTCGGGCAAGACCCCGAGAAACTCTTCAACGCGCACCTGCACGTCGAGCTGCGCCTCGACCCGACGCTCGCGCCGACCTTCTG
Source organism: Acidobacteriota bacterium (assembly GCA_019242475.1). Classification (GTDB taxonomy): domain Bacteria; phylum Acidobacteriota; class Blastocatellia; order Pyrinomonadales; family Pyrinomonadaceae; genus QHXN01. The sequence goes on along the minus strand of JAFAVK010000086.1, from coordinate 106,396 downwards.
GCCCTCGTCCGAAGGCAAGGACGCCGCGTGGCTGCGCGAGCACTACGAGGAGCCTTCCGGCTTCATCAAGTCGCACCGGAAGCTTCCCGTCCCTCAAAACGAGAGCACGCTCGTCCTGGTCGACCAGGCTCGTTACAAGGCGCGGCTCTACGCGGGCGGGCGCGTGGCGGGCGAGTACAACGTCAGCCTGGGACAGGGCGTGGGCGAGAAGCAGGTCGAGGGGGACAACCGCACGCCGAAGGGCATGTACTTCGTCGTCCAGAAGCACCGCGGCGACTTCCCGGGCGACTACGGCGCCTTCTACGGCGGCCACTGGATCAAGCTCAACTACCCGAACCGCTACGACGCCGCGCGCGGCTGCGCCGCCGGCCTCATCACCCCCGCGCAGGAAGCATCCATCTCCGCCGCCTGGGAGAAGCGCTCACCAACCTTAGAGACGACCCGCCTCGGCGGCGGCATCGGCTTCCACGGCTGGGCGCGCGAATGGTCTGACTCCGGCCCCCGCCACCTCTCCTGGGGCTGCGTCGTCCTCCACCTCTCCGACATCCCAACCTTCTACGACCAACTCCCCGAAGGCTCCATGGTCGTCATCTTCTGACCGCGGCCCGTCCTGAAATGTTTCCGCGGCGGCCGACATATGTCTATGGAATCACATTGTCTTTAATCGGTGCGGCGTCTTGTGCCCGATGGTGAGCCGTCGCGTTCATGCTGGCGAGAGACATCAACCCGTCGGCCTCGCTTATCATTCTGGAGGAATCGAACGATGCAGGACTCGATACTTTTCTGGAACGCTGTCGCGCTCGAAGCCAACCGCGTCAGCCACAGCGACCCCGGCAGGATGGAGCAGACTGGCCCGCCGCTTTCGGCGCGGGCGCTGGCAATCGTCCACCTGGCGATGTACGACGCCTACGCCGCGATCACCGGCGGGCCGGACTTCCCGCGTTACCTCGCGCCGCCGGCAAACGTGCCGACGCCGCCCCCGCCGCCCCCTCTGCTCCCCGACTCGTCCGTCCGTAACGCCGTCGCGGGCGCGGCCCACAGGACGCTCACCCTGCTCTACAAGAATCAGAAGGACTACTTCGACGCCCAGTTGAGCGGCTTCAACACCGCCGACCCGTACTTCGTCTTCGGGGCCGAGGTCGGGTTCGCGCTGTGGAAGTTCCGCGAGGCTGACGCCGGCGTCGGCGATAACGGGTACATGCCGAGCAACAAGAGGTGCAGGCACCGCCCCGACCCGGACAACCCCGGGCAGGGCTTCCACGCGCCCTTCTACGGGGCGCAGACGAAAGGCTTTGCCATCTCCGCCCGCCACAAGCTGGACGCGCCGCCCAAGTGCGACTCGCCCGGCACCGAGTACCTGAGGGCGCTCAAGCAGGTGCGCGCCAAGGGCATCATGCCGGAACTGATGGCGACGCTGCCCGGCGCGCTCTTCAACGACAGGCGCACCCCGGACGAGACCCTCACCGGGATCTTCTGGGGCTACGACGGCGCGAACAGGCTGGGCACGCCGCCGCGCCTCTACAACCAGATCATCCGCCTGATCGCCATGAAGCGCAGCCCCGGCGCGCCCAACACGCCGAACAGCGAGGGGCAGAACGCGCGCCTCTTCGCCTTCGTCAACGCGGCTATGGCCGACGCCGCCATCCTCGCGTGGGAGGCGAAGTACTGCTACGACCTCTGGCGGCCCGTCGTCGCCATCCGCGAGCACGACCCCTCGTTCGGCCCCGGCCTTGCGACCCGGCCCGGGAACACGATCTCCGACGACGCCGACCCGTCCTGGCTGCCGCTGGGCGCGCCCAACACCAACAACACGGCGCTCAAAAACTTCACGCCGCCCTTCCCCGCCTACCCGTCGGGGCACGCCACGTTCGGCGCGGCCGCCTTCCACATCACGCGGCTCTTCTACGGCATCGCCCCCGGCAACAAGAGCCGCGACGACCTGTTCAAAGACCTCTCCGTCGTCTCCGAGGAGCTGAACGGGATCAACCGCGACAACCGCGGGACGGTGCGGCCGCGCCACGTCCGCGAGTTCAAGGACGGCCTGTGGCAGATGATCCTCGAAAACGGCATCAGCCGCGTCTACCTCGGCGTCCACTGGATTTTCGACGCCCACGCGGCGAAGGCCAACGGCAACCCCGACCTCAGCAAGAACGTCGGGGGCATCCCGCTCGGCCTGACCATCGCCGAGGACATCTTCGCCCAGAACGGGAAGGCCCCGAAGCTCTCGACGACGACGAACCCGAGCGTTACGCCGCCGGCGGTAACGCAGCCCGCGGACGCGCAGGGCTGCGCCAACACCATCAGCCCGGCGCAGTCGGTCAGGAAGGCGAAGGGCAAGCAGGAGCCCGAGGAGCCGGAGGAGACGACGACGCAGGAAGTCCACATTCCTTACCTGGGCGGCACATCGAGGCGTTGAGCCGTTGGGTACGTCCCGCCGTTCTCGGCCGGCGGGTTACGGAAGGGGCGGGGGCGCCGCGGCCGGCCGCGGCGCCCCCGCTTCGCCTTGCCCGCCGCCGTCAACTCAAAAACCCTTGCCTATTTTCGGAATAACATTAGAATGCTCCAATCTTTCTTCAAACACTCGGCCGAGGTCTTGGCCGCCCCGAAGGAATTCGACAATGAGAATCTCTAAGCCGCGCACGCGCGCCGCCGGCCTCATCGCCTCCGCGCTCTTCGCCGCCTTCGGGGCGTGGGCGCTGCTGTCGGCCTCGAACGTCGAGGCGAAGCGCCAGGCCGACAAGCGCGCCGAAGGGCTCGCGGCGTGGGGGCAGGTCTACGGCGTGCTCACGCACCCGCGCTGCATCAACTGCCACACGGCGACGAACTACCCGCAGCAGGGCGACGAGCGACGCCGCCACGCCGTCAACGTCCTGCGCGGCCCCGACGGCCACGGCGTCGTGGGCCTCAACTGCGTGAGCTGCCACCAGAAGGCGAACGCCGACAGCACGGGCGTCCCCGGCGGGCCGGACTGGCACCTCGCGCCGCTCTCGATGAGGTGGCAAGACGAGAACGACCAACCGCTCCCGAGCGACGAAGTCTGCCGGCAGGTCAAAGACCCCAGGCGCAACGGGAACATGAGCCCGCAGGCTCTCATCAAGCACAACGCCGAGGCGGAACTCGTCCTCTGGGCCTGGGAGCCGGGCCGCAGGCCCGACGGCACCGTGCGCTCCACGCCGCCCGTCTCGCACGAGGAGTTCGTCGCGGCCACGCGCCGCTGGGTCGAGGCCGGCACGCCCTGCCCGTCCGGCAAGTAAGGAGAAGGTTCGATGGCGAAGTATCAGCTCAACGTCAACGGCCAGAGCCGCGAGGTCTCGGCCGACCCCTCGACGCCGCTCCTGTGGGTGCTGCGCGAAGACCTGAAGATGACGGGCACGAAGTTCGGCTGCGGCGTCAGCGCGTGCGGCGCGTGCACCGTCCACGTCGCGGGCGTGGCGACGCGCTCGTGCGTCGTCCCCATCGCGCTCCTCGGCGAGCGCCCCGTCGTGACGATAGAGGCGATGGCCCAAGACCCCGTCGGGCGCGCCGTGCAGGACGCCTGGGTCGAGAAGGACGTGGTGCAGTGCGGCTACTGCCAGAGCGGACAAATCATGACGGCGGTCGCGCTGCTCAGGCACACGCCCAGGCCGACGGACGCGAACATCGACGAGTCGCTCGGCGGGAACCTCTGCCGCTGCGCGACCTACGTGCGCATCCGCGAGGCCGTCCACCTCGCCGCGCAGAAGCTGAAGTGAGAGGGGGCGGACGTTTGATGACGAACTCGAACACGAAAGTCGAAGGGTTACGGACGACGAGCCGCCGCGGCTTCCTGCGCGCCACGGCGACGGCCGCGGGCGGACTCCTCGTCGCGCTCTACCTCGACAAACATACGACGGCGCAGGAGGGCGTCAAGCCGAGTCAGATTCCTCCACCGCCGAAGAAGGACTACCCGCCCGACGCCTTCGTCCGCGTCACGCCGGACAACAAGGTCGTCATTCAAGTCAACCGGCTTGAGTTCGGGCAGGGCGTCCACACGGCCCTGCCCCTGGTGCTGGCCGACGAGCTGGACGCCGACTGGTCGCAGGTCGTCTCGGAACTCGCGCCCGCGGGCGACGTGTACAAAGACCCCCTCTTCGGCATCCAGATGGTCGGCGGCTCCGGCTCCATCGCGCACTCGTTTACGCAGTACCGCGAGCTGGGCGCGAAGACGCGCGCGATGCTCGTGGGCGCGGCGGCCGCGCGCTGGAACGTCTCGCCCGACAGGTGCCGCACCGCGGCCGGCGTCGTCCACGGCCCCGCGGGTCAGTCTCTGAAGTACGGGGAGCTGGCGGCCGACGCGGCGCGACAGCCCGTGCCGGCGACGGTGAGGCTCAAAGAGCCTTCCGAGTTCAAGCTGATCGGCAAAGGGGCCAGGCGGCTCGACAGCCGCGCGAAGTGCGACGGCTCTCTGAAGTTCGGCATCGACCTCGACCTGCCCGGCATGCTCGTGGCCGTCGTCGCGCGCCCGCCCGTGTGGGGCGCGAAGGTGAAGAGCTTCGACGACTCCGCGGCGCGCAAGGTCGAGGGCGTGCGCGAGGTCTTCGAGATTCCCGTCACGCGCGGCGGGACGGGCGTCGCCATCGTCGCGGACAGGTACTGGACGGCGAAGCGCGCGCGCGACCTCCTGAGGGTGGAGTGGGACGACTCGAAGGTCGAGCGCGCCGACAGCACGCGCCTCTTCGAGCAGTACAGGCAGCTCGCGCGCACGGCGGGCCTGAGCGCGGCCGCGCGCGGCGACGCCAAGGCCATCGAGCGCGTCGCCCCGGCCGACCTCCTCGTCGCCGAGTACGAGTTCCCGTATCTCTCGCACTCGCCGATGGAGCCGCTCAACACGACCGTCCGCTTCGACGGCGACGCGGCCGAGGTCTGGGCCGGCTCGCAGTTCCAGACCTTCGACCACATGGCCGTCGCCGACGTCCTGGGTCTCAAACCCGACCGCGTCACCTTCCACACCGAGATGGCCGGCGGCGGCTTCGGCCGTCGCGCCGTGCCCGACTCGCACGTGCAGCGCGAGGCGGCTTCGATTGCCAAACGTTTCAAGGGGACGCCAATCAAGCTCGTCTGGCCGCGCGAGGACGACGTGCGCGGCGGCTACTACCGCCCGATGCACGTCCACCGGGTCGAGATCGGCTTGGGCAGTGACGGCCTGCCTCACGCGTGGCGCCACGTCGTCGTCGGCCAGTCACTCCTCGAAGGCACGCCCTTCGCCATGATGATGAAGGACGGCGTGGACTCTTCGACGGTCGAGGGCGTCAACGACACGCACTACGCCGTGCCGAACTTCAGCGTCACCGTCCACCACCCGAAGGTGAACGTGCCCGTCCTCTGGTGGCGCTCGGTCGGCCACACGCACTCCGCTTTCGTGATGGAGACTTTGATCGAAGAGCTGGCGGCGCGCGCCAAGATGGAGCCGCTCGCCTACCGCCGCAAGCTGATCAGGCAGGAGCCGGAGACGAAGAAGCTGCTCGCGGCGATAGACCTTCTGGACGAGAAGACCGCCGCGTGGCGCGACCGTGTGCCGCAGGGCCACGCCGTCGGCTTCGCCGCGCACGAGTCTTTCGGGACGGGCGTGGCCTGCGCGGCGGAGGTCTCGATCCGCAACGGGCGGCCTTGGATTCACCGCGTCACGGTCGCGGTGGACTGCGGGCTGGCCGTCAACCCACTGACCGTCGAGAGCCAGTTCCAGGCCGGCGTAAGTTTCGGCCTTTCGCAGCTCATGGCCGGCGGCCAGATCACACTGAAGGACGGGCGCGTCGAGCAGCGGAACTTCGACCGCTACGTCCCGCCCTACATGCCCGACGCCCCCGTCGCCGTGGACGTGCACATCGTCCCGAGCGCGGAGGCGCCCACCGGCTGCGGCGAGCCGCCCGTCCCCGTCATCTCGCCCGCGGTCGTCAACGCGCTCTCGAAGTTGACGGGCAAGCGCTACCGCACGCTCCCGCTCGTCACCGTCTGAAAACCATTAACCACAGAGACACAGAGGCACAGCTTTGAAGACATAAGTCGTCGAGCTGTGCCTCTGTGTCTCTATGGTTAACTCTCTTTTATTGAATCACTGAACGTAGAAGGCGGTCTGCTGCGTGGCGGTCTTTTGCGCGGCGTGGTCTTCGGCCGTGACCCGGAGCGTGTAGCGGCCGGGCTGCAGTTCGCCCAGATTAAGCTCGGCCGTGAAGGGGACGCGCGCCGGGTCTGTCTGCGCGTCGACGGCGAGCTTGCGGAAGGGCGTGGCGACGACCTCGCGGCCTTCGCGGAAGACCTGCACGCGCGCCGAGAGGTTGCCGACCGCGCCCGCGTTGTAGACGAAGGTCATGAACCTCAGCCGCGAGCCGCGCGCGAAGCGCTTGTCCACGCTCCACTGCACGCGGCCGGCTTCCGCGCCCTTGTCCGCGACGCCTTCGAGCCCGAGGATCAGACTGCTCAAAGTGAGCTGCCGCGCCGAGAGGTCTGGGATGATGACCCACTGCGAGGCGCTGCCCAGGACGCCGCTCCGCTCGTCGCGCGCGGCCACGCGCACCTGGTAGATGCCCGGCTTCAAAGGCGAGGGCTGGTTGTAGATGACGTTCGAGAAGTTGCGCGCGCCCTCCGCCTCGGACGGCGGGTTGACCTTGAGTCCCGTCCTGAAGCTCGCCGCGGGCTTGCCCTGGTCGTCGAGCACCACGCCCTCTATCGTCAACTGCGCCGGCTCTCTGTCCTGCGCGCCGTAGGACAGACCTTCGGTGAACGCCTGCACCGAAGTCGTCAAAACCGTGCCGCTCGAAGGCACGTCGAGGTAGATGAGCGAGAGCTGCAAAGGTATCGCCGGCCGCGGGAAGAACTCCGCGAGCGCGTGGCTCAGGGGGTCGGCCGGCCTCTTCTCGGACTTCGCCGCGTCCTTCGCTTCGCCCTTCACTTCCCCGTTCGCGGCCGCGTCGGTCGGCGCGGGCGCGCCGCTGAAGAAGCCGCGCGCCGAGCGCACGGTCAGGTCGGGTCGGCCCGCGACGCTCACCTCTATCTTCCGAAGTTTCTCGCTCCTGCCCCCTTCGCCCTCGGGCCGCCAGGCGATGAGGTAGTAGCGCGAGGTCTCCTCCACCGCGGCGTTGACGAACTGGCCGAACGTGTTCTGGTTGCGCAGCGCGCGCCCGCCCGTGTCGGCCGCGAGCGCGTTCATCGCGTCCTGCGACGCGACGATCTCGCGCAGGTTGGAGGCCTCGAGCCTCCCGTTCGGGTCCGTCGGCGCGGTGCCCGCCGCGTCGGGCGTGCCCGAGATGAGGCCGCGCGCGTCGATGGAGTAGATGACGACGCCCGCGCGGCGCGCCTCGTCCGTGATGCGCCCGAGCCGCTCGCGCGCGATGGGGCCGCGCGGCCCCGTCTCGGCCAGGAAGCCGTCCGAGACGAAGAAGGCCAGCTTACTGCCCGGCATCTTCTCGGCGTAGCGCAGGAGGGTTTCGAGCGAGTAGTAGGTGCCGGCCGTGACGTTGCCCGCCTGGATGAGTATCTGGCGCGCGCGGCTCTGCACCTGCATCTCGCAGTGCTGGCGCCGGACGGCGGGGTCGCGGGTCGGCGCGGCCCCGCCCCACTTCATGCAGTCCTCCACGTAGAAATCGAAGAGGCGCTCGTCGTCCTTGCGCTCGACGGAGAGCGCCGCGTACTCGGTCATCGTGCCGCCCGGGTTGCGGGCGTAGTCGGTCACGACGTACGGGACGTGCCCGACGCGCGCGACGGCCGCGCGCAGAATCTCCTTGTCGTCGGTGAACTGTTGCAGGAAGCCGATGCGCCCGCTGGCCGAGGCGAGGGCGACGAGGTCGCCCTCGCCCATCTCCTTTTCGATGAAGTCGAGCAGCATCTTGCGCGCGCGCGTGACGCTGTCGAGTGAGAGGTGCCGGTCGTCTAAGAAGAAGACAATCGTGCGCTGCCGGGACGCGGGCGCGGCCGCGGCGGCCGCTTTCGTCGGGGCCGGCCCGCCCTCCGCCGCCGCGCGCGCCAGGCGTTCCCTCGCGCTCCCCGACACCACGCTCTCGAAGAAGCTGATGGGGACGGCGCGCCCGTCCACCTTCAGCTCGAAGTCCTCCCGCTTCAGGCCGTCCACGAACCGCCCCTGCCGGTCGAACACGCTCACGCCCGTCTGCACCAGCTCCGCGTTGACCCGCACCACCTCCTCGTCCCCCTGCTGCCCGAACGCCGCAGGACAGAAGACGCAGAGCACCAGCGTCAACACGCAAAGGATGTGAGCGGGTCTGTTCATCGGAGGCAATCTGAAATCTATTTGACCGCCGCCAGTTGGCCGATGCGGGCGCGGACGGCCGAGGTGAGGAGGCGCACTTCGTCGTCGTTGTAGTTGGCGGCGCGGAAGGCGTCCGCGATCTGCTTGTCGGAGAGGCGCGACAGTATCCCGGCGAGCCACTGCGCGTCGGCGACCGTGATGTCCCGCATGAGCCCCTTGTTCTTGCCCTCGAAGCTGAAGCGGACGCGGCCGGACTCGACGCCCTCGATGAACTTGTCCTGGGCGAAGTCTTCGGGGTTGTTGCGGGTGCCCTTGATCTGGCGGACGCGGGCCATCAGCCCGCCCACGCCGCCGGTCTTGCCCACGGTGGCCCCGAGGTCGCTGACGACGTAGTGCAGCTCCGTCCCGCCCTCGCGGCTCACCACGAGGATGCGGTTGTTGTCGTCTTTCAAGTCCCAGTTCTCGAAGAGCGCCATCATGATCTTGAGCCCCTGCAGCTCGCGCCTGCCCGAGAAGGGGTTGTCCGTCCAGCGCCACTCGCCGTGGCGCTTCGTGTCCTCGGGCCGCGCCTCGAACCGGACGTTCGAGAGGCCGCCGTCCTGACACCGCTCGAAATCCTTGCCGGGGTCGGGCGCGCCCTCGATCTTCGCGCAAGGCGCGAGGTACGTGACTTCGGGGATGTAGCCGGCGGCCCAGACGAGGCGGGTGACGGCCGTCTCGGGCTGCGCCTCGACGCCGACCTTCGCCACCCAGACGCGCCCCTTCGCGTCGCGCACGCGGTACTTCTTCGAGAAGCCGCCCTTCTCCTCCCCGACGAAGGCGAAGGGGGCGGCGGGCCGCATCTCCTCGCCGCCCGGCCCCGCGAGGAGGTCGAGCGCGGAGACGTCCGCGGGCTCGCGCCAGATGACGGGCGTGCCCTTCGGCAGCTCCTTCTTCTTATCCTTATCCTTCTGCTCCTGCGCCGCGGAGGCGGGCGCCATGATGCTGAGGAGAATGAGCGCCGCCGCCAGCTTTCTCGTCGTGCCGCGATGTGACATTGGTCTCGCCCCCGTCTCCAAGTTGTGACTTCAGCCCTTCCGCGCGGCCCGCCAGTCCTCGACGGTGATCGCCCAGCGCTCGTGGTCGCGCCAGCGCCCGCAGATTTTCAGGTAGCGCCGCGAGTAGCCCTCCTTGACGAAGCCCGCCCGCCTGACCAGCGCGACGGACGCGAGGTTGCCCGGCTGTATGTTCGCCTCGACGCGGTGCAACTTCAAGGGGCCGAACGCCCGGCGCAGCAAAAGCCCGAGCGCCTCCCCCATGTAGCCGCGGCCGGCGTAAGGCTGGCCGACATAATAACCGAGGTACGCGCTGCGGAAGATGCCGCGCACGATCTCCGAAAGGTTCATCGCCCCGACGATGCGCCCGTCCCCGGCGCGGCAGACGAAGAAGCACGCGCTCCGCTCGTCGCGGCAGCGCTTGAGGAAGGCCTCGAAATGCTCGGGCTCGGTCGGCGGCATGACCAGGCCCCGGTGCAGCCGCCGGCTCGCGCGGTTGAGCGCGAGGAACTCTTCGCGGTCGCGCGCGAGGGGCGCGCGCAGGAAGACCTTTTCAAAGGCGGCCGTCGGCATCCGCGTCTACTTCTTCGACAGACTCCCCTGCAAGTGTTTGACGGCCGCTTCCAAGACCTCGTCGCGCCCGGCGGCCACTCCCTTGATCGTCGGCGCGACGCGGACGTTCGGCTGGATGCCGACTCGTTGGAGCTGGCGGCCGTCGGCGTGGCGCACGTCGTGGCCCGTGAAGCTGACGGCGAGGTTGCCGGGCAGCACCATGAAGGTCACGTCGCCGTTGGCGCCCGTGGTCGGCGTGCCGACGAAGGTCACGTCGGTCGCGGCCTCGAAGAACATGCAGGTGTGCTCGGACTGGCTGATGGCGTCCTCGTTGATCAGCACGACGACCTTGCCCCTGTAGGCGTCGCCCCGCCGCTCGGGCAGGCGCTGCGCGAAGGTGTAGTTCGCCGAGCCGGCGAGTTCCGAGTCGCTGAGGCTCGTCGCTTCGAGGAGCGGGCGCGAGAAGAGCGCGGCGACCGGCTGCGCCTTCTCCGTCAGGCGCGGCGCGATGGCCCACGCGGTGCCGTTCGGGTAGCCGCGCATGTCGAAGATGAGGGCCGGCGTCTCCTTGACCATCTCGAACATCTTGTCCACCTCGCCCAGCTGCAAGCGCGCGAGGTCGACGTAGCCGTAGCCGCTCGGCAGAACCTGTACGACCGGCGTCTGTCGCTGCGTCGCGGCGAACAGCTTGCCCTGCTCGGCGCGGCCGATGGAGCGAGGGATTTCCGCCTCACGCTCCGCGCCGTCCATGCCGCGCAGGCGCAGCTTCACCGCCGTCCCCTTCTGCCCGCGCAGGAGGTTCGCGTGCACGCTCCTCATCAAAGCCTGCGGCGTCGAGGAGGCCGTGTAGCGGCCGAGGAACTCGACGCGCTTCGCGACCGGCTCGCCGTCGACCGTCAAGACCACGTCGCCGACCTTGACCGGCAGCCCTTCGTCGAGCACGTTCGTGACGACCGTCTGCCCCTCGACGTAACGCACGACGAACGGCGGCAGGTACGTGCCCAGCCGCTCGGCCGAGGCGTTCGCGTTCTGCACGCCGCCGTGCGAGTCGTGCATCTCCGCGACCAGCTCGCGGACGGTCAGCTGGTATTCGGCCGCGTCCTTGTCGGCCTCGAACTTGGGGATGTAGCGCGGCAGCACCGTCGCCCACGTGTCCTGGATGAGATGCTTGTAAGGGTAGAAGTAGTTGATGACGTTCCAGTAGCGAAACAGCGCGAGCAGGCGGTACTCGGCCGCGGGGAACTCCATCTCGGCGTACGGCCGCTCCTGCTGCCCGACGAGCGGCGTCAGGGCCGCGCCGGACTTCTTCCCGACCTGCGAGACCCTTCCCTCCTGCGCGGCGCGCACGGCCTCGGCCAAAGCTGCGTCCGCCCCCCCGCCCTTCGGCACGACCGCGTCGGCGCTGAAGCCGATTGAGCCGTCGGGGTTGACCGACTCGGAGGTGCGCAGGCGCGCCTGCACGCCGCCGGGCAAGTCCATCGTGAAGGTGCCGCCGCCCGCCTCGGGCGCTCGCTCGCCGTCCTGTACGACGTAGGCGCGGCCGGCGTACTGCAGGCCGCCGAGGGCCTCGGTCGCGGGCGGCGAGTTCTCGTTGATGATGAAGACAATCGGTATCTTCGTCTTCCCCTTGCCGGCGAGGGTCTGCGGCGCGAGTTCCGCGAAGGCCGAGTAGTAGAAGGAGGCGCCGCCGCCTTGCGTGGCGTAGCCGTTGTGGATGCGGTAGCGGCTGTGGCCGAGCGTCACGTCCGAGTCGAGCAGTGGCGGCAAGACCTGCCGCAGCATGTCCGCGAAGATGTAGGCCGCGAAGCCTTCGAGCGTGTCGGGGCCGCCGCGGCGCGCGTCGATGACGAGCGCCCTGGCCGTGGCGGCCGCCTCGATGGCCTTGCCGAACATCACGCGCAGGGCCGTGTTGTCGCGCGCGCCGGCCTCGGCGAGCCGCATCGCGTCGATGAAGAGCACGCCGTTCTCCGTCCGCACGAGCTCGCCCGCGGGCGCGCCTGTTTGTTTGGGAGGCGCGGCCGCACCGGCCTCGGTCTTCAGCTCGGCGCGCGTGCTCTTGTCGCCGAGCGCGGCGAGCATCTGGTTGAGGGCCGCCTGGTACTCCTGCGGCGAACGGGCCGCGTTGACCTTCGGGATCGCCTCGACGAGCGCCTTGTCCCAGTCGACCTCGCGGTAGGCGAGGGACGGGTGGAAATATTTCGCCGCGCCCCAGAGCTTCGCCAGGCCCAACAGCCTTTCGACGCGCGCCGCCTCGTCCGCCTGCCGGGCCGGCGCCTGCGCGTGTGCGTGCGCGCAGAGCGCCAGCAGCACGGCCGCCAACGCGAGAGGTTTCGGGAGGAGTTTACGCATGTTCATTTCAAACCTCCGTGGAGGACTCGACCGGACGGGTCAGAGACGGGCGCTCGCCGGGAGCGAGTTTCACTCCGACTCGCGGCAGGGCTTGTCGGCGGAGGCGTCGGCGGCCTGGCGCGCCTCTTCGTTGGTCTTGACCTTGTCGGTGACACAGACGGCGGCGTCCGTGATCTTCGCGACGGCGAGGTAGGAGGACTTCTGTTCGGGCTTCTCGGGGTTCTCGCTCGCGTTGACGCGGACGATGAGGGCGTAGGGGTGCACCTTGCCCCCCTTCTTCTCGACGCGCCACTCGGCCTTCTCGCCCAGGCTCGAAAACCCGGTCGTGATGACCTGCGAGTAGTTGAGCGGGTGCTCCTTGCCGTCGGGGCCGACGACCGTGACCGACTGGCGCGAGTCGTTGTCCTCGACCAGCAGCGTGTAGCCCCCGACGCCCGCGCACTTCTGCACGGAGCCGGCGCCCTCCTCCCGCGTCTCGACGGTCTTGCAGTGCGCGGGCGCGATGTCAGTGTAGACGCTCTCGGCGGCGGGCACGTAGGCGAGCAGGGGCAGCGCGCAGGCGAAGACGAAGAGCGCGCTCAAAGTTCTTCTCAGCATGTCAGTCTCTCCTCTGTCAGGGGTCTGGGAGAATGCTTCCGTTTAAGGGCGGAGGTGCGCGGCCCAGCCGCCGCCCTCCGCGAGTTTAATCTTCAGACGGGTCGTGCGGTCGGCGCGGCCCGAGACTTTCTTGTAGTCGCCGGCGAACCGTCCGGCGTTCACGCCGTCCTGGTACGAGTCCATTCTGAAGGCGCCTTCGGGCAGGAAAGAGAAGTCCACGTCCAGCTCGCGCGCCGTCCAGTCGGTCATCGCGCCGACGTACCAGTCGCGGCCGCTCCGGCGCGCGACGACGACGTAGTCGCCGATCTTCGCGTCCAGCACGCGCGTCTCGTCCCACACGGAGGGCACGGCCGAGAGGAACTCCATCGCCTCCGGCTCGCGCAGGTAGTTCGAGGGGCTGTCGGCGAGCATCTGCAGGGGACTCTCGAAGACGACGTACATGGCGAGCTGGTGGCAGCGCGTCCCCAGAGACACGGGGCGGTCGAAGACCTTCGCCCAGCTCTTCTGCTGCGCGTTGAGCATCGCGCCGGGCGTGTAGTCCATCGGCCCGAGGAACATGCGCGTGAAGGGGAGCGAGAGGTTGTGCTCGGGGTTGGCCTCGGCGCTCCACTTGCTCCACTCCAGCCCGCGCACGCCCTCGGTGCTGATGAGGTTCGGCCACGTCCTCGTCATCAGGGCCGGCCGCTGCCCGCCGTGGTAGTCGACCAGCATCTTGCGCCGCGCCGCCTCGCGCGTGAGCTTGTAGTAGAAGTCGATGACCTTCTGGTCGTCGCGCTGCATGAAGTCGACCTTGATGCCGCGGACGCCCCACTTCTCGAACTGATTCAGGGCCGGCTCCATCTGGTCGTCGAGCGTCTTCCAGACGACCCAGAGGATGACGCCGACGTTCTTCCGCCGGCCGTAGTCGACAAGCTCCTGCACGTCGATTTCGGGGACGACTTCGAGCACGTTGCCGCGCTTGTACCAGCCCTCGTCGAGGATGATGTACTGGAGGCCGTACTTCGAGGCGAAGTCGATGTAGTACTTGTAGGTCTCCGTGTTGACGCCCGACTTGAAGTCGACGCCGTAGACGTTGTTGGCGTTCCACCAGTCCCAGGCCACCTTGCCCGGCTTAATCCACGACGTGTCCTGAATCCGCGAGGGGCTCTCCAGAAGGTAGACGAGCTGGTTCGTGACCAGATCGCCGTCGCGCTCGGCGACGCCGAGCAGACGCCACGGGTACGTGCGGGTGCCCTTCGTGACGGCGATGTAGTCCGCGGCCTCGGTCACGCGGAAGTCGCGGTCGCCCTTCAGCTCCTCCTTCAAGGGGTAGGGCGGGAACATCGCCGCCAGCCCGTTACCGCCGGTGCCGCGCAGCCAGAGGCCCGGGTAGCCCTCCACGTCCGACTCGGCCACGGCGACCTTCACGCCCTCGGCGTCGACCACCGCGGGGAGCGTCGCGAAGGCGGCCGGCGCGATCTCCTTCAGGGGCTTCGGCGCGTAGACCCGCTCGTTGTGCGAGAAGAGGCTCTCCTCCTGCGGGTAGAAGGCCGTGTAGTCGCCCGCGAAGTTGAAGGCCGCCTCCTCGCCGTAGACCTTCACCTCCGCTTGCGGAAGCGAGGTCTCGAAACGGTAGGCCGCGCCCTCGTCGTAGACGCGGAAAGTGACGGCGTAGTTGCCATCTAATTCGAGCCGCAGCTCGTTGTAGGCCTCGCGGATGCGCGCGAACTTCTGGCGGACGACCGGCTCGACCCAGCCCTCGTACGCGCGCGGCGTCGCGCGCAGCACCTTCGGGCTCAGCCCGAGCGCCCGGTGCTCCACGTCGAGCGAGAGCGTCGAGCCGCGCAGCAAGGTCTTCCCGTTCACCAGCACGTCGTAGCTCAGACGGCCCGAGGTGTAGACTCTCAGCTCAATCTTTCTGTTCGGCGAGAAGACGGAGTGGCCCTGCTGCCGCGCGGACGCAGACACGGCCAGGCAGAAGAGCACGACGAGCAACGGCAAAGCTCTCTTCGAAGAGGTGTGCATGAGCAGACGTTTTCTTCCGAGTTTATAAAATCTATTGACGCGACCGGGTCAGTACCACCCGCTAGCGCGGGCGGCCCGGTGCGATACGCAACACCCGACTTGCAAGGGGCCACCCGCTAGCGGGTGGTACTGACCGCCGTGGCTACGTTGGAATATCAATTCCCCGCCGGCCTGTCAATCAAGATGATTTGAAATTTCAAATTCCCATCGGGTAGAGTCGGCCGACCGTATGAGTGCGAACGGGGGACATGAAAAAGGGGCCGGGTCTTCGCCCGCGCGGGCGCTGGCGTGGGCGGGCGCGCTCACGGCCGCCGTCTACCTGGCGACGTTCCTCTTCTACGTGCGCGGCTTCCAGGGCTACACGCGCAGGGCGCGCGAGGTCTTCATCTGGCTCGCCGTGCTGCCGCTGCTCTACCTCTACTGGCGCGGCTACCGTGTGGTTCGCGACTCGGGCGGCGGGCTGAAGACCTCGACGGTCGTCAAGTTCGCGGCGCTCTTCTGCGTCCTCTGCGCGGCCGTCTACCCCTTCCACTCGACGGACGTGTTCGGCTACGTCAACCGCGGCTGGCAGCAGGTTCATTACCACATGAACCCTTACGTCTACACCGTGGCCGAGGTGCCGGGCTGGCGCGAAGACCCGATGATCTGGGATCACTGGATTTACAACCCGAACCCGTACGGCTTCCTCTTCACGCTGCTCGCGCGCGGGCTGACCGTCCTCGGCGGCGGCAACTGGGCGCTGACGCTCGCGATGTTCAAGGCGGTCAACGCCGCGGCCTACGGCCTCACGGGCTGGCTCGTCTGGTCGGGCGCGAAACGTCTAGACCACGGGCGGCCGCTGCTCGCGCTCTACGCCTTCCTCTGGAACCCGCTCGTGCTGCTGCACCACCTCGCGAACGGGCACAACGACATCCTCATCGGCTGCGCGCTCGCGCTCGCGGCCTACTTCGTCGTGACGCAAAGGGACGTGTGGGTGCTGCCGGCGCTCGCGGCCGCGGTCATGCTGAAGTACGCGCCCGTCCTGCTCGTCCCGGCGGCGCTCGTCTACGTCTTCAAGCGGCGCGGGTGGAAGGTGACGGCTCTGGGCTGCCTGCTCGCGGCGCTGGTCGTCGTGGCGGCCGTGGCGCCGTTCCTCGCGGACTGGCGCCAGTTCCGGCTCGAAGACATACGCGACAACGCGACGCTCATCGACAACTCGTTCCACTCCTTCCTCATACACATCTACGAGAACGCGGCGCGGCTCTTCAAGCCCCTGGCGCAGTTCCACGACGCGGTCGACTCGGGGATCAAGGCCGTGCTGCGCCTCTTCTTCGCCGCCTTCCTCGTCGTCATTCATTGGAGGTTCCTGAAGCGGAGTTCCGCCGCGCGGCTCGTCGAGTTGTGGGCGCTCGTGCTGCTCGTGCTGCTGTGCGTGGTCAGCTCGAAGTTCAACGGGTGGTACATGGGGATGCTCCTGCCGCCCGCGCTCTTCCTCCACGAGCGCCACTGGGTCAGGCGCGCCACGCTGCTCATCACCTCGGCCCAGACGCTCTCGCTCACCTTCTTCAAACAGGCTTACATCCTCAACTACTTCGCGATGATTCTCGTCCCTGCAGGCATCGTGTTCAGGCAGGTGAAGCGGGAGAAAGAACAGTAGGCAGATGGCAATAGGCAGTAGGCAGTTAAAAGAAAGAGAATGAATTTAAAGAAACGTCAGGCGGCGAGTTGCTAATCTCGCCGCCCGACGTTCGTTGAGACTTGTTCCTTAGAAGGCTTCCTGCCTTAACTGCCTACTGCCATCTGCCTACTGCCTACTTAATCTCGAACATCACGCGCTCGGCCGCTTTGGTGTGGGCGAGGTTGTCGCCGACGGCGACTTCGAGCTCGTAGCGGCCGGGCGGCAGCTGCCCGAGCGAGATGGCGCCGGTGACGGGGATGCGCGCGAGGTCGGCGCCCGCCTCCGGCGCGAGCTTGCGCGCGGGCGACGCGACCACCGCGCGGTTGTTGCGCAGCACGCGCAGGTTCACCGAGAGGTCGACCTGCCCGCCCGTCTGCGAAGCGTTGTAGACGAACCCGAGGAAGTCCACCTTCGCCCCGCGCGTGAACCGACGGTCTACGCTGAACTGTACCTGCGGCGCGCCCCCGCCCGCGCCGCCGCCCACCTGCCGCCCGCCGAGGTGCAGGCTGCTCAAGGAGAGCTGCTTCTTCGAGAGGTCGGGTATCTCGATCCACTGGACGGCGCTCCCCAACTGCCCGCCGCGCACGTCGCGCGCCGCCGCCTTCACCTGGTACAGCCCCGGCGCGAGCGGAGCCTTGTGGTTGTAGATGACGCCCGGCTGCTCGCCCGCGGCGCCCGTCCCCGGCGCGGACGGCGCCACCGTCAGCCGCTTGCTGAAGTTCGAGACCTGCTTGCCCTGGTCGTTCAGAACCACGCCGACCATGTCGACCGACGCCGGCTGCTTCCCGTCGGCGCCGTAGTCGAGCGCGTCCGTCGCCACCTCGACCGAGGCGGTCACGACGGGGCCGCTGCTCGGCACGTCCACGAAGCTCACCGAGAGCGCGGTCGGCAGCCCGACCCTCCCCGCCGGGGCCGTGAGCGCCGCGCGGAAGTCGGCCTCAGGCCCCTTCGGCTCGGCGGGCTTCGGCGGCGCGGCGTTCGCGTCCGGCTTCTTCTCCTTCGCCTCCTCGGCGGCGCGCGCGGCCGCCGGCACGTAGCCGCGGTGCAGGCGCACGGTCAGGTCGGGGCGGCCGACGACCGCGACCTCGACGTTCCGGTAGCGCCCGCCCTTCTGCTCGTCGCCCTCCGGCTTCCAGGCGATGCGGTAGTAGTTCGAGGTCTCGTCCACCACGTGCGAGACCCAGTGGTCGAAGTAGTTCTGGTTCTTGAGGAACTCGCCGCCCGTCTCGCCCGCGAGGTTGGCGAGCCCCTCCTGCGTGGCCGTGGCCTCGCCGACCGAGGCGCGGTCGAGCGCGCCCGACGGGTCGCGCGGCTTCGTGCCCGCGGCTTCGTTGAAGGGCGCGAAGAGGCCGCGCGCGTCGATGGTGTAGATGACGGTGCCCGTCCGCGCGGCCGTGTCGGTGACGAGCTGGAGGCGGCGGTTGGTGGACTGCACCGAGCCCTTCCCGCCGAGGTAGAAGCCGTCCGAGACGAAGAAGACCAGCTTGCGCCCCTCGATCTGCCCGGCCACCTGCACGAGCTTTTCGAGCGCGGAGAGCGAGCCGTTCGTCACCGCCTCGGCCTGCCGCGTGATGTTGTTGGCGCGCGTCTTGACCATCTCGAAGACGGCGTTCGCGTTGTAGGCCTGGCCGCCGCCCTGCTTGACGGCGGCCTTCGAGAAGAAGCCTTCGGTGATCTTCGTGATGTAGAAGCCGGCCGCCTCGCGGTCGCCGTTGGAGATGCGGGCGGCGATGTACTCGGACATCGGGGGTATCTCGTTATCCTGGATGGCGTGGGGGATGTTCCTGAGGCGCGCGACGGCCGCGCGCAGCACGGCCTTGTTGTCGGTGAACTGCTGGAGGAAGCCGAGCTGCCCCGAGGCCGTGACGAAGGCGACGAGGTCGCCGGGCGCCATCTCCTCCTCGATGAAGCGCGTCAGCGCCAGGCGCGTCGGGTTGAGGCTGTCGAGCGCGAGGTGCAGGTCGTCGATGAAGAAGATGATGGTGCGGCGCGGGGCGCCCGCGGCGATGGCGCGGTTGGCGGCGGCCGCCGCGCCGGTGGTGCCGGGCGCGACGCCCTTCGCGGGCGCGGACATGCGCTCGAAGAAGGCGGGCGCGACCGGCTTACCGTCTATCTTCAGCTCGAACTGCTCGCGCGTGAGCCCGTCCACGAACTTGCCCGACTTGTCGAAGACCATCACGTCAGTCTGCACCAGCTCCGACTCGACGCGCACCACGTCCTCCTTCTCCTGCGCCGTCTGCGCGGACGCGCCCGCGAGCGCGCCGAGCAGAAGCGCCGACAGGAGGAAGAGCCTTCCGACGAACTTTCGACTTGGGTTTGGATACAGCATGACCAGGCACCCTTTCCTTCTCATTACTTGAGAATTCATGAGTTGAATTTCACCACAGAGACACAGAGGCACAGCTTTGGGCCTAATCGCTTCAAGCTGTGCCTCTGTGGTGAAAATCTCTTACTCATGACACATCGCCCCGAACGGGGACGTGAGTCTATCAGAAAATCAACGCTCCGGCTCCTCCTCTTTATCACCGCCCGCCGGAGGCGCGCCGGGCGCGGGCGTCGCCGGCTTGACGATGACGAACGGGATGTCGGACGAGCGCGCCAGCGCGTTGAAGCTCTTGAGGTCGTCCGTCATCACCTGGTTGAGTTGTTTGAGCTGCGCGTCGATCTGCGCGGCCAGCTCTTCGTAGAGCGTGTAGGACTGCTCGGTCGGCTGCGCGTCGGCGCTCGCGACGATGCCCCCGAGCGCCGCCAGCTTGTTGTTGAGCCGGATGGGGAAGTTGAGGGGGTCTTGGCTGCTCTGGTTCTTCGTCTGGTAGAGCGCCTCCTCAATCGCCTGGAGCTTCCTGTTGAGCTGTCCGCCCGCCGCCAAAAGGGGCTTCGCGTTCGGCTGGTCGGCGACGCGCTTGAGGAGGTCGTCCACCTGCCGCCGCACGTCGCGGATCTGCGAGACGGCGTTGTGCGTCTCGGTCAGCTTGTCCCGAATCTTCGTCAGCAGCGCGAGCTGCTTGGCGAACTCCTCCGGCGTCGTCTGGAGGCGTGGGTCTTTCCTGATCTCGAACGTCTGCGTGTAGGTCTGCCCGTCGGCCGTGAGCTTCACCTGATACGTGCCCGGCACGGCCCGCGGCCCCGTCGTGCCGCCCGCCCAGAGAATCAACCCGGGGAAGCGCGTCGCTTCGGGGTAGCGCATGTCCCAGACGAAACGGTTGAGCCCGGCGTCTGTCGTCGGGCGCGCCGCCCCGCCGCCGCGCCTCCCCGTGAACTCGGAAGACTCTTCGCCCGAAGGCGCCTGCGGCTGTTCGGGAGGCGTCTGCACCTGCGCCGAGCCGGGCGCGGTCGAGGCCCCGGGCTGCCCGGCCGTCCCGCCCGCGGGCGTCGGCTGTGGCCTCGGCGGGGCCTTGGCCGTGAACTTCTGGACGGACTTGCCCGCCGGGTCTATGAATTCGAGCGTCACGTCCGTCGAAGGCTTCGACTTCAGGTAGTAGTAGACGACGACGCCGTTGGCAGGGTTCGCGCCCGCGGTCACCGTCGGCGGCAGAGGGCCGCCGCCACCGCCCGGCATGCGGTAGGCGTCCTCGGGCTTCAGCAAAGTCGTCTCGCCGCCGCCCGCGCGCTGCGCGTCGGTCAACTGGTGCAGCACCGAGAGGTCGTCGAGAATCCAGAAACTACGCCCCTGCGTGGCGACGACCAGGTCCTTCTCGCGCCTGTGGACGGCGAGGTCTGTGATGGGCACGTAGGGCAGGTTCAACTGGAACGGCTGCCAGTGCTCGCCGTCGTCGAAGGAGATGTACATGCCGACCTCCGTCCCCGCGTAGAGCAGGCCGCGCCGCGCCGGGTCACAGCGTACGACGCGCGTGAACGCCCCGTCGGGAATCCCCGCGTCGATCTTCTTCCAACTCTTCCCGTAGTCCGTCGTCTTGTAGAGGTAGGGCTTGAAGTCGTCCGACTTGTAAGCGGTCGCCGCGACGTAGGCCGCGCCCGCGTCGTGCGGCGAGGCTTCAACCGAATTGATCTGAATCCACTCGGGGATGCCCTTCGGCGTCACGTCCGACCAGGTCTTGCCGTTGTCGCGCGTGACCTGCACCAGCCCGTCGTCCGACCCAGTCCAGATGACGCCCTTCGTGACCGGCGACTCGGCGACCGTGAAGATGGTGTCATAATACTCGACGCTCGTGTTGTCCTTCGTAATCGGGCCGCCGCCCGGCCCCTGCTTCGACTTGTCGTTGCGCGTGAGGTCGGGGCTTATCATCTCCCACGACTGCCCCTCGTTCGTCGAGCGGAAGAGGTGGTCGCCCGCGGCGTACAGAACGTTCGGGTCGTTCGGCGAAAACAGAATCGGGTAGTTCCACTGGAAGCGGTACTTCATCCCCTCGGCGCCCCAGCCCATCGGGTTGTCGGGCCAGACGTTGACGGCGCGGAGCTGCTTCGTGCGGTGGTCGTAGCGCGTGAGGTAGCCGCCGTAGGAGCCGGCGAAGACGACGTTCGAGTCCGTCGGCTTCGGCGCGATCCAGCCCGACTCGCCGCCGCCCACGTCGTGCCAGGACTCTTCGCCGACGGCGAAGTCTTCTGTGCGGCTCCGAATCGAGACGGTCGAGTTGTCCTGCTGCGCGCCGTAGACGTTGTAGGGGAAGTCGTTGTCTAAGGCGACACGGTAGAACTGCGCGGTCGGCTGGTCTTGTTCGGTCCAGGTGCGCCCGCCGTTGAAGGAGACGTTGGCGCCGCCGTCGTTCGACTCGATCAAGCGGTTCGGGTCGTTGGGCGCGATCCACAAATCGTGGTTGTCGCCGTGCGGCACTGAGATGTTCGTGAACGTGCGGCCCCCGTCGTTCGAGCGGTAGAAGCCTGTGTTGAGGACGTAGACGCGCTCGGCGTTCTGCGGGTCTGCGTAAATCTTCGTGTAGTACCAGGCGCGCTGCCGCAGGTCGCGCGACTCGTTGACCTTCGTCCACGTCGCGCCCCCGTTGTCCGAGCGGAAGACGCCGCCGTCCTCCGCTTCCACGAGCGCCCACACGCGCTCGGGCTGTGCGGCCGAGACGGTCACGCCGATCTTGCCGACGATGCCGCGCGGCAGGCCCGGGCTGTGCGTGATCTCCTGCCAGGTGTCGCCGCCGTCGGTTGACTTGAAGAGCCCGCTCGCGGGGCCGCCGCTCTCGAACGTCCACGGCTTGCGGACGTACTGCCAGAGCGCGGCGTAGAGGACGTTGGCGTTCGTCGGGTCAAACGTCAGGTCAATCGCGCCGGCCAGAGGGCTCTTGTAAAGAACCTTCTCCCAGGTCTTCCCGCCGTCCTTCGAGCGGAAGACGCCGCGCTGCTCGTTCGGCCCGAAGGCATGGCCGATGGCCGCGACGTAGACGAGGTTCGGGTCGCGCGGGTGAACGCGCACGCGCGAAATCTGGCGCGTGTCGTCCAGACCGGTGAGCTTCTTCCACGTCTTCCCCGCGTCGGTCGATTTGTACATCCCGTCGCCGTGCGAGAGGTTGCCGCGCAGGGTCTCCTCGCCCATGCCGACGTAGACGACGTTCGGGTCTGACTCCGAGACGCCGATGGCGCCGACCGAGCCGGTCTTAAACGTCTGGTCGCCCAGCGGCTCCCAGTTCACGCCGCCGTCCGAGGTCTTCCACACGCCGCCGCCGGTCGCGCCGAAGTAGTAGACGAAGGGCTGGGAGGCCACGCCCGCGACCGTGCCGGCGCGGCCGCCGCGGAACGGCCCGAGCTGCCTGTAGGCGAGCGGCCCGAACGGCTTGCGCGGCGGCGCCTCGGGCTGCTGCGCGCGTGCGGCGAAGGGCAGCACGTTCAAGAGAAGCAGGGCGGCGAGCAGAGAGGCCGCGGCCCCCCGCGGGAGAAGACGTACCCTCAACATGTGCAAGGCTCCTTGAGAAGAATGGACTTGTGTTCCGACCGGGAAAGCTTTAAAACGGCTGTCTTCGACTTTGACGTTTGCGGGATACTATATGGCCTTTCGCCCCTCCGGGCAATCGGCTTTTCAAGGAGCGTGGCAGAGTTGGGCGTCGAGATTCGTTACGCGGAAGCGCTGAGTAAAGAAGAGTGGCAGGCACTCTTCGGCTGGGGCGAGAACATCTTCGGGCTTGAGGACGCGGGCTTTACCTGGCGGCCGAAGGACTACCACTTCATCACCGAAGAGGACGGCAAGCCGCTCAGCCACGTCGGCCTCGTCAAGACGACCGTCGGCGTCGGCGGCCGTCAACTGACGGTCGGCGGCGTCGGCGGCGTCGCCACCCGCCCCGAGGCGCAGGGGCGCCACCTCGTCCACGCCGCCATGCAGCAGGCGGCCGAGTTCATCTGTCATGAACTCGGCGCGGAGTTCGGGATGCTCTTCTGCCTCCCGCGCCTCGAACCCTTCTACGCGCGGCAGGGCTGGCTGGCTTTGGAGGACGAGGTCGAGATCGAACAGTCCGCGGGCAAGGTCGTCTGGCCCTACCGCGTCATGGTGCGGCCGTGCGGCGAGCGCGTCTGGCCCGCGGGGCGCGTCGAGGTGGGGGGATTGCCCTGGTGAACGGTGTCGTGAGGCTGACGAGGTCGGGGCCGGTCGTCTCCGGCTCTGACGAAGAGTTGTCCCGGCTGCGCGCGCACTTCGAGGGGCGTCACTACCTGGCGCTGCCGGGCTTCCTCGACCCGGCGCTGCTCGACACGCTGCGCGCGAAGCTGAAGGCGTCCGACTTCGCGCGCATCGACCGCGCGGTGGGCAGCGAGCTGCGCCCGCTCGACAGCGCGCCCTACTTCGCTTTGGAGCTGCTGCTCAACAGCCGCCGGGTGCTCGAACTCATCCCGCGGCTCACCGGCTGCCCGCCGGTCGCCTGCTTCACGGGGCGCATCTACCGGCGCGCGCCCGGCGAGAGCCACGTCAGCCGCTGGCACACCGACCTCAACGAGGACGGCCGCATGGTCACGCTCAGCCTCAACCTGAGCGACGAACTCTACCGCGGCGGCACGACGCTGCTGCGCGAGGCCGCCACCGGGCGCGTCGTCTGCGAGCTGCCGAACACGGGCTTCGGCGACGCCATCCTCTTCCCCATCGACCCGCGCTTCGAGCACCGCGTCTTGGACGTTGAAGGCGATGCGCCGAAGACCGCCCTCGCCGGCTGGTTCAACTCCAAACCCGACCCGCGCCACCTCTTCACGCGCGGCGCGGCCGGCGCTAATTCCCCGCCGCCTTCTTCCGCCTGACGTGGACGTGCGGGAGGTCGAGGTTGTCGCCGAGCCGCCTGATCTTGTCGAGGTCGAGCGGGCCGACGATGTTGACGACCGTCACCTCGCGCGGCCCGACGAAGAGCAGCGCGAAGCCCTCGACGCGCCCGCCCGAGGTCGCCAGGTAGACCTCCGCGTCGCCGAAGTCGAGCCCCTTCGACTTCACGTCCATGACGCGCGCCCAGGCGGGGGCGCGCAGCTGCTCGCGCACCGCCGCCACGTCCGCCTCGGCGAACTGCCCGTCCGACTTGAACTCGTAGCTGCGGACGTAGACGCCTTTGAGCCCCTCGACCAGCTCCTTGACGGCGCGCTCGTCGGCGTCCTCGTTCGAGAGCATCGAGCCGGCGAACTTGATGAGGATGCCGTCGATCTCGATGTTGACCGTGTCGTCCGCCTTCGGCGCGAGCCGGTCGAGGCTTTCGAGCCGGAGGCGCCCCGCGGCCGCCGGCTGCCCCTGCGCGTGCGCCGCGACGGCGAGGACGAAAGTCGTCGTGACGAGGACGATGGTTTTAATGATCGGGCTTCTCATAACTTCATAATTCCCGGCGCCCTCCCTTACGGTCGGGCTTCTGCCTTCTGCGCCTTCTCCCTGATGTCCCGCAGCTTCGCGCCGGTCAGGCGCAGCGCGTAGACGAGCTGCTCCTTCGTCAGCAGGCGCGCGTTATCGACGAGCGAAGACGCGCCGGCGCGCGTGCTCATTGCTTCGAGCGTGAGGCCGCCGCCCGAGCCCGCGCCGCCGTTTTGCAAAGGCTCTGCGTTCAAGTCTCTCTGCCGCCGCCGCGGCGCGGCCGCCAGTTGCAAGCCCTTCCTCTGCCGCTCGACCTTCGGCAGGTTGCCGACCGCAGCACTCTCAACTTTCTTTCCACCCTTCAGGTCTTCAAAAGGCGGCGGCTCCAACATAGTCCGCTCGACCTGTGGCGGCGCCGCCGGGCGCTCGTCCTTCCGAGCGCCCGCGTCGGGCCTTGAAGACTCCCGCGCGGTGGCACGTCCGCCCTCATCCGCCACGCGCGCGCGCAGGAAGGCGGACGCGACGAGGACTGACGCGACGAGGAGCGCGGCCGCCGCCGCGAGCGCGGCCGGCGCGAAGCGCCTCGACGTGCGGAGGCGCGACGCGAAAGGCAGAAGCTTCGCCGGCCGTGGCTCGGGCGCGGCGGCCCCGGCCGGCCATTCCAGCGGGCGCGGCTCGTGCGCGAAGGTTCCGAGTAAAGATTCGAGCCGCGCCACGTCGGCGTCGGGCTCGCCCTTCTTGTCCCAGAGGTAGTCGCTCATAAACTTCCGTCCTTCAAATCCCCGCCGCACTTCACGCCGAGCCGCTGGCGCAGGAGCTTCATCCCGCGGTGCAGGTTGACGCGCACCGACGCCGGCCGCAGGCCCGTCCGCTCCGCGATCTCGGGGCCGGTCATGCCTTCGACGAGACGGAGCACGAGCGTCTCGCGGTAAGCCTCGGGCAGCGAGCGGATGATCTCCAAAGCCTCGGCCGCCTCGGCGGGACGGCCCGCGCCCTGCGCCAGCTCGTCGCGCAGCTCCTCGGTCTGGCGCGCGCGGCGGTAGAAGTCGGCCGCGCGGTTGCGCGCGATGATGGCGACCCACGGCCCGAAGCGCTCGGGGTCGCGCAGCGCCCCGAGCTTGCGGAAGGCCGTCAGGAAAACGTCCTGCACGAGGTCGGAGACTTCGCCGTAGGGGACGCGCGCCAGCAGCACGCCGTGCACGAGCGGCGCGTACGTGTGGTAGAGGCGCTCGAAGGCCGCGCGGTCGCCCGCGCGCGCCGACTCGACGAGCGCGGCCTCCGGGGGCGGGGCTTCCGCCGCCTCGGGCCTGCGCTCCGCGAAGAGCAGTGTGCCGGTCTCGACCTCGAACATGCCTTGAAGATTTACGACGCCGCGCGGGCCTGAGGTTCAAACCCGCCGCGGCCCTTCCCCTTTACGCCGGTATAGACGCGAGGGCGACATTGAGTGTTAACAGGGAGGAAATGATGAATGATGAGTGATGAATGATGAGTTAAAGACAAGCTGCCTTTAATTCATCACTCATCATTCATCACTCATCACTTTAGAAAATCGTGTAGATGAAGGGCGCGAGCGCCGAGGACTGCGCGAAGATGAGCAGGGCGCCGAGCAGGAGCAGGACGACGACAATCGGGAGCAGCCAGAGCTTCTTGTTCTGGCGCAGGAACATCCAGACCTCACCGGCGAGCGAGAGCTTACCCATGAAAACGCGAATCCCTCCGACCCTTCGAACTCAACTCTTCAGAACAGGCGCTCGAACTGCTCGCGCGTCTGGCGGGTCGCCTTGCGCCCGACCCAGTAACTCCCGGCCTTCGCCCCGCGCCGCCGCAAAGGGTCGCGGCCCGCGAGCCGCGTCACGACGCCGTAGGGCGTCACGGCGAGGTAGTACATCAGCGTCAAAAGCACGCGGCTGTTGACGTGCCCGAGCAGCACGGCAAACTTCATCCACGCCTTGTGGAACGCGCGCGCCGCGGGCGGCACGAGCAGGCCAAAAAGGAGGAGTGCCGCGCCCAGAATGCCGAAGATGAGGACGACCGTCGGCCGCCCGCGGTAGACGTTCCACGCGGCGACGGCGAGCAGCACGCCGCCGACCAGCAGCGCCGACTTGCGCGCCTGCGCGTCCGTCACCGCGGCGTCGTTGCGCTGCGTCACGCTCCCCTTCGGCTCAATCAAGCTGGAACTCCTCCTGCCACGAGAGGTCTTCGGAGAAGGCGTTGCGCCCCTGCTCCGGCTTGAGCAGGAGGAAGTCGCCGACGACGAGGCAGTCCATCTCGGTGCGCATGAAGCAGGCGAACGCCTGCGCGGGCGTGCAGACGATGGGCTCGCCGCGCACGTTGAAGGAGGTGTTGACCAGCACCGCGCAGCCGGTCAGCCGCTCGAAGGCGGCGAGCAGCTCGTAGAAGGCCGGGCTCTCCTCGCGCCGCACGGTCTGCACGCGCGCCGAGTAGTCAACGTGCGTCACCGCCGTGATAGTCGAGCGCGGCACGTTCAAGCGCTCGATGCCGAACAAGCCTTCTTCATCTTTCGTCGGCTCGCGCCGCAACTCTTCGCGCACCGGCGCGACGAGGAGCATGTAGGGCGAGTCGGCGTCGAGTTCGAAGTAGTCCGACACACGCTCGCGCAAGACCGACGGCGCGAAGGGGCGGAAACTTTCGCGGAACTTGATCTTCAAGTTCATCTGCGACTGCATCCGGGGCGAGCGCGGGTCGCCGAGGATGGAGCGTGCGCCGAGCGCGCGCGGCCCGAACTCCATCCGCCCCTGAAACCAGCCGACGACCTTCTCCTCGGCGAGCAGGCGCGCGACCGTCCCGGCCAGCTCTTCGTGCGGGACTCTCCGGTAACGCGCGCCGAGCGTCACCAGCGACTCCTCGATCTCTTCGTCCGCGAACTCCGGCCCGAGGTACGCGCCGCGCATCCCGTCCGCACGGCCGCCGCGACAGACCTCTTCCAACTTCCTTTCGTTGCCGAGGTACTGGTACCAGACCGAGAGCGCCGCGCCGAGGCTCCCGCCCGCGTCGCCCGCGGCCGGCTGCACCCAGACGTTTTCGAAAGGCCCCTCGCGCAGGATGCGGCCGTTGCCGACGCAGTTGAGCGCGACGCCGCCCGCGAGGCAGAGGTTCCGCTCGCCGGTCTCCCGGTGGACGTGGCGGGCCATGCGCAGCATCGCCTCCTCGGTCACCTCCTGCACCGAGCGCGCCAAGTCCATCTCGCGCTGCGTCACCTCGCTCTCGGGCGCGCGAGGGCGTCCGCCGAAGAGGAGGTCGAACGCCGGGCTCGTCATCGTCAGGCCCGCGGCGAAGTTGAAGTACTTCATGTTGAGGCGCAAGGAACCGTCTTCGCGCAGGTCAACCAGCTCGTCGAGAATCAGCTTCACGTACTTCGGCTCGCCGTAGGGCGCGAGCCCCATCACCTTGTACTCGCCCGAGTTGACCTTGAAGCCCGTGTAGTAGGTGAAGGCCGAGTAGAGCAGGCCGAGCGAGTGCGGGAAGTGAAGCTCCTTCAAAAGGTGCAGCTCGTTTCCCTTCCCGTACCCGTACGAAGAGGTCGCCCACTCGCCCACGCCGTCCATCGTTAAGACGGCCGCCGACTCGAACGGCGAGGGGAAGAAGGCCGAGGCGGCGTGCGACTCGTGGTGCTCGGTGAAGAGCACCTTGCCTTCGAAGCCCGCCTCCTTCGACACCTGCTCGCGTATCCAGAGCTTCTCGCGCAGCCACAGGGGCATCGCCATCAGGAATGAGCGCAGGCCGGAGGGCGCGTAGTCGATGTAGGTCTCAAGCAGCCGCTCGAATTTTAAGAGCGGCTTGTCGTAGAAGGCGACGAAGTCCAGCTCCTTCGGCGTGATGCGCGCGTGCTTGAGGCAGAACTCGACGGCGTGCGAAGGGTAGCGGTGGTCGTGCTTCCGGCGCGTGAAGCGCTCCTCCTGCGCCGCGGCCAGGACTTCGCCGTCGCGCACGAGGCACGCCGCCGAGTCGTGGTAGTAGGCCGATATCCCGAGGATGTTCATCTTGAAATAAAGCCGCCGCGCACTGCTCCCGCAAAGCCCCCGGCGACAAGCGTTGGATTATCCTTTTTTTGTCGCGGGGCGGCAACTTCGAGCCCCCGTTGGCCTCGCTTTTGCCTTTATTACCGGAGAGAAGGTTTTGACG
This sequence comes from Acidobacteriota bacterium, assembly GCA_019242475.1. GTDB lineage: Bacteria > Acidobacteriota > Blastocatellia > Pyrinomonadales > Pyrinomonadaceae > QHXN01. The sequence continues at coordinate 78,134 of JAFAVK010000086.1, read as the reverse complement.
TACTGTTTGAGGCCAGAACATATGGAGCAGCGTCCTGAAAATTTTAAGGCGGCGGGGGAAGACCCGGAGGCGACGCTCGTCACGCCCCGCTTCGACGCGGAAGAGGCGCGGCACGCACACCCGGTCGTGCCGCTCAACGAAGAGCCTTACCCGAACGCTCCGCGCACGGTGCGGGCGCGCGGCCCTCGGCTCTCGCGGGCGACCGCGCTGCTGGCCGTCGTGCTGCTCGCGGCCGCCGCGCTCGGCGGCGCCCTCGCCATGAAAATGATGCAAAGCCCGCGCGCGGAACAGACGCAGGCCGCGGAACAGACACAGGGACAAACGCAGGAACAGACACAGGCCGCGCCGGCTCAGACTGCGGAGGCGCCGCCGCCGCGACCCTCGGCGCCTGCGCCCGCGGAAGCAGCGCGCGAAGAAACGCCCGCCGCCAGGCCCGCGGTGCCCGAAGAACGACCGCGACGCTCAAGGACTGCTGCCGCAGCCGCAGTAGCACCCGCCGCGCCCGCGCGTGAAGTGGCGGAGGATGACGAAGACGGTGAGCGCCGCGGCAAGTCCGCCGAGAAGCGCCACGAGCGCGAGGACGAAGTCGAGAAGGAAGCGCGCAGGCAGATGGACAAAGCCCTGAAACACTCGAAGGGCAGGAAGGAGCCGCGCCTCGTGGACGTGCTCACCTCCCCGTAAAGAACTCGCCGCTTGAGCTTAGCCGGGCAGTTTCACCACAGAGACACAGAGACACGGCTTGAAGAGTTATAACTCTTCAAGCCGTGTCTCTGTGTCTCTGTGGTTAATTCCCTTCCAAGCCTTCATCTTCACCCGCCAGCTCGCGCGCGATGCGGCGGACGGTGTCGAGCGTGTCGATCTCTTCCGGCGTCTTGTCCTCGCGCAGGCGGAGGATGCGCGGGAAGCGCAGCGCGTAGCCGCTCTTGTGGCGCTTCGACTCCTGCACGCGGTCGAAGGTGACTTCCAAGACCACCTTCGGCTCGACGACGCGGACGCGCCCGTGCGCGAACTCTTGAATCGTGTGCGCGCGGAACCACTCGGTCAGCTCGGCCAGCTCCGCGTCGGTCAGGCCCGAGTAAGCCTTGCCGACGTTGAGCAGCTCCGGGTCTTCCTCCGAACGGCGCACCGCGAACGTGTAGTCCGAGAGAAGACTCCGCCGCTTGCCGTGCCCGACCTCGACGGCCGTCACCACCACGTCGAGCGTCGCGTAAGCCTTCTTCAGCTTCAGCCACTCGCGCCCGCGCTTGCCCGGCTTGTAGGACGAGCGCGGGTCTTTAATCATCAGCCCCTCGTTGCCCCGCGCGCGCGCCGCGTCGAACTCCTCGTCGAGCCCCTCGACGCCGGCCGTCAACTTCGCCTGCGACAGGCGCACGATCGCGGCCGCCTCGTCTTTGATTAACGCTTCGAGCGCCGCGCGCCTCTCCGCGAGCGGCGCGTCGGTCAGCACGCGGCCTCCCGAGTAGAGCAGGTCATAGGCGACGAACGCCACGGGCACGCCCGCGAGCAGCTCCTCCGAGACGGTCTTTCTGCCGAGGCGCCTTTGCAGTTCGAGGAAGGGCAGGATGGCCTCGCCGCGCACGGGCACGATCTCGCCGTCAAGCACCGCGTCCGACGGAAGAAGTTTTAGGGGCTCGACCAGCTCGGGGAAGCGGTGCGTCACCTCGTCGAGCGTGCGCGTGTAGAGCGCGACCCTGCCCCCTTGCACGTGCGCCTGCCCGCGGATGCCGTCGAACTTGTCTTCGACGTAGAACTCTTCGGGCATCGTGCGCGCCACGTCTTCGATTGTCTCGGCGGCCGTGGCGAGCATGAACTTGATGGGGTGGAAGAGGCGCATCGCGACGCCTTCGAGCGCGCCGCGCCGCGCGCGCACGGCCGTCTCGCCGATGTCGCCCGTGAGCATGTTGACGCGCGCCACGTCCGCGAGCGGCCGGTTGAACGCGCGCGCGACGGCGTCTTCGACGAGCCCTTCTTTAAGACCTATGCGCAGGTCGCCGACGAGCAGCTTGACGAGGTACTTCGCCTCCGGGGGGGTCGCGTGCGTGAGGGCGCCCACTAAAAGCGCCTTCTTGTTCTTCGTCCCGCGCGTCTCGCTCAGACGCCCGACGAGCGCCTGCGTCGCGGCGAGCGTGAGCGTCGGCGCGTCGTTCACGCCCGCCTTCGTCTCCGCGAACGCCTCGAACGCCACGTCGCCCGAGTCGCCGAGACGCACGTAGCGCGGCCGCAGGTTTTCGACTTCGAGCCCCGTGACTTCCGAGATGGCGTCGCGCAGCATGCCGCCGCCGACGTTCGTCGTGCGCGCGTCGTAGAGCGGGAAGACGTGCCCGGCGAAGTAGCGCGCCGCCAGGGAAAGGTCTTCGTCCGCCAGGCCCCCGAAGTACGCCCCGAGCAGCGCCGCCTTCTCAAGCTTCTTCGTCGTCGCCCCGACCGCGTCCGCCGCCTCGGCGAAGCCTTGCAGCGTCGCGCCCGCGCCCCCCGTCTCCCGCCGCTTCTTCATCTCGCGCGCATTATCGCACCGCGCCGTTCACGTTTTTATGCCGGCCGCGGGAATTTTCCGACGCGCGGCGCCCGTGAAAATTGTTGACAACCCCGCGGGCTTCAACTATCGTCCGCGCGCTCGCCCGCCTTTTGAAGCCACAGGAGGAAAGATGATCAACCTCAACGCAACGCTCGACAACCTGATCGCGATGGTGGTGGTGCTCCTCGCGCTGAGCCTCGTCGTGCAGGCCGTCCAGTCGGCCGTCAAGAAGGGTTTCAAGCTCAAGTCGCGCCAGATCGAGGACTCGCTCGCGCACCTCCTTCAGCTCGTCATCGACGACCAGACCAGCGCGCAGGTGAAGGAGAACGAGGTCAAGCCCGCGGTCATCTGGGCGCGCAAGTGGAAGGGCTTCACGGCGGTGATCGGGCAGTCGCCCTTCCTGCGCATCTTCCTGCGCTTCGTCCGCCACCCCGCGGAGGACGAGAACTTCAAGCACGCCGCCGTCCTCTACAACGAGGTGCTGAACAAGTTCCGCGGCCTCGGCCGCACGGCGCTCTCGACGCGCCCCATCTTCGACTCGATCTCGAAGGGCGATTTGATGAAGGTGGTCGGCAGCATCGAGCCGTCGGCGGTGGACAGCGAGTTCGCCGCCAAGGTCGCGGCCGCGGCCGCGGAGTTCAAGAAGTTCTACGCCGTCTTCGACAAGTGGAAGACGTGGTTCGGCGGCCCCGACTTCAAGGCCGGGCCATACCTGAATGACGAAGACCGGGCCAAGCTCGCCGAGTTGCAGGCGAAGTTCAAGCCGCTGGTGGACGACCTCAGACGGCTGCTCGCGCCCGGCGCCGCCCCGGAGGAGGTCGTCAAGGCGGTCGCCGCCGACATCGTCCGGCTGCGCGGCCTGAACCTGGGCGACGCGCGGCAAGTCCTCGACGACGTGCGCGCCAACGCCCGGCACGCGGCCGAGCGCGCGCGGCTCGACGGGAAGGCGGACGTGGCGAACGTCCTCGACGACCTCGCCGGGCGGCTCGACTCTTTCGCGGCCGCCTTCGCCGGCTTCCGCAAGTCTTACGACGCGGTCTTCGCCCGCTGGGCCAAGCTCGAAGAGTCTTTCGACCCGGTGATGCAGAGCTTCGAGGAGCGCTACACGCGCAGCATGAAGACGGCGGCCCTCGTCATCAGCTTCCTCGTCGTCGCCTTCCTCAACGCCAACTTCTTCAGCGTCTACGAGACCATCTCGACCAGCGACGCGAAGCGCGAGATGATTATCCAGTCGCAGCAGCAGGTGGCCGACGCGCTCGCGCACGCCGCCGCGGCCCTCCCCGCCGCCGACCAGGCCGCGCGCGACGCGCAGACGCAACAGACGGTCAAGTCGTGGTTCGAGACGAGCCGCAGGCAGGTGGACGACAACGCGGCCATCTTCACCGGCTACGGGTTCAAGCCGGTCACGGTGCAGGACGTGTGGGCCTGGGGCAGGGGTTGGCGGGACGGCGACCCCTGGACGAACACGAAGCACGACGCGAAGGTGCTGCTCGGCTGGCTCGTGATGGCGCTGCTGCTGAGCGTCGGCGCGCCGTTCTGGCAGGACTTCCTCGAATCGCTCTTCGGCGTCAAGAACGTCCTGCGCAAGCGGAGCGACACGAAGAACGTCGAGCAGGAGCCCGGCACGGGTCAGCCGCGGCAGTCCTGAAGTCTGCGCCCTAACTCTCTTCGGCGAGCATCGCGGCGGCGGGGACGCGCACGGCCTGCGCCTCCGAGGGCTCGCCGAAGATTTCGGGGTGGATGACTTTCAGAAGTATCTCGGCGCCCTCGACGACGCGCGGGCCGGGGCGGCTGAAGTAGCTCGTGGCGTCCACGGCCCAGACCTGCCCCGAGCGCACGGCCGGTAGTTCGCCCCAGCCGCGCGGCAGCCGCGCCCGTTCGAGCGCGCGCAGCGTGTCCTCCTTGTAGTAGCCGCACGGCGCGAGCACGACGACCTCGGGCGCGTAAGCTTGAATCTCTTCGGCCGTCGTCGGGCGCGACTTCCCCGAAGCGTTGCCGAAACGAGCGTCGCCGCCCGCGAACGCGACCTGCTCCGGCACCCAGTGGCCCGGCGCGAACGGCGGCTCAAGCCATTCGAGGACGAGCGTGCGCGGCCGCGTCCCGACCTCCGTGAGCAGGACGGCCAGCGCGTCGAGCTGCACGGTCAGGTCGCGCACGACGGCGTCGGCCGCCGCGGGCACGCCGGCCAGCTCGCCCACGGTGCGGATGTTGGCGAAGATGTCCTGGATGTTGTTCGGCTCCAAAGAGACGACGCGCGCGTCCGACTCGACGAGGCGCGCCGCTTGAAGAACCGTCTTGTAACTGACGGCGCAGACCTCGCACAGCTCCTGCGTGATGACGAGGTCGGGCTTCAGCTCGGCCAGCAGCTTCTCGTCCAAATTATAGATCGAGCCGTGGCCGTCGAGCTGCGAGCGGACGGCGTGGTCGATTTCGGCGCTCGACATCTCGGCGTGCGAGACGCGGCTCGCGGTGAGCACCGGCTTCCCCAACACCGACGGCGGGAAGTCGCACTCGTGCGTGACGCCGACCAGGCTCTCTTCGAGCCCGAGCGCGCAGACGATCTCGGTCGCCGACGGCAGGAGCGAAACGATGCGCGGCCGTGTCCCCATCCCTCACCTTCCCCTGTGCGTTGTCGGATTAACTGCGGCGAGGTTGGCGCACCGGCGCCGGCCTGTCAAGGAGGCCCCGCCTTCGCTTTTGTGCGCGCGCGCGCCGAAGGGGTACAATCCCCCCATGCAGGAGCGGGAAGAGTTACGGGTCGAGGGCGTCGTAGACCACATCGCGGTCAAGACCGAGGACATGGAGCGGGACGTGCGCGAGTACGAGCGCCTGGGCTTCCGTGTCGAGACGCTCTACGAGGACTGGGCCATGCTGCGCGACGCGCGCGGCTTCGGCGTGGCGCTGCTGCCGAAGGGTTCGAAGCACCCGCAGCACATCGGCATCCGCGTCAGGTCGCGCGGCGAATTGGAGACGGCCGCGCGCCGCGAAGGGCGCCCCATCAAGGAGCACCGCGACCGCTCCCTCTCCTTCTACACTAACGGCGTCGGCGACCGCGCCGTCGAGGTCATCTACTACCCGCCGGACTTTAAGAGTAACGATGAGTGACGAGTGATGAGTGATGAATTGAAGGCCGCGGCCAATTCATCACTCATCACTCGTCACTCATCACTTCGTTATGCATACACCCCTTCTCGTCTTCGAGTTCCTCGGCACGACCGAGCTGCTGGTGATCGCGGTGGTCGCGCTCGTCCTGTTCGGGCCGCGCAAGCTCCCCGAGATCGGGCGCAGCGTCGGCAAGGCCATCGGCGAGTTCAAGCGCGCCTCCGACGACTTCAAGCGCACCTGGGAGTACGAGGTCGAGCTGGAGCGGCGCCGGCCCGCCGACGACCCCGCGCCGGCCGTCCACGAGGGCGGTTCGGGCGAGCCGGCGGCGCTCCCGTCCCACGACGCGGGCGCGGGCGAGTCAGACCACTCCCGGCCCGCGCCGGCCGCCCCCGAGCCCACGGTCGCGCGCGGCGCGCCGGACGACGAGCACGCCTGGGACGTGGCGACCGGACGCGTGGCGGCGCGGCCGGCCGACAAGGACGACGACGAACTCAACGCCTCCTGAAGCGGCGCGCGTCATTTCCCCGACAGTTTCGAGTAGACCCCGAGCGACGAGATGGCTTCGACCCTTATTGACGGCGGCGAGGACGAACAGCAGGAAGGTCGCCAGCTCGGCGGCCAGATGTCTTTCCTCGAACACCTCGACGAGCTGCGCCGCCGCATCATCCGCTCCGTCATCTTCATCTTCGTCGCGCTCGTCGTCTGCTGGTTCGTCTCCGACCGCATCTACAACTTCCTCGCCGCGCCCATGCGCCGCGCGCTGGCCGAAGCCTCGCAGCGCCCCGTCCCCCTGCAAGGTCTGACGGGCGGCGAGGGGATTCTCCCGCTCAGCAGCATCAAGGAGGGCGACACCGGCCGCTACGTCTTCGAGGAGACGACGAAGCTCGGGAAGAGCGTCGTCCCGCCGGGCGCGTCGGTCGCGGTGCGCGTCGCGCGGGGGCCGGACGGGCAGCCCGGCGTCTTCACCGACGAGGCGCTCTTCGCCGGCCCCAACGTCATCCCGAAGGGCGTGCGGCTGCCCCTGGACTTCCAGGCGAAGGACAGCGGCGTCCCGAACGAGAACGACAAGCTGGTCGTGCACACGGCGGTCGAGCCGTTCTCTCTTTACCTACAGGTCTCGCTCTACGCGGCGGTCTGCCTCGCGGTGCCGTTCCTGTTGTGGCAAATCTGGGCCTTCATCTCGCCGGGGCTCTACCCGCACGAGCGCGGCTGGGCGATGCCCTTCGTGCTGATGTCGAGTCTGTCGTTCGTGGCGGGCGCGGCCTTCGCCTACTACATCCTCTTCCCGCCGGCCATCACGTACCTTCTGGGGATCGGGTCGGACTTCCGCCTCTTCCTCAACGCCTCGGACTACTTCGACTTCGTGATCATCGTCCTTTTGGCGATGGGCGTGGTCTTCCAGATGCCGGCCATCACCTACGTGCTCGCGCGCATCGGGCTGGTGGACGCGCGCTTCCTCGTCTCGCACTGGCGGATTTCGACGGTCGTCATCCTCGTCGCCGCGGCCGTGCTCTCGCCCACCAACGACATCCCCAACATGATGCTCTTCGCCGCCCCGATGTTCGTCCTCTACCTCATCTCCATCCTCATCGCCTGGCTCTTCGCGCGCCCGCGCACCGTCGAGTGAGCGGGAAAATTGAAAATTCCGGCGGGCGTATCCAACGGCGCGGCGGCGGTAATCATGTGTGAAAGATGCGCCGGCGGGGTCTTTTCGGGGGACTTTAAAAGGCGTCCGACAGGCAACCGGGACGCCCCCCCGGCGCATCTTGACTGTGTCTCCGTGGAGGGCCTAAAATCTGCGCGAAAGTTGCGGCGATGACTGGGTTTAAGCCCCCGGAGGCGACTGGCCCCGGCGGCTTCTCAGGCGTCGCCCTTTTCGCGACCGCCCCGACAGGTAAACCGTAAAATTCTTTTGTCCCAGCCGAACAGGAGTTCTAAAGCGATGGCCCGTCAACAGAGGACGCGTGCTCTGGCCCTAGCCCTTTCCCTGCTCTTCACGGCCGCCCCCGCTGCGCACGCGCAGAAGAAGAAGGCCGCCGACCCGCAGGACGTGCCCGAGCGCGAGCGCAACGTCAAAAAAGAGAAGTCGAACATGTTCAAGAAGTGGATCGACGAGGACGTTGCCTACATCATCACCGACGAGGAGAAGAAGGCATGGAAGAAGCTCACGACCGACGCCGAGCGCGAGCAGTTCATCGAAGCCTTCTGGCGCCGCCGCGACCCCGACCCGGACACGGAGATCAACGAGTACCTCGAAGAGCACTACGAGCGCGTGGCCTACGCCAACCAGCACTTCGCCTCCGGCGTCCCCGGCTGGAAGACCGACCGCGGCCGCATCTACATCATGTACGGCCCGCCGCACGAGAAGGAGTCGCACCCCTCGGGCGGCTCTTACGAGCGCCCCTCCTACGAGGGCGGCGGCGACACCACGACCTACCCGTTCGAAATCTGGTTCTACCGCTACCTGCCCGGCATCGGCTCCGGCATCGAGATCGAGTTCGTTGACCCGACCGGTACCGGCGAGTACCGCATCGCCCGCTCGCCCGACGAGAAGGACGCGATGCTCAACATCCCCGGCGCCGGCCTGACGCTGATGGAGCAGCTCGGGCTCGCCGACAAGGCCGACCGCGTCGCCAACCGCGGCGCCTTCGGCTACACCGGCCCCGGCGCGCGCGAGCAGGACAGCCCGTTCTCGCGCCTCATCCTCTACACCGACTTGCAGAAGCCGCCGCAGGTCAACGACGTGCTGGAGAAGAGCCTGCTCGCCACGACCGGCACCGGCGCCGAGGACACGGCCGCCCTCGACGTGGCGACCAAGGTGGACTTCTACCGCGCCTCGGACGAGCGTGTGATGACGGCCATCACCATCCAGACCGACAACAACGACCTCCAGTTCAAGGACGACGGCAGCGGCATCCAGACGGCGCGCCTCAACATCTACGGCCGCGTGACGAACCTCTCGGGCCGCCGCGTGACGAGCTTCGAAGACCCCGTCACGACGACGGCCACCGTCCAGGAGCTGACCACGCTCAAGGAGCGCAAGTCGGCTTACCAGCGCGTGCTCCCGCTCGCGCCCGGCAACTACAAGGTTGACCTGCTCATCCGCGACGTGAACACGGGCGCGACCACGGTCAAGGCCATCGGCTTCGAGGTGCCCAAGTTCACGCCCGAGAAGCTCTCCACCTCCACGCTCGTGCTCGCGATGAAGCTCCAGGCGCTGAACGACCAGCTCCCGGGCATGTTCGCCATCGGCCCCTACAAGGTTCTGCCGAACGTCTCGGGCGTCTACAAGCGCGGCCAGGACGTCGGGATTTACATGCAGGTCTACAACGCCGGCATCGACCAGACGACGCTGCGGCCCGCGGTTGATGTGGAGTACGTGCTCACGAAGGACGGCAAGGAGGTCTTCAAGCAGGCCGAGGACTGGCGCGGCAACTCCGACGCCGGGGAGCGCCTGACCCTCGCCCGCCTGCTCCCGACCAACAACCTCGCCCCCGGCGAGTACGAGATCGTCGTCCGCGTCCGCGACAAGGTCTCCGGCCAGTCGCTCATGCCCTCGCAGAAGTTCACGGTCACGGCCGACAAGTAAGACCTTCGACAACTCACCCGCAAACAAAGGCGGCGCGCTCACGTTAAGAGCGCGCCGCCTTTTCTCTTCTTCGACGGCATAGCGGTCATGATATGCTCGAATAGTCCCGCGCCAACGCTTCGACAGGAGAGCACCTATGAACCCCCGCCTGAAGGCCGCCGCCTGCTGTCTCGCCGCCGCCCTGCTCCTCCTCCCCGCGCTCTTCACGTCCCGCGCGCAGAACCGCGACGCCGCCGCCACGCGCCAAGCCTGGACGCTCGAAGAGGCCGTCGCCGCGCTCTCGCTCCAGCCGCGCGACGCCTACCTGCAATACGTCGTCCTCCAACTCGCGCGCCGCGCCGGGCGCTTCGACGAGTTCGAGCCGCGCGTCCGAAGCCTCGCCGGCACCGACGCCGACGTGCGCGACACGCGGCGCAGGGGCACAGACCTCTTCGGCCTCTTCACCGGCGCGCTCGCCGTGCAGGAGAGCTTGCAGCTCGACGCCATGCGCTCCGTGACGCCCGTGCGCGTGCAACCGGGCGCGTCGCTCAACCGGAGCGCAGGGAACGCGAACAAGGGCGTGGCGCCGCCCCCCGGAAAACGTCGGACGCGCACGCGTAGCCAGGCCCCCACGCCGCGCGCCGCCGGCAACGTGAACGCCGACGACGCGCGCTTCAATGCCATGATGGAAGGGCGCGAGCCGGAGCAGCCGCGCACGCAAGGCCCCGTGCAGGTCTCGGCGCTCGCAGGCCCCGACATCAAGAGCCACCCCTGGGAGAAGATGCTCGCCGGCCGCAGGCCCGAAATCTCCCCGCTCGCGCGCGCGGTGCCCGAGGACTTCTACTTCGCGGAGTTCCGCGCGCTGACCAAGCTGCTCGACGCCTTCGAGGCGGGCGACCTCTGGGGCTCGCACCTCTCCAACCAGGCTTTCCGTGACACCACGACGCTCGACGTGGGCGAGCGGCTCAAGCGCCAGCTCGCCGTCGAGACAGACCCGCGCACGCGCCCCTTCTACGACCTCGTCGTGGACGAAGTCGCCGTCGCCGGGAGCGACCCCTTCGTCCGCGAGGGCAGCGACGTGACCCTCCTCTTCCGCGTCAAACAGCCGCTCCTCTTCCGCGGCCGCATGGACGGCTTCATCGACGACGCCGCCAAAGCGCGCCCCGACGCGCGCCGCGAGACGGGCGAATACCTCGGCGTCGAGTACACACAATTGCAGACGCCCGAGCGCGACATCAGCGTCGTCTCCGCCTACCCCGAAGAAGGGCTGCACGTCCGCAGCAACTCGCTCGCGGCCTTCAAGCGCATCGTCGAAGCGATCAAAGGCAAAGACGCGCAGGGACGCGCCGTCCGCCGCCTCGGCGACACCGCGGAGTTCGCATACGTCCGCACGCTCATGCCGCGGGGCGACGCGCGCGAGGACGGCTTCGTCTACCTCTCCGACCCGTTCGTCCGCCGCCTCATGGGGCCGGCCGTCAAGCTCACGGAGCGGCGGCGCCTGCTCTGCTACAACCAACTACGCATGATCGGCCACGCCGCGCTCCTCTTCCGCACCGAGCACGGCCGCGCGCCCAAGTCGCTCGAAGAGCTGCGCGACTCCGGCGCCGCGCCCGGCCTCTTCGGCGAGGGCGCGCTCTCCTGCCCCGACGGCGGACATTATTCTCTCTCCGCCGACGGCACGGCCGGCGCCTGCTCGCGCCACGGCCACGCCCTGCGCCTGACGCCGAACATCGAGGCGCCCGTCGCCGAAGTTTCGGGCGAAGAGGCCGACGAGTACAGGGCGTTCGTCGCCGAGTACAACCAATACTGGCGCACGTACTTCGACCCCATCGCCTTCCGCCTGAAGGTCGCGCCCGAAGAGCTGCGCGTCGAGACGGTCGTCCTGCCGCTCATCGACAACACGGTCTACACGGGGCTCGCGCGCGTGCTCGGCGGCGCGCCCGAACAGCTCGACGGGCTCCCCGTCCCGCGCCGCAACATCTTCAGCGCCGGGCTCCGGCTCAACAAGGAGCAGCTCGTCAGGGAGCTGCGCGCCGAGGACGCGCGGCGACCGAACTCGCCCGAAGACCTCTTCGACCTCCCGTTCGGTTTTCCCGGCGGCGGCGACGCGCGCGCGAAGACTTACGGGCTGCTCTCGGAAGGGCTCGGCAACCAGTTGGGAATCCACGTCTACGACTCGCGCCCGCCATTTGAGCTGAACGCGCCCTGGCTCATCGGGATGATGGCGTCGAGCGGCGTCGGGCGCGGCGGCAACATCGTGGGCGGCGATGAGTCTTTGATCACGCTCGGCCTGCTCTCGCTCAACTCGCCGGTCTACCTCTCCTTCCCCATCGCCGACGAGAAGGTCGTGGACGACTATCTGAGCTGGTCGGACGCGGCGTTCTCGCAGGCCGCGCGCAACGAGCGGCGCGGCCGCTGGTTCGATTTCGAGTACGACTTCTACAAGTACAAGCTGGCGACGGGCGAGCAGGCGCGCGCCTTCGGCGTGCGTTTCGCGCCGGCGCGCGTGAGCTTCTATTGGGCGCGCATCGGCCGCGGCCTCTACGTCGCCACGAAGCCTTTCATCCTCGAAGAGCTTGCCGCCCTCAACACACAGGCGGCGCCCGCGGCGGCCTCTGACGAAGACCTGAGCGGCCACGCGCTCGCGCGTGTGCGCGCCGGGAACTGGAACGAGGTGCTGCCCGACTACAACCGCGCCTGGGCCGAGAACGAACGCGAGGCTTGCCTCAACAACCTCGGGCCGCTCGCGGACGCGGCGCGCGCCCTCACCGCGGGGACGGACGCGCCGGCGGGCGAGGCGCTCGACCGCGCGACGGTCGAGCTGGCCGAGAGGCTCGCGGGCGCGCGCTTCGCCTGCCCCGAGGGCGGCACGTACCACGTCTCGGCGGACGGCCGGCAGGTCTCTTGCAGCGTCCACGGCACGGCCGCCGAGCCGCGCCAGCCCGTCGCCCCTTCCGACGAGAGCCCGGCCGGCCGCACGATGCGACGCTTGACGGACTTGACGGGCACGCTCACCTTCAAGGAGGATGGCCTCCACGCAGTCCTCGTCGTGAAACGCAAATAAGCCCGGCGCCCACAGTCCACACAAGGCGGCACTCATGGAGAACGGCCGCACACACTCTTCCCCCCGCCGCCCCGGCGCGCGGCTGCGGCTGTTCATCAGCTACCGCCGCCGCTTCGACACGCCTTCGGCGCGCCTGCTCAAAGACGAGCTGACGCGCGCCGGGTTCGAAGTCTTCCGCGACGTGGACGACATCGAGGCGGGCGAAGCCTTCCCCGAAACCATCCGCAACGCCGTCGAAGACTGCGACGTGTTTCTCCTGCTCATCAGCCCCGACTGGCTGAAGACGGCGGGGAGCCTGCAAAACTCCGACGACCTCGTGAGCCGTGAGATAACGGCGGCGCTCGCGCGGGGGGTCAAGATCATCCCCCTGCTGCTCGGCGGCGCGCGGATGCCGAAGGCCGAAGAGCTGCCGGAAGCGATCAGAGCCCTGGCGTTCCGCCAGGCCATCGAGCTGAGCGACAACCGTTGGGACTACGACGTAGCGCGCCTCGTCAAACTAGTCCGCGGGCGCGACGCGCTGTTCGAGAAAATCGTCGCCGCCTTGCGCTCGTTCCTCGGGACGTGGCCCCGCAAGGCCGCGGCCGTCGCCGCCGTGCTCGCGCTCTGCGTCGCGGCGAACTTCGCCATCAGGTATGAACTCTTCGGGCGCGACTTCGAGGGGTGTGTGCGGCGCTACACGCCGGACTCGCTCGGCGGGGTGGCGCGGGTCGAGACGGGCGCTTACGACGTGCCCGTCGTGAGGGCCGACGAATACCATCACGTCGTGGAACACCGATACGATGGCGTCCAGCTCATGTTCAGGCTCACCGACTCGGGGCACGATGTCGGCGTGGTCTTCCTCAGGTACGTCAGGGGCGACGACTTCAACAACGGCATCTTTAAAGTCGAGAGGGTCATCGAGCCCAGGTGCGCCGACGTGCAGGAGTACCTTGACGACGCCGCGCCCGGCGGCGACAAACACTCCCTGACGAACTGGCACACGCTGCGCGTGCGCCTCGGCGGGCGCGACTACTTCCTGCGCCCCGGTGACCACGGCGACTACGTCGGCGCGACGCTGACGCTGACCGGGAGGAACTGAGCGCCGCGTTTGACACGCGCGCCGCCTTCGTGGAGGATTACGCCTGCCCGCGCGCCGGGCGAACTCCCGTTCAAACATTCCACAGCCGCCGAAGAGGTCACACACGACAGATGCGCCAAAGACACGTCCGCCTCGCGCCGTTCTTCCTCCTGCTCGCGCTCTTAACCTTCTCCCACGCGACGTTCGCGCAGACCCTCGAAGAGCGCCTGAAGGAGATTGACGAGTACGCGGCGAAGGCGGGCCGCGAGTGGAACGTGCCGGGCTTCTCCGTGGCGATTGTGAAGGACGACAAGGTCGTCTTCGCGAAGGGCTACGGCGTGCGCGAGCTGGGGAAGCCCGAGCCCGTTGACAAGGACACGCTCTTCGCCGTCGCCTCGAACACGAAGGCGTTCACGTCGGCCGCGCTCGCGACGCTCGTGGACGAGGGGAAGTTGAAGTGGGACGACCCCGTGACGAAGTACCTGCCCTGGTTCCAGCTCTACGACCCCTACGTCACGCACGAGATGACGGTGCGCGACCTTTTGAGTCACCGCAGCGGGCTCGCCACTTTCGGCGGCGACCTGCTCTGGTACGACACGACCTACTCGCGCGAAGAGGTCATCCGCCGCGTGCGCTTCCTCAAACCCGCTTACGGCTTCCGCGGCCACTACGGCTACCAGAACATCATGTTCCTCACCGCGGGCGAGATCGTGCCGGCCGTGACGGGGAAGAGCTGGGACGAATACGTGCGCGAGAAGTTCTTCGTCCCGCTCGGCATGGCGCGCACGGTGACGACCTTCAAGCAGTTGACGGCTTCGCAGAACGTCGCCACGCCGCACAACGAGTTCGAGGGCAAGGTGCGCGTCATCCGCTACGCGAACGTGGACGCGGCCGGCGGCGCCGCGACCATCAACTCTTCGGCGGCGGAGATGGCCGAGTGGGTGCGCCTGCAACTCGGGCGCGGGTCGTACCAGGGCAGGAGAATCTTCTCGGCCGCGGCGTCGCGCGAGATGTGGACGCCGCACACCGTCGTCTCAGGAATCAGCGAGTCGGCCGAGAAGTTCAACCCGACCGTCCACTTCAACCTTTACGGGCTCGGCTGGTTTCTGAGCGACTACCGCGGCCGCAAGGTCGTCACGCACAGCGGCGGCCTCGACGGCATGACCTCGCGCGTGGCGCTTTTGCCGGAGGAGAATCTCGGCGTCGTCATCCTCACCAACAGCGAGTCGCCGCTGCAATCGTTCCTCTGGTACAAGGTCTTCGACGTGTTCACAGGCGCGCCCGCGCGCGACTGGAGCGCCGACTACCTCGCGCGCGTGAAGGCCGCGCGCGAGCGCGACGCGGCCGAGGCGAAGAAGATCGAGGACGCGCGCGTGCCGGACACGAAGCCCTCGCTCCCGCTCTCGGCTTACGCGGGCACGTACGGCGGCCAGATGTACGGCGACGCGACGGTGACGGAGGAGAACGGACACCTCGTCGTGCGCCTGCTGCCGGCGCCCGACTACGTCGGCGACCTGGAGCACTGGCACTTCGACACCTTCCGCATCAAGTGGCGCGAGTCGGTCGTCTACCCGTACCCGCGCGGCTGGGTCACGTTCCACCTCGACCCGCAGGGCAAAGTCTCCGAGATGAAGATCGACGTACCCAACCCCGACTTCGACTTCAAAGAGCTTGAGTTCAAACGCCACCCCGACGCGAAGTAGCTCCCGTTAGCCGGGAGCGCGGGCATCCCTGCCCGCCATGAGCGCGTGAGCGCGAAGGCAGTCAGACTTTACACCTCAACGTCGAGGTAAAGCGGACGACTTTCAAGCGTGCTCGCGCACGCTTTGGCGGGCAGGGATGCCCGCGCTCCCGGCGTTGCGCGGGGTCTTAGAGGTCTTATGATCAAACTTAGAAGAAAGCCCTTCCATACGGTCGCAATATCTTTGTTGCTGCTCGTATCCTCTTCCGCCCTGGCCGCGCGCGCGCAGACGCCTTCGCTCGACGAACATCAGCGCCTGCTCTTCGACATCTACAAGGAGCTGGTCGAGACGAACACGTCCGAGTCCGGCGGCGAGACGACCGTGGCGGCCGAGAGGATGGCGGCGCGTTTGCGCGCCGCGGGCTTCCCCGCGGAGGACGTGCAGGTCTTCGTCCACCCGGACAACGCGAAGAAGGGCAACCTCGTCGCGCGCCTGCACGGGACGGGCGCGCGCAAGCCCCTCCTGCTGCTCGCGCACCTCGACGTGGTCGAGGCCAAAAAGGAGGACTGGTCGCCCGACCTCGACCCCTTCAAGCTCACGGAGCGCGAGGGCTTCTACTACGGCCGCGGCTCGGTTGACGACAAGGCGATGGCCGCCATCTTCGTCGCCAACCTCATCAGATATAAAAAGGAGGGCTTCCGGCCCGACCGCGACATCGTCGTCGCGCTCACGGCCGACGAGGAGGGCGGCGGCTTCAACGGCGCCTCCTGGCTCGTGCGCAACAAGCGCGAGCTGTTGGACGCCGAGTTCGGCTTCAACGAGGGCGGCGGCGGAAGGGAGAGAAAAGGCAAGGCGCTCTTCAACGGCGTGCAGGCGAGCGAGAAGTTTTCGCGCAACTTCACGCTCGAAGTCAAAAACAAGGGCGGCCACAGCTCGCTGCCCGTCAAAGACAACGCCATCTACACGCTCGCCGAAGGGCTCACGCGCCTGTCGCAGTTCGACTTCCCCGTCAACCTCAACGAGGTCACGCGCGCCTACTTCGAGCGCATGTCTTCGGTCGAGACGGGTCAAACTGCCGCGGACATGCGCGCGCTCGTCGCGTCCGGCGGCAAAGACGCGGCGGCCGCCGCGCGCCTCTCCGAGACGGCCCTCTACAACTCGATGATGCGCACGACCTGCGTCGCCACGCGCGTCGAAGCGGGCCACGCGAACAACGCCCTGCCGCAGACGGCGCGCGCCAACGTCAACTGCCGGATACTTCCGCAGGAGTCGCCGGCCGACGTGGAGGCGGCGCTCGTGCGCGTGCTCGCCGACCCGAAGATTAGCGTGAAGAGAATGGTGCCGAGCCGAGCGCGCGAGGAGGGGCAGGACGAGGCGGCCGCCTCCGCGCGCCCGCCCGCCGGGCGGCAGACCTCTCCGCTCGACCCGAAAATCATCGGCGAGATCGAGCGCGTCACGCGCGAGCTTTGGCCGGGCGTCCCCGTCGTCCCGATGATGGGGACGGGCGCGACCGACAGCCAGCCCTTCCGCCAGGCGGGCATCCCGATGTACGGCGTCTCCGGCCTCTTCACAGACATCGACGACGTGCGCACGCACGGCAAGGACGAGCGCATCGCCGCCCGCAGACTTTACGAGGGGCAGGAATTTCTCTACCGGCTGGTGAAATCACTCTCGAAGTGAGCGCCCGACGTCTCCTTGCAAAAGACCGTTGTCATAAGTCTCCCCGCCTGCAATAATACTTTGTGCCGGCCGTCGCCACCTGCCACGGGCTGACGGCCGACACAGGTTTTCAAGTCCGAGCGACCCGCCCCCGAACAACCTCTCGACGAGCAGGGAATTTAATCTATGCATGTCCGTCCGACCCGCCTCGCCGCGGCGCTCGTGCGCCTCGTCTGCCGCGCGTTCCTCCGCGTTTTCATCAAGGCGCTCGTCTTCACACTCTGCCTTTCTGCCGTCTTAGCTTACATGGGCGTCAAGCTGCCCGACCCGCGCGAGCTGCCCGATTGGTTGGAGAGCGTTTCGCAGCTGGCGCGGATTCTTCACTGAGGTAAGACGCTGTGCACGAAGAGTTGAACAGGTACCGCGAACTGCTCGGCGTCGCCCCGGGGGCCTCCGCACAGGAGTTGAAGGAGGCGTACCGCGACCTCGCCAAAGTCTGGCACCCCGACCGTTTCGCCCACGACCCGCGCCTCCAGCAGAAGGCGCAGGAGAAGTTGAAGGAGATCAACGAGGCGTACGAACGTCTTGCGTCGGGCAAGGCAGCGAGTCGAACGCGTCCCCACGCCGCGCCGGACAAGCCTTCCGCACCCGCCGCAAAGGCCGCCCGACGTAAACGCCCGCTGTTGGTTTTTCTCACGGTATTGAGCTTCAGCACTATCTTCTTCGCCGCGTTTACGACATTCGTGCCGCGCGGCGCGCGCCCCGCGCCCGAACGGACGCCGCCGGCCGAAGCAACCGAAGCCCCGACCTCCGACAAGGGGCAGCCGCGCGAAAGCGGCGCGCGCAACGCCGCGGGCCAGCCGGCGCGCGGCAAGGAGAAGGCGGGCCGGCAGGCCGCCGCGGAAACGACGCCCGGCGGCGAGCAAGGCTCCGCGCCGAACGTGCAACCGCTGCGACCGATGCCGACGGTGACGGTTAAAATTGATTCGTTGACCGGGCTGCTCGCGACGCAGGACTGCCCGAACGTCAGCACGATGACTTACCCCGCGGGCAACGAGCCGCGCCAGTATTGCACCGCGCACCACAGGACGAAGGTGCAGCCGGAGCCCGCGCGCCCGGACGGCTCGCGCTTGCAATCTATCGGGAACGGCGTAGCCAAGCCCTTCAAGTGGCTCGCGGGCGGCGGGAAGTAAAAAGCGGCGTTGAGTCGAATGCGACCCTGCGCCGGGAGCGCGGGCATCCCTGCCCGCCAAAGCGTGCCAGAGCACGCTTAGCCGTGATGCGTCATGTCTCGACGCTGAGATTTAAAGGTTGACGGCCTTCGCGCTGACGCGCTCATGGCGGGCAGGGATGCCCGCGCTCCCGGCTTAAGCTACTTAGAAATCGAAACTCGCCTGCCCCTCCGACGCCGGGCGCGCATCGCCGTCAGACTCCGAGGTCGGATTTCTCTCGCCGCGCCGGAGCGCGTTGACGAGGAGGTGCGCGCGGCGCGTCGGCTCGGGCTGGCGGTAGCCGCCGTCGCAGCGCAGCGTCAAATCTATCGCGCCCTCCAAGTCAATCAGGTGGCCCGGCGAGACGTAGACGGGCTGCACGCGCCTCTTCGTCCGCAAGGCGGCGCCGACCGTCTCGCCCTTATCAATCATCGGCGACCAGGAGCCGCGCTCCTCGCCCGGCTCCTCGAATTTGCCGACGAGGACGGACTTGGCGCACCCCAACGTCGGCCGCTTGACGATGAGCCCGACGTGGCACGCGATGCCGACGCGCCGCGGGTGCGCGAGCCCCTGCCCGTCGAACATCACGGCGTCCGGCTCGGTCTTCAGACGCGCCCACGCTTCCAGGACGGAAGGCGACTCGCGGAACGAGAGGAGCCCCGGCACGTACGGGAATTTCGTCTCGCCCACGATGCCGACCTCCTCGACCACTTCGAGCGTGGGCAGCCGCAGCACGACGATGCCCGTGTAGATCGTCGGGTCGAACTTGTTGAAGCTGATGTCCGCGCCCGCGATGGTCTCGACCTTCCGCTGCAAAGGCTCGATGCGCACGCGCTCCCGCAGGCGCTTCTGAAGCTCCACCGCCTCGTGCCGCGTCAGAGACCACTCGTGCAACTGTTCAAAATGTGCCATGTTCGCAAACCCCGGTCGCGCCAAAACGAAATCGGCTAACGACGCCTCCATTCTACCCCGGGCCGGCGCCATATTCAGCGCGCCGCCCCACCCGTCCGAAGCCTTCGGACACAACCTTGTCACCGAACACAACTTTCTATACGCTCTCACCGACTCGGCCCGAACGATTCGCCTTCCGCGACCCCATGACGGGGTTTGACCGAATCATTCGGCAAAATAGTGGTTAGCCGGCTCGCCTTCGTAGAAGGGAGTTATCGTGGTGAAGACACGCCGTGGATTGTTCATCTCGATAGCATTCGCATTATCGCTCTCTCATGCTCCTTCATGCCTCGCGCAGGGGAGCCCGACGGAAATCAAGGGCGCCTCAGTCGGGCACACGGGGGGGCAGGAGGAGGTCGTGCGGGTCAAGACGCGCGTCGTCTTCATCGACGCCCTGGTGCGGGATAAGCGGACAGGGTCGCCGGTCAGAGATTTGGGGCGGGATGATTTCCAGGTTCTGGACGACGGCCACCCGCGCGACATCGAGTACTTCAGCGACAACACCGAGCGGCGGCGGCCGCTCGCGTTAGTGCTGGTGGTAGACGCCTGGCCGTCCCCGGAGGGATGGCTGGTGAAGGGCGACGCTATTATGGATCGTTTCGCCGCCGCCCTGAAGGAATTGCCGCCAGGAGACGAGGTCGGGGTGGCGGTGACGATGTTCGGCGAGCCTGATTCCCCCTGTGAGCCTACGACGTTGGGTAAAAATCAGGTCGTGCCGTTACAAGTGTTGCAGGGCCTGACCCGTGACCGAGAGGCGGTCGCGGCGGCGTTGCGTACGGCGCCTCAACTCGCGCGGCAGTTGTATGAAGCGCGGGACGAACAGACCCCGAAGAAGAAACAGATGGTCTACAAGCCTTCGGGGCTGTTGTGTCTGCCGGGGCTGGTCGGCCGGCTGGCCGCCGAACGGCCGACTTCACAGGTCGCGGCTTTGGTCGTCACGGACGACATCAACATCTTTTACGACAGGCAGCGCGCGGAGATGACTGAGGAGGTCGCGCGCGCGGGGGTCATCGTCCACAGCCTGAGTACGAGATTTCATTGGCTGTTTTCCGACGTGGGGGTGATCGGCGACTTGGGCAGACATATCAACCCGGGCCCGGTTGAGAAGGACAGGCAGGCGTACGTGGTGCAAGCCGTGGCCGAGGACACCGGCGGCGAAGTCGTGCGCGTGCGCGCCCCCGACGAGTACCCGGCCGCGTTCGAGAGGATTATGCGCGGGCTCGCGTCGCGCTACAGCCTCGGCTTCGTACTAGGAGAGGGCGAGGCGGACGACGGACGTCTGCATAAGCTGGAAGTAAGAATCAACACCCGCGGCGAGCGCGTTAAAGGGAAGAGGCTGGAAGTCGTCGCGCGCCGAGGTTACTACATGCCGAAGCCGGGTAAAGATTAGTTCCCCGAAAGGTGAGGAAAGCCACCCCGTTGCCACGGCCTTCGCCGCCGCCGGCTAACGACGGCATGTACCCGACCCGCAACAGCGCGGCTCTCAAGTTAAATTAGTGACCTGGGCGGGCGCGGGTGATGTCGGGCGTTCGGCGGCTCGCAGGGGGCAGGGATGCAGCAGGAAGTTACGATAGTCGAGATCGATTGGACGGAGGCGGTCGGCGCTCAGGGGAGCGTCGGTTCGCCGTACCTCTTCGGCTGGCTGCGTGCGGCGTATGTGCAGCCGGGGTTAATCTCCGACGGCCGGGTAGTAGTCCTCGCGCGGAAGAATCAATCGGCAGACTGGGAACAGTACCAGGGGCCTGTGACGCTGCCCGAGGCGGACACCCTCGTGAGCGCGTTGGCCGTCCTGGGCATCCCGGAGCGGGGGCCTCGGGTCGAGATGGTTCTCGATTCGTCCGACACATGGTTTACGAGCAGCGTCCGGATGGTCGTCGGGGAGCAGGCGCAGACCTTCACGATTCAGACGCAGAGTAGCGGGTTCGGGGGCCAGGAGGCGGATGGGCTTCGCGCGGTCTTTCGACGGATACTCGACCTCTCCGGGTACGGACAGCAGCAATCGATGTTTGGTTAGACTTAAAGATGAGCGGGAAGAGTTCAGGGCTCACGCTGTTAATACTGTTGGCGCTGATGAGCGCGGGCGGCTGGCTCGCCCTCGGCGCCTCCGGGGCGCGCCTGCTCGCGGGTTACGCCCTCGTCATCGGTTCCTTCGTCGGGTTCGCGTTCCTCGTGCGGCGGGAGAACGCCCGGCCTTTATCCCAAAGGGAAGCCGATGCGTGGGGCCACGTCCGGGAAGGGAGCAAGAGTAAGTACATCCGCAAGGCCGTCGTGAAAGGGTTGCTGCTGGGCGCGGCCAGCAGTTCGGCGGCAGTCTATAGCCAGAAGAAGGGCGAAGGTTTCGGCGCCTATGACTTCGCGCTATTCGTCGCGCTCACGTTGATCGTGACGTTCGCCATGTACTACCTGGCGGTCAGGATGTGGGATGTGAACGAGAGGAGGAGCAGGAAGCCCTGACCCTCTTCGGAGCCGCGGCATAACCACGGCATGCACCCGGCACCACTTCTTCCTGTCTCTTATGAATCTCGCGTGGAGATGCGGCGTCAGGTTTCGCGCGGTTGCGGCGCGGGAAACTCGACCGTGTCGGCGCGGGTGATGAGGGCGCCTTTGCGCGTGACGGAGTGTGCGCGCCAGTGTGCGTCGTCTCTCTTTGGAAAGTCGAGGCGGTAGTGCGCGCCGCGCGACTCCTCGCGCCAGAGGGCGGAGCGCGCGATGAGGGTCGCGGTCGTGACGAAGTTGCGCGGGCCGGGCAACAGCGGCGCGGAGGCGATCTGCTCGAACTCCGAGAGCGCGCGTGCGAGCCCTTCGCGCGTTCGCAGGATGCCGACGCGCTCCCACATCAGGCGCCGCACGCGCTTGCGCACGGCCGCCGCCGCCGCGCTCACGCGACGCACGTCGGCGCGCGGCGGCGCGGCGACTTCCACAGAACCGTCGCCCGAAGTCGCGCGCGCGCCCTTTAAATCCTCCGCGGCCGCCGCCCCCGCGCGCGCGCCGAAGACCAGACCCTCCAGCAGAGAGTTCGAGGCCAGACGGTTCGCGCCGTGGACGCCCGTGCAGGCCACCTCGCCCGCGGCGTAGAGGCCGGGCAGAGTCGTGCGCCCTTCCAGATCGGTGCGCACGCCGCCCATCACGTAGTGCGCGGCGGGGCTGACGGGGATGGGCTCGCGCGCGAGGTCGAGGCCGTACTCCATGCACGTCCGGTAAATCTTCGGGAAGCGCCGGCGCAGGTGCGCCGCGTCGAAGGCGGTCATGTCGAGGAAGACCGTGCGCGTGGCGGTGCGCCCCATCTCGGCGACGATGGAGCGCGTCACCACGTCGCGCGGCGCCAGCTCGGCCGCCTCGTGGTAGCGCGGCATGAAGCGGCGCCCCGCGGCGTTACGCAGCACGCCGCCCTCGCCGCGCAAAGCCTCCGAGAGCAGGAAGCGCGGCGCGCCCTCGACGTTCAGGGCCGTCGGGTGGAACTGCACGAACTCCATGTCCGAAAGCTCCGCGCCCGCTTCGAAAGCCATCGCCATCCCGTCGCCGGTCGCGACTAAAGGATTCGTCGTGTGCAGGTAGAGCGCGCCCGCGCCGCCGGTCGCCAGCACCACGCCGCGCGCGAGCAGCACGCGCGGCGCGCGCACGAGCGGGTCGAGGTAGCGCACGCCGCCGACGCGCCCTTCGAAGACGACGAGCGACTCGGTCTCGGCGTGCGCGAGGAAGGAGATGTTGCGCTCGCTCCCGGCGCGCGCGAGCAGGGCGCGGACGATCTCGCGCCCCGTCGCGTCGCCCTGCGCGTGCAGGATGCGCGGGCGCGAGTGCGCGGCCTCGCGCGTGAAGAGGAGGCGCCCGCCCTCTCGGTCGAACTCCGTGCCCCACTCGATGAGTTCCTGTATGTAGCGGCGGCCCTCGCCGACCAGGACTTCGACGGCGCGCTCGTCGCAGAGGCCGGCGCCCGCGGCCAGCGTGTCCCCCTCGTGGAGCGAGGTCTCGTCCTCCTCCGACAGCGCCACGGCCACGCCGCCCTGCGCGTACTCCGTGTTCGACTCCTCGCGCCTGTCCTTCGTCAGCACCGTCACGCGCGCGCCGCGGCCGGCCAGCTCGACCGCCGCGCGCAGGCCCGCGATGCCGCTCCCCACCACGATGAAATCCGTCTCGTGCGTCATCTGATTTTTGATTTTAAATTTTTGATTTTAGATTTGCGAGTTGAAAGGGCTGCGGCGTTGCGCGGGCGCGCGGGCGGGCGTTAAAATTCGTGTCGCAGCTTCTTCAAACAGTTCCCCGGATTCATCAGCCGACATCACGGCCGACGCGCGCGCCCCGACTCGCTCGGGCGCGCGCCGCGCGCCGCACACATTCGCGGAGGTCTCAACCATGCTCTGGAAACGTCTGATCACCGCGGCGCTCGTCGCGCTGCTCTTCGCGCCCGCCGCGCCGACGCTCGCGCAGCGGCGCGGGGCGCGGGGCGGCGCGAAGGCGCCGAACACGAAGGCCGCGGCCGCGCCCGTCCTGCCGCCCATCAAGTACACGCAGTTCTTCCTGCCCAACGGGCTGCGCGTCATCTTCCACGAAGACCACTCGACGCCCATCGTCGGCGTCAACCTCTGGTATCACGTCGGCTCGAAGAACGAGACGCCCGGCCGCACGGGCTTCGCGCACCTCTTCGAGCACATGATGTTCCAGGGGTTCAAGGGCTACGACTACGACTACATCCCGGTCATCCAGGAGGTCGGCGGCGCCATCAACGGCTCGACGACGCAGGACAGGACGAACTACTGGGAGCTGCTGCCTTCGAACTTCCTCGAGACCGCCCTCTTCATGGAGGCCGGGCGCATGAAGGGGCTGCTCGACGCGATGACGCAGCAGAAGCTCGACAACCAGCGTGACGTGGTCAAGAACGAGAAGCGCCAGCGCATCGACAACCAGCCCTACGGCCAGACGACCTACAAGATCACCGAGACGATGTACCCCGAGGGGCACCCCTACCACTGGTCGCCCATCGGCTCGATGGAAGACCTGTCGGCCGCCTCGCTCGAAGACGTGAAGGCGTTCTTCCGCCGCTACTACGTGCCGAACAACGCGAGCCTCGCCATCGCCGGCGACTTCGACCCGAAGGAGGCGCGCGCCTGGGTCGAGAAATACTTCGGCCCGATCCCGAAGGGCGAGGAGGTCACGCGCCCGCAGGTCGCCGAGCCCCACCTCGACCGCGAGATACGCGAGCAGATCGACGACCGCGTGCAGTTCCCGCGCCTCTACGTGGTCTGGCACTCGTCGCCCCTCTACTCGAAGGACGAGGCGGCGCTCGACACGCTCACGAGCATCCTCGGCGGCGGCAAGTCCGGCCGCCTCTACCGGGCGCTCCAGTACGGCGACAACCAGATCGCGCAGTCGGTCGCCATTTTCAACAGCACGAGCGAGATCGGCGGCCTCGTCCAGCTCATCGCGCAGCCGCGCCCCGGCCACACGCTCGAAGAGATCGAAAAGATTGTCCAGGCCGAGATCGACAAGATTAAGGAGACGCCGCCGACGCCGGAGGAGATGGAGCGCGTCTACAACGCGCGCGAGGCCAGCTTCATCTACGGCCTGCAAACGGTCGGCAGCTTCGGCGGCAAGGATAACCAGCTCAACGGCTATGCCACGTTCCTGGGCGACCCCGGCTACTTCGAGAAAGACCTCGCGCGCTACCGCGCCGTGACGGCGGCCGACGTGCAGCGCGTCGCGCGCCAGTACCTGACCGACAAGCGCTACGTGCTCTCGGTCGTCCCGCGCCAGGCCGGCCCGACCAGCGCCGCCGGCCCCGCGCCGATGAGCCCGCGCGAAGGCATGCCGACTCCTTCTCAACAGTCGGCCGGCGTCGGCCAGCCGGGCGCGTCCGCGGCGGGTCAGAGCGCGCCGACCGGCACCGCCTCCGGGACTCCGCAGGGCGCGGCCGCGCAGTCGCAGCCCGCGGGCGTCCAGCCGATAACCAAGACCGAGGCGCAGGCCACGCAGCCCGCGGGCGCCGCGCCGCCGCAGACGGCCGCGCCGGGCGGGCAGAGGGCCACGACCGGCCCCGGCCGCAACGTCAACCCGGTGGTGCGCCTGGCCGGACAGCCCGTGAAGCCGAAGGTTGACCGCTCGCTTTTGCCGAAGGAGAAGCCCGACCCGAAGCTGACGCTGCCCGCCGTGCAGCGGCGCAAGCTCTCGAACGGCCTTGAGGTGCTCGTCGTCGAGCACCACGAGCTGCCCGTCGTGAGCATGAACCTCGTGATGAAGATGGGCGCGGCCGGCGACCCCGCGGGCAAGGCCGGGCTCGCCAGCCTCGCGGCCGACATGCTCGACGAGGGGACGGCCACGCGCGACGCGCTCCAAATCTCCGACCAGCTCGCGCGCATCGGCTCCGGCGTCCAGATCGCCGCCGGCTGGGACTCGACGACGGCCTCTTTGCGCGCGCTCACGCGCCACCTCGACCGCGCCCTCGAAATCTACGCCGACGTGATCACGAACCCGGCCTTCCCCGACAAGGAGCTTCAGCGCCTGCGCGCGCAGAGGCTCGCGGGGCTGCGCGCGCAGCGCGACGACCCGGACAGCGTCGCGGGCCTCGTCTTCCAGACGGCGCTCTACGGGAAGAACCACCCCTACGGCCACCCGCTCTCGGGCGACGAGGCGTCCTTGCGGTCGCTCACGGCCGAGGACGTGCGCAGCTTCTACGAGACCTACTTCCGGCCGAACAACTCGGCGCTCATCGTCGTCGGCGACGTGAAGCCCGACGAGGTCGTGGCGAAGCTGGAGAAGGCGTTCGCCAACTGGAAGAGCGGGCACGTGCCGGCCGTGGACGTGTCGGCCGCGCCCGTCCCGCGCGAGCACTCGACGATCTACCTCGTAGACCGCCCGGGCTCCGTCCAGTCGGTCATCCAGATCGGGCAGGTCGCCGCGCCGCGTTCGAGCCCCGACTACTTCCCGCTCTTCGTCATGAACCGGATACTGGGCGGCGCGTCTTCGGCGCGCATCAACCTCAACCTGCGCGAGGACAAGGGCTACACCTACGGCGCCAGCTCCGCCTTCAACTTCCGGCGCGGCGCGGGCCCGTTCGTGGCCGCGGCGCCCGTGCAAGGCTTCTCGACGAAGGAGTCGGTGTCGGAGTTCATGAAGGAGCTGCGCGGCATCCGCGGCGAGATTCCGGTCACGCAGGCGGAGTTGGACGCGGCGAAGCAGTCCATCGTCCGCGGCTTCCCGCGCAACTTCGAGACGCCCGACCAGATCGCCAGCAACCTCGAGCTGGTCGTGACCTACGACCTGCCCGACACCTACTTCAACAGCTACATCGAGCGCGTGCAGGCCGTGACTTTGGAGGACGTGAACCGCGTCGCCAACCGCTACCTCCAGCCCGACCGCATGGCCGTCGTCATCGTCGGCGACCGCTCGAAGATCGAGCAGGGCCTGCGCTCGCTCGACGGCCTCGGCGAGCGCATCTCCCTCGTCGATAACGAAGGGCGCCCCGCCGCGCAGGGCGGCGCGGGCGGCGGGATGCAGCAGAAGGACTGACGGGGAGAAGGGGAGACGGGGAGACGGGGAGATAGACAAGCGGTCTTATCTCCCCGTCACCCCGTCTCCCCTTCTCCCCGTCTCCCCTTCCTCCCGTCCCCGTTACTTCCTGCTCTTGTAAATCTTCTTCATGTCGCGGTGGATGCGCTTGACGCGGGCCTTCTCGTCCTGCGCCTTGCGCTGATCGACGAGGGTGGCGGCGTGGCGCATCTCGGCCTGCATCTTGCGGTAATTCTGGTAGCGCCCGGGGTCGAGCGCGCCCGCGTCCAGCGCCTCGCGCACGGCGCAGCCGGGCTCGCCCTCGTGGCGGCAGTCGGTGAAGCGGCAAAGGGCCGCGACCTCCTCGATCTCCTCGAAGGTCTCGCGCAAACCCTTCTCGCTGACGAGCAGTTGCAGCTCGCGCATCCCCGGCGTGTCGAGGACGAGGCCGCCGCCGGGCAGCACGAACAGCTCGCGGTGCGTCGTCGTGTGCCGGCCGCGCGCGTCCGAGAGGCGCACCTCCTGCGTCCTTTGCACCTCGGCGCCCAGCAGGCGGTTCGTGATGGTGGACTTGCCCGTGCCCGAAGAGCCCATCAGCGCGACCGTGCGCCCGCGCCCGACGTAAGGGAGCAGTTGTTCGACGCCGACGCCGCGCTTCGCGCTCAGCGCGAGCACGGGCACGCCGGGCGCGACGCGCTCGATCTCAAGCCTCCGCCCCTCGACCTCTTCGAGCAAGTCGGCCTTGTTGAGGACGACGACCGGCTCGGCGCCGCTCTCCCAGGCCATGATGAGGTAGCGCTCGACGCGGCGCGGGTTGTAGTCGTCGTCGAGCCCCGTGACGAGGAAGACCGTGTCCACGTTGGCCGCGACGATCTGCTCCAACGTCTCGCTGCCCGCGGCGCGGCGCGAGAACTTCGAGCGGCGCGGCAGTATCTCGTGAATCTTCGCCTTGCCCTCGCCGGCCACGCGCCGGAAGGCGACCCAGTCGCCGACGGCCGGCAGGTCTTCCGCGCCCCGCGCGTGGAAGCGCAGTCTGCCGGTCGTCTCCGCCTGCAACTCGCCCGCCGCCGTGTAGAGCAACAGCGCGCGGTTGTGCTGCAAGAAGACGCGCCCCGCCTCGAACCCTTCGGACTCGAACGGCGCGAAGGCCGCGGCGAAAGATTCGTCCCAGCCGTACGTCTCCAGGTTGTGTCTCTCTTCCACGGAAGGGATTCGACTACTTTCTTCTCGCGCCCGGCTGCGGTGTCGGTTTAGCCTCGACCTTCGGCCCCGCGTAGCGGTAGTGGCCCGTGATCTTCCAGTTGAAAAGCACGTCCTCCAACTTCGGCCCGGCGCCGATGTTGTGGACGATCTGCAAACGGCTCGCGTCCGCGTCCGAGGGGACGGCCACGACGACGCCGATGTGCGTGAGCCCTCCGCCCAAGTCCCAGGTCACCACGTCGCCGGGCTTGTAGTCGCGCGCGTCGTCCGTGACCGGCTGCGCGGCGCCCTGCCGCTCGAAGAAGGCCATCAGGTTCGGCACGCGCCGGTGGTCGATGTTCGTGTCCGGCTTCTTCAACCCCCACTTGTGCGGGTAGAGCGCGAAGTTGTCGGCCATGTCTTCGTGCACGAGCTTCTGCAAGTCAACGCCGACGGCGCGGTAGGAGCGGATGACTTCGTCGGTGCAGACGCCGACCTCGGCGGGCACGTCGCCGCCCGGGTAGTCGATGACGAAGTACGTCGGGTCGTAACGCACCGCGTGGCCCGTGCGCTCGACGGCCGCGTCGGAGAGGCGGTCGAGGAACGCCGAGCCGCTCGAAGGCTTGGGCCGCGCGTCGGGGTGTCCGGCGGCCTGTTGCGTCGCGGCCTGCGCCGCGCCCGCGCGCGCGTCGCCGCGCGAGGCCGCACAGCCGAAGGCCAGGGCCGCGGCCAAAAGAAGAATGCACGGAAGCACAAACCGCTCTCTCATCTTCCATTCTCCCACGCGCTATTTCACCAGGAGGGGCGCTTGAGGTAGATCATGTCCTGCACGGCCTCGGGCTGCGCCTGCGGGTGCGTGACGACCGAGACCAGCTCCCAGCCGTCGCGCCCCGCCTCGCGCAGGTAGTCCCAGACGTTCTGGCACGCCGCCAGCGACGCGGTCGTGTCCGCGCTCATCGGCGCCGTGCCCTGCCACACGCCGTTGGCAAAGGTCACGCGGCCGTACTGCACGGAACAGACCTGGTATTCGTAGCTCTGCATCGTCAATCCCTCCGCGCCGCGGCGGCATCTAAACCCCGCGAGGCTTTACGCCGGGGCGCACCGCGCGGGTTCCGCACCCGGCGCGAATTTTTATAGCCTATTCCGGCGCGTCCCGCACGCCCGCGCGCCGTGTGCGTGTCGCCGGGACGTTGTAGAATTGGTTGAAGCGATGACGGACAAGACGCATCTGACGGGTCTGACGAAGGCGGAGCTTGAGCGCTTCGTCGAAAGCCTGGGCGAGCCCGCGTACCGCGGCCGCCAGCTCTTCGGCGCGTTGCAGCGCCGGCGCCTGCGCTCGTTCGAAGAGATGTCCGACCTGCCGAAGTCCTTCAGGACGAAATTGGATGGGGTGGCGACTGCCTCGACGCTCACGGTCGAATCACGTTATATCGCGCAGGACGGGACGCGGCGGTATTTGATGAAGACGCACGACGGGCTGCCGGTCGAGACCGTCTTCATCCCGGAGGAGCGGCGCGACACCATCTGCTTCTCTTCGCAGTCGGGCTGCCCGCTCCAGTGCGACTTCTGCCTGACGGCGAAGCTCGGGCTGCTGCGCACGCTCACGGCGGGCGAGATGGTCGAGCAGATCGTCGTCGCCTTGAACGACGCGTACGGCGTGGGCGCGAAGACGCCGCGCGGCACCAACCTCGTCGCGATGGGCGCGGGCGAGCCCTTCCTCGCCTTCGACCCCTTGATGAAGGCGCTCGGCGTGATGGCGGACACCGAAGGACTCTTCATCGTGCCGAACCGCGTGACCGTCTCGACCGCGGGCGTCGTGCCGAAGATCAGGGAGCTGGCGCGCGCGCCCGAGCGCCCGCACCTCGCCATCTCCCTGGCCGCGCCGACCGACGAGCTGCGCGACCGTCTGATGCCCATCAACAAGCGCTGGCCGCTCGCGGAGCTGCTCGCCGCGTGCAAGGAGTTCGAGGAGTCTCTGCGGCCGGGCGAGCGCTTCACCTTCGAGTACGTCCTGCTCGACGGCGTCAACGACTCGGACGCGCACGCGCGGCAGCTGGCGAACCTGCTCAACCGCCACCAGCTCCGCGCGAAGGTGAATCTCATCCCGCACAACCCGGCCGAGGAGCTGCCCTACAAGCCCTCGCCGCCCGAGCGCGTCGGGGCGTTCAAGGCCATTCTCGAATCGAAGGGCGTCCGCGCGTACGTGCGGCGGCCACGGGGCCGCGACATCTACGCCGCCTGCGGCCAGCTCGCCGCGCGCCGCGTGAACGCGCCGCCGCCGCCCGCGCTCTACCAGCTCTCCTGAAGCTCGACCCGACCCAGATAAGCAGAGAGTTCAACAGGCATGAAAAGAGACCCCGTCATCCGACTCGCCCTCGCGCTCGTCTTGACCGCGTCCGCGCTCGCGCCGTCGAGCCCGGCCGCGGCGCGCTTGAACACTTCGGTCGAAGCCGCGGCGCCCGAGCCGCAGTCGAGCAACATCGGCGTCAACGGCTTCTTCTCCGTAGACCCCGCGCAGCAGGGCAGCACCTTCCAGGCGGCCGTCGTGTTGGACATCCCCGGCGGCCTCCACGTCAACGCGAACAAACCGCTCGGTAAGTATTCGATTCCCACGGTCGTCCGCGTGGACGCGCCGCGCGGCTTCCGCGTCACGCCCGTCACCTACCCGCGCGGGAGCGTGCGCACGTTCAGCTTCGGCGGCGCCGACGCCACGCGCGTCGCGGTCTACGAGGGGCGCGCCATCTTTCGCTTCAACGTGAGCGTGCCGGCGAACCACCCGCTCGGGGTCGAGACGGTGCGCGTCAGCGTCCGCTTCCAGAGCTGCACCGACGAGGTCTGCTACCCGCCCGCGACGCGCGACCTCGCGCTCCGCATCGCGGTCGTAGACGGCAACACGCCCTCGAACCGCGTCAACGGCCAACTCTTCGGCGGGGGTGGCGGACGGAAAAGACGCTAAGGTCTCATCCCGATGACGGACATGAGCCTGCCGGTGCGGCCGTAGAGCTTGCGGTCTTGTCGGTAGGAGAAGAAGAGGTCGGGGCGGCACATCGTGCAGAGGGGGAGCGCGTGGACGCGTTCCGGGTTGACGCCCGCTTCGAGGAGCTGCCGGCGGTTCGCCTCGTGAAGATCGACGAGTGCGTGTCCGTCGCGCGTCTGTTTGAAGAGCGAGTCGGCGTCTTTGAACTTCGCGCGGAAGGGTTCGAACACGTCGGCGCCGACCTCGTAGCAACAGCCGAGCGCGGCCGGGCCGAGGGCGGCGCGCACGTCCCGCGGGTCTGTGCCGAACTCCTCACTCATGCGGGCGAGCGCGCGCCTGACGATCTCGGCGAGCGTGCCGCGCCAGCCGGCGTGGACGGCGGCGCAGGCGCCCGACTTCGCATCACCGATGATGACGGGCACGCAGTCGGCCGTCTTGACGCCGAGCAGCACGCCCTTCAGGTTCGTCGCGAGCGCGTCGCAGCGCTCGTCTTCGGGGCGCGGGTCTTGCGGGTCGCGCACGACGAGCACGTCGGCGCTGTGCACCTGCCAGCAGACGGCGAGCGCCCACTCCCCGCCGAGCGCGCTGACGAAGCGGCGGCGGTTCTCGCGGATGTTCTCCGCGGAGTCCTGGTCGAAGCCCGCGAGGTTGAGCGAGGCTTCGGGGAAGGCACTGACGCCGCCGCCGCGCGTCGAGAAGGCGTTGGCGAACCCTTCGCGCTCTAAAGGCGCGCACGCGACCGCGCGCACGCCCTCGTCGCCAACGAGCCAGCGGAAGCCGGCGCTCTCTATTTCGGTCTCAGCCGTGATCGTCTCCATCGGGATAGACATTATCGAAATCCGCCGCGTGCGTGAAGTGCTGGCGCGCACGCCGCGCTTCCGCCAGCGCGTCTTCACCGAGGAGGAGCGCGCCTACTGCGACGCGCGCGGGGCGAACGCGGTGCAGCACTACGCCGCGCGCTTCGCCGCCAAGGAGGCGGCCTTCAAGGCGCTCCGCACGGGCTGGCGCGACGGCCTCGCGTGGCACCACGTCGAGGTCGTCTCCGACGAGCTGGGCGCGCCGCTCCTCCAACTCTCCGGCCACGCCCGCGACCTCTTCGAAGGGCTCGGCGCCACGCACGCGCACCTCTCCCTCTCACACACCTCTGAGCACGCCGTCGCGCAAGTCATCTTCGAAAGGCGTTGAAGGGACGCCGCCCCGCGGCTGTATTTTGCAGGCGGGCAGAACGGTTCCGCCGCCCGGCAGATACCGATTGCCGCCCGGCAACTACCATCTGCCGGCGGGCAAACAGGACTTGCCGGTCGGCAGACGGCAGTTGCCGGCGGGCAAACGCCGTCTGCCGGGCGGCAACTGCCGTCTGCCGGGCGGCAACTGCCGTCTGCCGGCGGGCAAACGCCATCTGCCGACCGGCAACTGTCATCTGCCCGCCGGCAACTGTCATCTGCCGGCGGGCAGATGCCGTCTGCCGGCGGGCAAATGGCATCTGCCCGCCGGCAAATTGGTTCCGCCGGGCTCGCGGTGGGCGCCGCGAGACGCGGAACGGCCGAAAATCCCTGAATTATTGCTCTTGCCAGTTGTCGGAGCCCCCGGGCGGGGCGCTCAGGTCGCTGGTGAGGCGGCGGCGGCCGTCGCGGCCGACCTCGACGTGCGTGGCGCGCGTCCCCTCCTTGACGGCGGGCGGATAAGCCTCCGAAGTGGCAGACGTGCGCAGGGCCGCGGGCTGCGCGTAGGAGGTGCGCGGCGGCGCGTCGTAGGCGGCGACCGTCGGCGCCTCGACCTGCACGGTCGGTGTCAGGCCGGAGGGGCTCGAAGAGGCAGCCAGCGCCGAAAGACCCCACGGGTCGCCGTGTAAAGAGCACTCGTGGTCGGGGACGAAGGCGGGCGCGAGCGCGACGCGTTCGCGCTGCGGGCAGGAGGGCGAGGCGATGAGCCCCGTCTCCGGGTCGATGTCCACGAACGTGACCGACGCGGGGCGCGCGAACTCCGCGCCGCCCAGCTCCGGCCGCAGCTCGACGGCGCGCTTCACGAACTCCGTCCACGCGGGCAGCGCCGCGTCCGCGCCCGTCAAGTCCAACTCGCCGCCGTCGTCGAAGCCGACCCACACGACGCAGACGAGGTTCGGCGTGTAGCCCGCGAACCAGCCGTCGCGCGAAGTGCCGGTCTTGCCCGCCACGGCCGTCCCCTTGAAGGCGCCGCGCGCCGCCCGCGCCGTCCCGTGGTCGATGACGGCCGAGAGCATGTCGGTCAGCATGTAGGCGGTCGCGGGCTTCAAGACCTGCTCGCCCGTGACCGTCTCTTCTTCAAACTTCGAGCCGGCGCCGCCCTCGACGCGCAGGAGCGGGGCGGGCCTGACGACCCGCCCGCCGCCCGAGAGCGCCGTGTAGGCGGTCGCCACTTCGAGCGGCGTCGCCTCGGTCGTGCCGAGCGCGAGCGCGGGGTAGGGCTTCGGCCGCGGCAGGCCCAAACGGTCGGCGAGCGCCGCGACGCGCGTCAGCCCCGCGCGCAACGCCACGTCCACCGTCACGACGTTGAGCGAGCGGACGAGCCCCGTCCTCAAAGTCACGTCGCGCATCGAGAAGCCGCCGCCGTAGTTCGCCGGCCGGTAGCGCGCGCCCACGTCGTAGACGAACTCGCGCGGCGCGTCCGTCGAGAGCGTGAGCGGCGAGATGCCCGACTCCAACGCCGCCGCGTAGACGACCGGCTTGAAGACCGAGCCCGGCTGCCGGCGCGCGTCGGTCGCGCGGTTCAACTGCGACTCGGCGTAGGAGGTGCCGCCGACCATCGCGAGGACGTGCCCCGTCTTCGGGTCGAGCGCGACGAGTGAAGCCTGCGGCCTGCGCTTGCCCTTAAAAACTTTTTCGAGCCGCTCGACCTGCCGGCCGACGGCCTCCTCCGCGACGCGCTGCAAGTCGAGGTCGAGCGTCGTGTAGACGCGGAGGTTCTGCCCCGCCTCTTCCGGGGCGTCGGCGAGGCGCGACTCGACCTCGCGGCCGACGTAGTCGATGAAGTAAGGCGCGGTCGCGTCGGCGCGTTCGAGCGGCGCGACCGCGACCGGCTCTTCGGCGGCCGCGCGCGCCTGCTCCTGCGTGATCGCGCCGTCGCGCAGCATCCCCGCGAGCACGACGTTGCGGCGCGCGCGCGCCTGCTCGGGGTGGCGGTCGGGCGCGTAGCGGCCCGGACTCTGAATCATGCCGGCGATGGTCGCCGACTCCGCGAGCGAGAGGTCTTTCAAATCCTTCCCGAAGAAGACGCGCGCCGCCTGCCGCACGCCGCGCACCGCGATGGAGCCGCGCCGGCCGAGATATATCTCGTTGCAGTAGAGCGCGAAGATGTCCCGCTTCCCGATCCGGTTCTCGATGACCGCGGCGAGCGCGGCCTCGCGGAACTTGCGTTGGAGCGTGCGCTCGGGCGTCAGGTACGTGTTCTTGACGAGCTGCTGCGTGATGGTCGAGCCGCCCTGCTTCAGCTCCTGCGCGTCGTCGCCCCAACTGAAGGCCGCCCGCGCAACGCCCCAGAGGTCAACCGCCCCGTGCTCGAAGAAGCGTCGGTCTTCGATGGAGAGCACCGCGCGCCGGAGCTGTTCGGGAACCTCTTCGAAGGTGAGCGCGGCGCGGTCGGAGGTCTTCTCTAACGCGTCCACGGTGAGCGCCTCGGGCGCGAGCGTGTAGGAGTCGAGCAGCGCGCCGTCGCCCGTGAGTTTCGAGACGCGCCCGCGGCGGTCGAACTCGACCCGGACGACCGACGCGCCCGAAGCATCGGCCAGGCCCGGCGCGTCCGAAGGGAAGATTTCGACCGCCTCACTTTCAACCTTAAAACTTCCGTTCCAGACGCGGCTCGCCTCGCCCTCGACGTAGCCGGCGCGGCGCAGGACTTCCGCCAGCCGCTCGGCCGTCATGCTCTGCCCCTCGCGCAGCGTGCGCGGCGCGGCGTAGATGCCGGCCCGGCTCGTCAGGTAGCCCGAGGCCAGGCGCGCGTCAACGACTTTCGAGTAGTGCGAGTAGAGGTACGCGAAGGCGGCCGCGGTGGCGACGACCGCGGCGACAATCAAAGCGCCGAGGACGCGGAGCGCGCGCCTGAGAGTGAAGACGCGCCTGACGCTCCCGTCCCGGTAGAACGTCGCGCGTCGGCGCGTCGGACGGCGCGCGTCCGTCGTGTGCAGCTCGGCGCCCGCCGCCTGAAGAGTTGTCGCCATTCGTCCCTCCGGCCTGCGGGTACACGTGTGCCCGAGGCTGCCCGTTTAGACTCCCTCAGCTTTGCCGGAAGTAAACGACTAATCAACGCGGATTTCTCGTCTGCGGGAGGCGGGGAGAGTTTCCGTGAGCCTCCGCTAACTTGCCCTCGCTCAGCCGAACATCAAAGAGAACGCCGCCGTCGAGACGGCCAGCGTCACCAGCACCATGATGACGGCCAGGAGTTTCATGAACTCGTCGGCTATCTCCCTCATCTCCTTCGTCCCCCTTGTGCTTGCTGCCACCGCTCACGGCCGTCTCTGCAACGACCATGCCGACGGGCACGACGCGCCGCGCGCGTGCGTAAGCCTTCGTTCTTTAACGACTTAATTTTTTACGTCGCGCGCACGCACAACACGCTCGGCCGCTTTCAGTACGAAGCGGCGGGGACGACGGTCTGCTTTCGCGTTTTGAAATGAGGCAGGAGGGTTCGGGGTCGGATTTAGTCTTTCGTGACCTGGCGGCCGCGGCCGAAGTTGAACCAGCCGTGGCTCCCTTCCGCCTGCGGTTCGAGCAGCTCCTTGATGGCGGGAAGGGCGGCGCGCGCGGCCTCGACGCCGGCGTCGATGAACTCGGCGGCGCGCGCGAGCTCGTCCCAGCGCAGATGCCCGACCGGAGGGCTGAGGGTCACGTCGGCGAGCTGCCGCTGGTGCTCGACGGCGACGCGCTGCACGACGAGCATCGACTGCAAGAGCACGCCGATGACGGAGGCCGGCGGCCCCATGAACTTCGCGCCCTCGTGGTTCACGTCCACGGCCACGACCACCTCGGCGCCGAGCGCGCGCGCGACCGAGACGGGCAGGTTGGCGACGAGCCCGCCGTCCACGAGCTGCCGCCCCTCGGAGTCCGTCACGGGGACGTACCAGCCGGGGATGGCGCAGCTCGCGCGGATGGCGAAGCCGAGGTCGCCCTCGTCGCGCATGACGACGCGCGCGCCCGTCTGCAAGTCCGTGGCGACCGCGGCGAAGGGGACGGGCAGCTCCTCGAAGCGCGTGACGGGGAAGCGCGCGCGCACGTACTCTTCGAGCGACGCGTTCGACTGTACGCCGAGCCTGGAGAGCGTCATCCGCCCGAGGTCGCGCCAGCGCAGCGTGCGCCCGACCTTCTCAATCTCTTCGATGGGCATCCCCGCCGCGAGCGCCCCGCCGACGAGCGCGCCCGCCGAAGTGCCCGCCACGCAGTCCACCCGGATGCCCTGCTCGGCGAAGACCTTCAACACGCCGACGTGCGCCAGCCCGCGCGCCGCCCCGCCCGAGAGCGCGAGCCCGAGCCGCGGCCGCCTGCCCTTCCTGTCCGACCTGCTCCGCATAAAGGTGTTAGGGACGGGCGTCTCGGCAGATCATCGACGCCCGTCGTCTGTTAAGAACGCGCGGGGAGGGGCGCGGGTTTCCTCGTGAGACTTCAGCGCGTGCGCGGCCGCGCACCGCGCGCGGGCGGGACGGGGCCGCGCCCTGCACCGCCCGCGCCCTCGGGCTTCTGCACGCCGTCGCCGAGCGACTCGTCGAGGACGGTGATCTGCGCGGCGGCGCGCGCCTCTTCGAGGAAGTCGTCGGTGTCGGACTCGATCTTGCGCTCGACCAGCTCGGACTGGATCGCGTCGTAGACGGCTTTCAGCTCGGGGACGACGACGCCCGGCCGCGTCCGCCGGTGGCGCGGGACGTACACGTCCTTGTAATAAGCCTCGACCTCCTGCGGCGTGACGACCGTGAAGGAGCGGAAGCGGAAGTCGAGGTACTTCTCCATGTCGATGCGCTCGTGGATGATCTCGCGCAGATGCTCGGCCGTGAGGCCGACGCGCTCCAGGCGGCGCTGGAACTCCGCCTGCGAGGGGAAGAGTTTGATGAGGTCGGTCTCGGCCTTGCTGATCTCCTCCTCGGTGGCGTGGACGTGGGGCAGCTTGTCGGCCTCCTGCACGACGAGCCGCTGGTCGATGAGGAGTTCGAGCGCGCGCTTCAGGTCTGCCTGGCGCGGGGTGTCGATGGGCACATTCGGCTGGAGCGCGAGCTGCCACAGGAGGTCTGAGTAGGTGATCACCTCGGCGTCGTTGACGACCGCCACCATCCGGTCAACGACCTCCTGCCCCCGGGCAGGGGCAGGTGCAAGGCAGAAGGCACAAGGCACAAGACACAACGCAAAAGTGAAGCGGCGAAGAGAAATTAAATAAAGGTTCTGCGCGCGGAGCGCGTCCGACCTTTTGACCTTCGCCTTGTGCCTTGTGCCTTGTGCCTTCATGTTTTCACTCAGAACGTCTGGCCGAACCGGAAGTGTATCTGGTTGTTCCTCAGGCGGTGGAGGGCGGTGGCGCCGCCGAACTGCGGGACGACGAACTCGGGCGGGTTGAGCAGGTAGGCCCAGTCCGCGCCGATGGAGCCGAGCGGCGTCTTGAGCCGCAGGCCGAGTCCCACGGTGTGCGTCCACTTCTGGCACGAGTTCGGGTCGCGCCCCGCCTCGCAGCGCCCCGGGTGGAAGAGGTCGCTCGCGCGGTCGAAGACGTTGCCGCCGTCGTAGAAGGGCACGGCCTGGATGTTGCGCGTCAGGGCCACCCGCGCTTCGAGGTTGACGACCGCCATCGCGTTCCCGCCGATGGGGACGGTGAAGGGGTTGACCGTGACGACCTTGCCCTGGCTGTCGCGGAACGTCCCGCACGGCGGGAGGAACTCGGGCGGCGGGTTCGTGTTCGGCACCGGGCCGGGCTGCGGCCCGAACGTGCAGAAGGGCGCGACGACGCGCGGCCCCGCCTCCTCAAAACTGAACCCCCTCAGAGAGGTCGCGCCGCCCGAGAAGAAGCGCTCGCTGATGGGCAGGCGCCGGTCGGGGTCGTCAATCACGCCGTTGCCGTTGCGGTCTGAGGGGTTGAAGATGCTGGCGACGCCGAGCTGCACGCTCGCGGCGAGCACCGTGTCGCGCAGGCGGCCCAGGGCCTTGTAGCGGCGGTAGGCGAGATTCAACTTGCCGAACGAGATGTTGCCGCCGAGCTGCTTCGCCGCGAGCGCGTAGTCCACGGTCAGGAAGTCGCCGCGCGTCGGGTCGAACTGGCGGTCGCGCGTGTCGCGCGCGAGCGAGGCGCCGAAGCGCGAGAGGCGCACGCTCTGGTCGGGGCGCAGCGCCGGCGCCATCAGAAGGCTCTCGATGTTGAAGAGGCGCACGTCCTCGTAGTTGTAGCGCAGGAAGAGCGTCGTGCGCTTGCGCTGCGCGCCCGCGGGCGTCAGCTCGTATTCGAGGTCGCGGCTCGTCTCGGCGTTGAACGTGAAGCGGTTGATGGACGGCCCGGCCACCTTGTTGCCGAACTCGTCGATGAGGTTCCCGTCCTCGTCGAAGCGCTGGACGATGCCGTTGGTGCCCTGGTCGATGGCCGAGCGGAAGAAGCGCGTGACGCTCGTGTCGCGCTGGTACTGCACCGAGAGCGTGAGCGGCGCGAAGCTCTTCCCGCCGTAGCGGCGGAAGCGCGGGTCGAAATATTCGAACCGCGCGAGCTGCTGCTGCTTGCTGAACCGCGTGCGGACGGCGCCCTGCTTGAGTCGGCCGAAGAGGTTCGAGTTGCGCAGCTCGAAGCCGCCGAGGGCGCCCGTGTCGGTCGAGAAGCCGACGATGTACTCGGTCGTGATGCTCTTGCGCTCCTGCACGTCGATGATCACGTCGCGGCGCTTGAAGCCGCCGGGGGCGTCGGGCGCGGGCTCGGTGCGGATGAGCACCTGCTGGAACGCCTCGGCCGTGTTGAGCAGGGCGCGCTCGCTCTCGGCCAGCTCGTCGCCGCGCAGCACCTCCCCCTCGCGCAGGGGGATCGCTTCGAGCACCGCCTCCTTCTTCGTCCGCACCAGGCCGTTGACGTAGATGTGGTTGATGTAGAACTTGTCCGACTCGCTGACCTGGTAGACGAGCCGCACGCGCTCGTCGCCGTTCGGCGCCGCGGGCAGCTCGTCCAGGGAGACCTGCACGTCGGCCTCGACGTAGCCGTGGCGGACGTAGTAGGAGCGCATCCGCTCGCCGTCCGCGCGCGCGGCCGTGCGCGAGTAGGGGCCGCCCGTCACGAGGCACCCCTCGTCGGGCGCGGCCCCGGTCAGCGGCGGCCCGGTCGGCGCCGGCTCGGTCGCCGAGACGCCCGCGGCGCAGCGCGCGTCGCGCAGTTGGGCGGCGGTGTAAATCTGGTTGCCGCGCACCTCGATGTCGGCGACGCGCGTGAGCGCGCCTTCGGTGACGGCGAAGGTGATGATGAGGTTGTCGCTCTCCAGGGTGATGCCCTGGCGGACGGAGACCTGCGCGTCGCGGTAGCCCAGGTCGCGGATGCGCGCCTCGATGAGGCGGCTGTCGTGCTCCAGCGCGTCCTCGCTCGTGTAGCCGCGCCCGTACCCGAGGAGCGGGATGATGCCGAGCACGTTGGCCGTCTGCGTGCGGAGGTCGGCGTCCACGTCCTGGATGGAGAGCTTGTCGGTGCCCTCGATGCGCATCTCGGTGAGCTTGAAGCGGCGGCCGCGCTCGACCTGGTAGGTGATCGAGACGTTGCTGTTCGCCAGCTCGTCGGGGTTCAAAAGCTCGCAGGGGTTGAACTCGGCGCCGAGCGTGTCGGGCGGCGGCGCGAGCGGCGGCGTGACGGCGCAGACGGCCGTCACCTCGTTGAAGAAGTACCCTTCGGACTGGAGGCGGTTGCGGATGCGGCGCTCGCCCTCGACGATGGCCGAGTAGTCGATGGTGCCCTCGCGCTCGACCGGGAGCAGCTCGCGCCGGCGCTTCTCGCTCAGCTCGTAGCCCGTGACGTTGACCGAGACCTTCGGCCCGACGCTCCCCTTGAGCGTGACGGCGATGCGGTTGTTGGCGGAGTCGAGCCGTATCTCGGGCTCGTCGAAGCGCGGGGCGAGGTGGCCGGTGTCGAGGACGGCGCGGCGGACGCGCGCCACGTCCGCGCCGAGCGCGGCCTGCGTGAAGTGCGCGCCGGGTTGCAGCTTCAGCCCGCGCTGGGCCTCGGCGAGCGGCGCGCCGTCGAAGCCCTTCACGTCCACCTGGAAAGACTCGACCGTGGTGGGCGCGCCGGGCAGCACTTTGAAGACGACCGTCGAGCGCGTGCGCGTGGCGTCGAGGCGCGTGTCGTACGTGACCTCGGCGCGGTAGAAGCCGCGGTCGCGCAGGTACGCCTGGATGGCGTCGGCGTTCTCGCGCAGCGCGGCGTCGTTCAGGCGCTTGCCCGGCTCAAGCAGGGTGACGCGCGAGCGCAGCTCGTCCTCGGTAATCTCCGCGCCGGAGTCGGCGCCGATTTCGAACTCCACCCGCTCGACCGAGACGCGCGGCCGCAGCAGGAAGCGCAGGGCGACGCGGGGCCGCCCGTCGGCGCCCGTGCCCGCGGCGTCGCGCGCCTCGACGCGCACGTCGGCGACGCGCCCCGAGTCGAAGAGCGCCTGCAAGGACTCGCGCACGAGCACGGCCGAGAAGGCGGCGCCCGCCGCGACGCGCAGCCGCGCGCGCAGCTCGCCCAGCGCGGCCTCGTCGAGCGACGCCCCCTCCACGTCGAGCGTCACGCTCTCGACCGTCCGCCCCTCGTACCGGCTCAAATCGGGCGCGAGGCGCGGGGCGTCCCCCGACGCCGCGGCCGCGGGCGCCAGGAGCAGCAGCACGAGTGTTAGAAAGATGACCCGCTGGATAGTCACGATAGCTAACAGTAGGCAGTAGGCAGATGGCAGTAGGCAGTTAAAAGCATTCGGTTGAGCCCCGGAGGGGCGGCACGTTTATAGCCCTGATGTACTAACAGCCCGGAGCCCCGTCAGGGGCGACATGCACATGCCGCTCCTCCGGAGCTTCAACGATTTATTCTCGACGGGGGCTATAAACATGCCGCCCCTCCGGGGCTTTGAACTGCCTACTGCCATCTGCCTACCTTCCTTCAATACCTCTTCCTGAACCGCAGCTCGAAGTTGAAGTTGTTGCTGCGCGTGCGCAGCGTGTCGGTCGCGCCCTGCTGGTACTGCGCGATGAAGGAGAGGCGGTCACTGACGCGGTACTCGACGGCGATGACCTGGTTGGGCTCGCCCGTCACGTTGGTCGAGTAGGTGATGGCGAGGTTGCGGTTCACCTGCCGCCCGACCGTGAGCCGCGCCGTCGGGCTCTGGCCGCCGCGGCCCGCGATGACCGGGTCGAACTCGAAGCGGTTCAGGCCGAACAGCTTGTCGGTCGCCTTCTGCACCGGCGCGTTAATCAGCGTGTCCGTCAAAAGACTCGTCGCCGTCCCGAGCCCCGTCTGGGCGAGCGTCGAAGTCCCCTCCGGCCCGCCCGAGAGCTGCCCCGTCGTGATGAGCGCGATGACGTCCGCCTGCGGCAGCGGCGGGTCGGACGTGGCCGTCGTCGTCAGGCCGCCCGAGAGCGGCCCCGACATCGTCACCGTCACGCGGTAGCCGCGGATGTCCGCCTGCGCCTGGAGGTTGATGACGGGCGGCGCCTCGACCCGCGGCGGCAGATCGACAATCGCGCGCAGGATTTCGTAGCGGTCGTTGCGGAAGGCCACGGTGCCGCGCGTCGCCGTGATGCGCCCCGAGCTGACCGGCGCGTCAATCGGCCCCTGCACGCGCAGGTTGAGCGAGCCGACCATGTCGGCGAGGTTGTTGCGCACGACGAGCGCGTCCTGACCCTGGATGGTCAGGTCAACGGTCGTCGGCCCGAAGGGGCCGGCCCCGCCCCCGACGACCCCGCCCGTGCCCGACGTGATGGGCACCTCGTTGCGGCGGTCAATCAAGTCCGCGAGGTCTATGTCCTCGGTAATCTCGGTGCGGCGCACCTTGACCGTGCCTTGGGCGATGATGCCCTCGGGGCCGCCGCGGATTTCGAGGTCGGCGTCGGCCGTCGTCGGGAGGTCGCCGAGGAAGGCGGGCAGCGTGACGAAGGCGGCGGCCGGCACCGTCACGTTCTCGCCGCGCGCGACGAGGCGGAACTGCGTCGGCTGGAAGCCGGAGATGAGCGCGCCGCCCGTCGCCGAGACGCGCCCGCCGCCGAGCCGCCCCGTCAAAGATTCGAGGTTCGCCTGGTTCGAGTTGAAGCGCAC
The DNA here is from genome assembly GCA_019242475.1 of Acidobacteriota bacterium. Classification (GTDB taxonomy): domain Bacteria; phylum Acidobacteriota; class Blastocatellia; order Pyrinomonadales; family Pyrinomonadaceae; genus QHXN01. The sequence continues at coordinate 36,437 of JAFAVK010000086.1, read as the reverse complement.
CGTCGCGTTGATCTGCGTCGCCGTCAGACGCTCGTTCTGGAGGAGCAGCGCGAGCGAGGCGTTCTCGACCGAGGCCGTGCCCGTCACCTGCGGCTTCTCGTACGAGCCGCCGACGGCGACGGCGACGCGCGCGACGCCGGAGAGGAACGTGTTACGGCTCGCGCTCGAAAGGAAGCGGAGGTTGAGGTCGCCGTTGACCGTCAGGTTCTCGCGCCCGCCGGGGCCGAGCGCGGCCGTCCCGCCGAAGGTGATGTTCGTCCCCGTGCCCGTGAAGCGCGTCCGCTCGAACGTGACCTCGTTCGGCTTGAAGGTGACGACGAGCGGGTTCTCGGCCCGCAGCTCCACGTCCTGCACCTGCACGGCGAGTTCCGAGAACTCGGCGCGGCCGGAGATGGCGTCGGTGATGGAGGCGTCCGGGTCGTCGCTCAAGAGCGTGCCCGAGGCGCGGATGGTGCCCGTCGCGTGCCCCGTCACGTGCACGTCCGGGTTGTTGAGCAGCGCGGCGAAGAGCGGCGTGAGGTCTGCGCCCGTGAGCGTCGTCTCGGCCTCGACGGGGAAGTTCTCGCCCGCGAGGTCGAGCGTGGCGCGGACGACCTGCGGCTTGCCGAAGAGGCCCGTCGTCAGCTCGGCGACGAACTTCTGGTCGCCCGTCATGTGGCCGACGAGCGTGAGCTGCCCGGCGGGCTGGCCGTTGACGGTCACGTCGCGCCCCTGCGCGTTGACCTCCGCGCGGATCGAGGTCGGCTCGGCCACGTTGCCGGAGAGCGTGGCCGTGAAGTCGGTCTTGCCCGAGAGCGCGGGCAAGTTGCCGCCGAAGAGCGAGGTGAGGAGGTTCAGCTCGACGTTCTTCCCCTCGACGCGGAAGTCCTTCACGGTCGCGGCCGGGAGCCCCTGCGCGCCGGAGGCGATGTCGATGCCGCCCGCGGCCGTGATGCTCCCGTCGCCGAGTTTCACGTTGAAGGTGTCGAGCACGACGCTCGAACCGTTGAAGGTGGCGCGCGCGACGATCTCGTCGTACGGGGTCGCGCCGATGCGACCCGAAGCGACGCGCAGGTCGGCGTTGCCCTGCATCGCGCCGGGGTAGCCCTTCACGCTGATCTTCCCCGAGGCCGGCCCCATCCCCGCGAGGTTGCCGGCGAGGGCGGACGGCCCGCCCTTCTCGTCCGTGGCGAGCGCGGCGACGAGGTTCCCGGCGTTGACGTTCTCAAGCGTCGCGTCGAACTCGATGTTGTTCTCGCCCGCGCGCGGGATGAGTGCCTTGAAGGCCACGCCGCCGCCGCCGGGGTCTGCGAGGCGGCCGTTCTCGATGCGCGTCTCGACGGCGTTCGACGCGATGTCGGCCGAGACGGCGCCGAGGTCGCGCCCCCGCAGGCTGAACGACTGAAGCTCTAACCGGCCGTTCACAATCGGCGCGTCGAGGTCGCCGGTCACGTTGCCGTTGAACCGCAGGTTGCCGGCGAGCCCGACGGCTTTAAGCTTGTCTTCGTACTCGGAGAGCAGTCCCGTGGAGACCGCGACGGTCTGAAGCTCCGCGGCGTCCGTCGAGTTGAGGTTGACGGCGAGGTCGGAGCCGCCCTGGAACGAGAAGCGGCCCGTCGCCGTCAGCTCGGTCGCGCCCGCGCGCAGGTTCGCGCGCTCGATGTTGAAAAGGCCGCGGTCGGCCGTCAGCGCCAACTGCCCCGTCAAAGGCGTGCGCGCCGCGGCGTCCCTGCCCGTCGCGCCCTCGAAGGTCGCGTCCACGCGCCCCGTGGCGAGCTTGAAGTTCGTGCCGGGGAAGGTGAGGTTGACGGTGCCGGTCGCGGCGCCGGTCAGAGGCACGGCGTTCCCCGAAGTGAGCGCGAGCAGGCCGCCCGCGTCCACGTTCTCGAAGGTCGCGCGGACGCTCGAAGCGGCGCGGCCCGAGGTGGCGATGGTCGCGCTCCCGCGGGCGCTGCCGTTGAAGAGGTCTGCGACGAAGTCGTTCAACTGAATCTGGTCGTTCGTGGCGACGACGGCCGCGCGCGCCTTGCCCATGTTCAACTGGCCGAGCACGCCGCCGCCCAAACTCAAGTCCGCGCTCGCGCGGTAGCGCCCGCCCGGCTCGAGCGTGAAACGGGGCCGCGCGAGCCGCACGTTATCGACGCGCCCCTGCTGCGGCTGGGCGCCCTTCGACGCGGGCACCGTGAAGGCGACCGTGCCGACGCCGATGTCGTTCGAAGTGCCCTCGACCCGGCCCGCGGGCGAGACGGCGAGCCGCACGCCCGCGACGTTGAGGCTCCCCGTGCGCGCGCCCGCCGCGTTCAGGCCCGCGACGTTCAGACGCGCCACCGTCGCCGTCACAGAGTTGTCGGGATTGATCGTCGCGTCAACGCCCGCGGCCTGCACGCCGCCGACGGTCGCGCCCTTCGAGACAATCGTCCCGGCGCGCGCCGAGTCGGCCGTGACGTGCAGACGCCCCGCCTCGTCGCGCGCGGCCTTCACGCCCGAGACCTGCCCGCCCGCGACGCGCCCGCCCGCGAAGACGACCGAGTCGGCCGCCGCCGAAGTGGCGCTGCCGCCCGCGACCTCGCCGTCTTTCAACTCCGCCCGCGCGTCCTTCACGAAGAGCCCCATCAAGCTCGTCGAGCCGCTCCGCGCAGAGGCCGCGCGCAGATCGCCCAGCCAGCGGAAGTCGCTCCCCGTCCCCGTCACGCCGCCGACGAGCTGCACGAGGTTCAACTGAAAGTCGCCCGCGGTCAGCAGCTCCGCGACGGCCTTACCCCTCGCCTCGTAAGCGCTCCCCTGCCCCGACGCGCTGGCGTTGACTTGCAGAGCCTTCAGCCGCACGCCGTCGGCCGCGAGCGCGTCCGAGACGACGCTGCCCTCGACCTTGTACTTGTCCCCCTCGCCCTCGACCTTCCCCTCGAAGCGCCCGGCGCCGCGCATCGTCGTCTCGAGCCGCAGCACGTCCGAGGTCTGCGTCAGGTCAACGTCGGCGCGCACGTCCATGTGGTAGCGGAGCGCGCGCCAGTCTTCGAGCGCGCCCGTCAGGTGCGCCTCCGCGACGGGCGACTTGAGGACGAGTTCCTGGATGTCGGCGCGCACCTGATTCGTCCGCGCGCTCAACTTGATGTCGATGGGGTTGACCGTGCGCCCGTTCATCGTGAAGGTCGAGCCGGTCGAGGCGAACTCGACGACGTTCATGCGGCTCTCGGCGGGCGCGTTGGGGTCGTCGGGCTGGACGGTGGCGCTGACGTTGCGGGCCTCGCCCGAGATGTCGTAGCGGCGGTCGTCGTAGTGGACGACGGCGTCGTTGACGGTGACGTGGGCGGTCGAGTAGGCGAAGAGGATGCGCTGGTTCGGCTCGGGCGGCGGAATCTTGAGCCCCGAGAAGTTCGAGCGCCCCTCGGCGTCGTACGTCACCCAGATTTCGGGCCGGTCAACGGTCAGCGTTTCGAGGTTGACGTTGCGCGTCAGGTTGAGCGCCCACATGTCCTCGACGCGCACCTTGGCGACGATGCGGCCGACGTTGCCGATGGGCGCGCCCGTGACGGAGTTGTAGAGCTTGAGGTCTTTGATCTCGACCTCGCGCGGCCCGAGGCGCGTGGTGAACGACCCGACCTCGGCCCTGACGTTGTACTTGGCGAGCGTGCCGATGATCTGGCCGGCGACGTAGCGGTCGAGCTGCCCCGAGCGGTAGAGGACGAAGAGGATGAAGACGAGCGCGACGACGGCCACGACCGCGACTATTGCCGTCCATATCGCGTTGCGCCGGTTGACCACGCGGCGCCAGCCGCGGCGGCGGCGGACGGGGGACGTTCCGACACCACGACTTTCATCGGGCGGCGTCGGCGCCAGGGGGTCGCCGCCCTGCGGCTCGGGTGTCGGCTGAGCGTCTCGCTCGTCGTGCTCGTCCGTCGGCATAACTTTTCCGTGAAGTGCCGCCAGGGGGAGTGGCGGCCGAGACGAAATCGGGAAGAGACCCTAACGCGGATTTGAAATCTCAAATTTCAAATTTGAAATTGTCCTCAAGCTCAAGCGGGCGCCACGTCCGGGCCGGGCGTCTTCGCCACCCTCGCCCCGCGCTCGTCGCGTGCCGGCGTCCCGAGCGGGACGTTGCCGACGATCTCCAGCTCGAAGCCTTCGAGCGCGGAGACGCGCGGCGGGTGGTTCGAGAGCAGGAGGATGCGGCGCAGGCCCAGCTCGTGGAGTATCTGCGCGCCGACGCCGTAGTCGCGCTCCGCGCCGTAGCCGGTCTGGAGGCTCGCCTCCTCCTTCGCCAGGCCCCGCTCGCGCATGAGCTGGTAGGTGCGGAGCTGGTGGACGAGGTCGAGGTTGTTCTGCCGCTGGCGCAGGTACAGGACGACGCCGCGCCCCTCGGCCGCGATGCGCTCCAGCGCGGCGTGGAGCTGGAAGCCCGTGTCGTCCACGAGCGAGCCGAACATGTCGCACGTCACGTTCTCGGTGTGGACGCGGACGAGCACGGGGTCGTCGGTGCGCACCTCGCCCATCACCATCGCGAGGTGCACCTCCTCGCTCAGGACGTTCTCGAAGGCGACGGCGCGGAAGGTGCCGTAGACGGTCGGCAGATCGGTCTCGACCGCGCGGCGCACCAGCACCTCCTTCTGCATCCGGTAGCGGACGAGGTCGGCGACCGTGATGATCTTGAGGCCGTGGCGGGCGGCGAACTCTTCGAGTTGCGGCATCCGCGCCATCGTGCCGTCCTCGTTCATGATCTCGCAGATGACGGCCGCGGGCGTGAGCCCGGCGATGCGCGCGAGGTCAACCGACGCCTCGGTCTGCCCGGGGCGGACGAGCACGCCGCCCTTCTTCGCGCGCAGGGGGAAGACGTGGCCGGGGCGCGCGAGGTCTTGCGGGCGCGTCTTGGGGTCTACGGCCGTTAGGATGGTCGTCGCGCGGTCGGACGCACTGATGCCGGTCGTCACGCCCCTGCGCGCCTCGATGGAGACGGTGAAGGCGGTGCCGAGGAACGAGGTGTTGTCGGCGACCTGCATCGTCAGGTGCAGCTCGTCGCAGCGCTCCTCGGTCAGCGGCATGCAGATGAGGCCGCGCGCGTGCGTCGCCATGAAATTGACCTTCTCGGGCGTGACGAGTTCGGCCGCGCAGACGAGGTCGCCCTCGTTCTCGCGATCCTCATCGTCCACGATGATGACCATGCGGCCGTCGCGCATCTCGGCGGCGGCCTCTTCGATGGAAGCAAAAGGCATCGGGGTACGGCCTTTAAAATCAACTGTGGAGAGCTTTAGCGGTCGGCGTTTATGTTACCCGAAACCGGCCGTTTTGGCGAACGGATTGTTCGGGGATACCTTTGGAGAAGGTTGACGGCCGGTCGGGTTGCCAGAGGAATTTAACCGCAGAGACACGGAGGCACAGCTCGAAGCGGTCAGGCCCCGGGCTGTGCCTCTCTGTCTCTGCGGCTAAATCCGTCTTCTTTTACTGCTGGCCGAAGCGCTTGCGGTACTCGTCGGAGTCGAGGAAGGCTTTGACCATCTCGGCGTTGACGTAGTCGCCGCCGAACGTGTTGAGTTTGGCGAGCCAGTAATTGTAGCCGTCCCAGGTCGTGTCCGGCCCCTCGTTCGGGTTGCGGCGCAGGTAGCCGAAGTACTCCAACAGCACGAAGGCGTTGTTGAACTCCTGTCTGGTGAAGTCCGGGTTCAGCGCCATCTTGCGCAGGACGGTGGCGCGCGTCTCCGTGCCGGCGGACAGCCCCTGGATCAACTCCTCGCGCTCGGAGTTCGAGAGCGCGCCGGGCTCGTTCTCGCGGAAGGGGTGCGAGATGTTGTTGTTGAGCGCGTCCACGTACTGCGCGGGCGTCAAGGTCTCCGGGTAGCGCTCCTTAAATTCGGCGCGCGCGACGAACTCCTCACTGAAGCGCCGCTGGTTCTCCTCGACCTGCGCCTCCCAGCCCTCGCGCCCGACGACGACGTTCTCGGCGGTCTTGCGCGTGTCGGCGAAGAACACGTCCATGCGCGGCATCTGCCCCGTCGCGGCCTTGTGCATCCGGTAGACGTAGAAGCCCGTCCGCTGGAACTCGATGGAGAGGAAGAAGGCGGCCGAGACGTTGACCCGCTTCACGTCGAGGCACGGGGACGGGATGAAGGGGCAGTTCCTGACGATGTCGTTGTACCAGTAGGTGAGCCCCTCGGCGTCGGGCTCGCGCCCGAGGAAGTCTAAGTAGTGCTGGCGGACGAAGAAGGCCGCGTCGTCGAGCGGGTGCATCGAAGCGGGCCGCGCCGTGCCGGCGGGCGTGAACGGGTGGCTCGTCCGGCGCGCGCCGTCCGAGAACTCGACGGTGACGGTGAAGGTCTCGTCGGCGGGCAGCGTGCCGAGCGAGAAGACGCGCGTCTCGCCCTGGTGCGCGAGCGCCGAGGCGTGCCCCGTCCAACGTTCGAGCCTGACGCGCGAGACGAAGTCGTTGCCGGAGCGCACGGGCTCCTGCCATTCGACGAGCCGGTAGCCGTCGTCGGGGAAGGCGATGCTGACGGAGGTGAACGTGACCCCGCCGGCCGTCCAGACGGAGAAGCCGACGGAAGCCACGTCGGAAGTCTCCTCCCAGTGCTCGGCGATCTGTTGCGGGTTGAACGTGACGCTGGCGACGGCGGTGCCGCGCGACTTGACCGTGAAGGTGTAGGTGCCCGGCTCGAGCGCGCCGAGGTCGAAGAAGTCTTCGCGGAAGACGACCACCTGCACGCAGCCGCCCGTGTACTGCTCCGTCGTGTAGTCCACCGACACGTTGTTGCCCTGCCGCGTGACCGGGCCGACGCCCGCGACGCGGTAGCAGGGCGACGGCAGGGTCAGGTTGACGCGGGCGAACGTGTGGTCGCCCGAAGCCCAGACGCGCACGGCAACCATCTGCGGGCTCAACGTCCACGGCACCCACGTCTCGCCCTGGGCGCGGACGGCGGGCGCGGCGGCGGCGAGCAGCAGCGCGATCAAGAGGGCGTTTTTACAGATGAGAGTTAAGCGAGGGTTGTACTTCATAGGACTGCTCCCTTCGGGCTCGGAAATTATTCTCCGGCCTGAAGACGCTGTAAAGCGGCGCGAACCCACGGACTTTTTTTCCGTCCCCTCGACGGCCGCGGACGCGCGCGGCGCCTACTTGTAACCCAGCTCCGACAATTTTTCTAAGGTGAGCGCGGGCGCCTGCCCGCCCTGGCGCGCGCCGACCGAGAGGATGCGCTCGACGTACTTGGCGATGATGTCGGCTTCGAGGTTGACCGCGTCGCCGGTTCGAAGATGCGAGAGGTTGGTCACCGCCCAGGTCTTGGGGATGACGGCAATTTCGAAATGGTCATCCGTTAAAGCCGCGACGGTGAGGCTGATGCCCTCGACCGCGACCGAGCCTTTGAAGACGAGGTAGCGCGCCAGCTCCGGCGGGTAGCCGACGCGCACCGTCCAGGAGCCGCCGTGCTCCTCGGCCGAGAGGAAGCGGCCGCGCGCGTCCACGTGCCCCTGCACGATGTGCCCGCCGAGCCGCGTCGAGGGCGTCACGGCCCGCTCAAGGTTGACGACGGAGCCTGCGCGCAGAGTCCCCAACGTCGAGCGCTGCAACGTCTCGCGCGAGCCGTCGGCCGCGAACGAGTCCCGCCGCACTTCGAGCGCCGTCAGACACACGCCGTTGACGGCGACCGAATCGCCCTCCCCCGTCCCCTCCGTCACGACGCGCGCCTCCACCGTCATCCGCACGCCCTCGCCCCGCCGCTCCAAAGAACGCACGCGCCCCAGCTCCTCGATGATTCCCGTGAACATAAAAGCCTCTTGCAAGAATGAAGGCCGCCCGCGAGTACTTCACGGGTGGCCTTCGCAAGTCTGAAAACGGCTAACTCCTAGATTGCGATTCGAGTTTCTCCACCCGCTCTCGCAGTTCCCGTTGATCACTGCGCATGCGCAGGTTGTCCTCGTGCAACAACATGACGTTGCGGCTGATCACTTTGACCTCGCTCTTGACACTTGCCAAGTCATCTTTGACGTTTGCCAAGTCCGCCTGCATGGCCTCCCATATCGGCCGCGTGTCGCGCAGGCGCGAGTCTACTTTGTCTTCGAGCGTGGTCATGCGAACGTCTAAGGTGTCGAAACGCGCGAAGACCCTCTCCTCGAAGGAGCGGGAGTCGGGCATCTCTTGCGTGGGATTGTCGCTCATGGCGTTCTCCTCTGGCGGTGATTATGGAACCTTCGCGGAGGAAGGTTCAAGCCTCTGCCTCACCCCTTCGGGAACCGCCGGGCTGTCGGTCACGGACGGTTCGGAGCATCGTGTCGAAGACCTCTTCGACGGAGAGTTCGGTGGTGTCGATGACGACGGCGTCGTCGGCTATCGCCAGCGGCGAGTCGGCGCGCGTGGCGTCGCGGAGGTCGCGGTCGTTGATGTCGGCGAGCGTCTCCTCGAAGTCGCGCGCGGCGTCGCGCTCGCGCTCCTCTTCGAGCCGGCGGCGCGCGCGCGCCTCGGGGGCGGCCGTGAGGAAGAACTTCACGTCGGCCGAGGGGAAGACGACCGTGCCGATGTCGCGCCCGTCGAGCACGCAGCCCGCGCCCGCCTCGCCCAGCTCGCGCTGCCGCCGCACCAGCTCGCGCCGCACCCCCGGCACGGCCGAGACGACCGAAGCCCCGCGCCCCGCCGCCTCGCCGCGTATCTCCTCGGACACGTCGCGCCCGTCGAGGAAGACGCGCAGAGAGTCCGGGTCGCCTTCGAGCCGGACGCGCGCGCGGTGCGCGACGCACGTCAGCCCCTCCGCGTCCGAGTCCTTCACGCCCGCCGCGGCCGCGGCCAGCGCCACGGCGCGGTACATCGCGCCCGTGTCGATGTAGAGCAGCCCCAGCTCCCGCGCGAGCCTGCGGCCCAGCGTAGACTTCCCCGCCCCGGAAGGGCCGTCGATGGCGACGATGAATGGCTTGGTCATGATTTAAGTAGTCAGTGGCTCAGCGGTAAAAGCTTCCCGGTCGAACGTCCGTGTCAATCGATCTCATAAGCGCGTTCAGACGAAGGCGGCGAAGACCTCGTTCGAGAGGAGCGCGCCGGCCGGCGTGAGGCGGAGCACGTCGCCTTCGATTTCGATCAGCCCGGCCTCGTCGAAGCGCGCGAGGTCTGCGGCGTAGTCGGCGCGCACGTCCGAATGGAAGCGCGCGCGGTGCGCGGCGAGGTCAACGCCCTTCGACAAGAGCCGGAGGCCGAGGAAGAGCGCCTCGGCGGACGCGCCGCGCTCGTCCAGCTCTTCAAGAGAGACGACGGCGTCGCCCTTCTCTTCAATCAGCTTCACGTAAGCGCGCGCGTCGCGCTCGTTCGCCCAGCGCGCGCGGCGGCCGTCGAAGGAGTGGGCCGAGTTGCCGAAGCCGTAGAAGGGCGCGCCCGTCCAGTATTTCAAGTTGTGCCGAGACTCGCGGCCGGGCAGGCCGAAGTTCGATATCTCGTACTGCTCGTAGCCGGCGGCGCGCGCGCGCTCGACCAGCAGGCGGTACATCTCTGCGGCGAGGTCTGGGTCGGGCGAGGGGTAGCGCCCCTGCCGAATCTGCTCGGCGAGCGGCGTCCCTTCGTGCACTTCGAGCAGGTAGAGCGAGAGGTGTTCGGGGCGGAGCGCGAGCGCCTCTTCGAGGTTCCTCTCCCAGCCCGCGAGCGTCTGGCGCGGGAGGCCCGCGATGAGGTCGAAGCTGATGTTGTCGAAGCCCGCGGCGCGCAGTCGGTCGAACGTGCGGCGCGTGTCGTCGGCGGTGTGCGTGCGGCCGAGGCGCTTCAGCTCGCGGTCGTCGAAGGTCTGCGCGCCGAAGCTCGCGCGGTTGACGCCCGCCGCGCGCAGCGCACGCAGGCCGGGCGCAGTGACCGTGCCGGGGTTCATCTCAAGCGTCACCTCGGCGGCCGCGTCCACGCGGAAGCGGCCCCGCACCGCTTCGAGCACGCGCGAGACCTGCGCCGGCGTGAGCAGCGAAGGCGTCCCGCCGCCGAAGTAGACGGTGTCAACGTCCGTGCGCGCGTCTTCGAATTCGAAGGACTCTATCTCGCGCGCGAGCGCGCCGACGTAACGCTCGGCGAGCGCGGCTTCGAATGTCCCCGTGGCGAAGTCGCAGTACGAACAGCGCGAACGGCAGAAGGGGACGTGGATGTATATTCCGGCGCGATCCATCTTTAAAAGATTCTCGATTATAACACGCGCGTCCGTGGTCAAGTTCTCGTGTTCGTTAGACGACAGACGCGCCGCGCGGAATGTATGTTTTTAGGGAGGGGCGTGTACGACTTTAATTTTGTCCTCAAAGGTACCAATCCTTGACGGCGTGTTAAGCGCTTGGCGAAAGCCGGGCAAAGCGAGAGAGTTTATCTTCTAAAACTCGCGGCGTGCTGTGGGCTCGCGCGTGGCATGTGGTTTGTTGGGTGAAGGAACAAAAGCAGAACATGGCGGATGAATGCGCGTGGTCATCTCATCGTCTCTTCTATTTGAAAAGCTCACGCGTTTCATCCGGGGCTTCAACGAACAACACCAACACTTGGAGGAAGCGTTTATGGCAGACAACATGGAAGGAACTGGCGGCGGTAGCACCGGCGGCGGCGGCGGCTCTTCGAGCGGCAGCGGCGGCGGCGGCAGCTCCTCTGGCGGCGGCGGCGGTAGCTCCTCCGGCGGTGGCGGCGGCAGCAGCTCGGGCGGCAGCTCGGGCGGCGGCGGCGGCACCGGCGGCGGCGGCTCGTCGAGCGGCTCGGGCGGCGGCGGCAGCTCGTCCGGCTCCGGTGGCGGCAGCTCTTCGGGCGGCAGCACCTCCGGTGGTGGTGGCGGCGGAAGCTCGTCCGGCGGCAGCTCCGGCGGTTCGGGCGGTGGTTCGGGCAGTGGGAGCGGCGGCTCCTCCGGCGGTGGCGGCGGCAGCAGCTCGGGCGGCGGCGGCGGCACCGGCGGCGGCGGCTCGTCGAGCGGCTCGGGCGGCGGCGGCAGCTCGTCCGGCTCCGGTGGCGGCAGCTCTTCGGGCGGCGGCTCGGGCGGCGGGCGCTAACGCCACAGCAGATCGTTAAAATCAAGAGGCGCGCGGGCGTTGGCCCGCGCGCCTCATTTTATTTGAGAGTAGACAGTAGAAAAACTTCGACGCCCTAACCCTCCGGCACTCATCCTCAACTTCCGCAAAGCGGAGCCTACTGACTACTGCTTTTACTTGAGGCGGCGCAGACTGCCTTCGCCGCTGATCTTGCGCCGCTCGACGGCGGCGACGCGCTCGGCCTCCGCGAAGACGCGCATGAAGTTGCCGCCGAGTATCTTGAGCACCTCCTCGTCCGAATGTCCGCGCCGCAAAAGCTCGTAGGTGATGTTCGGCAGGTCGGACACGTCTCTGATGCCCTCGGGCAGGTTCGGCACGCCGTCGAAGTCGGAGCCGAGGCCGACGTGGTCGATGCCGGCGACCTTCGCGATGTGTTCGATATGATCGACGAGCATCGAGAGCGTCGTGTTCGGGATGGGGTTGGCGTCGTCGAGCTTCTTCGACTCCTCGTCGAGGCGCTTCGGGTCGTCCTTGAACTGCTCGCGGAGCGCGGCGTGCTGCGCCTTCAGCCTCTCGTCGCGTTCGAGTCCGGCGACGCGCACCTTCTCGTCGAGGAAGGCCGGGTAGAAGTTGACCATCACGACGCCGCCGTTCTGCGCGATGCGCTTCAGGAGTTCGTCCGGCACGTTCCGCTTGTGGTTCGAGAAGACGCGCGCCGAAGAGTGCGAGCAGATGACCGGCGCCTTCGACACGTCGAGCACGTCCGACATCGTCTCGTCCGACACGTGCGACACGTCCACGAGCATCCCCAGGCGGTTCATCTCGGCGACGACCTCTTTGCCGAAGTCCGAGAGCCCGCCGTGCCGCGCCGTGTCGCAGCACGCGTCGGCCCACTCGTTCGTGTTGTTGTGCGTCAGCGTCATGTAGCGCACGCCGAGGCGGTAGAACTCGCGCAGCGCCGGCAGGGAGTTCTCGATGGCGTGCCCGCCCTCGATGCCCATCAGCACGCCGACCTTGCCCTCCTTCTTCGCGCGCCGGATGTCGGCGGTCGATGTCGCCAGCATCAAATCCTGCGGGTACTTCTCGATCATCCTGTAACTGACGTCAATCAAGTCCAGCGCGCGCCGCGCCGACCCGCCCTGCGTCGTGTAGTTCTTCGCCACCCACTCCGGCGTCGCGTACTGCCTGTCCACGTAGATCGAAAAGAACTCCCCCGTCATCCCCCCCTGCTTCAAACGCGCGATGTCCGTGTGGTACTTCCCGACTGACGACACGCCGATGTCATAATCCTCATCCGCCATAATCGTCGGGATGTCGTTATGCCCGTCCACCACAATCGCCCGCTTCTGCAACGCCAACGCCCGCCGCCACAACTTCTCATCCCTCACCGGCGTCGGACTCGCCTGCGGGGCGGGCGCCTGCCTCTTCGGGGAAGAGCCCGCGGCGAGCGGCGCGGCGAAGGGCAGGGCTAAGGCGACAAGGCAGAGGAGAATGAAGGCGCGCGGCAATCTATTCATCGTCGGTTCCTACTGTTAGTCTGAATGTTCCGGCCGGAGAGCGTGCGGATTATAAAGCGCGGCTCAGGCGTTTGTCCCGCACACATAGTCGGGAAGATATATCGCCGGAATTACATTCACCTGCTGCCTGACGGCGGCAGCACAGAAGCTCCCACAGTATGTTCATTAGAGGCAAGCTGAGGGCGGTCGGGTGAAATGACTCGGGGTGCTGCGCTGTTCGGTAAAGCAGACAGGATTTCTCTAAACTGATGCTCAAGAGCTTCTTTCAAAGGAGGGAATTCTTCATCCATTACTTTCCATGCCTCTGCCCACATTCGCATATCAGATACCGTGCCGCTTGGTTCCATTTGACCAACACTAAATTGCACGACAGATTTACGCATAGCGTTAAGGATTGTATCCATTTTTTGGCATACATCATTAGCAAGATAAATGCGCTTTTTGCCGAAGAAACGCGCAAGAGCTACAAACATTTCGTCTGCCTCAGCAACTCTTTCTTTAACTGACCTTTTATCGTTACCCTGAACAGGTGAAACCAATCCCGACACAGTCCATTCTGTTTCACACAACATCACATACAACTCTTCTATCACTTCGGCCTGTTTCTGGTGATACAGCGAGAACTTCGTCTGAAACTCAAAAAATTTTGTCTGAAGATCATTTTCTAGCCGGAGCCTTGAATGCTCAAATTCAGCCTTAAGATTAGCACCGTACCGCTCTAAATCTCGTGCAAGAGATTGTTCAAAGAACTTCCTTAATATAAATACAACTCCAGCGACAATAGAAGAGGGCAGGAAAATCAGCGCCGTTATTGTTTCTAAGGTGCTCATATTGAAAAAGGCAGCTCAACCATTATTAGCGTTACCGGATGGAAGAGACGTAGTTGGCGGGAAGGCCGAGGCGCGCGGCGAGTTCTCTGAGCTTCGACGCGTAGAGGGGGTTGCGCTCGCCGGGCGCGGGCGGCGTGGGGAGGTTGAAGCAGAGGGCGGGGACGAACGTGCCGTCGGCCAGTTGCGCGCAGACCGCCTCGGGGCGGTAGGCGCTGACGGAGTCCTCCGAGTAGAGCGCGTCCACCTCGCCGTGCGTCAGCGAGTAGAGGACGCCGTGCGCCTCGCCGCCCGCGCAGGGCACGAGCGTCGCGCGCTCGCCGACGGCGAGGCGGAAGTTCTCGACCGACGCCACCCGCCGGCCCGACGGGCGCAAGCCCTTCTCCCGCAGGACGGCCTCGTCCATGAACAGGCCGTAGAAGAAGACCTCGACCCTTCCCTCTTCGTCCTTCTTCATCTCGACAGACACGGCGGGCCGCGGCCCGCGTCAGTCCTGCGTGCCGGGCGTTGCTGGCGGCACAGGGATGATGAGCGTCGCCCTGTCAACGCCCGTGTTCCCCGTCAACTGCTGGAAGGCCGTGACGTTGATCTCGTATATCTCCGACTGCCCCGAAGTGTTCGGCGGCACGTCCCACAGCGCCTTGAACTGGCTCGGCGCGCCGTACGGGGCTTCCGCGTCGAACGCGAGCGGGAACTCGACGGCGTATGTCTCCCCCGACTTGATTGACGCGGACACTTCGAACAGCGAAGGCTCCCACGGCTTCACACCGATGGGACAGCCGCACATCATCGTCACGTTGGCCCTGATCTCCAACTGCGCGGGCGCTTGGCCCGGCGCGGGCAGGAAGTGCGTGGGCGGGTTCAAAATCTGCACCAGGAGCCCGGGAATCTCAAGCAGGAACCCGCCGCCCTGCGCGCCGCCGTTCACGTCCCTGCCCGGCGCGACCCACTGTGTGAGCGAGGCCGTGTTGGCCGCACCCTGCGCGGCCAGAGGCCCGTAGGCCGTCACACGGATGAGCCGCGGCCCGTCCAGTTCGAGCGTGGCCGTGAAGACCGACGCGCCCTCGACCGTCAAAACCTCCGCGCGCGTCACGCAGAGGCTCATCAGGTCGGACACTCCAGACCCGCCGGCCGTCCTCCCCTCCGCCAGCAGCTCGCCCGTCCGCACGTCTTCGACGGTGACGAGCGCCCCGCCGATGTCGTCGCCCAGATACTTCCCGCCCTTCGCGGCCACCCTCACGTCAATCTGCGTCCCCATCAACCGCCCTCCCTTTCATCCTTAGTCAACATTACGCCTGACGGCGCGACGTGGCGCCGGTACCAGCGGCGGCCGTGCCAGCCTTGCAGGTGCCAGCCGGCCTTCGACAAAGGGTCGAGCTCCTGAATCCAGAAGCCCTCCGGCTCGCCTTCGCCGGCTTTAATTCGTCCAACCTCGATCTCCGCCACCGCGACGCCCGCGCCCTCCTCCGCGGCGCGGCGCGCGAGGACGCGGCCGGCCGCGTCGCAGACAATCGCGCCGCCGCCGAGGCCCGTCTCATACGGCAGCGGCAGCCAAGGCGTCTTGCAGCGCATGCGGCCGCAGTGCGTCGCCTCGACCACGGGGCAGCCGACGAGGCGCGCGAAGCGCGGCGCCCAGTCGGTGTAGCGCTCTATCGAACTCTGTAGGCGGCCGCGAAAGGGCATCCACGCCGGCGCGCCCCAGGTGAACGAACCGCCCACGACGAGGTCTGCCTTCCCGCGCAGGCGCGCGACCGTCCGCGTGCGGTTGAACTCCTGGCACAGGGCGACGCCCGCCGTCAGTCCGCCCAACTCGATCAGGCCGTCGTCCGTGCCGCCGACGTAGAAGCAGTTCTCCCACATCGTCGGGATGTCCTTGTCGTGGCGGCCCGCGACGCCTTCGGGCGTGACGAGGAGGAAGGCGTTGCGCACCTCACCGTCGGCGTCCAGGCACAGGAACGAGCCGCCGACCACCGCCCCGTGTCTCCGCGCGAGCCTCAACAGCAGCCGCGTCGCGGCCCCGTCCGGCGGCAGCGAACGCTCCGCCAGCTCGGGCAAGAACCCGACGCCGGTCGTGAAGAACTCCGGCAGGACGATCCACTCCGCGCCCTCGACGGCGGCCGCGTCGGCGAGCTTTTCGCAGGCCGCCAGGTTCGCGTCGATGTCGCCGATGACGGGCCGCAGTTGTATCGCCGCCGCGCGCATGTCGATCAATCTCTCGCGTCGTCTCTAATCCGCGACCGCGACCTCCACCCAGTCCCCGTCCCGTAGTTGATGCCGCTCCCGCAGCTTCACCTCGCAGGCGACTTCGATAATCTTCCTCGACCCGGGCTCCGCGTCGTCCCTGTCCGTCCGCAGGATGACGGCCGCGCGGTCGAACACCTTGCACGGCACGATGCTGACCGAGACCGTCCCGCCGTACTCCCACGCCTCCAAACGCGCGCGCCCCGGCGGCAGCTCGAACGGCTCGTCCAGCTCAAGATTCAACGTGCCCGGGAAGAGCCGCATGCCGGTCTTCTCAAAGTAATAGTCGTGCAGCTTCTCTATCCAGAAGGAGAAGCTCCCGACGCCCGTCACCACCCTCCCCTTTAAGACCCTCATCGACCTTCAGCCTTCGGGGTAGAAGACGAACAGCACGCAGCCCGTCCGAGACTGCGGGACGTGCGACGAGCCCGCCGGCGCGTGGATGAAAGACCCGGCCGGGTAGTCGCGCACGCCGTCGTTGAAGACGCCCGAGACGACGAACACCTCCTCCGGCCCCGGCTCGTGCACGTCCAACCCCTCCCAACAAGTGCCCGGCTCCATCTCCAACACCTGCGCCTTCGCCCCGCCCTCGCCTTCCCAAAGGGTGCGCAGCCGGATGCCCCTAAAGAGTTCCCTCGCCGGCGAACCTTCTATCGAAGCCCACTCCATCCCTGACACAACCCACCTCCGTTCCCCGCCACCTCTCGCCACGCCTCCCCAAAGCCTAACCGCCGGGCGGCGGTAGTTATATCACCCGGCGAAATCAAATCAAGATTAAAAGTGGCGGGGCGGCGCGAGCCTTGCCGCGCGGGGCGGTTTCTGGTACACAAGGCAGCCATACCGCCATAGATATTCTGAGAGGTACGAGCAGGGTATGTCTTCAGCCACGACCAACATCGAATCCGTCCTGCACGAGGAGCGCGTCTTCCCGCCGCCGCCGGAGTTCGCCGCGCAGGCGCACGTGAAGTCTCTGGAAGAGTTGGAGGCGCTCAGACGCGAGGCGTCGGACGCGCCCGAGGCTTTCTGGGCGCGGATGGCCGAGGCGGAGCTGCACTGGTTCAGGAAGTGGGAGACGGTCTTGAAGTGGGAGCCGCCGCACGCCGAGTGGTTCGTCGGCGGGAAGATCAACGCCGCGTACAACTGCCTCGACCGCCACTTGCAGACGTGGCGGCGCAACAAGGCCGCCATCGTCTGGGAGGGCGAGCCGGGCGAGCAGCGCACGCTCACCTACGGCCAGCTGCACCGCGAGGTCTCGCGCTTCGCCAACGTCCTCAAGCGCGCGGGCGTCGAGAAGGGCGACCGCGTCGCGCTCTACATGCCGCTCGTGCCCGAGCTGGCCGTGGCGATGCTCGCGTGCGCGCGCATCGGCGCCCCGCACTCGGTCATCTTCGGCGGCTTCGCCTCGCAGGCGCTCATCGACCGCATCAACGACGCGGGTTGCAAGCTCGTCGTCACGGCCGACGGTGGCTACCGCCGCGGCTCAGAGGTGCGGCTCAAAGAGATCGTGGACGAGGCTCTGAAGAAGACGCCGACCGTCAAGACCTGCATCGTCTTCAAGCGGACGGGCAGCAAGATCAACATGCAGATGGGGCGCGACTACTGGTGGCACGAGATCATGCAAGCCGTCTCGGACAACTGCCCGGCGGAAGAACTCGACAGCGAGCACCCGCTCTACATCCTCTACACCTCCGGGACGACGGGGAAGCCGAAGGGCATCCTGCACACGACGGCCGGGTACCTCTTGCAGACGCACCTGACGACCAAGTGGGTCTTCGACCTCAAGGACAAGGACGTGTACTGGTGCACGGCCGACATCGGCTGGGTGACGGGCCACAGCTACGTCGTCTACGGGCCGCTCTCGAACGGCGCGACGGTGCTGATGTACGAGGGCGCGCCCAACTATCCCGAGCCGGACAGGTTCTGGAACATCATCCAGCGCCACGGCGTCAACATCTTCTACACCGCGCCCACCGCCATCCGCGCCTTCATCAAGTGGGGCGAGCACTGGCCGCTGCGCTGCGACCTCTCGTCTTTACGTCTCCTCGGAACCGTCGGCGAGCCCATCAACCCGGAGGCGTGGATGTGGTACCGCGAGATCATCGGCAAGGGCCGCTGCCCCATCGTGGACACCTTCTGGCAGACAGAGACGGGCGCCATCATGATCGCGCCGCTGCCGGGCGCGACGCCGACCAAGCCCGGCTCGGCCACGCGCCCGCTGCCCGGCGTCGAGGCCGCCGTCATGTCGAAGGAGGGCGTCGAGGCAAAGCCCAACGAGGGCGGCTACCTCGTCGTCAAGCGGCCGTGGCCCTCGATGCTCCGCACCATCTGGGGCGACGACGAGCGCTACCGGAAGCAGTACTTCTCCGAGATCGACGGCGTCTACTTCGCGGGCGACGGCGCGCGGCGCGACCAGGACGGATACTTCTGGATCATGGGCCGCGTGGACGACGTGATCAACGTCTCGGGCCACCGCCTCGGCACGATGGAGGTCGAGAGCGCGCTCGTCTCCCACGAGGCCGTCGCGGAGGCCGCGGTCGTCGGCCGCCCGGACGAGTTGAAGGGTCAGGGCATCGTCGCCTTCGTCACGCTCGAAGGCGAGCGCAAGGCGTCGGACGAGCTGAAGGAGGAGCTGCGCCGCCACGTCGCCAAAGAGATCGGCGCGCTCGCGCGACCCGACGAGATACGCTTCACCGACGCGCTCCCCAAGACGCGCTCCGGCAAGATCATGCGCCGGCTCCTGCGCGAGATCGCCACCTCCGGCTCCGCCCACGGCGACACGACCACCCTCGAAGACTTCTCGGTGCTTGAGAAGCTGCGCGCGACAGATGACGAGTAGGAATGATGAATGATGAGTGATGAGTTAAAGGCAAGTTGGTTTTATTCATCACTCATCATTCATCATTTCCCAAAATCCTGCCCCTTTAGCACTTTATTAATAGGCGGAGAGAATTCCGCCCTTTCGAACGGAGGTGCCCCGGATGTCCGCAAGCTTTGTTGAGCAGCGCACAGGGCCGCGCTACATGGTGCACATCAGCGTGCGCGCCGAGTGGGACGACGAGCGCTCGGGCGAGCACGTCGTCGTCGAGGGCGAGACCGAGAACATCGGCCCGCAGGGCGCGCTCGTCCACCTCGAACGCCTGCCCGACGTGGGCGGCCGCGTCCGCATCATCGTCCCCGGCGACGAGGGGCGCACGGTCGAGGCGGTCGCCGAGGTACTCAGGCTGGAGCGCAACCCCGTCCAGCCGCTCGCCGCGCTCCAACTGCTCGGCGAGACCGACGAGTGGCGCGGCCTCGTCTGGGAGCCCGCCGGCATCAAAGAGCGCGAGGCCGACGAGGACTACTCCGACTACGAGAACTAAGGCAAGAGGCAAAAGGCAAGAGGCAAAAATGAAGACGGCGGCCCGCACGGCGCGGCTTTCGTCTTCCACTTTTGCCTTTTGCCTTCTGCCTCTTGCCTTTTGCCTTTCCTCCTAGCATCATGCTGCATGTCCCACGAACCCACAGTCACGGAAGCTCCTGAACCCCGCGCGGGCGGAGGGCGGCAGGCTTTGGCAGAACAGAAGACAATCGTCCGGCCCGAGTTGAGCGAAGACGAGGAGGCGTCCGCCGCGCTCGCGCTCACCGAGCGGCGCGCGCGCCTCGTGCTGCGGCTCGCCTCGCGCTCGGTGCTCTGGGTCGCGGTGCTCGTCCTCGTCATCTACTACCTCTTCGAGACCGTCCGCTGGGTCTTCTACGCGCTGACGGGCGTGCTGCTCGTCGTCGTCCTCGCCATCTTCTTCGCATACCTCATCGCGCCGCTCATCGAGCTGGTGCGGAAAGGTCTCGCCCGGCGCGACCGCCAGGGCGAGCCGCGGCTTCTGCCGCGCACGGCCGCCATCGCCGTCGTCTACGTCGCCATCTTCGGCTCGCTCGGCCTGGGCGCGTGGGTACTCACGCCGCGCGTCGGCACGCAGTTGGGCGAGTTGGCGCAGCAGGCGCCCGGCTACCTGACGAACGCGCGCGAACGGGCCAAGCGGCTCAACGGCCTCTTCGAGCAGTTGAACCTGCCGCCCTCGGTGCGCGACACGGCGAACAAGACCGTCTCGGACGCCATCGGCGACGTGGGCCGCTACGTCACGGGCGAGGGCTTTTCGAGCGCCGTCAACCTGCTCGGCTACCTGCCCTACCTCGTGCTGATCCCAATCCTCGCCTTCTTCTTCTTGAAGGACGCCGACAGCTTCCGCCGCTCGGCCCTGATGATGCTGCCGCAGGGGCGCATCCGCTGGCGCGGCGACGAGCTGTTCCAGGACATCAACTCGACGCTCGCCGCCTACATCCGCGCGCAGCTCATCTCGTGCCTCCTCATCGGCAGCATCTGCACCGCGGCCTTCGCCGTCCTCGGCCTGCGCTACGCGCTGGTGCTCGGGCTCGTCGCCGGGATGCTCGAGTTCATCCCGCTGCTCGGCCCCGTGGTGGTCGCCACCCTCGCCGGCACCGTCGCCGGGTTCGACTCGGGGACGAAGGCGCTCGCCGTCCTCCTCTTCCTCGCCGTGCTGCGCATCGTGCAGGACTACGTCCTCTACCCGCGCATCATCGGGTCGGGCATCCACCTCCACCCGCTGGCCGTCATCCTCGCCATCCTCGCCGGGCACGAGCTGGCGGGCGTGGCCGGCATCTTCCTCGCCATCCCGGTCATCGCGGTCTTGACCGTCACCTACCGCCACTGGCTCGAACACCGCGGCAGCTCCGGCATCGTCGCGGAACTCCTCCGCCCGGCCGAGACGCCCCCCGGCGCCGCGTCCGCCGACGGCCCGGCGACGGCGACCCAGACGGCCGAGACCCCCGACTCGGCCGCGCCTTCGCCCGCCCAGTAGGCGCCGCCCGGGCCGAAGAATTTAAGTTGCTAAATTTTTTGGTTTGAGGCTTAATGTCTGCCGTCCAGAGCCGGCCCCGACGAGAGTGTTTTACCCCGTACAGACCCCGGAGGCCGGCCGGCGTTAGAGTCTCAGTCTTCACCGACTCGACTTTTCTCAGGCCGCCCGTAGCAACTGCGAACAAAGGACAGTTAAGGAGTTTTCCCCCGATGCCGTCTTCCCCCCGCAGACGCGTCCTTTGCGCCGAGCCGCACGAAGACACGTGCCGGCTCATCACCATCCTGCTCGAACGCCAGGGGCACGAGGTCGTCTCGGCCGGCACCATCGCCGAGTGCGTCGGGCTGGTCGGCGACGGCCGGTTCGACCTCTACATGGTGGACGACGACTACATCGACGGCACCGCGCTCCAGCTCTGCAAGCGCCTGCGCGAGATGACGCCCGAGACGCCGATCCTCTTCTTCTCGGCCCAGGCGTTCCGCCGCGACCGCGAGCTGGCGCTCGAAGCCGGCGCCACCGCCTACCTCACCAAGCCCCAAGACCTCTTCGATATCGTCTCGACCGTCAACTCCATCCTCTCGGGCAGGTCGGGCAATCCCTTCCCGCGTCGGAAGACGGGGAGCCTTGACTGAGGGCGCCCGCGCGTTTACATTTAAGTCCCCCTTGTTTTACAGCCCCCTCGCGAATAACGCTTCCGCGCTCTCTCTCGTCGGGGTGTGTCCGCATGTCTGAAGGCAAGAGGCGCATTCTGTGCGCCGAGTCGAACAAGGACGTGGGTGACCTGATCGCCCTCATGCTCACGCGCAAGGGTTACGAGGTCGAGTCCGTGCAGACGGCCGCCGAGTGCCTGAAGGTGGCCGCGACCGACCGCTTCGACCTCTACATCCTCAACGACACTTACATCGACGCCGACAGCCTCGAACTCTGCCAACAGCTCCGCGAGCTAGACCCCGTGACGCCCGTCCTCCTCTTCTCGCTCGAAAGCTCCGGCCCGAACCGGCAGCGGCGGCCCACGCAGGCCGGCGTCAAAATCTACAAGAGCAAGACCTCCGACTTCGTCTCGCTCGTCCCGACGATAGACAGCCTCTTGCAGAGCTGAGGCAAGAGGCAAGAGGCAAACTTCAAAAGGCAAAAGGCAAAAGTGAGGGAGCGCCCTCTTAACTTTTGCCTTTTGCCTTTTGAAGTTTGCCTCTTGCCTTCAAGAGCGCACGGCGCTCTCGCTCATCAGCTCGACGAAGCGGCGGAAGTGGTGTTCGGCGTCGTGGGGGCCGGGGGCGGCCTCGGGGTGGTATTGGACGGAGATGACGGGGAGGCTCTTGTGGCGCAGCCCCTCGACGCAGTCGTCGTTGAGGTTGAGGTGCGTGACCTCGACTTCGGCGGGGAGGCTGTCGGCGCGCACCGCGAAGCCGTGGTTGTGCGAGGTGATCTCGACCCTCCCCGTCGAGAGGTCTTTGACCGGCTGGTTCCCGCCGCGGTGGCCGAAGCGCAGCTTGTAGGTCTCCCCGCCGAAGGCGCGCCCCAGCAGTTGGTGCCCGAAGCAGATGCCGAAGGTCGGCACGCCCTCTTTCACCAGATTACTGATCTCCTCCACGACCTCCGTCATCGAAGCGGGGTCGCCCGGCCCGTTCGAGAGGTAGACGCCGTCGGGCCGCAGCGCCAAAACGTCGCGCGCGGGCGTCGCGGCCGGCACGACCGTGACGCGGCAGCCCAAAGCGGCCAGCTCGTTGAGTGAGTTCCGCTTCACGCCGAAGTCGTAGCAGACGACGTGGAAGCGCTCCTCGCCGACCGCAGGGATTTCGTAAGGGCTCGCGGTCGTCACCACGCTCGCCAGCTCGCGGTTCTCCATCGGCGCCGAAGCCCGCGCCTTCTCAAGCAGGCTCCGCTCGTCCAGGTCGATTGAAGAGATGCAGGCGCGCATCGCGCCCTTGTCGCGGATGTGCCGGACGAGCGCGCGCGTGTCCACGCGCTCGATGCCGGGCACGCCCCAGCGCTTGAGGTAGGCGTCGAGCGTCTCCTCCGAGCGCCAGTTCGACGCGAGCCGGCTCGCCTCGCGCACGACGAAGCCCTCGACCCACGGGCGGGCCGACTCCTCGTCGGCGCGGTTCACGCCGTAGTTGCCGATGAGCGGGTAGGTCATGCACACGATCTGCCCCGCGTACGAGGGGTCGGTCAGGACTTCCTGGTAACCCGACATCGAAGTGTTGAAGACCATCTCGCCGCACGCCTCCGCCGCGGCGCCCCACGCGCGCCCGCGGAAGCTGCGGCCGTCTTCGAGTACGAGCAGCGCCGGTTTCGTTTCGTTCGTCGTCATAAGCTGAATGTTGCCCCGTTCAATTGAGCCCGCGCGCGCCTGCGGTTGACCCGCGCCAGGGCGTAGGCGCCCGCGCAGGCCGGCAGCAGCGTCAGCAAGGCCCACGCGAGGAAGACACGCGCGTCGGACGTGACGAAGGGGACGGCACAGGTCGGCCCCGCGCAGAGCCAGACACCCCAGCGCCATGACGCCACGGGCCAGAGGAATCCGAAAGCCGCGCCCAAGATAGCGTAGCCGAGGCCGAGGAGCGCCACGGCTGCGTACAGTGCGACGGGCTCACCGTAGTAGAAACTCGCCACCTCCGCGAGGTTCGCCAGCAGGTACATGAGCGGCAACCCCGCGAGTCCCGCCATCGCGGCCAACAGGTACGCGCCCTGAGGCACGTTCACGCTCCGTTTGAACATAGAAGCCCCTCAAGCCTGCGTGCGCAGGAACTGCTGCGCCTCGTTGAGCCAGCGCTTGTCGGCGCGGTACTTGTAGGCGGGCGCGGTGCGCACGGCCTCGACGCAGCGCTCCATCCAGTGCTTCGCCGCGCGCGCGTCGCCGAGCCCCGCGGCCGCGCGCCCCATCAGGTAGAGCGCCTCCGGGTCGGAGGGGCGCCGGTCGAGGAAACGCTCCAACGCGTCGCGCGCGTCCGCGAACTGCCCCGCGGCGAGATAGGTCGCGCCGACCTCGCGCCAGATTTCGTGCTGCGCGTGCGCCTCGTCGCGCGCGACGACCTCGCCGAAGTGCTGGATGGCCTCGGGCAGACGGCCTTCGGCGCGCGCGATGCGGCCGAGCTGGTAGTGCGCGTCCGCCTCGGCCGGGTCGATCTCGACGGCGCGCAGGAAGCGCGCGCGCGCCTCGGCGTACTCCTTCCGCTGCTGGTGCAGGAGCCCGAGGTTGTAGTGCGCCGAGGCGTCGGCCGGGTTGAGCGTCGCGGCTTCGAGGTTCTGCCGGAAAGAGGCGCGTGCCCGCTGCGTCCGCTGCGCCTCGACGACGTAGGAGCGCACCGCGAAGAAGAGCAGCAGGAGCAGGAACGGCGACCCGAGCACCACGCTGATGAGCGGCAGCACCGGCGACGCGAGCATCACGGCGACCGACGCGCCGACCACGGCCAGGAGCGAACGCCCCCAGCCCAGCCGGAAGACCTCGCGCACGCCGGCCCACGCCCAGAGCAGGAAGAGCGGCAGCATAACGACGTAGGAGAAGACCAGCGGCAGGAGCTGCATGTTGCCCATCAGCGGCACGGCCTCGGGCGCCACCTGCCCGCGCTCCTGCGCGAGGGCCAGCGCCTCGCGGTAGCTCTCCTGGAAGGCGGCGGAGAAGCCCGACGCGCGCCCGAGCGCGACGAAGAGCACCCCGAGCAGGCTCACGGCGGCCAGCGCGTAGAAGACGCACGAGAGGGTCGCCGCGTACTCCTGCCGCAGGACGAGCCCGTAGCTGCCGCGGCGTTCGAGCAGGTTGGCGCAGAAGACCGCCGCCGGGACGAAGATCGCCGCCAGCACCACCATCAGCCCCGCCGAGCCGATGAGCGTGGCGAACGTCATCCCGGCCACCCCGACCGCCCCCGCCAGCGCCGGCCACAGCCCGCACAGCCCGTGCGCGCTCTGCGCCAGCAGCGCCAGCAGCGCCGCCCGCCCCAGCGGCGCGCGGTCGCGCACCTCCGCCATCCCGCGCGCGGGCGCGTAGAACATCATCAGCAAAGGTCTCAGCCAGTCCATAGAACAGCGGGCAGTAGGCGTCGGCAGTAGGCAGTTAGTTTGCAATCTCGCGCGCGAAATATCAAATCCGTCGGGCGCGGCGTCAGGGCTCAAGACAAAATCAGCCGGAGGCCGACCGCCCCCGGCTCCCTTCCCCTAAACGCCTACTGCCTATCGTTTTCTCCTACTCCTCCGGGTCGAACCTTTCCGTGTGGTGGGTGGGGATGCCGGGGTAGTTGGTCTCGTGGCGGATGACGCCGGCCTGCGAGAGGGGCCAGTAGCGGAAGAGCGCCTTGCCGTAGATGTACTTCTCGGGGACGAGCCCCCACATGCGCGAATCCGACGAGTTGTCGCGGTTGTCGCCCATGACGAAGTAGTAGTGCGGCTTGACGTAGGTGGGCGGCTCGTCGGCGGCGGCGACGTTGAGCGCGTGTTCGAGGTAGGGCTCCTCCAGTTCCTTGCCGTTGACGAAGATGCGGCCGGCCCTCAGTTGCACGGTCTCGCCCGGCAGGCCGATGACGCGCTTGATGTAGCTCTTCGTCGGGTCGTTGGGGAACCAGAAGACGACGATGTCGCCGCGCTCCAGCTCGGGCAGGCCGTAGTAGATGAGTTTGTTGACGAAGATGCGCTCGCCGTCGTGCAGCCGCGGGAGCATCGAAGTGCCCTCGACCTTCACCGGCTGCGCGACGAAGACGAGCACGAGCGCCATGATCATCAGCGCGAAGACGAGGTCGCGGAAGAGGAGGCGCGCCTCACCCCAGAAGTGCGTCCGCGACTCGTCGCGCAGGCGCCGCACCTCTATGTCGCGGTCGTCGTCCGCCTGCACGTCGCCGAACGCGGGCACGCGGCTGTTCTTCTTGCCTAATAGGAGCATATGGCTTTATCTCTAAAGGGGCGCGGGGCCGCCCTCCGACCGAGGTTAGCCGCCGCCCCCGGCCTTGTCAAACCTTGACAGCCGTCGCCGCGCCTCTCTATTATCGCGGACGTAAACTGTTGTCGCCCTTAGACAAATCCTCTCCCGCGAGATTTCGCGGACATGGAAGCGGAGGCCGTAGAGCAGTGATCAAACTCGACATCGTGAACCGCGTGGCCGAGCGGACGGGCGTGCCCAAGATGAAGGCCGAGCAGGCCGTGGACGCCCTCTTCCATTCGATGAAGGAGGCCCTCGCCCGCGGCGAGCGCATCGAGCTGCGCGGCTTCGGCGTCTTCGTCGTCAAGCCGCGCAAGCGCGGCGTGGGGCGCAACCCGCGCACCGGCGAGGAGGTCGCCATCCCCTCGGGCAAGACCATCCGCTTCAAGCCGGGCAAGGAGCTACAGGCGCACGGCTTCGACGCCGAGCACGACGACGACATCCACGACACGGAAGCCCCCGAAGCATCCGCCGACGCGGCCGGCCGCCCCACCGAGTAGATGCGAGATGTCAGACGCCGGATGTTAGTGATTGCTCTGAACTAGCATCCGGCGTCTGACATCTGACATCTGACCTTCATGTCTGAATCAGTCCGTGAAGTACCGACGTTTGTGGCGCGCGGCCGGTCGGCGGCGGCGGGGCTGCGCGTGTCGGCGCGGCCGACGGCGCGCGAGTGGTGGAAGCACTCGGCCTTCTTCCTGTTGACGGCGCTCACGATGACCTGGGCCGGCGTCAGCTTCGCGCTCTCGTCCGCCGTCGCCGAGCCGCAAGTCGCGGCGCCCGCGACGCCGCTCGACTACCTCGCCTTCATCCCGAAGTATTTCGCGCTCGCGCTGGCGGCCGAGGCCGCGCACGCCTACGCGCACCCGCGGTTCATCGTCGAGGGGCTGAAGTTCGCCGCCGCGCTCCTCTCCATCCTGCTCGCGCACGAGTCGGGGCACTACGTCGCCTGCCGGCGCTACGGCGTGGACGCCACGCTCCCGTACTTCATCCCGATGCCGCCGCCGTTCATGGCGGGCACGCTCGGCGCGTTCATCAAGATCAAGTCGCCGATCCCCTCGCGCCGCGCGCTCTTCGACATCGGCGTGGCCGGCCCGCTCGCGGGCTTCCTCGTCATCATCCCCGTCGCCTGTGCCGCGCTGCTGACGGCCAGGCCGGCGGTGGCGCTGCCGCCCGCGCCCGAAGGCGCGGCCACCTTAATCTTCAACGACCCGCTGCTGCTGCGGCTGCTGGCCGGGCCGCTCGGCGTGAAGGACTTGCCGGGGATCGAGCAGAGCCCCTTCTACCTCGCGGCGTGGATCGGGCTGCTGGTGACGAGCCTGAACCTCCTGCCCGTCGGGCAGCTCGACGGCGGCCACGCCGTCTACTCCGTCCTCGGCCGGCGCGTGCACTGGTGGGCCGGGCGCTTCGCCTTCCTCTCGATGCTGACGCTCACCCCGCTCGGCTGGCTCTGGCACGGGGTGCCGAGCGGCGCCCTCTACGTCATCCTCCTCTTCGTCATGCTGCGCATGCCGCACCCGCAGCCGCTCGACGACCGCGACCAACTCGGCGCCGCCCGCCAACTCGTCGCGCTCCTCACGCTCCTCGTCTTCGCCCTCTCCTTCCTCCCGTTCCCGATAACTATCAAATAAAGCGGTGGCGGCTGCGTCAAAGCCTCCTTTGACGCAGCCGCCACCGCTCGATGCCGCGCGGGAATTATTCTTCTCTCAGCCCGCGGCGGCCGCGGGCAACATTCCTTTAATTTCTCTGACGATGCGCTCGGCGGCCTCCACGTCCTTCAAAGCGATCATGAAGAACTTGTAGCCTTGTTGGATACAGATGACGCCGTTGCCGAAGAGCCAGACGCCGGAGAGCAGAGGGTTGCCGCCGATGAGCCAGCTGACGGGGGCGCCGACGACCGTCCCGGGCTGGAAGATTTGCGCCATCATCGTCACGCCCGCGGCGCAGCTGAACGCGCCGAGCAGCGGCGCCCCGACGTAGCGCGCCAACTTGCGCTCGAACTCGACCCGCTTGCGGTCGGCCTCGTCCAGCTCGCCCGCGGCGACGAGGCGCTCGCGCTCGCGCAGGTATTCGTCGAACTTCTGGCTCGCCTTGCGCACGGCCCAGACGGGCAGCGCCGAGTGCGTGAGCCAGTGCGGGTGCGCGCCGAGGAGGAAGCCGTCGAGGCCCGGGAACGAGGCGCCCGCGCGCACGCCCGCGGCGAGCGAGAGCGTGACGACGATGGCCTGCTTCGGGTTCTGCCGCGCCCAGTCGTACGCGCGGTAGAGCCCCGCGGTCGAGGCCGCGGTCAGACGCGTCGCGCGCAGGCTCAAGCCGGCGAAGCGCGCGCCCGCGCCGGCCGCGCGCGCCGCGCCCTTGTAATACTTCTTCGCGCCGCCGAGAAGGTCTTCGGCGCGCTCGCCCGCCTTCTGCCCGGCCTCGCGCATGCGACCGCCGACCTCGCGCGCGAGTCGCGCGGCCTCCTCGGCCGCACGCGCGGCCTGCTCGCGCGCCTCCTTCGTGCGCTCGCGCGCGTCGGCGACGTGCTCGTTCAGGTCGAAATCTTCGCCGAGGCGCCCGGCCTCTTCGCGCGCGCGGTCGGCGCCGGTCTTGACGGCGTCGGCGCCGCGCTTGGCGGCCTCGCCCGCCGCGCGCGCGCCATCCTCGACGCGCTCGCGGATGTTGTACTTCTCGTCCAGGTCACGCGCCTTGCGCCGCGCCGCCTCGCGCCACTCGTCAAGCTTGTCTCGGTAGTCGGCCATAATTACTCCTGAAATAATGAACGATGAATGATGAGTGATGAGTTAAGAGAATTCAAGTAGCGTCATATTCATCATTAACCACTCGTCATTCATCATTCCCTATGATACGCCCAGTGCCGGCGCGGGGTTCTCCGAGACGGGGGCAGGGGCGGCGCGGTCGCGGCCGCCGCGCTTGGCCTCGTAGAGCGCGGCGTCGGCCGCGGCGCGCAGCTCGTCGCCCGTGCGCGCGCAGGCGGGCAGCTCGGCCACGCCGAGGCTCGCGGTGATGCGCCCCGCGGGGCCTGAGTCGAGCGCGGCGATTTCTGCGCGCAGGCGCTCGGCCACTTCGAGGCCGCGGGCGAGGTCGGTCTCGGGGAGGATGACGGCGAACTCGTCGCCGCCGATGCGCGCGCCGGTGTCGATGCCGCGCGTGCCCGACTGGATGGCGTTCGCCACGCGGCGGAGCGTCTCGTCGCCCGCGTCGTGCCCGCGGGTGTCGTTCACGTCCTTGAAGTTGTCGATGTCCACGAGCAGGAGGCAGAAGGGGCGGCTGTAGCGCTCGGTGCGCGCCACCTCGCGCTCAAGCTGGCGCTCGAAGCGGCGGCGGTTGGCGAGCCCCGTCAGGTGATCCGTGAACGCGGCCTCCTGGCACGAGTCGAGGTACTGCTTCAGCTCAAGCAGCGTCCGCGCACGCGCCCGCAGCAGGTCGAGGTCGGTCGGGTCGGTCAAATACCCGAGCGCGCCCAGCTCCGAGCCGAGCCGCACGTCGCGCCCCTCGATGCGCGCGGCCGACTGGATGATGACGGGGATGAACTTGGTCTGCGGGTTGGCGCGCACGCGGCGGATCATCTCGTAGCCATCCATGCGCGGCATCATCACGTCGGTGACGATGAGGTCGGGCTGGTAGAGTTCGACGGCCGCGAGGCCGGCGACGCCGTCCACGGCCGTGTGCACCTCGTAGCCCTCGTTCTCCAACGCGAAGGCCAGCAGCAGCCGCTTGTCGGGCTCGTCGTCCACGACGAGCACGTTGAGCTTGGTGGTCATAAATTAAAAAACAGTCCTTGCGCCCCCCGGGTCTTCGTGCTATTGTGCCCGCTAATTCAAGGGATAGTTACCTGAGTTTGTTACGTCGGTTAACTTTTCCTCATCGAATAACGGGTTAAAATTTAGCTTTACCTCGCAGCATTTGCGGCACCCGCGTCCGCTTTACTCCCACTACGGTCAAGCAGGTTTCCGGGGTTTCGCCCCGCCTCCGGTCGCAGACTGCGCGTGACTGCGGGAGCCGCGCACACACAGGCTCTTCGAATTCCCGACCCCCTAAAAGAGGTTCCCCCTTCATGTCACACCGACGCGCCAGCGACCTTTCCGCGGCCGAGCGTGCCGAAATCCTGCGCTACTCCGAGATCGGCTCTTGCCTCTCGGAAGAGACGCTCGCGCTCCTGGCCGAAGGCTCGGAGGCCGTGGACTACCGCCGCCGCCGATTCATCTACCGCACCGGCGACACGGCCGACGCGCTCTACTGCATCGCGCGCGGCCGGGCCAAAATCTGTCTCATCGACGACGTGACGGCGCGCGAGGCCGTCATCGACATCGTGGGGGCGGGGGCGCTCTTCGGCGAGTCGTCGCTCTACTCGGCGGGGGTGCGCGAGAAGTGCGCCGTCGCCTACGAGCAGGCGCGCCTGCTCAGAATTCCCGCGGGGGTTTACAGGGAGGGGATGGCGGCGAGCCGCGAGCTTTATGATTACACCTTCCGCATGGTTGGTCAACGACTATCTCGGGCCGAGCGGCGCGTCGCCGACTTCGCCTTAGACGCCATCCCGGCGCGCCTCGACAAGCTCCTCGCAGACCTCTGCGAGCGCTACGGCCGCCCCGAGGCCGAGGGCATGCTCATCGACCTGCCGCTCCCGCACCGCGAGATCGCCTCCATCGTCGGCTCCACCCGCGAGAGCGTCACCGTCCGCTTGAACGCGCTCAAGCGCGCCGGTATCATCGACTTCGTAGACAGAAAAATCTTAATCAAGACGCCCGCGGCGCCGGCCATCGTCTGACGAGACGTGAATCGTCAAACGCCAATCGTTAACAACGGCCGTCGCCCCGGCCGCACTGTTCACGGTTGACGGTTAACGGTTTACGTCTCTATGAAGTGTCCCATCTGCCACCGCCCCACGACCTACGAGGGCAACCCTTACCGCCCCTTCTGCTCCGAGCGCTGCAAGCTCATCGACTTCGGCGCCTGGGCCAACGAAGAGTACGCCGTCCCCGCCGAAGAGGCGCCGCCCCAGCCCGAAGACTCGCCGCCGGGCACGACCAGTCCCGAAGAAGAATCCGACAGGGTTTAGTCCCTGCCATTTTCATCCTCAGGGAACGACGACGGCGCGTGCCGCCGTCCCGGGCGTTCGTGTAGAATGGCGCCCGGAGGAGTTCTTTAACGCCATGCTTCCGAGAGTCCCCCTCAAGTCACAGGCGCGGCGACTGGCGGCGGCGTTCGCCGTCTTCGCGCTCGTCGCGCTCGCGGCCTCGTGCGAGAACGACGGCGCGTCGAAGAAGCGCGCCGAGGAGGCGCGGCTCAAGGCCGCGACCCCGCAAGCGCCGCGCACGAACCTGCCGATGCCGCCCGTCTCCGCCTCGCACGACAACGCGGGGGGCGCGGCCCCCGCGGGCGCCTGGACGCAACCGGACGGGCGGCGCGTGCGGCTCGAAGACCTGCGCGGGCAGGTCGTCGTGCTCGACTTCTGGGCCACCTACTGCCCGCCCTGCCGCGACGAGATTCCGCACCTCGTCCGCCTCCAGAAGCAGTACGGGCCGAAGGGCCTCAAGGTCATCGGCCTCAACGTCGGCGGCGCGGAAGACCAGCCCAAAATCCCCGACTTCGTCAAACTCTACGGCATCCAGTACCAGCTCGCCGCCCCCGACGAAGAGACCGCGTCCCTCTTCCTCGCCGACGACGACTCCATCCCGCAGACCTTCGTCCTCGACCGGCGCGGCCGCCTCGTCCGCCACTTCGTCGGCTACGACTCCCAGGTCGCCAGCGAACTCGAAGCCGCCGTCAACGACGCGCTCGCCGAGAAGGCGGACTGAACAGTTTTCAGTTTTCGTTTTCAGTAAGCGGTGTGGGCTGAAGATTGAAAACTGAAAACTGTCTACTGCTTCCTCCCTACTTGCCTTTCCGCGCCCGCGGGTTTACAACCGACGCATACCGATAAAAATTGCAGAGGGGTTTTCAAGTTGAGGAGAGCCAAGATACTTGCCACGCTCGGGCCGGCTTCGCGCGAGCCGGCGGTGCTGGAGTCGCTTTTGGCGGCTGGCGCCAACGCCGTGCGCATCAACATGTCGCACGGCTCGCAGGAGGAGCACGCCGAGACCATCGCGCGCGCGCGCGCCGCGGCCGAGCGTTTGAAGCGGCCGCTCTCGGTGCTCCTAGACCTTTCGGGGCCGAAGATTCGGACGGGCATGCTCAAGGACGGGCGGCCCGTCCAGCTTGAGACGAACGCCGTCTTCACGCTCACCACGCGCTCGGTCGTCGGCGACGCGCGCGAGGTCTCGACCAACTACGCGGGGCTCGCGCGCGACGTGAAGCCCGGCGCGCGCATCCTGCTCGACGACGGCGCGATTGAGCTGACCGTCGAATCGACGACCGAGACGGACGTCGTGACGCGCGTCATCAACGGCGGCACGCTCTCCGAGCGCAAGGGCATCAACCTGCCCGGCGCCTCGCTCCCCATCCCCTCGCTGACGGACAAAGACCGCCGCGACCTCCAGTTCGCCGTGCGCGAGGGCGCCGACTACATCGCACTCTCCTTCGTCCGCCGCGCCGAGGACTGCCACGAGGCGAAGGCGCTCATCAAGGCCGCGGGCGGCAAACAGCCCCTCGTCGCCAAGATCGAGAAGTCGGAGGCCATCGACCACCTCGAAGAGATCGTGGACGCGGCCGACGGCCTGATGGTCGCGCGCGGGGACTTGGGCGTCGAGACGAGCGTCGAGCTCGTCCCCGTCTACCAGAAGCGCATCATCGAGGCGGCGAACAAGAAGGAGAAGGTCGTCATCACGGCGACGCAGATGCTCCAGTCGATGATCTCGGAGCCGCGCCCGACGCGCGCCGAGGCGTCCGACGTGGCGAACGCCGTCTGGGACGGCACCGACGCCGTGATGCTCTCGGCCGAGACGGCCTCGGGCAAATACCCCGTCCTCGCGGTGGCGACGATGGCGCGCATCATCGACTCGGCCGAGACGGGCCGCCCGCCCGCGGCCGACCTCATGACGCGCTTCGCCGGCCGCCAGTCCGGCCGCGTCAGCCGCGCGCTCTGCGAGGCCGCGGCCTTCGCCGCCGAGGAGATCGACGCGCGCACCGTCGCCGTCATCACCGCCTCCGGACTGATGGCCCGCCGCCTCTCTTCCTTGAGGCCCGAGCAGCGCATCGTCGCGCTCACGCCCGAGCGCGGCGTCGCCTGCGAGCTGTCGCTCGTCTGGGGCATCGAGACGCACCTCCACGCGCCCTGCGACAACACCGAGGAGATGCTCAAAATCTGCGAGCGCACCCTCGTCGAGAACGGCATCGCGCAGCCGAAGGAGACCATCGTGCTGATGGCCGGCCGCCTTTCGGGGCTCGGCCTCTCCAGCTCCGTCACGCTCTACACCATCGGCGGCCCCCTGCCCCGGAAGCTTTGAGATGATTGCGGAGGCGTCTGCGCAGAGTGACGAGCAACTGCTGGCGGGGTGCCGGCGCGGCGACGAGGGCGCGTGGGAGGCGCTCGTGCTGCGCTACCAGCGGCTCATCTACGCCATCCCGCGGCGCGCGGGGCTCGACGAGGACGCGGCCGCCGAAATCTTCCAGGACGTGTTCGCGACCCTCTTAGAGAGCATCGAGACCATCGAGCAGCCCTCGCGACTTCAGGCGTGGCTGGTGACGACGGCCAAGCGCAAGACCTGGCGCACGGTCGGCCGAGCGAAGTCGCTCCGGCCCTTCGCCTCCGAGGAGGGCGAAGGCGCGGACGAGATGTACGACCTCGCCGACGAGGGGCTTTTGCCGGACGAGGCGCTGACGAGGCTCGAAGAGCAGCACCTCGTCCGCGCGGCGCTCGCCGAGCTGGGCGAACGCTGCCGCGCGCTCCTCCAGATGCTCTTCTACGCCGCCGAGCCGCCGCCCTACTCCGAGATCGCCGCCGCGCTCGGCACCTCCGAAGGCAGCATCGGCCCGACCCGCGCCCGCTGCCTCAAGAAGCTGCTCGACGCGCTGAAGAAGAAGGGATTTTCGTAAAAAGCAGCCCGATGTATTTTTCCCGCCCGCCCGCGCACTGTTGGGTCGAGCGGGCGCTTCAGGCGCTCCGACGGAGCGTAAAATGAGACTGACCCCAGGACACATACCCTTCACACGGCTGGCCGATTTGGCCGAAGGCCGCCTCTCTCCCGAAGAGGCGGCCGAAGAGCGCGCGCACCTCGCCGACTGCAAGACCTGTTCGGCGCAGGCCGCGCAGCTCGGGCACCTCGCCGCGCTCATGCGCGCCGACGCCTCCGAGGACGCGCCGGCCGAGCTGGTCGCCTCCGCCGTCCGCATGTTCCGCGCGCGCCGCGTGCAAGACGGGCAGCCGGGTCTCCTGCGCCGCCTCGTCGCCGCGCTCACCTTCGACAGCAGCAGCCTCCAGCCGGCCTTCGGCGTCCGCTCGGGTCAGGCCGCGCCCGCCCGGCAGATGCTCTTCAGCGCAGGCGACCTCGACGTAGACCTGCGACTCGCGCCGGGCGGCGAGGGCTGGACGGTCTCGGGGCAGGTGCTCGGGCCGTGCAAGGGCGGCGAGGTCGAGCTGGTCGGCGCCGACGGCGCGACGGCCGCCCGCGCCACTCTCAACGAGCTGTGCGAGTTCACGCTCCTGCCGCCGACGCCCGACGGCACCTACTCGCTCCGCCTGCGAATGGACAGCGCGGAGGTCGAGATTCCCGAGTTGAGTTTAAGGGCTTAGCGGGCGGGTGGCGGGCAAGAGTTAACCACAGAGACACAGAGTACACGGAGGGGGCACAGAGACATTCAACTCTCTGTGCATTCTCCGTGTCCTCTGTGCCTCTGTGGTGAATGCCACTTCCAACACTTTCATCTCGGATAACAATCACAGGTTGACGGAGAGGATAGACAGAGCAGAACTGGTCTCGCGCCTGGTCTCGGCCGCGGACGACGGCGCGCGTCGCATCCTCATCGCCGCGCACGCGACGCCGGCCTGCCCGTCGCTGGCGCACGCGCTCAAGGACGTGTGCCTCGAAGCGTGGAGCGGCGACCCGCCGCGCGCCGTCGCCGCCGCCGCCGCGCTCGAAGTCCTCGCCGAGACGGAAGACTCGGAAGAGGTCGCGGCGCTGCGCGACTGGGGCCAGGGGATCGCCGCGCTCGTCGGCGGGCGGATGGAGGAGGCCGTCCGCCGCCTCGACGAGGCCGAGTCGCGCTTCCAAAGCCTCTGCCAGCCGCACACGGCCGCCTCGACGCAGGTCAGCAAGCTCGTCGCGCTCGCCCTGCTCGGCCGCTACGACGAGGCCATCGAGACGGGCCTGCGCGCGCGTGACGTTTTCCTCGGGCACGGCGACCCGCTCGCCGCCGGCAAGGTCGAGCTGAACCTCGGCAACCTCTGCTGGCGGAGGGATCGCTACCACGAGGCCGAGGGGTTTTTGCGCTCGGCGCGCGAGCGCTTCGTCGCCGCCGGGGATCAGAAGCAGATCACGCTGGTCGAGAACTCCCTCGCCACCAACTACACCTTCAGGCACGACTTCCGCGCGGCCGAGAGCCTCTACCGGCAGGCGTACGAGCACGCCGGGCGGGCGGGGCTCGCCGTCGCGCAGGCCGACATCGAGGCCAGCATGGGGAACCTCGCGCTCTTCCGGGGGCGCTACCGCGAGGCGCTCGACCTGTTCGAGCGCTCGCGCCGCCGCTACGCCACGATGGGGATGCCGCACCAGTCGGCGGTCGCCGAGTTGGAGCTGGCCGACGCCTACCTCGAACTCAACCTCGGCTCGGAGGCGCGCGCCGTCTACCAGCGCGTCATCCCGACCTTCGAGGAACTCGGCATGCGCGCCGAACAGGCGCGGGCGCTGGCGCAGGCGGGCCGGGCCGCGGTCATCGACGGCGACGTCGCGGCGGCCCACGAACTGCTCGCGCGCGCGCGCACGCTCTACGCGGCCGAGGGCAACCTGGTCGGCGAGGCTTACGTCACGCTGGCCGAGGCGCAGCTCCACCTCTCGGAGGACGACCACGCCGCGACCGCCGTGCTGGCCGCGCAGGCCGAAGCGCCGCTGGCGCGCGCGGGCGCGCGGCGCCGGATGCTTCTGGCGCGCTGGATGCGCGGCGAGGCCGCGCGCGCGCAGGGTCAGGAGCGGCTCGCGCAGATTCTGCTCGACACGACGCTCAGGGAGGCGGAGCAGCAGGCGCTCCCGCAGATCGCCGAGCGCTGCCACACGAGCCTGGGCCTGCTGGCCGCGGCCCGCGGCGAGACCGCGAAGGCCGAAGACTCCTTCCGCCGCGCCGTGGCGCTCATCGAAGACCTGCGCGCGCCGCTGCCGGCCGAGGAGTTCCGCACGGCCTTCGTCGCGGACAAGCTGGCTCCCTACGACGAGCTGGTGCGGCTCTGCCTCACGGACTCCGGCAAGACGCGCGTCACCGAGGCGCTCTGTTACACGGAGCGCGCGCGCTCGCGCGCGCTGGTCGAGATGCTGAGCGGCTCGCTCGCCGTGCGCCCGCGGCCCCGTGACGAGTTCGAGGCCGGGCTGCTCGAACAGCTCGGACGTTTGCGCGAAGAGCTGAACTGGTTCTACAGCCGCATCAACCGCCCCGAGGAGGCGGACGCCGCGCGCGGCGCGGCCGCGATGCAGGCGCTCCACGACGCCGTGCGCGAGCGCGAGACGCGCGCCCTCGAAATCATGCGCCAGCTCCAGCAGCGCGGCGGCGGGGAGCTGGTGCGCGCCGAGCCGTTCGACGCGGCGGCGCTGCAAAGGGCGCTCGGCAAGGAGACCGCGCTCGTCGAGTACACGAGCCTCGACGGCGAGCTGCTCGCCTTCGTCGTCACGGACGAGTCGGTCGAGGTGGTGCGCCAGCTCGCGCACGAGCGCGAGGTGAACGAGGCGCTCGGGCAGTTCCGCTTTCAGCTCGGGAGCCTCCGCTACGGCTCGGCGCGGATGCGCGAGCACCTCGCGCCGCTCACGGAGCGCGCGCGCCGGCACCTCGGCACGCTCTACGACCTGCTGCTGCGCCGGGTCGAGCCGCGACTGGGCAAACGCCGGCTCGTCGTCGTGCCGCACCGCGCGCTCCACTACGTGCCCTTCCACGCGCTGCACGACGGCGAGTCGTACGTCGTCGAGCGGCGCGAGGTCTCCTACACGCCGAGCGCGGGCGTGCTCCGCCACTGCCTTGAGAAGCCGGAGCGACCGTTCCTGAGGGCGCTGCTGTTCGGCGTCGCCGACGAGCAGACGCCGCGCGTGCGCGACGAGATCAA
>JAFAVK010000112.1 GCA_019242475.1 Acidobacteriota bacterium | reverse complement strand
CTTGCGTATGCCGTGCGAGATCAGCGGGTCCAAATTGGGTCTGCGAATCGGGCCGAGACATCTGTCTCCTCCACGGGTGACCAACTCGGCAAGGCCAACTGTTCCCGCCGGTATGTTCCAATCTTCAGGCTGACCATCCGAACCTGCGGGGCGCTCGCCTGCGGTGGGCTCGCGGGCTTGAAGCACCGCCTTGGCGATGACTTCGTTAACGGCATCCTGTCCCGCGTTCACACCAAGCCACTTCATCGCAGCCTGATATGCATCCGCGCTGCTCTTTCCGCTCAGCGCCGATTCAAGTTGTGCCAGGGCAAAGGGGGCACGGTCACGAACCTCAGCTCGAACAAAATCGAGCATCGTCGTTATTCCTGGTACGCCGGTTCCGTCTTTCAGCGATAGGGGTGAGCCAACGAGAAATGCTACTGGCCGCTTCGTCATGAGAGCGGCATTTACCAGGGATTCTTTTGGATGGAGTTCAACAGGCATGTGAGTGTCCTGCCTTATGCCGCATATAGCGTCAATTGGGTTTTATCTGTGCCACCGAGTTTGCGAAAGCAAAGCGAGAATTGTCAAACCAACATATTAGGATATTCTTTTCCGTTGCGGCTGAACGGTCGGTCGAAAGAACATACCGGCAACTGTCATTTATGATCCGAATGCTGAGCTAGTTTAGCTTCCATCCGGACTGGTAGCTGCGCAGTCGGACGCATAACGTTCATTAGACCGCCAAGAGCAGTCTAATATAGCAGTCAGATGAGAATTACCGCCAACCGTAGCAAAATTCAACCTTTTATTCCACAAAAAGGTTCAACTGTGTGTTGCCCAAGCGAAAGTGTCAGTGCTAATGCCCAAGCGATTATGCCAGTAGAGTGCCCCTGCCCACAGGCAGGAGGCACGGATGCTACTGACGATGAAAGACCAGCAACGCATTGAAGGCAGTGCAGGCATTGATGGACTCCCGGTTAACCGTCGCACAGGCTGCTCAAGTCCTCGGACTCGGTGAGCGCCAGGTCTGGCGGCTGCTCGCACGCGCCAGGGAAGGACGGCCTCTCGGGTCTGCTCCACGGCAACCGCGGGCGGGAGCCGGCCAACAAGGCTGACGGCCGACTCTGGCGGCGGGTGCTGAAGCTAGCCGCGGAGAAGTATCGGGGCATCAACGAACGTCACCTTCAGGAGTTGCTTGCGCGCGAGCACTCCATCGGTGTCTGCCGCGAGAGCCTGCGCAAGCGACTGCGCGCGGCGGGGCTGGAGCCGAAGCGCTCACGCCGCCCGAGCAAGTACCGGGCGCGGCGCGAGCGGCGGGCCGCCTCGGGGATGCTCTTGCAGATCGACGCCAGCCCGCACGACTGGCTCGAAGGGCGCGGCCCGCTCCTGACGCTGGTGGGAGTCATCGACGACGCGACGAACCAAGCCTGGGTGCGCTTCGCCGAGGCCGAGACGACCCGGGCCTACCTACTGCTGATGCGCGAAGTGGCCTGATCCCGGGGGCTCCCGTTCGCGCTCTACAGCGACCGCCACGACATCTTCCACGCGCGGCGCGAGCCAACTCTCGTCGAGCAGGTGAACAACATCCGGCCGCTGACGCAGTTCGGGCGGGCGATAGCGGAGTTAGGCGTCTCGATCATCCCGGCCTACTCGCCGCAGGCCAAGGGGAGGGTCGAGCGGCTGTGGGGCGTGTCGCAAGACCGGCTGGTGGCAGAGCTGAGGCTGGCGGGCGCCTCGACGCTCGGGCAGGCGAACGCCTTGCTCGACCGCTACCTGCCCGCCCACAACCGGCGCTTCCGGGTGGCGCCGCGCGAGCAGTCGCCGGCCTGGCGTCCCGCACCCGACGCGCGCACACTCGACCGCATCCTGTGCCTGAAGGAGCAGCGCGTGGTCGGGCGCGACCACGCCGTCAGCTTCGGCGGGCTCTCGTTGCAGGTGCCGCCTTCGCGGAAGTTCTTTTCGCTTGCCGGGCGGCGGGTCGATGTCTTACAACTGCGCGACCAGAGCATCGAGGTGCAGCACGGCGGGGAGGCGGTGGCGCGCTTCAGCCGCGAGCAGGTCAAGGCGCTGGCGAAGAAAGAGCGTCGTGCCAAGAGCCAGCTAATGGCCCGAGTATGACCACTGACATTTTCGCTTGGGCGTTAACTGTCATTTTCGCTTGGTCTAAACAGAAAAATTCTCGCCCGAGTAATTCTATGAAAGCTTACAGTTGAGCGTGTTGGAAAAGGCTTTCACCACGGAGACACAGAGACACAGCTAAAGGCATCAGGCTGCGCCTCTGTGTCTCCGTGGTGGAATCTCATCCGGCACGCCTTCCTTTACGCTCCACTGAAATCAGTTTTGATTTTCGTAAAACTTTACTTTGCCGGTCGTAAGGTTATACATCCCCCCGACTAAACCGACCCGCCCCGCTTCGAGCAGCTCTCTCACAACGGGGCTCTGCTCGCGAATCTGGCGCATCGCCAGCAGGACGTTTGCTTTGGCGACCGCCTCGACAAGCTTCTTGTCCTGTGAGCTGCCGGTCTGTCCGTCCTCCAGGCTCGATTCGACGGCGGGTCTTATCTTTCTGAGCAGCGCGGTCAGGTTTCCCAACTCCGCGTTGTCGATGGCGCCGTTGATGGCGCCGCACCGCGTGTGGCCGATGACCACTATCAACTTCGCGCCCATCAACCTTGTGCTGAATTCCAGTCCGCCCAGGACATCTTCGTTGACGACGTTGCCGGCGATCCTGATGCTGAAGGCATCTCCCTTGTTCAAATCGAACAAGACCTCGGACGAAGTCCGCGAGTCCTGACAGCTTAAGATCACCGCGTAAGGGAATTGCCCGCCGGCGGTCGCGCTGACCTGCTCGCGCAAATCCCGATTCGACATGCGCCCCGTTACGAATCGCTCGTTGCCCGCCTTGAGGAGTTCTAAGGCTTGCTCGGGACTCATCGCCGCCTGTGACTTCCTGGTTTGAATGATCGGCCCGGGCTGTGTGCGTTGAGCCTGAGCCCGCGGTGTGCGTCCGCCGCGCGACTTGGTTGTAGGGACGATGTTGGCAGGCTGTTTGCGGGACATTTTCTTGCTCCTATGGGGTTCAGAGAAAATAAAGCGGGCGAGGCGGCAGAGGTGGCCGCCATCTTATTAGATATGTGTCCGCGGCTACAAGGCTAAGATGCTTTTCGACCGGTCTCTTCAGGGCAGTGCAATAGACAGAGATTTAGAGCGTGGTGCATCCGCCTGAACGCCGCTGAAACAGGTAGATTTCGGGTCAGGACGGAAAGCTATTTAAGTTTCGTGGCGACGTTAGGACTCTCGGCCAGACTCCACTGATATTCCATCCCGACCACGCGTCTACGCTTGTCGCGCTTGAAGGTAATCGTCGCGTCGCCTTCGGAGAGCATGAACAGGTCGGGCGAGATGTATTTAAGCTCGCCGCCCACTTCGCCGACGCGGGAGTAGAACAATTTTGCGTTCTTGAGGGCGACCGTGCGCCCCCCCTGATACTCCCCGGCGTATTGTCGCAGCGCCCTCGCGGGCAGCTCTTTCCCCGACCTCGTTCCTTCGAGAAAAGTGATGTAGCCGTCGAGTCTTCTCTGCTGCGAAGGCTCGGCGGCCTTCTGCCTTAACCTTTTCAACGCCTCCACCCTCGCCACACGCAGGGCATCGTCCGCCGGACAGGCCACGTCAACCGGGACGCCCGTCCCTTCCCAGTTGGTGCCGGTCACGACGCTCGTCCAGTGGCGGTTCGGAATGAAGGCGGTGAAGAGATCGTTAAGCCGCGTGACCCTGCCGGGGTTGGCCG
Organism: Acidobacteriota bacterium; assembly: GCA_019242475.1. GTDB lineage: Bacteria > Acidobacteriota > Blastocatellia > Pyrinomonadales > Pyrinomonadaceae > QHXN01. Next base: position 12,013 of record JAFAVK010000112.1, on the reverse strand, counting down.
CACCCGCGGAGGTCTCGCCGAGCACCTTCGCCCCCTTTAAGTATTTAAGATTGTAGGCGAGCGCTTCCGCGGCGGAGACCGTTGACCCGCTCGTCAGAACGTACAAGTCCATCCGGGGGAGTTGTTTCTCTTTCGGCTGCGGGGTAATGAACTCTTCGGTGGTCGTATCGTCCAGGCGGTTGTAAGAGGTGCCGTCGAGAGTCTTCTCCTCGAAGAAGAAGCCCGCGATGTAGCCGACCATCTGCGAGCCGCCGCCCACGTTATCGCGCAGGTCGATAATCAGGGCGTCACAATTTTTGAAAAAGCTCATCGAGGCGTCCACGACGGGGCTTGAATAATCAAGATAGGCGTCAAAATAGTCGAGTTTCAAATAGCCTACGTTCCCGTTGAGGAACTGCACGCTCTTGAAACCGTAGTTCATCTGGCGGTTGAAAGCCGACGCCCTCCTCGCCTGTTCTGCGGGCGAAGGAGGAGTCTGTGGATTGCCCGCGTTCGTGTTCGCCGCCTGAATTTGTGGGCTGTAATTCAGCGCCAGGTGCCTGTCGGAGTTCAGAGAACGCAGGTCATTCGTGACGGCGATGCTGAAATCCAACGGAGAGGTGTATGAATCATACTTACCGCTCCTTAAATTCTGCTGAAGCAGTTGTCGAAGCCTCTGCCCGGTCTCCTTGTAGGCGTAACGGTTCGGCAGCAGGGCCGACAGATCGTCAATAGTCTGTCTCTTGATTTCCGCCGTCAGCGCTTTGGTTTGACCGGCGCCGGTTTGTGCGACAGCCAGCAGGTTGAAGATTAAGAGCAGGCACCCGAACGCTTTCTTCATGTAAAAAACCTCTCCGGAGATTCGACGCGCGAAGAGGCTATCAGACCTTTCGGGCCTGAGTCTTGCACCGTTGAAACCCTGGCACCGGATTAATGCGTGCGAGTGTTTTTGCGATACTCGGCGGGAGTCCTGCCGGTGAGCTGTTTGAAGGTTCTCGAAAAGTGGCTCTGGTCGAAGAACCCGGACGCGGACGCTATCTCGGCAATCGTCGCGTCCGAGTCGGTCAGTTCTCGACACGCGAATTGGACGCGCAGGTGGCGCATATACTCGCCGACCGTGCAGCGGTATTGGAGACGAAACTCACGCGCCAGGCAGACCGGGTGCGTGCCGACGGATGCGGCGAGACGGCTCAGAGTCAGGTTGTCGGCAAAGTGTGCGTGGATGATCTCCCTGGCGCGCTCGACGCGGCGTGTGGATGTCGGCCCGTGCTCCCTGCCGGAGAGGCGCGAGACCTCCGCAATCATTTCGAGCGTGAGGCCCTCAAGGGCGAGCGAAGAGCTTTTGTCCGCGCGGCGAAACTCACTGTAGAGCCGCGCCGTGATGTTCGTTAAGAACACATTCTGAAAGTCGGCAGAGTCTTCGAGCGTGACCGAATGCTCGCGCATCCTCTCCCACCCCTGCGCCGCGACCTCGACTGTCAGGCAACTACCGCCCTCGCCGTGAAACTGATCCGCGTGCGACTCCCCCGGCGGACGAAATATTAATCTCGAAGGCGCGCAACGGCGTGTCTTCCTCCCGAAGTGCTCGGTGAAAGTGCCCCGCAGGACGATAATAAAGTTGGCGCACTCGTGGGAGTGGCGGGGGAGCTTCTGATGCGGCGTGTAGCAGGTTTCGGTCAGGACGAATCCGGCGACTTCGCGGCTGCTGATAACCTTCGTGGGAAAAGTTCCGGGGATAAATTTTCGCGACATGGTTTTGCGCTCACCTCGCCGATAGGTTACGCCGGACACTCGGCCGTCACGGTTTCAAACCACTCCGCCGCCATGATACTTATATGACTTCGGGGGCAGAAGATGGCTCTGACGCTGACGACTCGCTTCAAATATTCAAAACTCGACACGCTGGTCTTGCGCGCCGGGTACGGGTGGGGGCAAGTCACTACGAGCGGCAACGTCTGCACTCTCACCTGCGACAAGGGCATGAAACGGCCGCCGGCGGAGATAGAAAAGATTAGAGAGATTATCTCACTACAAATTCAGTTCTGTACCGACCTCGACCTCGCCGCGACCTTCAACATGCTCGGCACGATGTGGAGCGTGAATCGGCTTCAGCTCAAAAGCTGCGCCATTAAAGAGCTGCCCCCGGAGGTCGGCGCGCTCACCAACATTGTGGATTTCGACCTCGGCAACGAAGGCGAGGGAAGCTCTAACGAGTTTACGACCTTCCCGCCCGAGTTCAGCTCCATGAAGCGGTTACGTTATCTCAGGTTGCACCACAACCCACAGTTCGAAGCGTTCCCGCCGGAGGTGTCGAAGATGAACGGCGTAAGGCACATCGGTTTAAGGGGCTTCCATTCGCTGCCGAAAAATATCGAGTTGTTCCCGAACCTGGAAGACCTGAAGTTAACTTTCGGCGGCATCGTCCCGAGTCAGGTCTTGCCGCTCATCGCACGCCCGAACGGCCTCAAGTCTGTCACGGTCGGCGAAGCATATTACGATATGTTCAAAGAACTCGCCGCGGAATACCCGGAGTTTTCCGTCACGGAGGAGCAGACCTCGCTCCGCGGAGACTATTAGACCTCTTGCGGAAGACGGCGCGAGTCAGGTTTGTCCGGCGCGCGTTACTTATTCGTGAAGGTGTTTGGAGAAGAAAGCCTTGATGTCACCCCACATCTCCTTAGAGACCGAGTGTCCGACTTCCGGGTAGAGCTTTAGTGTCGCGGCGGGCAGATTCTCCCCGTACATCTCCTGTGTGAATGCCCAGCGCTCGATAAGCGTTCTGCCGAACAGCGCGATAATCAACTCCTCGTCTTCAACCTCGTATGAGTCTCTGAAGATTACCGAATCGTTTGTGTCTTCGGCGCCCAGAAACAGGAAGAGCGGCACCCTCCGCAGCCCTTTCACGTCCAGCCTCTCGCCCGACACTGTCTTGAAATCCGCAACCCCGATTGGGTAGCGCAGACTCTTTCCTTTCCAGGACTCGACGGGGGCTATCGGCCAGCCGCCCGGCGAGCCGACGGCCGCGGCCTTAATCCTTTCGGGGTGGAGAAAGGTGAAGCGGTTGGTGAACATCCCCGCGGCGGAGAAGCCGTACATCAGCACGCGCTTATCAAAACGATACCCGTCCGACCGGAGGCGCGTTCTCGCGTCGTCGATCATACGAATCAGCTGCCGGTCGAAACGCCTGTACTCTTTCCTCTCCGTGAGCAGGGAATCGCGGTCGAGCGCGTGCGTGTAGACGCGCCAGTCCGCGGCGGGGCGCGGGAAGGCGGGCACCAGCAGGGCGACTTTTAAGTTCGAGCCCAGGCGGCGCAGGTCTTCGATATATCGTCGCGCGGAGTTGTCATGCACGGCGAAGTTATCGTCGGGCTTGCCCGTGTTATTAGGCAGGACGAGAAGAGTCTGCGCTACATTTTTGCCCTTCTCGCCCGACAGCTCGGGCGGGACGTAAAAGTAGTAAGGATAGCTGAAACCCTTCGAGGGCTGAGCCTCAACCCTGACGACTTCGGCAAGTTTCGGCGGCGGGGGCGGCGCGACCCGGTCGTTAGATTTATCGACGACCTGTGCCGAGGATGGCTGAATCAGCAGTGAGAATAATGCGCAGCATAGAAGCAGCTTTCCCATATCGGTTTTTACCACACGTATTATGCTGAATGACCGTCACTTACAAATCCCGCAAGCGCCAAACGCCCGCCGTTATTCACCGTGTCGAGCGCGGCGCTCGACCTCGTAGAGGTGCCTCGCGTCCTGAAGAGTCTCCATATAAGTTTCCGCCGTCTTTTGCACTTCGAAAGCTTGCCGGCGCCTTCTAAATTCGAGCCGTGGGAGAAAGTTTGCCCCGCCGCGACCTTTGCGTGCGAAGTTTCTGTCGCCGCTTGCGGTCGCGGACGCGTCAGATTTTCCGGGCCACGTCTCCGACGCGGACGATGCCGCGTCGTATGACGCGCGCGTTGATTCCGCGCAGGTGCAGCTCCCGCCCCACCTCCGAGTTGACGAACTTCATCGCCTCAAGCCCGAACCGCGAGACGAACTTCTTGCAGCCCGTGTGCGGCGGGGCCGTCACTTCGATGACCGCCTCCCCGAGGGACAGACGCGTCCCCGCCGGGAGGTTCTCGCCGCTCAAGTCGAGGTCGAGGTAGAGTTGGTCGCCGGCCAGCGGCCACCTCTCTTTCTCCTGCGCGACCAGTGCGATGACGCGCACGTTCATGATGTTGAGCTGCATCAACGGGTGGGCCGACCCGTCCGCCGTGCGGGAGCTGCCGCGCTCCTTCCAACTGTCGCCGACGAGACCTTCCGAGGGGTCGAGCACGCCTTCCGCGAGGACTTCCCGCTCGTCCGTGCGCGGCCGGCGTACGATCAACGCCAGCGGGCCTGCGTCTTTAGGCGCGCGCCGTATCTCTTCAAGCCCCGCCTCCAGCTCCGCCGTCGTCAGATGTCTTACCGCAGTCGCCATCAATCTTTTCTCCCGTCGCAGACCCCGTCCCGCAGTCTGTATTAAGAGGTCGCCTCGTCAATCAAACGTCGCGCCAGGTCGTGATGTTCGGCCCACGCGCCCCACACGTCTCGCGCCCACTCCCCGACACGTTTGACGTGTGCGTCCGCGTCTTCGGCACCGTGGATGTGTGTGATGTTCAAGTCTCCGCGACGTTCGGGAAGGCGCGCGGGCTTTTCGACTTGCGGGTTTGTGCTCAGCCACTTCTGAATTGTCTGGTTCAGCGCCGGGGCGTCTTCGTGCTCGACCGCCGCGCACATTCCCGTGAGGTGCGCCGCGAACGATTTGCCCGAACGCATGTACTTGTCGGGGTGTTGGAGCGAGTACGCGTCAACGGTGAGGCGGTGGACTCGGCCGTAGCGGTAATCGCTAAATTCCCTGGCGATGACTTCCTCGAACAGTTTCAGACACCCGTCCCTGCCGCCCGCCACGGACGCCCCGCAGTCCTCGCAAACGTCCGACGTAACGTTTTCAGAAGTGCTCATGATTGCACCGGCCGCTTCAACCCGCGTGTCTAAAGGGCGCGGGCCGTCACGCTACATCACGCCGACCCTCACCCCGCCGTACTCCCGCCGATTATCCGTGCCTACCTCCTCCGCCTTGACTACCAGCTCGCCGTCCGCGGAGATGGAGAGGCCGAACAGTATCTGCGGCGCACCTTTCGGCTGCGGGGTGATGCCGGGCAGGATGTATCTGCCGAGGTGCCGGTTCTCGCTGGCCTTTTCGGCGTCGCCCTCGACCAGATGAATCTGCACAGAGCTTTGCCCGTCCTGCCCGGTCGAAAAGATTTCGGTGATTTGCGTCGGCAACTGCGCGCCTTTGGGAATCAGCACGGCGCTGACATCGTCGATGATCTCTATCCTGAGAGATTGCGCCAGCACTTTGTAAGCGCGCGCGGGCGCCGCGCCACAAAATTCGCAAGAGCCTGATGCGGGGCGTGCGTCGAAGGGGGCTCCACAGTTGTTGCATCTTTCCATTTCAAAGGCTCCCGTGATGGTGGTGCTCAACTTTAGCCACGGGCGCGCCGGCCCGTCAAACTTTACCGCTTGGGAGTCTGCGCGGTGTGGACTTAAACTTGTCGCGTGGCGAATCCAGCGAAACGTCTGCCGGAGAACGTGCCGGGCGACTTCTACGTGGACGAGTCGTGCATCGACTGCGACGCGTGCCGCCAGATCGCGCCCACAGTCTTCCAAGACCACGGCGACCAGTCGAGCGTTTACTGTCAGCCGCGGACGAATGAGGAGGTGCTCGGCGCTTTGAAGGCAATCGTCGCGTGCCCGACCTCTTCCATCGGGACGACGCGCGCTTACGACGCGCGGCTCGGCGTCGAGGCGTTCCCCGAGCGCGTTGACGGAAACGTCTTTTACTGCGGCTTCAACGCCGAGTCGAGCTTCGGCGCGTGGAGTTACCTTGTCGTGCGGCCCGACGACGAGGGCGGCAACGTCCTCGTCGATTCGCCGCGCTTCACGCGCCCGCTCGTGCGGAAGATCGAGGCTTTGGGCGGCGTCCGCACTATCTTCCTCACGCACCGCGACGACGTTGCAGATCACGACAAGTACGCGCGTCACTTCAAAGCCTCGCGCGTCATGCACGGGGACGACAACGCCGCGCGCTACGGCGTCGAGCGCGTCGTCGAAGGCGTTGAGGCCGTGCGTTTAGACCAAGACCTGCTCGTCATTCCTACCCCCGGCCACACGCGCGGCCATGCCGTGCTGCTCTACCGCGACAAGTACCTCTTCACCGGAGACCACCTCGCGTGGTCGCCGACGCGCGGGACGCTCACGGCCTTCCGCACGGCCTGCTGGTATTCATGGACGGCCCAGACACGCTCGATGCGGAGGCTCCTTGAATATAAGTTCGAGTGGGTGCTCCCCGGCCACGGCCGCATCCACCACGCCCCGGCCGAGGAGATGCACTCAGAGCTTGAGCGCTGCGTGGAGTGGATGAGTTCGTTCGGCTAACGGGCGGCGCGCGTCAGGCCGGCAGCGCCTCTTTGAGGGCGGCCTCGGCCTTGTCCGCGAGGTCATGCTCGTCCGTAAACTGCGTGCAGGTGTGATCCTTCATCACCCTGCTTTTGAACTCTAAAAGTTTGGCGTACTTAGTGGGGTCTTCTTCGACCATGTTGGCCCGGATGGTGGCGTTCTTGTCGATGACGAACATCTGTATCGGCTTGGCGCTGGCTACGGCCTGGTGGTACTCCAACTCGGTCATCGAGAGGCCGGTGCCGGGGTCAACGTAGCCGTACCGCAGCCCGAGTATGCCCAGATACACCTTCGACTGCCTGACCTTCCGGCGAATCAGGTCGGCGGGTGCCTGCGCCTCCGGCGCGAACTCCTCCATCCCGATGAACTTCATCTGCATCCCGTCGATGACGCGCCTGACCGCCAGGCGGTACGGCTTCAAATCTTCGCTGGTCGAGCTGACGAAGACCGAGTTGGCGACTACCGACTCGGCGGCGGTGTTTGACGGCACCAGCTCCACTTGGTAGTTGCGCCTGATGGCGTTGACACCCTCCAGTTGCTCGTTGAGTTGCGCGAGCGTCAAGGGTTGCGGCGCCTCGGGCTCGGCGAGCGCCCGGAGGATGGCCGCCTCGATCTGGTTACGGCGCGTGTCGAGCTGGCGCAGCATCAGGAAGACTTGGTGCCGCCGCTGCATATACTCTTGTTCTTCGGCGGATGGGGCGTGGGCCTCGGCCATCGGGGCGGTCAGCGCCGACCGCGCCGCGTCGGTCTGCGCCGAGACCCCCATCTTTCGCGCCGCGAACTCCTCGAAAAAGACGAAGTAGTCGTCGGGGCGTTTCAAGCCGTAGCGATCCATCAGGTAGAGCTCGACCCGGTATGCATCGGGCGCGTCCATTAGAAACCCGACCAGCGAGACGGCCATCTGTGAGGCGACAACTTCAAGGGGGATGCCTGCGACTCCCGCTCCTATCGCCGGGAACGCGATGGAGCGGCAGCCGAGCTGCGCCAGCAGCCTCATGGCGGCTAGGGTGGCATGGCGCACTATCGCGTCTGGCGGCAGCACCTCTTTGCCGATGGTCACGGCGTGAAAGACGTACTTGGCAGGTAGGTCGCCGGCAGTCGAGACGACCACGTTGCCGAGCCGCGGCCGCGCCCCCTCCGACGCCACCAAGCTGACGTCGGAGGCGATGCGAGGCCCGCCGGCCCGAAGGATGGAGGCCGAGACGCCGCCACCCATCGAGAGGAAATAGTCGTCGGAGCTGACGAGGACTTCGGCCTTAGACGTGGTGATGTCGCCGAAGATCAGCGAGATGGTGGAGCGGCCGACTTCGTAGGTGCGTGATCTCATGTTCGGCTCCCGGTGCGCCGCCGCCGGCCGGGCGCGGCGTTCAAGGTAGCTCGGCGAGCTTGCGGCGGAGGGCTTCGGTGTCGGGGCTTTGGGGCGCGAGGCGGGAGAGTTGTTCGACGGCTTCGGTGGCCGTGGCCTTGTCGCCCTTCTGGAGCGAGGCGGCGGCGATGTTGCGCCAGCTGTTGACGTGGCCGGGGTCGAGCTGGACGGACTTGCGGTACTCGGCGACGGCGCGGTCGTAGTCGCCGCGGTTGAAGAAGGTGTTGCCGAGGTCTGTGCGCACGTCGGGCGAGTCGGGCTTGACGGCGAGCGCGCGCTCGTAGAAGGTCGCGGCCCCGGCGTAGTCGTTCGCGTCGTACCGGGCGTTGCCCGACAGGACGAGGGCGTCGAAGTCGTTGCCCTTCAGTTGCAGCGCGCGGTCGGCGTAGAGCGCGGCCTTGTCGAAGTCGTGCTGTTCGTAGAAGACGCGCGCGGCTTCGAGCTGCGCCTGAAAATCCTTCGGCGCGCGGTCGGCCTTGTCCATCGCGCCCTGCGCCTCGGCGGAGGTCGAGGCGGCCGTGCCCGTGCCCCCGCCCGCGCCCGAGATGTCCGGATGCCCCTGCGGGAGTTCGCCGCTCATCTGTTCGGGGCCGAGCGGGCGCGCCTCGCCGCCGCCGGCAGCGGCCGCGGGCGCCTGCGCGACCTGCGCGGAGGGCTTCGTGATCGAGTTGGTAATCAGGAATCCGCCGAAGAAACCGAGGACGAGGCCGAGCGCGCAGAGGAGAAGATTCTTAGACATGATGTAATCCCGCGAGATGATAACACAGGCCCCCGGCAGCAAGGCGCGGGGCATCGCCGGCGCTCAACGCGGCAACCAAAGTGTAGGGAACCGGATTCGCGGGGGCGGCGCGCGCGGCGCTCTTAGCGGGGCGAAGCGGGTTGCCGTCGCACGCGCATTTCGTTATCATTCGGGGCGTCAACGGTTCGTCTTCGTCAGGGAATGCCCCGCGGCCTTACTTTCGTTCCGATTCGGTTCGCCGCCCCTTCATTACCATGTCAGCCATCGAAGAGACCAACGTACTGCCACGCGCCGGCACGGCCGCGTCGAAGGATTCCCCCTCGACCGCGGAGCGCGTCGTCGTCGCGGCCATCGGCGCGATTATCGCGTTCCTGCCCTGGGTGCTCGGCCGCGCCTTCGGGGAGACCTTCGGCGAGGGCTTCTACAGCCCGACCTTCACGGTCGTCGTCCTGCTCGTCACGGGGGCCGTCTCCTACATGGGGGCGAAGCGGACGCTCGACCTGCTCAGCTCGGTGCGCTTCGGCGTCATCCTGCTCGTGATGCTCGCCGCGGCCTGCATGATCGGCATGCTCATCATGCAGCAGAACGTCGAGGGCTTCGACAAGTACTTCGCCGCGCTGACGCCCGCGCAGCGCTTCCTCTACGGCAAGCTCGGCGTCTTCGACATCTACCACGCCTGGTACTTCAACGCGCTGCTGCTCGTCCTCTCGCTCAACATCGTGCTCGCCTCCATCGACCGCTTCCCCGGCGCGTGGGTGTTCATCTCGCGCAAGAAGCTCGACGCCTCGGGGCACTGGCTGAGCGGGCAGAAGCCGAGCGCGACGCTCAGCGTGCGGGCGGCCAATTTAGAGGAGGCCGTCGCGCGCGTCGTCGGCGCGTTCGGCAAATCGGGCTTGAAGACCGTCGTGACGGAGAAGAAGGGGAAGACCTACGTCTTCGGCGAGCGCTGCGCTTGGAACCGGCTCGGCGCGTACGCCGTCCACGTCGCGCTGCTGACGATCTTCTTCGGCGGCTTCCTGACCTCGATGTTCTCGACCAACGGGCAGATGCCGCTGGTGCCCGGGGCCACCTCGAACGAGCTGACCGAGACGGTCTTCAACCTCGACCAGCTCTCGCAGTCGGTGCGCCAGCTCCCGTTCCAGGTCGAGTGCACGGACATCGAGCAGAATCTCATCCGCAAGGAGGGCGCGATCACCGCCGACAACACGCTCGACTGGCTGACGCGCATCAAGATCAAAGACCCCGAGCGCGGCGAGACCGAGGCGCTCGTCCACCTCAACCGCCCCTACGACTACCGCGGCTACCGCTTCTTCCAGGCGAGCTTCATCGCCGAAGGCAAGGCGCGCAGCATCAAGTTGCAGGTGACGCCGCAGGCGGGCGGCCAGCCGCAGGAGCTGAACATCCCCCGCGACGGAGCGGCGACTCTGCCCGACGGGACGCGCGTCGAGTTCAAAGACTTCGCCGCGAACTTCACCGTCGGCGGCGACAACCAGGAGTCGGACGGGAGCGTCTACAACAACCCGGCGGCCACCCTGGCCGTGACGGCGCCCGGCGCCGCGAGCCCCGCGCGCGCCTTCGCCTTCACGCCCGAGATGGCCGAGCGCGCGCCCTTCGCGCGCCAGCCCGTCGCGGGCTACACGTGGCGGCTGGTCGATTTCGAGAAGGCGCCCAAGGCGCACGTCCTCGCCGTCCAGAAAGACCCGGGCTCGACGGTCGTCTACATCGGATTCACGCTGCTCGCGCTGACGCTCAGCGCCGTCTTCTTCTTCTCACACCAGCGCGTCTGGGCGCAGTTGGACGAGAAGGGTGACGGGCGCTTCGAGGTGGTGACGGGCGGCAACACGAACCGCAACCAACTGGGCTTCGAAGACCGCTTCTGGAAGCTCGTCGCCGCGGTCGGCGGCGAACTCTCGGACGTGAAGTCAGCGAAGCCCGCGAGGTGAAAAAGCGATGAGCGAAGTTTTAAAGCAGCCGGCCGTGCTGGGCGCGCCGGAGGTTAATTTGAAGGGGGCGCGGCTGTCGTCCTACCTGCCCGCGGCGATTGCCCTGCTGGGCGCGGGGGCGCTGACGCTCCTGCGGATGAAGGCAGGCCCCGAGCACTTCAGCTCGGACGGCGCGCTGATGATGTGTGCGCTCGCCGCCTACCTCATCGCGGCCGTCTTCTACCTGACGAACCTCTACGCGCCCTCGACGCTCTTCGAGAAGATCGGCCTGGGCAGCGCGACGCTCGGCGTGATGCTGAACCTCGGGAGCTGGCTCGTCCGCTGGATCGCCTACCGCGAGCACGACGTGGCGATCTGGCTCCAGCAGGGCAAGCCCGAGGCGGAGTGGCCGTGGGTCTTCCGCAACATCCCGTTCGCGAACCTCTACGACCTCTCGTTGGCGTTCGCCTTCGGCGCGGGTTTCACGACGCTTTTGATCGCGCACCGGAAGAACTTCCGCTTCCTCGGCGCGGTCTCGCTGCCGCTGGCGTCTCTGATTCTCATCCTCGCGCGCTTCATCGGCGACGACATCCTCGGGCTCCAGCCGGTGCTCGACTCCTACTGGCGGCCGATTCACGTCGGCATCGCCTCGCTCTCCTACGGCATCGCGCTCGTCTGCTTCGCGACGGCGGTCGTCTACCTTCTGAAGGACGGCGTGAAGACCGAGGCGATGGCGATCTGGTCGAGCATCTTCGCGCTCGCGGTCATCGCGACCGTGAGCAAGGGGAGCGTGCTCGCCGTCGGGAGCATCGGGTGGGGCATGAACAAGACGTTAGGCTCGTACGGGTCGGCCGTCTTCCTGCCGCCGCGCTTCCCGCTGCCGCTGCGGGCGGAGCTGCCCTACGTCGGCTGGCTGCTCGCGGCCTCGGGGATTTTGCTCCTGCTCGTCATCGTGCTCTTCTGCCGCTACGTCTGGGAGAACAGCGAAAGCTCGCGCCGCCTCGGCCACCACGTTTTGAAGGCCGCGCTCGTCGCGCAGGCGCTCGCGGTCGGGATGCTCGTCTACCAGGTGAAGACGATTCAGGCGGTCGCCGTCTGCGAAGATGCCGGGGCGCGGCCGGCGGGCACGGCCTGCATCAACCCTTCGCAGTTCCAGCGCGCGGGGCAGTTCCTCGCCGAGAACGAGGGGCTGCGCCCCGAGCAGATCGCGGCGCTGCCGCCGGGGAGGCTCGCGCAGGCCGGCGAGCAGTTCGTGCGCGGCCGCCAGAACGAGTTCTTCCTGAGTCTCAACGCCAACCCGGTCGAGCTGGCCGCGCTCATCACGGGCTTCGCGGCGACGCTCTTCGTCATCCTCTTCAGCTTCAAGACCGAGAAGCTGCGGGCGGCGCTCCCCGACAAGGAGAAGATCGACAGCCTGATGTACAAGACGGGCGGCGTGACCTTTGCCGGCCTCGCCTTGCTGCTGATGACGGGCGCCATCTGGGCGAACGAGTCGTGGGGGCGCTACTGGGGCTGGGACTCGAAGGAGACGGG
>JAFAVK010000107.1 GCA_019242475.1 Acidobacteriota bacterium | reverse complement strand
CGCGACAGCGCGAAGGCCAGCAGACTGTAATCCCGAGGTTGCGGTAGAGCGAAAGGTGGGAAGCGTGCCGGGGCACGCTTTGGCGGGCAGGGATGCCCGCGCTCCCAGCTTGAGGAGCCTTATTCTATTTCGCAAGTTGGTATGACTACTGTCTACTGTCTACTCAATTACTCCCAAACCTCCGGCGGTACTCGATGGACGAGATGAACGCCTTGACCATCTCGGCGCGGATGTAGTCGCCGTTGAAGTCGTTGAGCTTGCCGAGCCAGAAGTTGAAGCCGTCGGCGTCGGGGTCGCGCCTCAGGTAGCCGAAGTACTGCATCAGGACGAAGGCGCGGCGGAACTCGGCCAGCCGCAGCTCGTCCGACTCGGTCACGACGCGCAAGACCTGCGCGCGCGTCAGAGTCTCTTCGTCGAGCGCACGCTTCAGCATGTCCTGCCGGAAGAGCTGCGGGGGAAGCTGCCCGCGGATTTCGCCGCCGGGGTTGTTCTGCGTGTGCACGTCGATGTAGAGCTGGCCGTCGAAGAGCTGGTTCTGCTGCTCCGGCGTGAGGGTGATTTGCACGTCCGCGAACTCGCCCGCGGGCAGCGTGATGACGGCGGGCGCCTCGGCGCCGGGCCGGGCCGGGCCGTGGATGTGGACGGCCGTCACGGGGCTCGAAAGGTTGTTGAGGTAGAGCGTGAGGGTCGCGCCGCGGGTGGCGGCCGAGAAGTCGCGGCGCAGGACGACGGCCCCCGTGGCGGGCGAGGCGCCGGGCGGCACCTGCTGCGCCGCGTCGAGCCGCGCGATGTGGAGGTTCCCGACCGTCGTGTTCAGACCGGCCGAAAGGAGCAACGCGTCAACGAACTGGGCGTTGGTCATCGCGCCGTACTTCGAGACGAACTCGGGGCGCGCGACGAACTCGTCGAAGTAGGCGCGCCGGTTGGCTTCGAGCACGGCCTCGGCGCCGGGCTGGCCGAAGGCGTAGCCGCGCTGGAGCGCCTGCACGTCGCGCACGAAGTCGGCGAAGTTGAGCGGCACCGACGGCGCCGTCGTCGAATTGCCGAAGGCCGCGCGGTTCGCCAGGTATGCGAGGAGGCCCGTGCGCTGGAACTCGATGGATAAGAAGAACGCGGCACTGACGTTGATGCGCTTCACCTCGCGGCACTGCGCGTCGGCGCCGCACTGCTCGATCTCGTTCGTCCAGAACTGGAAGCCCGAAGCGTCTGGCTCGCGGTTGAGGAAGTCGTGGTAGTGCTGCCGGACGAAGAAGGAGGCGTCGTCTATCGGGTTCGAGGCGGAGTTGGCCGGGTCGTTGTCTATGATGAGGAAGCCGTCGCTGGGCGGGGCGGCGGAGGCGTCGCCGCCGGGCACCTCTTTGAGCACGAGCTGGACGAACTCGTCCGGCTCGTGCAGGCCGTCGTCGGTGATGAGCACGTCAAAGCTCTTGACCGTCTCGCCCGGCGCGAAGGAGAGCGTGCCGCGCGCGGTCGTGTAGTCGTTGCGCCCGTTCGCGACGCCCCCGACGGAGTCGTCGGTCTCGTAAGCGATGCGCGCGGGCCGCGAAGTGTCGCCGATGCGCACGACGTTGACGGTCTTCTTGCCCGCGCCCTCGCTCACTTCCCTGCTCCCCAGCTCGAACCGCACGACGGACGCCGTCTCGACCGCGCCGAACTGTCCGCGTATCTCGCCCGCGGGGAAGGCGTCGTCGTGCACGTCGATGTAGAAGAGCCCCGATTGCAGTTGATGCACCTGCTGCGGGGTGAGCGTGATCTGGAAATCGGCCACGTTGCCGTTGGAAGGCAGGTCGAAGAGGGCGGGCGCGGTCTGGCCCGCAGTCGCCGGGCCGTGGATGTGCGCCGAGGTCTCGGGCGCGCTCAGGCCGTCGAAGCGGAGCGAGACCCGCGCCGTCTGCTGGTCGGGCGCGAGCACGAGCGTCGCGACGCCGTTGGCGTGCGAACTGGTCGGCGGCACGACGTTCATCCCTTCGAGGCGCGCGGAGAAATAGGTCGGCCGCGAGAAGACTTCGTAGACCGCCCCGTTCGAGAGCGAGACGACGTAGAGGCTCCCCGTCGAGGGGTCGGACTTGATGTCGGTCGTGATGCCGAAGTCGCGCCCGACGACGAGGCTCTCGCTCTCCGCGAGGTCGAACTTGTCGGCGTTGTCGGCCACCTTGTCCGCGAGGCGCGAGTCGTCCGTCATCACCGACTTGCGGTCGCCGCTCAAACCGAAGCGCATGAGGTAGCCGCCGAGCAGCGTCGTGCGCGACGCGCCGACGAAGAGGTCGCCCGCGTACTGCGGCCCGAGGCCCGCGCCGGCAAAACCAATCGTCGAGGGCGCGACGGCGTACTTCCAACTGAACTCCGGCTCGGTGTACTTCGAGCCCGGCAGCATGTACAGACGCGCGAGCGCCTGCGCCGCCGTGTCGGCGAGGTTCGAGGGCGGCCAGCGGTTCTGCTGAAGGCTGTTGCCGCGCGCGACCTCGATTGCTTTGAATTCCGAGACGCGCGACGAAGGCCCCATCAGTTGCGCCCAGCCGCCGTTGAAGCCCGCCTCGACCCGATTAATTTCATCGAAGGCGTCGTCGCCGTTCTCCTGCGTCCAGAGGTAGCCGCCGACGGGGTCGAAGTCCATCCCGAAGCTGTTGCGCACGCCGTAGGCGTAAAGCCGTTTGACGTTGTCGGCGGCCTGCCCGCCCAGCGTCGTCTGGACGTTGAAGTATGGGTTGTCGGCCGGCGTCGTGCCGTCGTCGTTGAGGCGGAGGATGAAGCCCGTGAAGTGCGCGTCGTCGGGCTCGGGGCCGCCGTACTGGTCATCCTGGACGAACGTACCGTTGGGGCACGTGACGGTCGGGCCGCAGGGGAGATTCTGGAGGAAGCCGCGCCGCCCGTTGTCGCCCATGAAGACGTAGAGCTTGCCGTCGGGGCCGAAGCGCAGCACGCCCCCGTTGTGGTTGCCGCGCAGGGGCTGCCCCTCGTCGGTCTGGAGCGCGCGGAGGTGCAGCAGGTTGCGGTCGAACTTGAGCGTCGTGCCGCTCATCACGTAGCGGTCAACTCGATTGCCCAGGAGCGGCGTCGCCTCGGCGGCGGACGTGTCGTTGGGAACACTGCTCTCCGTCCAGTAGAGGTAGACGAAGTGGTTCGCGGCGAAGTTCGGGTGCAGGGCGATGCCGAGCAGGCCGCGCTCGGACGCGGAGTTGACGTTGAGGTCGAGCGCGACGCCCTGCGCGACGCCGTTCTTGACGCGCACGACGCGGCCCGTGGCCTTCTCAAGCACGAGGAAGTCGTTCGGCCCAAGGAAGGCCATAGAGGTCGGCTGGTCGAGCCCGGAGACGATTGTGCGCACGCCGAGGTTCGGCACCGTCATCGACGGCGCGGCCGACTGCGCCGCGACCGGGAGCGCGAGCGCGACCGAGTTGTTCGAAGGGAACGGGTCGTGCTCGGCGGCGTTTGCGACGGTCGTCGTGTTGAAGACGCCGACGCTTGCCGTGCGGAGCGTGAAGTCGATGGTCGTCCCCTGCCCCGACGGCAGCGTCCCGAGCGAGCATTCGTAACGGACGTTCGACCCCGCCGGGACGAGCTGGCAGAGACTGCCGCCCGCGCCCGCCGTGAAGTTGGTGAAGCCGGCCGGCATGGTGACGGTCAGGCTCACGGAGCTGGCGGCGGCCGGGCCGTTGTTGACGACGTTGATCGTGTACTTGATGTCGGCGTTCGTCTGCGCCGGGTTGGGCGAGACGCCCTGCGTGACGGAGAGGTCGGCGTCCGACGGCGCGACGACGTTCAGGCCCGCCTGCGCGGAGTGTGAGAGGGCGCCGCTCGTCGCGTTGACGTTGAAGGTGTTTGGGCCGGTCGTGGTCGCGCCCGAAATCGAAACGGTGAGTGTGGAGGTCTGCGGCGAGGCGTTGCCGAGGTTGACGGAGGCGGGCTGGAAGCTGGCGTTCGCGCCGTTCGGGAGGCCGGAGGCGGAGAGCGCGACGGAACCCGTGAAGCCGTTCAGCGGCGTGACGGTCACGTCGTAGGTCGCGTTCGAGCCCTGCACGGCGGTGCGCGAGGCGGGCGAGACCGAGACCTGAAAGTCCGGCGCGGGCGCCTGGAAGGTCGCCGCCTTGAAGGTGAAGTAGATGTTGTCGCCCGAGCTGTTGCCGTCGCCGTTGGCCTGGTTGCCGGCGAGGTAGAAGGTGACGGGGCCGACGTCTTCGGACGGCGCCGTCCATTTGAACGTCCAGTTCGCGCCGCTCTGCTGTCCGGGGAAAGTCCCCTTCGACGTGTGCTCGATGTACTCGCGCGCGGGGAAAGGCCCCTCGCCGTCCACGACGCGCGTGAGGTCGTCGGCCGGGGCGAACACGCCCGCCTTCTCGTCGGCCGAGTCGAGCGCGGTCATCTCGAAGCCCCAGCGCACGCGCGTCTGGTCTCCGCTCGCGTGCGTGACCGTGATGTCGTAGGTCTGGCCCGGCGTGTAATGGTCTGGGACTCCGAGCGTGAGCGTGCCCGAACTCTGCGCAGGCGTCGTGTGACAGTCTGAGCAGTCGAGCTCGCCCGGCGCGTGCGTGTAGCCGGCGGGCGGCCCCGAAGAGTAAGCGCGCGCGTGAGGGTTCGCGGCGTTGTCGGTTAACAGGAGCGCGCCCGCGAAGGCGGCGAAGAGCGCGAGCGCGAGGATTTTAATTCTGAGCATTACATCATGAAGCCGAGGTTCGGCGACGGGAAGCGGTCGAGCAGCGGGAAGACCGCCGGGAAGTCGCTCGAAGAGAGCCCGTACCAACTGGCGAGCGTCGCCGCGTACTGCTCGACTGAGGTCGTCGGAATCCAGCGGCCGCGTGTGTCGGCGTCGTCGGGGCCGCCGAGCGCGAGCGTCGGGTAGGTGCCGTAGAAGTTGCCGCCGCGCACCGCGCCGCCCATGACGAGATGGTGGCTGCCCCAGCCGTGGTCGGTGCCGACGGCCGCGCCCGACCCCGAAGCCTGGAACGTCCGGCCGAAATCAGACAGCGTGAACGTCGTCACGTTGTTCTGCATCCCGAGGTCGCCGAGCGTCTCCCAGAAGCCGCGCAGCGCCTGGCTGAGCTGCAAGAGCAGAGCGTCCTGCCCTCCCCCGCGCTGGTTCGAGTGCGTGTCGAAGCCGCCGAGCTGGCAGAAGAAGACCTGGCGCTTGACGCCGAGCGTGTCGCGCAGCGCGACGAGCCGCGCGACCTGTTCGAGCTGGCGGCCGAGCGTCGTGTTCGGGATTTTCGGGTAGTCGGTGTTCGGCGCGGTGTCGAGCTGCGACTTCGTCCGCAGGGCGCTCGTGCGCGTGTCGGCGTCGGCCTTGACGAGAAACTTGTCGGCGTCGAGCGCGCGCAGCGCGTCGAAGGCCGCGCGGCGCGTGGGCACGTCCGTGGCCGAGTTGCCGGACGAGTTGGCCGTCATCGTCAGCGGCAGCGCGGCGCCGAGCGCCGAGTTCGAATCGCCGAGGGCGAGCGGCAGGGCGCTGGTGCCCGTCACGAAGAGACTGATGCCCGCGATGGTGACGACCTGCGGGAAAGTGGCCGAGCCGTTGAGCGCCGCCGCACGGTCGGCCAGACGCCCGCCCCAGCCCGTGCGGCTCACGGCGTTGGCGATGGCCGACTGCCACTGCCCGACCTGGTCGGAGTGGGAGAAGAGTTGGAGCGGCCGCTTGCCCGTGCCGTTCAGGTAGGTCGTGCGCGTCAGGGGCTCGACCAAAGGGCCGACGTTGCAGACGACGGCGAGGCGCCCCGCGTTCCAAACGTCGAGCAGCCCCTTGTTCGCCACCGAAGGGTTGGCGACCTCGGGCGCGAGGTTCGGGTGGAGGCCGAACTGCCCGCCCTGACTCGGCGGGTTGACGGAGACGAGGCTCGCCTGCGGGATCGCCAATGTCGAAGGGGCGCGGACGTTGGAGTAGCCTGTGGTGAGGCTCCCCGTCGGGCCGTTGTATTGGTCGAGCGGGACGACCATGTTCGTGGCGTCGTTGCCGCCGTTGAGGAAGACGCAGACGAGGGCGCGGTAGTCCGTGGCCGCCTGCGCGTAGGCGCCGACGAGGCCGAGGCTCTCGACGGTCGAGGCGAGCGCGAGGCCGCCCAGCGTGCAGGCCGAGGCGCGGAGGAAATCTCTGCGGGAAGTTGACATCTCTTTCACCTCTGCACCTCGTACTGCGCCGACGTGGCGACCAGGTAGATGGCCGTCTGCGCGCGGCGCCGCTGGTAGTCCGACGAACTGCTCGGGATGGCGTTCACGGCGTCCACCACGGTCTGCCTCATCGCCGCCGACATCGTGCCGTGCAGGAGCAGCGTGTTCAGGTAATCGACCATCCCCGTGGGGTTGTCGGCGAGCGCGATGACCGGCGACATACTGACCTGCGTCCCCGTCGGCACGTTGGTCGAGGGCTGGAGGCCGAAGTAGAGGAGCTGGTTGACGAAGTTCGCGCGGCGCAGCGTCGTCGAGGTGGTGAGGATTTGGAAGGGCGGCCCCAGCAGGCGCGTCCCCGTCACCTGGTAGTCGGGCTCGTAGTAGCTGAAGACCGTGGCGGGTAGGAAGAGCGGCTGCCCCATCACGCTCGGCGCGTCGCCGACCGTGCCGCTCGTGCCCTGCGCGATGACGCCGTCGCTCGTCGCGTTGAAGGCGCGCAGGAAGTTGTTGATGTACTGCACGGGCTCACGCAGCTTGCCGTAGGAAGGATCGGTCTTCACGTCGCCGCGCGCCTCCGGGTCGAGGAGGATGTTGCGCACGACGGCCCGCAGGTTCCCGCGCGCGTTGGAGCAGGGGCTCTCGGGGTAGAGGCCGGCGCAGTCGTTGTCGAAGGCGTCGGCGACGCGCGCGACGTAGGCCGGCGAGGGGTTGCTGGTGACGAGGTGCTGGATGAGCTGGCGCGAGATGAAGGGGCCGACGTTCGGGTGGTTGAAGATCACGTCGAGCGCCTGCGTCAGCTCCGACTGCGCGCAGGCCGAGTTGGTCGCGCCGCTCGTCCCGGGGCAGCCGGCGAGCGCCGTCCCGAAGAGGTTCTTCGCGGTGCGGTCGTGGGTGGTGCCCCCGCGCGGCACCATCGGGTCGCGGTAGTTGGTCGCGCCAGCCTGGAACGCTGTTGCAAAGTTCCAGCCCGTAAAGACCTTCGTGAATTCGTCCACGTCCGACTGCGCGTAGACGGGGACGGGCAGCCCCTGAGCGTCGAGGACGGGCGTGCCGTCGTGGTTGAGCCGGTTGACGCCGGTCGAGAAGAGTTGGAGCACCTCGCGCGCGTAGTTCTCGTTGAAGTTCGTCGCGACCGACTGGTTCATGTTGAGGTAATCGCCCATCGCCGGGTTGAGCGTCATCTCGCCGAGGAGCGTGCGGTAGCTCCCGAGCGCGTTGCGGTCGAGCGTCTGCAAGTAGCCGTTCATCCACCAGGGCACGGAGATGTCGCGGCCCGAGACGACGAAAATCTGGTGGAGCGCGAAGGCCACGCGCTGGCGGAGCTGGTCGGGGCGCGCCAGAGCGTTCTTGAAGAACTGCGCCTGGAGCGGGTACATCGAGTAGTTGTCGCGCAGGCAGAGGTTGCGCTTGTTGTTGTTCGGGTCGTTGACCGTATCTATCGGGCACGTCAGGTTGCTGTCGTTGACGACTACCGGAAGGTCTGGGTAGTCCGAGCCCTTCGCCGTGTTGAGGACGGGCGCGCTCAACTGCTCGTCGATGAAGGCGCGGAGGCCGAGCTGCTGGACGCGCGCGACCTCGGAGTCCTTCGGCCCCCACGTCGCCTGTTCGAGCAGGCGCGTCACGTCGGCCGCCGTGGCTTCGCCGGGGCCGTAAGCTTTGGGCGTCGGCGTCGGGGTCGGCGCGGGCGGCGTCGGGGGCGCGGGCGAGACGAACTCGGTCGAGGGGTCTGCGGCGATGCCGCCGCCGGTCTGGCCGATGGCGACGCGGACGCGGTTCGAGGAGAGTCCGTGGAGGCTGATGCGGACGAGCACGTCGCCGAGCGTGTCGGTCATCTGTTCGTCGAGCCGGAGCGTGACGGCCCAGAGCCAGTCCTGCGACTGCGGGACGTGCTGCTTGCCCGGCACGTCGAAGATGTCGTACGGCGGCTTCGAGAGCGCCTCGACCTTCAGCGGGTAGACGCGCCCCGTCGCGTCCTGCGCGTCGGCGGTGAGGGCACCGGCGCCCTCGCCCGCGAAGAGCGGCAGGTTCATGGCGAAGAGCATCAAGCGCGTCTGCTGGTCGCGCGTGTTCGACTTGTCGGCGTTCCAATTGACGGGGGAGACGACCGGGAAAGGCTCCGAGCGGAACGTGACGGCCTCGTAGGCGACGGCGCGCGTCGTCTGCCCCGTCCCTTCGGTGAGAAGCACGGGGCTGCCCGTCGGCGGGGTTTGCGCGCCCGCACCGGCGGCCAGCGCCGACAGACAGACGGCGGCGCTGAGCCACCGCGCGGCGCGCGCGTAAGCACGTGGGAAAAGATGCTCTGTCATAAGACCACTGCCTGAAGGACTGAGCTAAATCTGAGGCTTTGTTTATTGCGTCGGGGCGGAACTGGGTAGGCGCGGCCGCCCACTTTTTAGGCGCAAAAAATATAGCACAGCGCGCCGCAGGCCAACAATCGACATTTCCGTTGCACGAACCCGGAGCGTTAGACGGCGGGCGACCTGTGGTGGTCTGAATTCTTGCGGGGGTGGCTTCGTCCACAAAGTCCTCACAAACGCCGACATTATGGTTAGGTGCTACTTTGTAGTCAGACTTTATGGTCAGAAGTCCGTAAGTCCGCTCAAGGCTTCAGCGAGACGAAGACCCCAACGTATCCTTCCGGTAGCTCATGATTTATATGCCCGCTGGCAGGGTATCCGATTTCACCTAAAGCCTGTTGCAAAGCCCCGGCCCCGGGGGTCTGCGCATTACGTACAAAGATACCTATCCCGCCGACCGGGGTTGATTCAACCGAAGGGTTGCCCAGAGTTACATTCCATCCGGCCTCGGCTAATACTTCTGCTAGTTGCTTTGCGAAGTTAAAGGCTTCCTTATCGTTAACAGCAAAGCTAATCGTAGTAGTTCCTTTAGAATCCTGCTTAAGTATCGCGAGCATCCGCGCACGCTTCTCTGGCGTGATTACGCGATCTTTTATACGCTCTTGCAATTCCAACAAAGCCCGCTCCGCAATTGCCGCTCTCTCCTGCTGTCTGGCAACTTCTTTCTCTACTTCTCCGACTTGGCGGGCGGCTTCCGCCCTGGCCGCTTCAATCTTAGCGCCCGCCTCACCTTCGACCCGCGCGAGTTCCTTCTTACCTTCACTTTCAACTCTTGCTGTTTCTGTTTGGGCTTTAGCGGCGTCTGCCTTCGCTCCCTCAATCTGCCGATTCGCCTCATCCCTATCCGCTTTCGCCCTTTCAGTCTCCGCGTTGAGGCGAGCAATCTCTTTCCCAGCGTCAGCAATTTTCTCTTCGTGCTGGCGAACTTGTTCGTCCTTCTTTTTGCCGACGAAATACCCTGTGGCAACGGTTGCTGCCGCAGTTCCGACCGTAAGAGCGACGAGAATAACACCGGCAATTTGGGCGACCATATACCAAGCATCAAGTGACATAGAGCGTATCTTTGTCCTCACCGTTTTGATTTGCATTGTGTTCGTCTTAGCTTGCGCCGCTATTGCCGTGACCGTCATCGCAAGCGACATGCTTAAAACTCGCGGACTAAAGCGACGTGATGAACAATGATTAGTGAGTCACTGAGTCCAGAAAGTACGCTCTATCCCCAGTTCGTAGATGGACTGAATAATACGGCACAGGTTACGGCACAAGACTTTGAATAGCACTTCATTGACTTGCGCCACGTGCCGCCTGCCGGCTCAATTCCATATTTCAACCTGCGCCTCCGGCCTGACGGGTCTGAAGGTTAAACGACCCGTGCGCGAAAGGCGCCGCGGAGCGGCGTCTCTGCGCACGGCCTCCCGTCGTATTTCAGGACAGCGCGCCCGTGAACATCGGGTAAATCTACCCAAACTTCGAGTTTTCGCCTGTAAATGTTGGCCGCGCGGACGTTTCAGGTGCCCGCGCGGGCGTTTCGGGCGCTCGCGCGGGCTGTTCACATGCCCTAGCGGTTTGTTCAGAAGCCCGTGCGACGTGTTCGGAAGCCCTCGTGGGTTGTTCGGAAGCCTGTGCAGGCTGTTCGGAAGCCCGCGCGGCTTGTTCGGAAGGCTGTGCGACCTGTTCGGAAGCCCGTGCGACTTGTTTGGAAGCCTGTGCGACCTGTTTGGAAGGCCGTGCGGCTTGTTCGGAAGGCTGTGCGGGTTGTTCGGAAGGCCGTGCGGGCGTGCAATTTGACCGGTCGGGTCTGCCGGGAGGGCGGGGTGAGGTGCGCGACGGCCGCGCGCGCCCTCCCGGTTCGACGGCGCGCGGTGAAAAAAGTCTTGCAGCGTACGGTGGGAGGGGTATACTGCGCGCGCTGTACCTCAGCACTCTGGCCTCGCAGACTCACAACCCGCCACAAGAATGACCTTCGGCGTTCTTTGGCCTTACACAAAGGAGCAAATGCGATGCAAAAGTCTGAAACTCGCGCCCTGGACATGCTGAGAAGTGTGCGCCTGCACGGACAGCCGCGCGCGGCCGCCTTCCCCGCCAACTCGCGCGGCGGCGAACTCTACGTCTCTATCAACACCGGCATCGGGAACATAGAGAGGCTCTCGGGCGAACAGGCCGAGCACGAACGCAACTTCAGGGAGGCGTCTAAGCGGAAGGATGGCGCCGAAGACTTTCTGGAGGACTTGATGGTCTCCATCAACCGCACCGCGCGCTCCATGTCGCGGACGACGCCGGGGGCGGAAGAGAAGTTCCGCCTACCCCCCAACCGGGACGGCGAGATGTGGCTCGCGGCCGCACGCGCCTTCGCCACCGCAGCCGAGCCCCTCGCCGACGAATTCGTCAGGCGCAACATGGCGCCCGACTTAGTTGACGACCTCAAGGCGCGCATCCTCGCCGTCACACAGGCCGACGACGCACAGGCGAAGGCGGAGAACGCGCGCATCGAGGCCACGGCCGACCTCGCGGCGGCGATACGGCAGGGACTTGAGGACGTGCGCGAGCTGGACGCCATCGTGCGTAACACGTACGCCGGCAACGAGGCGGAGCTGGCCGCCTGGGAGAGCGCCAGCCACGTCGAGCGTGCCCCGCGACACGCCGGGGAGGAGGAAGAGGAGCCCCCGGCCCCGCCCACCCCGCCGGCGCAAGGCTGAAGGACGAGACCCTTTGCCGGGAGCGCGGGCATCCCTGCCCGCCATGAGCGCGAAAGCGTGAATGCGGAGAAGCGCCACGACTCAACGTTGAGTCGTGGCGCTTCTCTGTTAAGCGTGCTTTCGCACGCTTTGGCGGGCAGGGATGCCCGCGCTCCCGGCGATTAGCTCTTCTCTCTCAAATCTTCGTCCGCGGTCTTCTCGTCGCCCTCGGCCTTGCCCGGCGTGCGGCCGGGGTCGCCCGTCCTCCGCTCCTTGTTGCCGCCCGGCGCCGTCGTCGAGTCGTGCCCGATGAGCTGGTCGTCGTCCTCTCTCTCATCTGCCATTCGATTAAGCCTCCCTCGGCTCCTACCTCCCCGCCGAAGCGCCCGCGGACTGGTTACGGGGGGTTGAGCCCATGCTCCCTTCCATGATCTCTTTGAAGCGGGCGAGGTCTTCCTCGATCTGCTGCTGCGGGTTCTCGCCGAAGAGGCGCGCGACGAGCGAGCCGAGCTTGCCGCCCGGCGGGTCGTACTTGAGGTTGACGCGGACGTTGGTCGCGCCTTCGCCCGCGGGCTCGAAGTGGACGCTGCCGGCGCTGGCGACCTGCGAGCCTTCGAGCGTGCGCCAGGCGATCAGCTCGCCCTCCTTCTCGTTATAGACCTCGGCGTCCCACTCCACGGTCGTCCCGCCCGGCGCCTTCGCCACCCAGTGCGAGCGGTTGCCGCCGAAACGCTTCACAGACTCCAGGTGGTTCATGAAGTTCGGCAGGTTCTCGAAGTTGCGCCAGAAGCTGTACAGCTCCAGGGCCGGCCGGTGAATGGTGACGCTGTGCTCGACCTTCGTCCCGCGGTCGCCCGCCACCGAGACGTTCTCGCTGTTGCGCAGGCCCTCGCCCCTGGCGCTGCTGAAGTTCATCGCCTCGTAAAGGTTGCAGTGGCCCGACACGCCGCGCTGGACGAGCGCCGTGCCCACGAGCGCGAGCGCGATGCCGCCCAGGCTCCCGCGCGTGATGCCGTAGAGCGCGAGCGCGCCGCCGCCGATGGCCGACGCCCAGCGCTCGTACTGCCCGACGTTGACCGACCCCGAAGGCGCGCTCGCCGTCGTCGGCCCGCCGGTCAACTCCGACACGTCCTGACCCGAAGCCGTCAGTCTCTCCTCGATTGTTGCCATCTCGACTTCTCCTCTTGAAAACGTTTTCCGGACACCCCGGCCGCCGGACAGAACTCGGCCTGTTCGAAAACGGCGCGGCAAAATTGCTCTTCAATGGTTGTTGTCAAACGACGTGCCGCCCCGGGCTTTGGCGCCCCCGGGTTCGGCACGGCGGCGGGGTTGGCTCAGGAATCCTTTTCGAAAGAGTAGCAGGCCAGCCGGAAGCCGATGTTGTCGTCGTCGTGCCCCGGTGTCTCCTTAGTAGTGACTACCGAAATGCGCGCCATGTTCAGGTTGAAATTCCAGGAGCCCCCACGCTCCCGGCGCTTGAAATCGCCGCTGGCGTCGGACGCATCGTTATCTTCATGCCTCGTGAAAGACCATTCCCACACGTTCCCGCTCATGTCGTAAGCGCCGCAGGGGCTCTTGCCATCGGGGTATCGGTCAACCTCGGTCGTTCCGACGTTGCCACTTTCCTCAGTGTTACACCTCGATGCGTCTGCCTGATCCCCCCAGGGGTAGCGCCACGACTTATCGCCCCGCGCGGCCCTCGTCCACTGCTCCGAGGTCGGTAGGAAGACGGACAGCCCAGACTTCACGCTCAGCCAGCGGCAAAAGGCGACCGCCTCGAACCAACTGACGAAGACCCGCGGGCGCTTCCCCCCTTCGAAGTCCCCTAACTCGCGCGGCCGTGGGTTGGATTTGCGGTAGAGGCGCGCGGCCTCAGAGAAGTTCCACCAGTGTTCGTCCACGTACCCGTCGGGTGAGTCGATGAAGGCTTGGAACTGCTCGTTGGTGACCGGGTATTTGCCGATGTGGAAGGGCGGCGCGGGCACCTCCACGCCGCCCACGCGCGCCGCCCCGGCAGCGACGTGGCACCACTCGAGCAGCGGCAGCGTGAACGGGGTCGCGGGGCGCGGCAGCGGGCCGTCGGGGACGGCCACGTCCGCCTCCTCCCATGCCGCGTAATCCTCCTTGAGGAGCCAATCCGCTAACCCGAAAAGACGCGCGTCGTTGCGTCTGTACAGTCCCGGCCGTACGGCCTCGCCCGCCGAAACCTCATAAGGCCGCGTCACCTGTAGCGCCACGTGCTCGCCCTCGGCCGCGACCTCGATCCAGACCGCGCGCCCCGTCCTAACCAACCCCTCGGCGTCGCCGCGCAGCGCGGCGTCGTCCACGGCGTACTCGCCCGGCTCGACGCCGTCGCCCCCGCTCAAGACGCGCACGTGCCGTCTCCCGCGCGGCAGGACTCTGCCAAGCGCGCTGTAAAATTCGGCCCCGGGGAGCGCGGGGATGGTGCCCCTCAAGTCTATGTGACTGTCGCCCGCGAGATCCGTCCAGACCTCACCTTCGAGCAGCAAAAGAATGAGCTGCTTGTCGGCCCCCTGCGCGAACCCCGCCTCCTGCATGACCCAGTTGGACTCGCGCGAACGCGGCGACATGAGGACGACGACGGCGCCGCTCTCCTTGATCGCCTCCTTGATTTCGGGCCAGAACTCGCGCGAGTTTCTGGTCGGGTCGGCGATCCACACCTCCCAGCCGGCGTATTCGAGCGCCCCTGCCACCTTGTACGCATACCACGTGTCATGAGTGCTGTAACTGACGAAGACGTGAGGCATCGGTGGGTCTCCTCTCTCTCGGTTGAGGTTCGCGGGTGGCGGGACTGCCCGCCGTTTACCCGTCGGCGCGCGACGCGCCTAAGGGTCGCCCGACGGCGGGCGCAGCGGCACTCCGGGCGGCACGGGACGGCCGAAGTCGGGCGAGCCGTCGGCGTGCCAGGCGAACCGCTGCGCCCGCACGTCCCGATCCCAGCCTGCCCCGCTGAAGCGCGCGGCGTGGTAGACGACCCAGTCCTCGGCCCCGTCCGCCGACCGCACAAAGCACGCATGGCCGGGGCCGAAGACTTCGCCCGTCTTCGAGAAGACGGGGACGGGCTTCTTCAACCAGGACTCGGGCCGGCAGAGGTCGCCGCCCGCGTAGGCGAGCTGGCCGAGGCAGTAGTCGTCTGTCCAGCTCCCGCTCGCCGAATAGATGATGAAGAGGCGCCCGCCGCGGCGAAGCACCTGCGGCCCCTCGTTGACGTGCGGCGTGCCGACCCGCTCCCAGGCGTGCCGGGGGGTGGAGATGCAGGCCCTCGCGCCGGATATCTTCAGCGGGTCATTCATCGGCGCGATGTAGATGTTCTGCCTGACGTTGTCGGCCCCCTCCCAACCCGACCAGACGAAGTAGCACGAGCCGTCATCGAGCGGGAGCACCGTCCCGTCAATCGCCCACTGGTCGGAGGGGTCTGCGACCTTGCCGCGGAACGCGAAAGGCCCCTGCGGGTCATCCGCCTCGCCGACCAGCGCGTACATACGGTGGTTCGCGTTGCTGCCGTCGTCGGCCGCGAAGTAGACGTACCAGCGCCCGCCGAGCCGGTGCAGCTCCGGCGCCCAGACGTGCTCGGAATAAGGCGTGTCCCGCGGGGGCGTCCAGACCACCGAGGGCTCGGCCACGCCGATGTCGCGGAGGCGGCGCGCGCGGCTGACCGTGACCCGGTTGCCCGCGGCGACGCGACAGTAGAGATACTCGCCGCGCCAGAGGACGACCCACGGGTCGGCGCCCGAGCGGACGATTGGGTTAACGAGGGGGCCGGACACGTGCGGCGCGGTCAAGGTGTTCTGGCGGATGTTGACCCGAAATGATGTAAGAGGACGGCCCCCGCGCTTGCGGTGCCCGGCAGATCGCGCGGCCATTGTAAGGAGCCCCCCGGCGCGTGTCAAACTACTTCCCGCTGAGGTAAGTTTACCGTCGCGCGGGTTTGTGAAACGCGCCCGCGGCCTCTCCCGCGCGCCTCTTTCGGCCCCGAGAAAAGTGGCGAATAAATTCTCCCGGGCGTGTGGGTTCGGCCTCACCCCGCGCGTCTTAAGGGTTGAGAGTGATGTTGGAGCCTTCGGAAATCTTCCGCCCCGAGGAGCAGCAAGCGGTCTCGCACGAGGAGGTCTTTCTCGCGCGCTACGGGCCTCTGCGCGCGTGGGCGCTGCGCCTGACGGGGGGCGACGAAGGGCGCGCCGCAGACCTCGTCCACGACGCCTTCGTGCAATTCACCTTCGCACGCCCAGACCTCGCGCGCGTCCAGAACCTTGAAGCCTATCTCTACCAGATGTTGCGCAACCTGAACATTTCGCAGTTGAGGCGGGCGGGCCGCCGGCGCGGCGACGAGCCGGCGGTCTTCGAGTACGACTCGGCCGAGTTCGTGCTGCGCACGGCAGACCCGCGCGCTGCTATCCGCGTGCAGGACGACCTGCGGCAGGTCTGCCACTACGCCTGCGTGCGCAAGGAGTCTTCGAAGGCGGGCAGCGTCCTCATCCTGCGCTTCATGCACGGCTACTACCCCGCCGAGATCGCGCGCTTCACCGGCTCGACGCGCGCGGCGGTCGAGGAGCGCCTGCGCGTCGCGCGTGGCGAGGCGCGGCAGTATTTGAAAGACCCGGAGAGCTTGCGCTTCATCAACAAGGAGCGCGGGCGCGGCGTGCCCGGCCCGCCGACCGGCTACGCGCAGACGCCCGAGGAGCTTCTGCGCGACCTGCGCCAACGCGTCTTCGACTCGCGCCGCGGGGAGTGCCCGGCCGGAGAACGTCTGGCAAAAATCTACGAGGCGAAGGGCGGGCCTGACTGCGCGACGTTCGCGCATCTGGTGAGCTGCCCGCGCTGCATCGACGAGGTCAACAAATTGCACGACCTGCCTCTGCTCTCCGAGCGCTTCCCCGTTGACTCGCTCGGCGCGGAGCCGCGGCGCGGCGGCGGCGGCAACGATGATGGCGGCGGCGACGGCGGCTCGCACGGCGGGGGCGGCGGGCGCGCGACGGCCGAGGAGACTCTGCTTTGCAGGAAGCGCGCGCGCGGAGTGTTCGAGCACAGGCCGCGCGAGCTGTGCGTGTCGGTCAACGGCCGAACGTTGGGCGCGCAGAAGGTCGGGTCGGTCGTCAACGAGCAGAAGCTCAACGTCGGCGCGGGCGAGGAGGTCAGCTTCGTCGAGGTCTTCAGCGAGCAGGACGTGCGTCTGCTCTACCTCGACCCGGCGCTCTGGCCCGCCGAAGCGGACGGCGGCTGCGTCGTGAGCGTCGGCCTGAGCGACCGGCGCACGCTCGAAGCGCGTCTCTCCTACATCGACTCCGCGCCGACCCTCCGGGTCGTCTACCGCGACCCGCTCCTGGCCTTCGAGCCGGAAGCCTCGACCGTGGATGAGAGCCGGCGGGAAGGGACACACGTTCGCGCGGGCGTCGTGTCGCAGGCCGCGGCGGCGTGGCACGGGCTCGGGAAGTTTATAGGGCGACTCTTCAACCCGTTCACGAGTCTCCGTCCGGGCGCGTTGGCCGCCGGCTTGGCGGTGCTCGTCGTCGCGGCGCTGCTCTTCACGAAGCTGTACGTGCCGCCGGTCTCGGCGGCGGAGCTTCTGCGGCGCGCGGCGGCGGCGGAACAGTCGAACGCCCTGGGCACGACCCAGGTGCAGCACCGCACGGTCTTCGTCGAAGAGGCGCGGGCCGACGGGCGCGGCGCGGTCACGAGACGCAGGGTCGAGACGTGGCAGGGCGGCGCGAGCGGCATCCGCCTGCGCCGTCTTTACGACGAGCAGGGCCGCCTCGTCGCGGGCGAGTGGACGAAGTCGGACGGCACGAGCACGGTCTATCGAAAAGGCTCCGCGCCAACTGAGTCGGGCGTGACCTCGCCCGTCGAGCTGCTCGCGTCCGGCGAGGTCTGGCGCATAGACCCTTCGGCCTTGAATTTTAAATCTCTCGCGGCGGGCGAGGAGGGGTTGAAGGTTGAAGACAAGCTCGGGGCTTACGTCGTCGGGCGCGAGCTGTCGGCCGAAGGCGAAGGCTTGCAGGGTTTGCTTCTCTGGCTCAACAAGGCAGACCTGCACGCCTTCCGTATGACGCTCGTCGTGCGCCGCGGCGGCGAGGCTTTCGAATACCGACTCATCGAGGGCGGGCTCGAACGCAAGCGCGCCGAAGAGGTGCCGCCCGCCGTCTACCAGCTCGAACCTGAATTGTCGGGGACGAGCAAGGCGACACAGGACGAGGTTAAAGGGGTGAAGTCTCAAGACGACGAGACGACTCAACACTCAACACTCAACACTCAACACCCCGAAGTCGCCTCGGCAGAGTTGGAAGTCGAGGTCGCGTACCTCCTCAACCGCATCAAGGCTAATCTCGGCGAGCAGGTCAGCATGGGGCGCGCCACAGGAGGAGCCCTGCGCGTGGAAGCGCTCGTCGAGTCCGAGGGCCGCAAGGAGGCAATCCTGAACGCCCTCGGCCCAGTTCTGAACAACCCGGCGGTCGTCGTCGATGTCTCGACGGTCGCGGAGGCCCTGGCGCGGCGCGCGGGCGCGGGCGGCAAAGAGAAGCCGACCGAGCGCGAGGTGTTCGTCGGGGCGGGGCGTATCCCCGCCGACGCGGAGCTGCGCGCGCACTTCGCCGCGCGCCTGAGCGACGGCGAACGCGTGGACGCGGCCATCAAGCAGTTCTCGGCGCGCGCCATGGATCATTCGCGGCAGGCGCTTTTGCACGCCTCGGCGTTGCAAAAGATGGCCGGGCGGTTCACGCCGGAAGAGGTGCGCGCGCTCGACGCCGACGCGCGCGCCAAGTGGGTCTCGATGGTGCGCGAGCACGCGGGCGCGTACCGGCGCGAGGTGGCGGAGCTGCGCGCGCAGCTCGCCGCGGTCTTCGGCGCGCAGGGCGGGGACGGCGACGGCGCGGGCGGCGGTACGACCAGAGAGGCGGCCGAGCGGCTGCTCCAGTTGAGCTACGCGCAGGACGGCGCGGTGCGCTCGGCCTTCACCATCTCGGAGGGCGCGGGGTCGGCCGCCGCGATCAAGTCGCAGCAGTTCTGGCGCCAGCTCTCCGCGGCCGAGCGGCTCGCGGCCGAGATCGAACAGGCGTACGAGCACTGAGTTTACAGAAGTGAATGAAGGGTAAGGCGGACAAGCGGGTCGGTTGCGCGGCGCGGGTGTTGTGGCTCGCGGCGGTCTTGTCGTGCGTGCCGGCGGCGCGCGCGCAGTCGCCGGCGGCGACGCTCGGCGGGACGGTTCTGGACGAGAACGGCGCGGTCGTGCCCGGGGTCGAGATCACCGTGCTCAACCTGAGCACGGCCGTGCAGCGCCACGCCGTGACGGGCGGCGAGGGCGCGTTCGTCGTGCCGCTTCTGCCGCCGGGCCGCTACACCCTGACGGCGCAGCGCGACGGGTTCGCGACGCTCGAAGTCAGGAACATCACTCTCAACGTCGGCGACCGGCAGGCGCTCCGCATCCGCCTGCGCGTCGGCGAGGTCGGCGACACGGTCACGGTCGTGGACGCCGTCAGCCCCGGCGTCGAGCGCTCGGCCTCCAGCTCCGTCAGCACGGTCGTCAACCGCCAGTTCGTCGAACACCTCCCGCTCAACGGCCGCAGCTTCCAGTCGCTCTTCGAGCTGGCGCCCGGCGCCGTGCTCACGCGCACGAGCTTCAACGAGCAGGGTCAATTCTCCGTCAACGGCCAACGCGCCAACGCCAACTACTTCACCGTGGACGGCGTCTCGGCGAACGTCGGCGTGAGCGCGGGCGCGTCGCCGGGCCAAGCGGCGGCCGGAGGCTTGCCGGCGCTCACGGTGCTCGGCGGCGCGAACAACCTCGTCTCGCTCGACGCGCTCGAAGAGTTCCGTTTGATGACCTCCTCTTACGCGCCCGAGTTCGGGCGCACGCCGGGCGCGCAGGTCTCCATCGCCACGCGCGCGGGGTCGAACGAATTGCACGGCTCGGCCTTCGAATATTTCCGCGGCGGCGCGCTCGACGCGAACGACTGGTTCGCCAACAGCCGCGGCCTCGCGCGGCCCGCCATCCGGCAGCACGACTTCGGCGCGACGCTCGGCGGGCCGGTCGTGCACAACCGCGCCTTCTTCTTCGCCTCCTACGAGGGCATGCGCCTGCGGCAGCCGCAGTACGCGCTGACCGACGTGCCCGCGCTCGGCTCGCGCGCCGCGGCGCCCGCGCAGGTGCGCCCGCTCCTGAACGCCTTCCCCGTCCCGAACGGCGCAGACCTCGGCAACGGCTTCGCGGAGTTCGCCGCGAGCTACACAGACCCCTCGCGCTTCGACGCGGCGAGCCTCCGCCTCGACCTCGTTGCGCGCGGGTGGCTGACGGCCTTCACACGTTACGCCAACGCGCCGTCGCGCACCTCGCAGCGCGGCGGCGTCGGCTCTCCGGGGCAGGCCGGCCAGAGCCTGAACACCGTCAACCGCACCGCGCTCGACACGCAGACGTTGACGGCCGGCGCGACGGCCGCCTTCAACCCGCAGGTGACGGGCGACCTCCGCTTCAACTGGAGCCGCGCGCGCGGCGAGACGGCGCTCGTGCTCGATAACTTCGGCGGCGCGACCCCGCCCGCCGCCTCGCTCCTCTTCCCGCCGTTCGCCGTGCCCGACTCTTCGGGCTTCCAGGTCACTCTGCGCGGCGGGCTCAACGCGGGCTTCGGCACGGGGAAGAACGTCGATAACCTTCAGCGCCAGCTCAACCTCGTCGGCAACGTCTCCGTCGTCCACTCCGGGCACGAGCTGAAACTGGGCTTCGACTACCGCCGCCTCGCCCCCGTCTACGGCCCGCTCAACTACGCGCAGACGGTCATCTTCGGCGACGCGACGACGAACGGCGTGACCGCCGCCGCCGGCACGGGCCGCGCCTTCCAGGTCAAGGTCACGGCCGACGCGGAGCCGCGCGAGCCTCTCTTCACGAACTTCTCCGTCTACGCGCAGGACGCGGCGCGCATCACGCCGTACCTGACGGTCGTCTACGGCCTGCGCTGGGAGCTGAATCCGCCGCCCACCGAGCGCAACGGCAACCACCCGGCCGTCTTCCAGGGGTTCGGAGAAGGGGGCGGTTCCAACGTGGAAGGCTTCACCCCCTTCGGCAACACGCCCCGCGTCGTCACGCTCGCGCCGCGCGGCACGCCGCTCTGGCGCACGACCTACAACAACTTCGCGCCGCGCGCGGGGGCGGCCTACCTGCTCTCGCCCGAGCGCGGCACGACGCTGCGCGGCGGCATCGGCATCTTCTACGACCTCGGCACGGGCCAGGCGGCGCAGGCGTTCGGCAGCATCTTCCCTTACGCGCGCGAGCGCCTGCTCTCGAACGTCCCGTTCCCGCTCGACCCCGCGCAGGCAGAGCCCCCGCCCCTCAACCTCGATCCGCCCTACGGCACCGTCTACGCCTTCGACCCGCACCTGCGCCTGCCGCTCACGGCGCAGTGGAGCGCGGCCGTCGAACAGCCGCTCGGCCGCGGACAGTCGCTCTCCGTCTCTTACGTCGGCGCGGCCGGGCGGCGGCTGCTGCGCCAGACGGCGCTGCTCAGGCCGAGCGCGAACTTCTCGGTCATGCGCATCGTCTCGAACACCAGCTCGTCCGACTACCACGCGCTCCAGACGGTCTACGCGCGGCGGCTCTCAAGGGGGTTGCAGGCGCACGTCGCCTACACCTGGTCGCACTCGCTCGACGACGATTCGGACGACTCGGCGAGCGGCCTGCTCATCGTCGGCTCCTTCAACACGCGCACCGAGCGCGGCCCTTCGACCTTCGACGTGCGCCACTCTTTGAGCGGCGCCTTCAGCTACGACCTGCCGAAGCCCACGCACGGCGGCGCTCTCCTGCGCGAATGGTCGCTCGACGCCATCTTCCGCGCGCGCACGGCCACGCCCGTCAATGTCATCCAGACGACCGGCGTCTTCACCGGCGACCTGGTCGAAGCGCTCCGGCCCGACCGCGTCGAAGGCGTCCCCGTCTACCTCGAAGACCCTTCGGCGCCGGGCGGCCGGCGGCTCAACCCCTTGGCGTTCCGCGCGACGGCCGGCCGGCAGGGCATGCTCGGCCGCAACGCCCTGCGCGGCTTCGGGCTCTCGCAGCTCGACCTCGCCGTGCGCCGCCAGTTCGCGTTCGGCGAGGCGGCGCGGCTGCAAGTGCGCGCCGAGTTCTTCAACGTCTTCAACCACCCGAACTTCGGCGACCCCGTCGGCGATTTGAACAGCCGCCTCTTCGGGCTGAGCGTGCAGACGCTCGCGCGCAGTCTGGGCACGGGCGGCGTCAACGGCGGCCTGAGCCCGCTCTACCAGGTCGGCGGCCCGCGCTCCGTCCAGCTCGCGCTGCGCTTCAACTTCTGAAAGGTACAAAGCGATGACGCGAAATATCCTCCGGCACGGCGAGACGCTCACGGCCACGCTCCTCTCGCTCGCGTTGCTCCTCGGCATAACGCCACACGTGCGCGCCGTCGGAACCTCACGTTCGACACCGGAGTCTAAGAACAAGCCCGGCCCGAAGCAGGAAATCAAGAGGTCACTCGCGCAGTTGCCTTCGTTCTTCGAGGAGAACGCGGGGCAGTTGGCCGGGCCTGCGAGGTTCGTCTCGCGCGGCGCGGGCCACACGCTCATGCTCGGCGCCGGAGGGGTTACGCTCGCCCTGCGGAAGGGCGGCGGGAAGGAGGGCTCCGGCCGTGTGCCGGGCGTTAGGGCGCTTGGGGAGAACGCCCGCGCGCGGCGCGCGCCGGAGCCCTCCTATCAACTCGTGCAAATGCGTTTCGTCGGCGCGAACCCGCGCCCCGACATCTTGGGCGAAGGCCCGCTCCCGGGAAAGGTCAACTACTTCGTCGGCCGCGACGCCTCGAAGTGGCGCGCCGGAATAAAGACGTTCGCGGACGTCCGCTACCAAGACCTCTACCCCGGCGTCGATCTCGTCTTCCACGGCGGGCACGACGGCGGGAGACTCGAATACGACTTCGTGCTCGCGCCGGGGGCCGACTGCAACGCCTTGAGGCTGAGCTTCGAAGGCGCGGACGGCCTGCGCCTCGGCAAAAACGGCGAGCTGCTTGTGCAGACCAGAGCGGGGACGATCTCGCAGGGCGCGCCCGTCATCTACCAGCAGTTGAACGGCGAGCGCCGCGCGGTCGAGGGCGTTTACGTGCTGCGCCGCGGGCGCGAGGTCGGCTTCCGCCTGGGCGAGTACGACCACAGCGCGCCGCTCGTCATCGACCCGGTGCTCGTCTACTCGACCTACTTCTTCGACTCCTCCGCGATGGCCGTTGACCCGGCCGGCGCCGTCTACGTCGTCGGCACGGCCGGGAACTTCACGAGCGACCTCCCCGCCACGCCCGGCGCCTTCCAGCCGACGCGCCGCGGCCCGACCGATGCCTTCGTCGCCAAGCTCGACCCGACGGGCTCTTCGCTCTCCTATCTCACATACCTCGGCGGCACGGGCTTGAACGGCATCGACGGCCTCGGCGACTACGGCAACGACATCGCGGTGGACGCGGCCGGTAACGCCTACGTCACCGGCTTCACCGAGACGAACGACTTCCCCACGACGCCCGGCGCCTTCCAGCCCGCAAACGCCGGGGCCACCGACGGCTTCGTCACCAAGCTCAACGCGGCGGGCGACGCGCTCGTCTACTCAAGCTACCTCGGCGGCAAGGACGCGGAGTGGAGCAACAGCATCGCCATCGACCCGACGGGCGCGGCCTACGTCGCCGGCGGGACGAACTCGACCGACTTCCCCGTCAAGGACGCCTTGCAGCCTTCGAAGAAGGGCAACACCGACGACTTCTTTTTGACGAAGGTCGCGCCCGACGGCAAGTCGCTCGCCTACTCGACCTACCTCGGCGGCACGGACTACGAGCCGGGCTACAACGCGCACGTCGAGGCGGACGCCGCGGGCGCAGCCTACCTCGTCGGCTATTCCTACTCGCACGACTACCCCACGACGCCCGGCGCCTTCCAGCCGGCGCCGAAGGCGCCCGAGGTCTTCTTCTCCTCGGACGCGGTCGTGTCGAAGGTCGCGCCCGACGGCAAGTCGCTCGCCTACTCGACCTACCTCGGCGGCACGCGCGGCGAGCTGGTGTACGGCGCCGCGGTCGATTCCGCCGGGCAGTTGTACGTCGCCGGCTTTACCGACTCGGAGGACTTCCCTACGCAGAACGCGCTCTACCCGACCGCGCGCGACCCGCAGGGCAACGGCTTCCTCTCGAAGCTGAACGCGGCGGGGACGGCGCTCGTCTATTCGACCTACCTGAGCGGCACGCCGCGGAACCCGTGCCGCTCGGCGAGCCTCTTCGACATCGTCATCTGCGGCGGCGGCGAGTACGCGAGCGCCGTCGCAACCGACGCCGCCGGCAACGCCTACGTCACCGGCGGCACCAGCTCTGCCGACTTCCCCGCCCCGGCCGACTCCTTACAGCCCGGCCCGAACGGCCCCTCCGACGCCTTCGTCATCAAGCTCAATCCCGCGGGGCAGGCGCTCTACTCGACGCGCATCGGCGGCAGCTCCTACGACGACGGCACCGACATCCGCGCGGGCTCCGACGGCACGGTCTACCTGCTCGGCTACACCTCCTCGGACGACTTCCCCACGGTCAACCCGTACCGGGACGCGCAGACGCCCCCGTTCGACTTCGTCTACGGCAGCTTCCTCGCGAAGCTCTCCGAGGCACAGCCCTCGGACGGCACGAGCCGCGTGCATTTCGACTCGGCGGCCTACTCCGTGGGCGAGGCCGGGCGCTTCGCGCAGGTGGGCGTGGCGCGCTCGGGCGACCTCTCGCAGGAGGTTTCGGTTGACTACGCGACGAGCAGCGAGGAGACGGCCTCCGAGCGCTCCGACTACACGGCCGCGCTCGGCACGCTGCGCTTCGCGCCGGGCGAAAGCTTAAAGACCTTCAACGTCAACGTCACCGACGACCGCACGGTCGAGGGCGACGAGTCGCTCACGCTCACGCTCCACAACCTGCGCGGCCCGGCCGTGCTCGACGCGCCCGCCTCCGCGCGTCTGACCATCCTCGACGACGACGAACACCCGGGCACTTCGAACCCGATAGACAACTCGCAGTTCTTCGTCCGCCAGCACTACCTCGACTTCCTCTCGCGCGAGCCGGACGACGCGGGCCTCCAGTTCTGGACGGGTGAGATCGAGTCGTGCGGCGCGGACGCGCAGTGTCGCGAGGTGAAGCGGGTTAACGTGAGCGCGGCCTTCTTCCTCTCGATTGAGTTTCAGGAGACGGGCTTCCTCGTCGAGCGGCTCTACAAGCTCGCGTTCGAGGCGGCGGTTCCCTACCGCAGCTTCGTCAAGGACGCGCGCGCTTTGGGCGAGGGCGTCGTCGTCGGGCGGGGCCAATGGCAGACGCTGCTCGCGGCCAACCGGCGCGCCTTCGCCGAAGAGTTCGTCACGCGCCAGACCTTCCGCGAAGAGTTCCCCGAGAGCCTGACGCCCGCACAGTACGTCGAGCGCCTGAACGCGCGCGCCTCGGGCGCGCTCTCGACCTCGGAGTTCGCCGCGCTCGTCGCGGGGCTCGAAGCGGGGACGGAGACGCGCGGCAGCGTCCTCCTCAAGGTCGCCGACGACCCGGACTTCCGCCGCCGTGAGTTCGCGCCGGCCTTCGTCCTCATGCAGTACCTCGGCTACCTGCGGCGCGACCCGGACGAGTACGGGTACCAGTTCTGGCTCGACAAGCTCAACTCCTTCGGCGGCGACTTCCAACGCGCCGAGATGGTCAAGGCGTTCCTCTCTTCGGACGAGTACCGCCGGCGCTTCCAGGAGCCGCAGAAGGAGGCCGCCTTCGGCACGCCCTTCACCCTCGGCTTCGGCGAGACGGCCGTCCTCCTGCCCGACAAGCTCCGCGTCGCCGTCATCGACGTCGGCTACGACTCGCGCTGCCCGCGCGGGACGCAGTGCGTCCAGGCCGGCTCGCTCTCCGTCCTCGTCGAGGCCGTCAAGCCCGAAGGCCAGACCGCCCGCTTCATCCTCTCCATCCCCGGCCAGGCCCCCCGCCCCTTCCCCGACAACACCCCCGTCTCGGCGCTCGGCTACAACTTCCGCCTCCTCCAGGCCGACCCCGAGCCACCCTACCCCAACCCCGTCCCGCCCTTCGCCGCCCTCCTACAGGTGGACAAGCCCTGAGGCCCGGCGGCTTCAAACGAAAAGACGGAAGGCCACTCGATATGAGTGGCCTTCCGTCTTGAGCAGTGTCGCCGCGGCCCTCACGTCCGCAGTGTGAACGGGTTGAAGTCAGTGCCCCGGTCGTAGAAGTCTTCGCGCTCGGCGCGCTTCAGGAACCCGACGACGAGGTAGGTCAACGGCGTCATCACCGTCTCGACGCCGACCTTCACGAAGAAG
>JAFAVK010000071.1 GCA_019242475.1 Acidobacteriota bacterium | reverse complement strand
GCGCGAGGTCTTGCGATCCCCCGCTTTAACAACTGTCACCATGTGGTGCCGCTGCATTATGCGGTATTAGCGACCGTTTCCGGTCGTTATTCCCCACCCAGAGGTAGATTACCTACGTGTTACTCACCCGGACGCCACTCTACTCGGCCCCCGAAGGGGCCTTTCGCGTTCGACTTGCATGTCTGAGGCACGCCGCCAGCGTTGATTCTGAGCCAGGATCAAACTCTCGTTTGTATCTCTGGAACATTATCGAAACTGGTTAATGTATCCGATAATGACTCTTTCGAGTTTTGAAGCAGAGCTTTATCG
The DNA here is from genome assembly GCA_019242475.1 of Acidobacteriota bacterium. Lineage (GTDB taxonomy): Bacteria > Acidobacteriota > Blastocatellia > Pyrinomonadales > Pyrinomonadaceae > QHXN01. Next base: position 51,940 of record JAFAVK010000071.1, on the reverse strand, counting down.
CTCCGCATCGCCCTCAAAGGTCATCTCTTGGGACACGCTCTATCTAGTTTTCAAAGATCGCTTCTTCTTCAAACGAATCCAGACTTAGATGCCCCGGATTCGTTTCAGTTGCCCTCAGCCGACGTTTTGTCGTCTCAAGGAAACGGTGACTTTACCTTAAGCCACGAACCTTGTCAAGCGAGCTTCGCAACTTTTTCAGTCGCGATTGCCGCACAGGCTTTTCAGCCCGGCCGCAGCGTCTCACGCAAGCTCAATTCTCAAAGGCGAAGAGCTTAGATGCGTCAGTCACGACGCAGTTGCCAACGCTTTTGAGGTTAGTAAGCAGGCGTGCCGGCTTGTTTCAGCCGATGAAACAGCCGCTCTCTTTCGACAGTTCTGAAAGAGAAGCGGCTCGTCAAACGCGCTCTTTGTGACCTGGATGTCAACCGCCTTGTCTCAAGGCAAGGAGGCATTATAGATATTTCATTTTGTTTGTCAACCGGACTGCGAAAATTTTTGGCGGCGACGGCAGCCGCCGAGACTGGTGCGACCCGGGCGCACGGTAACGCGGGGAAAAGCAGCTCGCAGATGGCGCCTCGCTCGGGAGACCCGATCGCCGCACCTCTTCACTTCGGCTTATTGGCCTTCGGAATCTCGCCGAGGGCTTCGACTTTCAACAGCCCGCGCTCGTTTATGTATGTCTTGAACTTCACGTCCTTCGGCTCGCCGTTGTCTTGCACGCGAATTGTGAAGGTCTTCGTGTCGCCCTTCCCCTCGACGCGGAGCGGCAGAAAGCCGTTCACGTCGGGGCTGCGGTAGGCCGTGTAGTGCTCCTGCCTGTCCTTGTCGTAGCCAAGGACGTAGATGCGGTCGAAGTCGGAAGTGTCTGTGCCCGCCGGGTTGTTTACGCTGCTCTTCTCAAGGATGACCCAACTGCCGGGGCGCGTCTCCTTCCCGGCGTCCTTGTCCTTCGCGCTCGACTGCTGCGCGGCCGACTCGTCGCCGTCGAGCCTCTGCCAGGCGACAAACTCGCGGCCCGTCCGGTAGAAGATGATGTCGCTCGGGACGGTCAGCTCGACCTGCTTCCCGAAGACCCAGCCGGCCGGCGCGGGCGAGACCGAAGGCGGGAGCCGAACCTTGTACCAGAGTTCGTCCGTCTCCTCGGGCTCCTTCTCCTCCTCTTTCTTCCCGCGCTTGGCGGGGCCGGGCTGCGCCGTGCCTGCCTTGGGCACGTCGTCGCTCTCGGTCGCCTCCTGCGACTTCGGGCGCGGCACGCGCTTCCAGCCCATGATGTCGAAGCGCGAGCCGCTTTCCAGTTTGAAAAGGATGTTGTCGTTGCCGGCGCGGTCGGGCGAGAAGCGGATGTTGGTGCTGGCACGGAGTTGGCCTGACGCCTGCGGGGGAATGTCGCCGTCCTCGAGCGCGAGCCGGCGCGAGCGTTCGATCATCTCGTGCGAGATGACGTTGCGCGCCTCGATCCAGCCCTCGACGGGCTCGGCGTCGCGCGTGCGGACGTGCAGCCAGCGCTCGCCCGTGTCGGGCACGGTGACCGAGTCCATGATGTCCAGCTCGTCGCCGCGCACGACCTCCTTCAAGTCCGCGGCGACGACCGCGGACGAACTCCTCACCTGCGCCCTGCGGGCGATGACGGCGCCGACCTCCTCCTTGCCTGCGAGCGTGGTGCACGCACAAGTGACGAGTAAGAGAAAGAGGGTCGAAACAAACTTTATGGACTTCATTCTGAATCGAAGGGGTTTCAAGGTCTGGCACCGGCGGAGAAGAAGCGCCGCCGAACGGATATGCGAGACGGCTGCCTTTTGAATTTACTGCGACTCGTGTTTTCTCAAACGCTCGTGGAGCTTTCGCGACTCCGCGTCCGGGCGCTCATTGTAACCCAACTTGCGGAGTAATTCCCGTTGCGCCGAGTCGAGAGATTCGGAGACGCCGACGTGCGTGCGCGCCCCGCCCGGCTCGACCCTCAGGCCGAAGGGCTCGATGAGCGACGGCAGGGTCAACTCCGTGCTCCCCTCGACGTAGCGCTCGACGAAGGCGCTCATGCCGCCCGTCGAACTGAGGACTTGGACGACCGCCCGGTTGCCGTCCGCGGGCGCCGCGCCGCGCGCGTGGCGGCGGAACAGCTCGCGGTAGACATCCGCGAGTGAGTCCTTGCCGCCCGTCTGTCGCATGAGCGTGAGGTCGTAGAGGAGGGCGACGAGCATCCCCTTGTGATAGACGAGGGCACCGCTGCCGGCAAAACGCCGCTGCGAAGCCTCCGCGAGCGAAAGCTCGCGCTGACCGCGGGCGCGCACGTAAGAGTCGTAGGCGCTCCCCATCGCATTGAGGTAGTCGTTGAAGGTCAACTGCCCGCGCTTCATCCCGGCGCGCAGCGCGACGTAGTTGGTGAAGCCCTCGTAGAACCAGTCGTACTCGCCTTCGAGCGCGAGCCCGTTCGGCACCCAGAGGTGAAACAGCTCGTGCGTCAGCGCGCCGTCGAGCTGGGCTTTAGCGGCGAGTCTCGAAGGCAGACGACCCGAGACGAGCACGACCGTCGCGCCCCTCGTCTCCGCGCTCCAGAGGTTCCCGGCCGCGCCCGCCTGCGGCAGGGGCAGCAGCATGACCAGAGGGCTCTGCCGCGGGACGCCGCCCACAGTCTCCTGATGGATTTTGAGAATCTCTGCGACCGAGTCCGCGGCCTCCTCTTCGTCGAAGGCCCAGTCACCCGCCGTCACGAGCGTAAACGTCAACGCGCCCGCGCGGCCGCGACGTTCCTTCAAGTCCCGCCCGAGGGCGAAGATGGCGCGCTCGGCGTCGGCGACTTCGAACACGCCCGCCGCGTTGCGCGTCTCACCCGTCGAGACCTTCCATCCGTCGGGGATTGTCAGCTCGACCCTCGCCGTCGTGAGCGGGACGGGCAGCAGGTCGGCGAGCATGAGAAGGCCGCGGTCGGCCGCGAGCCAGGAGACGTGCGAAGAGTCTGAGGCGAAGGCCGGCGGGTCGAGCTTAAAATCGTAAGCGAAGCGCGAGGCCGCGACCGCGGCGGAGAACTCGCCCGGCGCGAGTTGCTTGACGGCGACCGCGGCGCCGCCGTCGTCAAACAGCGCGAAATTCTCGACGCGCTCGGCCAGGCCGGCCGCGCTCCCGTAGAAGTTGCGAATCGACCACGCGGTCGTCGCCCCGTCCCTGTGCCCCTCGACGTGGACACGCGCGGGACTCCCGGGCACGACCTTCATCTTCACGTCCAACGCCTGCGCCGAAGCGTCGCGCGCCGACAAAAGAAGGAGGACGCAAAAAAGAATGAGGGAAGCCGCATCGACGACTTCCCTCCCCCGTTTGATTACCTGTTGGTTGAACATCGGCGGGAGCATTAAAGCATATCACCCCCGCCCGGTGCGATGACCGACCTGCCCTTCAGAAGTAGCGGATGGTGTAGCTGAACCGCACCCCGCGGCCGATCTCGGGCGCGAGGTCTTTGATGAACGAGAGATGGTTGCGGTAGAGACGGTCGCCGACGTTGAAGGCGCTGACCGAGAAGACCTGCGCGTAGTGCTGGTGCGCGATGGTATAGGAGCCCGACAGGTCGAAGAGGGCGTAGCCGACCGTCCGCGTCTCGGTCGGGAAGAGGCGATCCTGGTCTTTGACGAACGTCGCCTCCGGCTTCACGTCGAACGCCTTATACCGCCAGTCGAGCCCCACCCGCGCGCGCATCGGCGGGATGCGTTGTGCTCGACGCGCCCGCCCAACTGGAACTTGACGCGCTCGAAGTCGATAGACTCAAGGCCGAAGACGGCGAAGTTGTCCTGAGTCGTCGGCGGCGCGAGCGTCTCCGCGCCGGTTGAAGAGAAGTCGCGGTGGAAGCCGGAGAAGCCCCAACTGCCCGTGAAGCGCCCGCGCTTGTTCTGGTCGAAGACGCCGCGGTACATGAGGTTCTTGTTGGCGAAGTGCGTGCCGACCTCCTCGCCCTCCAGCTCGTCATCCGCGTAGTCGCTGTAGTCGAGCGTCAGCTTGAAGCCGTTGCCGAAGCCGCGGAGGTCGCGCCAGCCGCCGCCGAACTTGAAGTCGTGGCGACGCGCTTGAATCGACACGTCCGAGCCCAACTCTTCGCCGCCCGTCGCGCTGCTGCCGTAGAGCAGCGTCGCAGGGCCTTTGACGACTTCGATCCGTTCGAGCGAGAGCACGTCGATGGGCTCGGCATGGTCGCCAGACTGTGAGCCGAGTGAACCAGTCGCGACGCCATCTTGCGTGACTCCTACGCGGTCGCCGTCGAACCCGCGCACGACGGGCCGCGCCGGGCCGGGGCCGAAGCCGCGCTTGGCGATGCCGGGCTCCTTGTCGAGCACCTCGCCGATAGAGGTGTGCGCCTCCTGCGCCAGGCTGAGCGCGTCCACCGTGTTGACGGACTGGAAGGACTCGAAGACGGACTGCTCGCTGCCCGTAGCCGTGACGGTCACTTCTTCTTTGAGGCCGGCCAGACGCATCGTGAAGTCGAGCGTCGCAGACCCGCCCGCGGTGACAACCACCTGCTGCATCTGGTCGGGGAAGCCCTCCATGTGCGCGAGGATGGCGTAGGTTCCGGGTAACAGTTCAGGAGGCAATCCTGTAGATAAGCCTATCTTATTTCCTCAAACTCTCATTTCGTTTTGGTTGGTTAAGGCGCGACAGGCTCTAGCACCGGAGGGCGGGCATGATGACCTTCCGGCGAACACACTCCTGATCGTCTCCATCACGCCGTGCCCCTGCTTCTTCATCGTCGAGACGTAGCTCCTCAGCCGGCAGAAATCTTCCGCCCTTTAGTAGGCGCGGCCCGGATGACTTCCGCCAGCGCCTCGTCGACAGGCGCCGCTCTTCAAAACCTAAGTCGTGTGCGAGAATGAGCTGAGTTTATGCTGACGCTTCTCTTCACGTCTTTGGCGATGTGTTCGACTCTGGCCGGCGGCTACATCGCCGTCAAGGCGAGGCACCGCATTCACCTGCTGATGGGCCTGGGCGCGGGCGTCCTGCTCGGCGCGGTCTTCTTCGACCTCCTGCCCGAAGCCTTGTCGGTGGGCGAAGGCCAGGGCTGGGACTTCCGCGTCGTCCTCGGCATCGTGCTCACCGGATTCCTCCTCTTCTACTTGGTGGAGCGGCTCCTCGTCCTGCACTCGTGCCCCGAAGGTGATTGCACCAACGAAGTCCACCAGCACATCGGCCGCCTCGGCTCGGTCGGCTTAATAATCCACAGCACGCTGGACGGCGCGGCTATCGGCGCGGCCTCACTCGTCAACTGGCGCACGGGTCTGCTGGTCGCCCTCGCCGTCGTCGCCCACGACATGAGCGACGGCCTGAACACCATCCTGCTGGTTACGCACGGCGAGGAGGCGCGACGGCGCGACTACCTCTTCCTCGCCCTCGACGCCCTCGCGCCGGTCGCGGGTGGGCTGCTCGCACTGGTGGTGCTGCCGCCCGAGCGTGCGCTGGCCGTCTTCCTCGGCTTCGCCTCGGGCTTCTTCCTCTACACCTCGACGAGCGACCTGCTGCCGGAGGCGCACCGGCGCTCGCCGAGTCTGACGGTGTCGGCGGCAGCCATCGCCGGCATAGTTTTCATCGCCGCCGCGGTGCAAATGATCGGCAAGTGAGGTGGCGGTTCGCCGGTCTTACCGCTCACCGCCGGAAGCGGACGGGGCGGCCTTGACGCCTCCGCGACCGCCTGCTCCTGCGCAAACTTCTCAGGCTGTGGGCGACCGCGGCGCGGAATAACACCAGGACGGTGACGACCGCCGCCACACCGACGGCGCACGTCTCCGGCGAGATTGTCTCCTCATGGAAGAGTAGTTCTATGAATGCAGGAAGCATGGCCGCTCCGCGATGGCTAGCGCGGGCGGAAGTATGGCCCTCCCGCCCGCGCCTTTCTGCCGCCGAACCTACCCGCGGTTTCGCGCCGCGCGCCCCTTTAGAACGTGACTCCTATTTGCCCCTGGAAGGCGCGCGGGCTGACGAAGTGCGTGCCGCTGAAGGTGGACTCGAAGTTGTAGAGCGCCGCCTTGTTCGTCAGGTTGAGCCCCGTGAACCGCAGCGTCATCTTCGTGTGCTCTGTGCGCAGGAGGTTGTCGGTGCCTACGCTCAGGTCGAAGAGGTGGCGCGGCGCGATGCGCGGCGGGTTCGTGTCGTCGTTCTCCGTGCCGTCCGCGGGTATGCTGACGCGCAGCGCGCCGCGGTTCGAGTCCGTACAAGTGGTGATCGGGTTCGCCAGCGTCGCGAAGACGTTGCCGCAGAAGAGACCTATCTGCTGCTGCTCGTCGGCGGTGAAGCCGAGCGCCGTGGCGTAGTCCGTCACCGCTCCGGCGACCATTCCGCTGTCGTAGCGCCACGTGAAGGCGACGTAGGGCGCGAGCCGCTTCCACTGGTTGAACTGGTACTGCACCTGCGTCGTCTGCTGGAACGCCTGGTCGTGGTCGATGCGGAAGACGCCCGTGGGCAGGTCGGAGTTGAAGAAGAGGCCGCCCGACTCCGGCGGGAAGTAGCGGGCGCGCGTGTGCCCCGCGACCACGAAGGCCGACAGCCCGTGGTAGTTCGTCAGGTTGATGCGCGCCGAGACGCCGTCGATCTTCGACCTCTGCCAAGAGATGGGGAAGACGACCGAGGTATTGAAGAGCACGTTAAAGTCGTATGCGTTCGTCGTGCGCTTGTTGAAGTAGTCGCCGTCAAGAATGATGTACTTGCCGAGCGCCTGCTGGAAGCCGAGGTTGAACTGGTTGCGCTTTCCGGGCCGGAGCGGCTCGTTACTCGTGTCGCCGAAGATGCCGTTGGCGAGCCCTCCGGCGCCGGTCGCGCTCGACAGCACGAGGTTCTCGTTGTACGGCGTCTCGAAGTTGCGCGTGAAGGAGCCGCGCAGGATCGTGCCCGTACGCTTGACGTGGTAGGAGACGCCGAGACGCGGCTGGAACGAGTGCCCGCTCGTGATCCCGTTGTAGTTGTCGAAGCGCAGGCCCAACATGACCGTCGCGTCGCCGAGCGTCAGGCTGTCCTGCGCGAAGAGCGCCTCCTGCTTGATGTCCGCGTGGCCGCGGAACGTGAACGGGCTGCCGCCGCGAGTCAGGTCGAACTGCCGGAGGCCGGGCAGGAACCCTTCGCTCGCGGGGTCGTTGAAATTAGGGTCGGTGATGCCGAACTGGAAGCCCTCGGTCAGGAAGGTGTGCGAGAGCTGAACGCCGAACTTGGCGTTGCTCCTCCCCTTCACGTAGGCCACGTCGGCCTTCACGCCGACGTTGTTCAGGCGGCGCGACTCGCTGAACGTGATCGGCTGGTCGGCGAACGGGTTCGGGCTTGAGAAGTATTTGACGTTGTCGAGCCGGTAATAAGGGCTGACCGTCAATATCGTCGTCGGGCTAAAGATGTGGACGTAGCCGGGCGCGAAGTTGATGGTGTGGACTAGCTGGCGCTGATCCTGCCCCGTCGCCTGCTGGTCGAACGTGTTCGGCGTCTCGAAGCTGTTGCGCGCCACGAACAGGTTGCCGTGGAATGAGTCCTTCGAGTTCGGGCTGTAGTCGAAGCGGTCGAAGATGTTCCCGGCCGTGCCGCGGTCGTGCAGCACTGTGAACTCCGGCGCGTCGAGGAAGCGGCCCGAGCGGTCGAAGTTGAAGGCAATGAAGTTCCCCATCCTGTCGTTGCCGTAGGCGATGTCCGCGTCCTCGTGCGTCGTGCCGAAGGTGCCGTAGAGGAAGTTAAGACTGCCCGTCGGCTTCTTCTGGTTGAGGCCGGACTTGGTGATAGCGTTGACGACGAGGCTCGTCTTATCGCCGTACTCGGCGGGCGTAGCCCCGGTGATGACCTCCATTGACTCAACGATGTTGACGGGAATCTGCGTCGAGAAGAACTTGCTCTGCTGGTCGGAGATGGGCTGGTTGTCGAGCGAGAGATTTGACTCGAAGTGGTCGCCGAGCGGGTGGTAGCCGCCGTTCGAGTCGGCCGCCACGCCCGGAGCCGCCAGCGTCACGGCGGTGCTCAACCCGCTGCCGGGGTCTCTTACGGGCAGCCTCTCTATCAAACTCTTGTCAACGTCTACGTGCGCCGAGGGGACGTTCTCGATGACATCCGAGATGTTGCCCGAGGTGACTGTCACAGTCTCGGACGTGCCGCCGACGGCGAGCGGAATCTTGATGCTGATGGGCACGGACTGGCGCACTGTCAAGTCCTGATGCGCGGCGTCGAAGCCGGCGGCCGAGACGGTGATGTGGTAATTATTAGGCGGCACGTCGCCGAAGCGGAAGCTCCCGTCGGCGTCCGCGTTGACGGTGCGCGTGTAGCCCGTGACGGGGTTCGAGATGGTGACGGAGGCGCCCGGCACGACCGCGCCGTTCGGGTCTGTGACGACGCCCGTCACCGTCCCGGCGCTCCCTATCGACTGCGCCCAAGTCGCGGAAGTAAGCAGGGCGGCTAAGGCCGCGAAGAGGACGAGGCGGAGGGCCGCCTGAGAAGTGCGCTCATGAATCATCGTATTAACCTCACTGACTGTCCCCGAAAGGGTAAGACCCTGACCACGCCGGGCGGCGTCTCGCCCGAATAGATTGCGGGATAGACTTGCGCCTGCGGTGTGGTCGTGAATAACGGGCGTCCGCCGCCGAGAGCCTCAAGGACAGGTCTCGCGGTGAAATCCGGCGGTTCTATGCCAGGGAAGTTGAAGGCGGGGCGCGCCCGCGGCGCGGGGCTTCGGCCGCGGGGAGGTAAGGGAGGAGGATGACCGGATCTGACACCTGCTGTGCAGCCTGAGACGGCAGGAGTGATGGCGCGTACAGGAGGCCGCCGTTGAGCTGCCGGTGGAGCTGGCAGATCGAGCAGTCGTCAATGCGTAATGGGGATTTAGCCGGGGAGGAGCCGGTCTGCCCTCCGCAGGCGGCGGCACGCGCGCCGGTCGCCGACCGGATTTTGAGGGAGCCGGGAACACCGTGGCGGTGGACTACGCCGAGGGTGGCGCCGTAGGCGATCAGGAAGAGCAACAGACACGACAGCGCACGCGCGAGACGCACGCGCCTGCGGCTTAACGCTGATCGAGCCCTACTCCACACTGTAGAGAGCCTTCCGCCGTGGTTGCTGGGGGTCAACGTAATATAGGTATATCCGCGCGCCGCTGTCAACGAATTCAGGTCGCCGACACGTCGGGTGGCGGCCCCATTACATCGGCATTGAAAATGAGAAGGCGAAGTGCGGACGTGTCGGCAGTCGTGGCCCTACACAAACTCCAAGAACGCCGGGCCTATTAGCGACACATACACACTTACTCCCCGCCGAACTGTGAGAAGGAGCGGCCCCGATCAGGAGTTGCCCGTTCTCCAATAGCCAAGCTGGTCGAAAAAGACCTGAATAGAGAGTGTAAGTAACGAGGCGATGACGAATCTATAACTGCGCATAACCTTTCCCTTTCACAAACTGCCCCGGGCCGTCGCATGAATCGGGAAGGGCTCGCACCCGCAGGCCGCGCTTGAGCGCGCCACGGGCGCGAGGCTTTGTCCTTCGCGCGATTGCAACGGCGAAGCAGGCCGCGCCCGGACTTCGCCCGGACGTAGGCATGCTCTTTTATGAATGCGGATTGAAGATCAGGACTGGACTGCGGGAGGCGCGCGCCCCTGCCGGAGCAGCACGGTGCCGGCACGACTGGCGGCTTTATGAAGGGATTCGTAGAGGGGCGTCCAGGCGGGCGGCGGGGCGATGATGATGGTCGCCTGCTGTATGTCGGAGACGAAGTTGTGCTGGAGCCTGCACAGGAGACACTGCTTCTCGTCGCCGCCCAGCGGCGTACCCTCGCCGCTCTTCTCCCCGTTTTGAAAGATGCTCTGCGCCGGTGTCGCGCCGAGTTGCGGGAGACGGTGGAAGTGCGTGGCGCTGGCGACGAAGGCGTGCGCCGTCAGGGCGAGCAGCACCATGCCGGCCGCCGAGCGCGACCGCACAAACCCCCGTACCTGACTGCTCAGCCTTTTGCCCAAACCCTCTGGACTCGCCCTTTGTTGAAGAGTCTTGACGATGAACTATAGCACTTAAGGTCTGCTCTGATGAAGCAGACCACGTAGTATGCTTTGCCCGGCCCCCGTAGGAGGGAACCTGCGCCGCCTTTTTCGCGTATTTTTAGAGGAAAACAGCAGGCCGGGCCGTTCAAACAGGAAAGGCTCGAACGTTGACACGCCGCTTAATGCGCCGATAGAATGGCTGCCCTGAACAAGGGGCGGGCGCGCAAACCCCGGAGGATTCGGCCGTGACTTTCACTCTCATCAAGATCATTCTCATCATGCTCGCCTTCATCATCGGCATCCTCTTCTTCGGGCGCTTCCTGTTCTAGGCCGCCCGGATGACCCTTCAGAGACCGGCCGGCGCGGCACGGCACGGCGCCAACGGTCGCCGTCAAATCCTCTTCGCCGCAGCTTTCTTCCTTCAACTTCTCGTCTTCAACTTTGTCTGTTCGGCACAGGAGCCGACGCCCACTTCTTCCGGGGACGAGGAGGTCGTCCGCGTCCGCACAGACCTCGTCGTCGTCCCCGTCTTCGTCAACGACAGCCACGGCCGCCGCGTCCCCGGTCTGACGCAAGCCGACTTTCAGGTGCTCGACAACGGCCGCCCCGTCGAGGCGAGCTACTTCGCCGCCGGCGCCGAGACGGTCGCGCTCCTTTTCCTCCTCGACGCCTCCGGCTCGACGCGAGAAACTATCACGCAGCAGCGCGAGACGGCGCTCGCACTCTTCTCACACTTCGGCGCGCGCTCCCGCGTCGCCGTCATTCAGTTCCGCGAGCAAGCCGAACTGACGCAGGACTTCACGCGCGACCTGCGCGCCGCGCGCAAGGCTTTTCAGATCGCCTCGCTGCCCGACCGGCGCACCGCCATCTTCGACGCCGCACGCGACGCCGTCCGCGCCTTCGCCGCTAACGGGCGCAACGCCGCCGAACGCCGCATCGTCGTCCTCGTCAGCGACGGTCTCGACACGGCGAGCACGACGGCGCCGGCGCCGGTCATCGCGGAGGCGAACGCCGCGGGTGTCTCCTTTTACGTCGTGCATCTCCCGCTCTACGCGCCGTCCGACGGCCGCCTCGCGGCGCGTAAACCGTCCAGAGGCTTCCGCGAGCTGGCCGAGAAGACCGGCGGGCAGTTCTTCGTCGTCGGCGACGCGCGCTCTTCGCTCGACCCGCACGCCGAGCACGACCTCAGCCCCATCTTCCGCGCCATCGCCGAAGACCTACAGAGCCAGTACGTCCTCGGCTACAACGCCGGCGCCGCCGCGGCCGAGCCCGGCCCGCACCGCGTCGAGGTGCGGCTCAACACCCCGCAAGCACGCAAGCTCCGCGTCCGACAGTTGCGCGAGACCTACGAACCGAAGCGCTGACCCGGCATGACAGGCGCGCGCCGTTGCTCTACAATCTGCCTTCCGCTCTGACACCCGAATCTTCTTTCCACGGACTTATGAACGAACAGAACACGGAAGGTCTCAGGCACATCCGCCGGGCGCTTTTGAGCGTCTCGGACAAGGCCGGTCTCGTCGATTTCGCGCGCGCGCTGCGCGGCCTGGGCGTCGAGCTGCTGAGCACCGGCGGGACGGCGAAGGCGCTGCGCGAGGCCGGGCTCGAAGTGCGCGACGTTTCCGAAGTGACGGGCTTCCCCGAGATGTTGGACGGCCGCGTCAAGACGCTCCACCCGCGCATCCACGGCGGCATCCTCGCCGTCCGCGACAACCCCGAGCACGCGCGCGCGCTCGCCGAGCACGAGATCGGCCCCATCGACATGGTCGTCGTCAACCTCTACCCCTTCGAGCAGACCGTCGCCCGCGAGGGCGTCACGCTCGAAGAGGCCGTCGAGCAGATCGACATCGGCGGCCCCGCGATGGTGCGCTCCGCCGCGAAGAATTTCCGAGACGTGGCCGTCGTCACCTCGCCCGGCATCTACCCAATCATCTTCGCGGAATTGACGGAGACCGGTGGCGGCCTCTCCCTAAAGACACGCTCCGCGCTCGCACTCGAAGCCTTCTCCCACACGTCAGCGTACGACGGCGCCATTTCGAGTTACTTATCCACAGCGTTGAGGCCGAAAGATTCACGCGGAGGCGAAGACCTCCGCAGCGCCTTCACCATCACCGACTTCATTAAGGTCAACGCGGCCGACAAGTGGCTTGCCGCGGGCGGCCCCTTCCCGGAGGGCGTCAGCCTTCTCTTGAGCAAAGACGCCGACCTGCGCTACGGCGAGAACCCGCACCAGAAGGCCGCGCTGTTCAAGGTCTTCCAGGAGCAGGCGGGCATCGCGCAGGCCGAGGTGCTCGGCGGGAAGGAGATGTCCTTCAACAACTACGTGGACGCGGACGCGGCGTGGCAGCTCGTCTGCGATTTTGAAGAGACGGCGTGCGCCGTCATCAAGCACATGAACCCGTCGGGCGTCGGCACGGCGGCGACGCTCGAAGAGGCTTACCGGCGCGCGCTCGCCACCGACCCCGTCTCCGCCTTCGGCGGCATCGTCGCCTTCAACCGCAGAGTTGACGAGGCGGCGGCGCGCGCCCTCACGGAGATTTTCACGGAGGTCGTCGTCGCGCCCGACTTCGAAGAGGCCGCGGTCGAAGTCCTCAAGTCGAAGAAGAACCTGCGCGTCCTTCGCGCGGGCGAAACACAACAGCCGTCGGGCCTGGACTTCAAACGCGTGACCGGCGGCATGCTCGTCCAGACGCGCGACACGCACCGGCTCCGCCGCGAAGACCTCAAGGTCGTCACGCGCCGCCAGCCGACCGAGGAGGAGTTCGCGGCCCTCCTTTTCGCCTGGACGGTCTGCAAGCACACGAAGTCGAACGCCATCGTCTACGCGCGCGCCGGGCAGACGGTCGGCGTCGGCGCCGGCCAGATGTCGCGCGTCGATTCCGTCCGCATCGGCGCGATGCGCGCGCAGCTTCCCGTCGAAGGCTCCGTGCTCGCCTCCGACGCCTTCTTCCCCTTCCGCGACGGGCTCGACGAGGCGGCGCGTCACGGCATCACCGCCGTCATCCAGCCCGGCGGCTCCGTCCGCGACGCGGAAGTCATCGCCGCCGCCGACGAGCACGACCTCGCGATGGTCTTCACCGGCATCCGCCACTTCAGGCATTGAAGCTGAAAGCTTCCAGACTTGCCCTCATGGCGCGCAATCGTTGATACTTGGCGTCACCGAAACAGGCACCCGACGCAAAGTGAGTCTTCCCGCGCGGCCTGTCATTCTCGTTCTCCGAAGGGGATTTCAAGATGGCTGATCTGGAAACGTTGGGCGGCGAGGGTGGCGAGACCATCCGCTGCCGCTACTGCGGGCAGTTGAACAACGTGCGCACGCAGACCGGGCAGGCGCGGTGCGGCCGCTGCCGCCTGCTGCTCTCGGAAGAGCCGCACAAGAAGTTCGCCCACCTCGACAAATACTCTTACATCCACCCGCTCGACAGCCGCGCGCTCGCCGCCCTGCGGAACATCCCCGGCATCGACACCGCGCTCAAGAAGCTCCTGGAGGTGACGGGCGAGTCGGCCATCCGCGTCATCTTCACCGCGAGCGCCGTCAAGGTCACGCCCAAGCAGTGCCCCGACCTTTATTACAAACTACAGGTCGCCTGCACCACGCTCGGCGTGGACATGCCCGAGCTGTTCGTCCAGCAGAACCCCATCGTCAACGCCTTCACCGGCGGCGTGAAGAAGCCCCTCATCGTCCTCCACTCGCAGCTCATCGAGCGCCTCAACGACGAAGAGGTGCTCGCGGTCATCGCGCACGAGGTCGGCCATATCCACGCCGAGCACGTGCTCTACATCACGGCCGCGCGCCTCATCGAGGCCGTGACCAACGCGGCGCTGGCCGCCTCGCCCGTCGCCGCGCTCATCACGCAGATCGTCTCGCTGACGATGCGCTCGGCGCTGCTCGCGTGGGCGCGGCGCGCGGAGCTTTCGTGCGACCGCGCGGCGCTGCTCGTGACGCAAGACCCGGACGTGATCGGGCGGACGATGATGAAGCTGTGCGGCGGGACGTTCGCGTCGAAAATCGACTACGACCAGTTCCTCGCGCAGGCGCGCGACTTCCAGAAGAACTACGACCAGAAGGCGCTCGACCGCTTCTGGGCCGACATCATCAACGCCGGGCTGACGCACCCGTTCCCCGTCTGGCGCGTCGCCGAGATCATGAGCTGGGTCGAGAGCGGCGAGTACGCGCGCGTCCTTAGCGGCGAGCCCGCGAGCGCCGCCGCCTGAAGAGCAGGATGAAGACGTTCGTCCCGACAGTCGTCATCCTTCTCCTCCTGGCGCCGGCACTGCGCACGCGCGGCCAGTCGGCCACCGACCCCTGCACCGAGGGGACTTCGCCGCAGCAGTTGGCGTGCGCCGAGCGGGAGTTAAAGGCGGCCTCCGACCAGCTCACGCGCGCGCGCGCGGAACTCTACGAAGACCTTGAGCCGCGCTCGCGCGTCAAGTTCCGCGCGGCCGAGCGCCTCTGGCTCCGCTACCGGAAGTCGAACTGTGCGGCGGAGGCTTCCATCTACGAGGGCGGCACGATTCAGCCGCTCGTCGAGCTGCGCTGCACGGCGCGCGTCACGCGCGAGCGCGCGGCCGAGTTGAAGGCGCAATCTCAAACGCTCAGCGGCACCGATTAAAATGACAACTAGACTGATCTTTACCTGTGCCCTGCTCGCGCTGCTCCTCCTGCCCGCGGCCTCCGCGAAGACGCAGAAGGAGCGCCCGATTCACCCCTGCGAGGGCAACGGCTCGCAGGCCGAGGCGACCGGCTGCGCGCACCGCGAGTACCTCGCGGCCGACGCCGAGCTGAACAAGGTTTACAACCGCCTGGCCGGCGTCCTCAACGCGGACGAGAAGGCCCTGCTCAAAGAATCGGAGCTGGCCTGGATCAAGTACCGCGATTCGAACTGCACGTTCGAGTCCTCGCAGTACGCGGGCGGCACCATGCGCCCCATGATCGAGTCCTTCTGCCTGGCCCGCGTCACCCAGGCGCGTGCCGCCGAGCTGAAGGAACAGTACGAACTCCGCAAATGAAGTGATGAATGATGAGTGATGAATGATGAATAGAAGACGGCTTGTCTTTCATTCATCATTCATCACTCATCATTCATCACTTTCCTAATGAGGTCTCTCCAAATGCTGCTTGAGAACAAGAACGGAATCATCTTCGGGGTGGCGAACAAGCGCTCCATCGCGTGGGCGACGGCGCAGGCTTGTTTGGAGGCGGGCGCGAACCTCGCCTTCTCGTACCAGAACGAGCGGCTGCGCGAGAACGTCGAGGGGCTGACCTCGGGGACGGGCTCGCCGCTCGTGCAGTGCGACGTGTCGAACCCGGCGGAGGTCGAGGCGGCTTTCAACACCGTCCGCGAGAGGTTCGGCCGGCTCGACTTCCTCGTCCACAGCCTCGCCTTCGCCCCGCGCGAGGCGCTCGAAGGCGAGTACGTCGCCACCACGCGCGAGGCTTTTTTGACGGCGCTCGACGTGTCGGCCTACTCGCTGGCGACGCTCGCGCGCGCGGCGGCGCCTCTGATGACGGAGGGCGGGAGCATCGTCTCGATGACCTACTACGGGGCGGAGAAGGTCGTCGCCAACTACAACGTGATGGGCGTGGCGAAGGCGGCGCTCGAAGCCAGCACGCGCTACCTCGCCGCCGACCTCGGCCGGCAGAACATCCGGGTCAACACGGTCAGCGCCGGCCCCATCAACACGCTCGCCGCGCGCGGCGTCGGCAACCTGAACGTGATGCTGCGCCACCACGCCGACCGCGCGCCGCTCAAGCGCAACGTCGAGCCGCGCGAGGTCGGCAACGCCGCCCTCTTCCTCCTCAGCCCGCTCTCCTCCGGCATCACCGGCGAAGTCCTCCACGTGGACTGCGGCTTCAACATCATGGCCTTTTAAAACTGATGTCAGATGTCAGTTAAAGACACCCACTAGCATCTAGCATCTGACATCTAACAACTTCTTTTATGGACGAGACAACCAACAAGGACGAAGAGGTCGCCGCGCAGGGGCGGCAGGTGACGCAGGACGAGCAACTGCTCGAGACGCCGCACGCGGACGCGTTCACGCACACGGACACGTGGCGCGTCTTCCGCATCATGGGCGAGTTCGTGGAGGGGTTCGACGACCTGGCGACGGTGACGCGCGGCGTCGCCATCTTCGGGTCGGCGCGGACGCCCGCCGACAACCCCTTCTACGCGGCGGCGCAGGAGACGGCGGCGCTGCTGGCGCACGCGGGCTACACGGTCATCACCGGCGGCGGCCCCGGCATCATGGAGGCCGCCAACCGCGGCGCGTTCGAGGCGTCGGGCGCCTCCATCGGGTGCAACATCGAGCTGCCGTTCGAGCAGCAGCCGAACCCCTACCAGACGCGCTCGCTGCGGTTCAAATACTTCTTCGTGCGCAAGACGATGTTCGTCAAGTACAGCAACGCCTTCGTCATCTTCCCCGGCGGCTATGGCACGCTCGACGAGCTATTCGAGGCGCTCACGCTCATCCAGACGCGCAAGATCAACAACTTCCCGGTCATCCTCTTCAGCTCCGAATACTGGCGCGGGATGCTCGAATGGATCGAGAGCACGATGCTCAAGTCGAAATACATCGGCGAGCCCGACCGACGCCTCCTGCACCTCACCGACTCGCCCGCCGAAGTCGTCGAGATCATCCACCGCAGCATGGACACGCTGAGTAAAGTCAACCCCGACGCGTACGACATTTGAGGAGAGTAGGCGGATGGCAGTAGGCAGTTGAAGGCAAGAAGACTTTTAAGGAACGGGCCTCAACGAACGTGGGGCGGCGAGTCGTTAATCTCGCCGCCCCGATTCTTTCAAGACCTCTTCGTGTTTTAACTGCCTACTGCCATCTGCCTTCTGCCTACTGTTCCGGCGCGGGGATGGTGCGCTCGGCGGAGGTGCGGCGCGAGACGAGGGGCGGGAAGGCGTTGGAGGTGAGCCACTCGAAGTAGGGCGCGGAGACGTGGGCGACGGGGACGGCGATGATCTCGGGCGTGTCGTAGGTGTGGAGCGAGCGCACCTCGCGCTCCAGCTCGTCGAAGCAGGCGGCGGTCGTCTTCGCCAGCAGCAGGAACTCGGGCGCGCGGTGCACCTCGCCCTTCCAGCGGTAGATCGACTCCATCTGCGGCATGATCTGCACGCACGCCGCGAGGTGCGCCCCGACCAGCATCTCGGCCAGCCGCGAAGCCTCCTCCTGGCTCCCCGCCGTCATCAGCACCACAATCGCCGCCGAACTCGCCTCAGCCACGGCTCACCTCCTCAGACAAGTGATGAGTGATGAATGATGAATAAGAGGCAGCGTGCCTTTCATTCATCATTCATCATTCATCACTCATCATTCTGCTCTTCTTCCTCCGTCGCGCCGGTGAGCGGCGTGATGTCCCCGCCGAAGAAGGAGTCGTAGAGTTCGCGCGCGCGGTCGAGGTCGCGCTCGTCAACGAGGACGAGCGCGCCGGGCGAGGCGGACGAGAGCAGCGGCGAGAAGGCGTCGGCGCCGCCCGACTGGACGGCCGCGCGCACCCCGTTCTGCTGGAGGATGTCGGCGACCATCTCGGCCTCGGCCGGCGAGCCGATGTTGTGCAGGGGCACGAAGCGCGCCTCGCTGTGGTCGTGGAGGGTGTTCTCCGGCGTCAGACGCTCGACCAGCTCCGAGCCGTCGTCCGGACAGCTCGTCACCCCCGCCTCGTACTCCGACTCGCAAACAGGACAGAACATGCGATCCCCCTAATGGATTCTGTTGAAAGTCTTAAAGATTATAGGTGGAAAGAAGAAAAGGGCAAGCGAGCGTGCGAGGGCACGTACGGGGCGCCGCCGGGTCGTGCTCGGCGCCGGACGAAGCCCCCGCCGGTGAGGAGGCGGGGGCCAGGGCTGCTCCTTCGTGCGCTATCAGGCGGGTGAGCGAACCTCTCGAACGGCTTCCTCGGCGGGGCTGAAGATGAGGCTGTGCAGCCCCTCCATCTCGGAACGCAAGTCTTGGAGCGAATCGACCGGCAGCCTGTAGCCTACGCCGCATATCCTCTCGGTCACTTCGCGCCACCTCTCGTCGCCGAGGCGCTCCAGGGCGGCCTCCAGCAGCGACAAGAGCCAGGCCGAAAATATCAAACGCTGTTCGGCCTCGCCGACCACGCCGTTGCCGAGGGCGTCCCGCGCGAACCAGGCCGCCTGCCTGAAGTTATCCTTGAGACCCGCCATCTGAGCCCGTGACAGATGCTTCAGCTCGTAACCCATGTCCACTTGCAACGCCCGCAACTCGCGCGTGATCTGCTGGGGGGTGACCCGCGCGGCGTCGGCGCGCGCGATCAGTTCGTCACACCTCCTGATGATGTCGCGCGGTATCCCGTACGAGATGGCCGCAAGAGCCCGCGTCAGCTTCGGGTGAAGCTCCCCCAGGCCGTGCGCGACCAGATACTCGGTCGCCACCGCCTCGCTCGCCGCGCAGGTGAGTGGCGGGATACGGACGATGTGGTCGAAGGCGCTGTCGATCTCGTTCTTCCCCTCGGCAGGGCCGAGGTAGAGCGCCGTCAGCGTGTCCTCCGCGAGCGACACGTAGTAGTAGACGCCCGGCACCTCGAAGATGGCCTTGACCCGGCGGACGAATGCGCGGATCTCCTCGAAGTCCACGATCTTGTCCAGCTCGTCGATACAGATGAGCACCGAGAACCTCCGCTCGGAGCGGTGGCCCAGCGCGCCCTGGCCGAGGCGGTAGACGATCGTGGTGGCGAATGAGCGGTAGTCGGCGATCAGCGACATGAGGCTCTGCCCGTAGGTGGAGCCGCGCCCGTCGGGCCGCTCGCCCTGCTTGTAGAGGTATATCCACGCCGCCGCGCTCAAGGCGCACGCGGCGAGGAAGAAGCCGACGGCGCTCAGCGACCGCGGGCCTATCATCCCGAGCAGTGCCGACACCATGAAGATCGCCCCGAAGAGAGTCAGCCCGAGGGTCCTGATGAGACCCCACTGCGGCCACCCGGCCTCCCCCACGCTCTGCCGGACGCGGCGACGAAGGTAGTTCAGCGCGTCGTAAATCTCCCGGTAGAGCATGACCGTGTGTGAGTTGTGCGTGCGGTCGCGCTGGAGCCAGGAGGAAAGGTCTACGGGCTGTAGCTTGGAGATGTGGTTGAAGAAGAGCCAGACGCTGGTGCAGACCAGCGCCAGGATCGGCAGCCACGTGATGACGATGTCCGACCGCGTCAGGCGGTTGTACATCAGGTAGACGACGACGCAGAGCACGATCAGCACCCCGCCGTAGAAGAGCGCCCCCATCTGCGCGGTGCGGCTCTCAATCTTCCGGATCGAGAGCGGCTTGGCGCCCAGGTAGGAGGCCACGGCCCCCTCCGTGCTGAGGGCCAGCCGCTCGAAGATGCTGTGGATGAACTCCTCCTCCTGAAATTTGCTGGGGGACGAAACCCAGACCTTGACGGTCGGCGAGGTCGCCTCGTCGGCCGCCCCGTGCGTCAGCGAGTAGAGGATGCGCGACTTGCCGACGCCGCGCCTCCCGACCACGCCGATGGTGCTCCAGCCGCGCTCGGCGAGGCTCCGGAGGTTCTTCACCGCCCCGTCGCGCCCGTGCATCTCGACGGGGCTGCCGAGGGTGCTGTCCAGCTCGCGCGCGCCCTCCAGCTCCCCGGAGATCAGCTCCCGCAGGCGGTCGCGCGCGAAGAGCCGGCGCGCGAAGAAGCCGCCGGCGATGATGCTGAGCAGCAGCGCCGGCAGCGACAGTAGCGACGCGCAGAGGAGCGCGACAGAACCGTCCCACGAGTTGACCTGCGAGATCAGCAGCCGGATGGGGTCGAGCGAGTACTGGCCGCCCGGCTGGTAGAGCGAAATCGCGAGTTGAAGGAGTATCCCCTGCTGGTCGTCCCTGTAGTCGCGGAACTGCTCGATGTAATTGTCGAGTGGGAACTGCGCGGCCGCGGGCCGGTCGGCGTTCTGCTGGTCGTGAACGCGCGCGTAGTGCTTGACGACTAGCCAGACCGGGTCTGCCACGGCGTCGAAAAACACCTTCTTGTCCGACCCGAGGGCTCGGTGCATCTGGCTCACCAGGTCGAAGACCGGGCGCTGAAACAGCCGCTTGATCGGCACCTCCGGCCCTTCATTCTTCAGCAGTTCGCCGAGCGCATCCTTCGCGTCGCGCCCTTCGACCTTGCTCTCGATCTCGTCGGCCAGCCCTTGCAGCTCCGGGCTGTTGCTGAGGCGCTTCCCGCTCAACATCGAGGAGAGCTTCTCGACCGCGAGCGGGTCTTGCGAGTCGGCCAGCGGCCCGAAGTTCACATCCTTTAGCGCGAGCAGGGTCTGGTAGACCTTCTCGGAGGGCATCTTCTTGTTGTTGATGACGTAATTACGGAACGCGTCCTGCGCGGCGTCGTCGAGCCGATTGAAGGTGTCGGCGAGGGCGTCGAGCTGCGACTCTTCGATCTTGCCCCTGAGGTCTTGTTTGAGCAGCAGCGAGGCGAGCAGCTTGTACTCCTTGTAGGCGACGTAGGCCTCCTCCTTCCGCGGCAGGCTGAGCTGCTCCTGGAGGCGGGTGCTGCCAATCGTCGTGTCGAACTTCGGGAACAGCGCCAGCTTCGCCATCTCCTCCAGGCCGGAGGTCTCCGACCGGTTCATCGAGCCGCGGGGGCCCAGCGGTTGATCCTTCTCGCGGAAGAAGCCGCTCACGTCCTCGGGGTATTCGAACTCTTTGAGAATTTTCTGCCTGAGGTTGGTCTGGCCGTACAGCGCCTTGAAGATGCGGCGCGAGCTGGTATTGTCGAAACGCTGCTCGCTGGTGGCCCCGGGCAACGGGATGACGGCCTCCGACTGGTTTTCGAGCCCCACCGGGTGTACCCAGTTGAACCGGTCGAGCATGTACCTCTCCTTGGCCGTCACGTCGGACGCCTCGAAGTAGCTGACCAGGAAGCTGAGCCGCCCGATCCCCTGCTCTTTCAAAATCTCCCTCGTCGTGCCGAGCTTGGCGAAGGCGTCCTCCAGGATCATGGCGCGCTGGTAGTTCCCCTCCCGCATCGCGTCCTCGATGAGGCCCCTCATCTTCTCCCGCTGGTCGGTCAGCCACGCTGGCGTGTCCTTCTGCTCGGCCGGCGGCGAGCCCGCCGCTCCCGCCGCGGGCTCGCCGCCCCCCGTCCCGCCCTGCGCTCCGTTGTTCCCGGCTTTCGTCGCACCCGGCGCCGTGGGCTTCGGGCGCGGGCCCGCAGGCGCCTCGGCGCCGAGATCCTTCTCCAGCAGCGCCTGCTGGTCCTGGCTCACCGTGTGGTAGTACTTCTGGTAGACGCCGGCCAGGGCGACCTCCGAGGCCAGCTGGTAGAAGTTGCGCCGCTCCTGGATGCCGCCCCTCATCACCTGCTGGATGAGGGCCTTCGCCCCGGCCGACTTCACCTTCGGCGACAGCTCATTGTTCTCGACATCCTTAACGAGCTGCTTGCCCAGCGCGCCCGCCGAGATGAGGGTCAGCCCGAGTAGCGTGAGGCTGACGATCATCCGCTTCCGCTTCGGGATGGCCCGGCTCAGGGGGTTACCGAACCAGTAGATGAACATGGTCGAGGCCAGCGTGACCAGCGACACCGTTGAGACGAAGAGGAACCAGCCAGCCAGGTCGTCGCTGGTCTCGGGCACCGCGCCGTCCCCCCCCGAAGCGAAGAAAGGGCCGCCGCGCGACATGATGAGGACGATCAACGTGGTCACCGAGAGGACGCCCGTGACCAACTCCGTCAGCTTGAGGAACCAGGCGGCGCACATGGTCACGACCACCACCGAGGTGATGAGGAAGACGGTGAGGATGGTTCCCGTCCCCGGCGAGGGGTTGCGCCCTGCGATAAGTAGGGAGTCGGTCAGCAGCAGCGAGAGGAAAGCCGCGCAGATAAGCACGAAGCTCAGGTCGAGGAAGCTCCTCGTCCGCCAGAGCAGCGCGGGGTGATACTGTGGTGCCGGCGCTGCCCCCTTCTCCTGCGCGTAGAACTCCTTCCCAAGCAGCAGGAGTTGGCTCACGATGCCGAGCACCGTCACGATGACCTGTAAGGCGTCATTCATGGTGAGAACCTCGGGGTGCATTAGGGGGCACCCGGTCTTGGAGTCTGCGTCACTCCCCACCGCGCTCAGTCGGCGCGGGAGGGTTAGCAAGGGGTTGGCGATTCGAGCGCCGCGGCTACTCGCAGGGTCTGTGCGATGGGCGCCGGCAACGGCAGAGCGACACGCTCCCGTGAGGCCGCGTATTATTAACAACTTCCCACGGACTTTCAACAACATTCTACGGGACGGGGACAGATATGCGCGCCCCGCCCGCCCGCGACCCACGCGCCCTCACATAGTATGTCGATTGGGCGAGTAATGTTTCAGCGGGGCGCCGCGGATGATGTTGCCTGCTACGGAGTGTGTGGTGCGGGTGGTGTCGTGAGACGGACTGACGCGAGGACGGGCCGCGCCGGCGGCGCAATCAGGCCGCCGGCGCGGGAGAAGTATCGGTTCCGACCTACGGGTTCACGCCGGCGGCGCGCTCGAAGGGGATTTCCTCGAAGTGGGTCATGCGCTTGAAGTCGCGGAAGCGCCGGTTGATCTCTTCGTGTGTGAGGCGGCGGACGCGTTCGGTGCCGAACTCCTCGACGTTGAAGGAGGCCATGACCGAGCCGAAGATGATGGCGCGTCGGAGCGTGTCGTCGTCAACCTGGTCGTGGCTGGAGAGGTAGCCCATGAAGCCGCCGGCGAAGGTGTCGCCCGCGCCGGTCGGGTCGAAGACCGACTCCAAAGGGTAGGCCGGGATGGCGAAGTAGGCGTCTTTCGTGAACATCGCCGCGCCGTACTCGCCGCGCTTGACGACGAGCGCGCGCGGCCCCCACGAGAGGATTTTGCGCGCCGCCTTGACGAGGTTCGGCTCCCCGGAGAGCATGCGCGCCTCGGCGTCGTTGATGATGACGACATCGACCTGGCGGATGGCGGCCTCGACCTTGTCGGGCACGCTCGTGATCCAGTAGTTCATCGTGTCGAGCGCCACCAGCTCGGCCCCGCGCACCTGCTCGCGCACCTCGCCCTGCAACTCCGGCTGGATGTTGCCGAGGAAGACCATCCGCGCGCGCTTCGACTCGTCGGAGAGCTTCGGCTTGAAGTCGGCGAAGACGTTGAGCTGCGTGTCGAGCGTGTGCGCGGTGTTGAGGTCGAAGTCGTAGCGCCCCGACCAGAAGAAGGTCTTGCCGTCCTCGACGCGTTCGAGGTCGTCCGTGTTGATGCCGCGCTCCTCGAAGACGGCCATCTCGTCGGCGCCGAAGTCGCCGCCGACGACGCCGACCACGCGCACGTCCGTGAAGAAGCTGGCCGACAGCCCGAAGTGCGTCGCCGACCCGCCCAACATCCTCTCGCGCTTCCCGAACGGCGTCTCGACCGCGTCGAACGCCACCGAACCGACAACGAGTAATGACACCTGAAGAATTCTCCTGCTGTTAGTGTGAAATTTCGGCCCCCGAGGCCGAAGCTTGGGCCGCGGGAGCGCAGTTTTGAGTCCCCGAAGCCCGAATTTCATCCTCCGAGAGCCAATTTTCCGCCTCCGCGGCGCGACGTTGCGGTTCGGGGGCGGAACATTCCGGTTCTAAACCGAAATGTTCCGGTTCGAAGGTGGAACGTTCCGGTTTCAAACCGAAATATTTCGATTTCAAACCGAAATATTTCTATCTCAAACAGGAATGTTCCGGTTTGAAATAGGAACGTTTCGGTTTCAAACCGAAATGTTCCTGTTTGAAATTGAAATGTTCCTATTTCAAACCGGAATGTTCCTACTTCAAACCGAAATGTTCCGGTTCTAAACCGGAACATTCCTATCTCAAATGGGAATGTTCCGGTTTCAGATAGGAATTTTTCGGTTTGGAACCGGAACGTTCCGCCTCGGAGGCCCAAAGTTTCCCCCCCGAAGCCCAATTTTCCGACTTTCAAGCTCGGCGCCGAGCCCCCGCGGCCAAAATTTGAGCCTCGGAGGCGTAAATGTCCGTCTCAGAGGCTCAAACGGAGGCTCAACGGGGCCGTTACTGCTGCTTCGTTTCTTTCGGCGCAGGCCCGCCGAGGCCGGCGAGCGCCTCCTGCGCCTCCTTGCGGAAGTTGCTCTTGGGGTAATCGTTGACGAGGTGAGTCAGGTAGTCGCGCGCCGACTCGCGCATGTTCTCGGGCGAGAACTCCTCCTTCTTCTCGGGCGTCGAGTCGGGCGCCTTCTGCTTGCCCTTGCCCTCGGAGAGATAGAGGCTGCTCATCCCGGCGATGTAGAGCACCTCGTCGATCTTGTAGAACTCGGGGTAGCCCGCGGCCAGCTCCTCGCAGCGCTTGAAGGCCGCGTAGTACGCCTTCTTGTTCTTGAAGTAGTGGCGCGCGACCTCCAGCTCGTGCATCGCGGCCTTCTCCGACTCCACGTCCCTCGCCACCGAAGGGTCAGGCCCGGCCGGGACGCTGCCGCTCTGCGCCCGCGCCCCGGCCGCCAGCCCGAGCGACAAAGCGAGACCGCAAATCGTAAGCGTAAATCTCCTCATACAACTCCTCTTTCAATGCCGAACGGCTTACTGCTTCCGGTACTTTCTGATGATCGCATCGAGCCTCTGCGTTGTCGCCTCGGGCCAGAGTTCGGGCGGCGTGAAGATGGCGCTCTTGAGGGCGGAGCCGCAAGCGCAGGCACGCCCGGCCGCGGCCAGCTTCTTCACGGCCTCGCGCATGATGACCTGCGCGTTCCGGACGTTCTTGTTGAGGTACTCGACCACGGTCTCGACCGAGACGGCGTCGTGCGCCTCGTGCCAGCAGTCGTAGTCGGTGACGAGCGCCAGCGTCGCGTAACAAATCTCCGCCTCGCGCGCCAGCTTCGCCTCCTGCAAGTTCGTCATCCCGATGATGTCCATCCCCCACGCGCGGTAGACGTGCGACTCGGCCTTCGTCGAGAACGCGGGCCCCTCCATGCACAGGTACGTCCCGCCGCGGTGGACGTTCACCTCCGCCGCGCGGCAGGACTCTTCCAGCACGTCGCCGAGGTCGTGACAGACCGGGTGCGCGAAAGTGATGTGGCCGACGATGCCTTCGCCGAAGAAGGTCGATTCGTGCGCGCGCGCGCGCGTGCGGTCGAAGAACTGGTCGGGGATGACCATGTCGAGCGGCGCGTACCGCTCCTGCAAAGAGCCGACGGCCGAGGCCGAGAGGATGCGCTCGACCCCGAGCAATTTCATCGCGTAGATGTTGGCGCGGAACGGCAGCTCGGTCGGCAGAATCTTGTGCCCGCGCCCGTGGCGCGGCAGGAAGGCCACGCGCTCGCCTTCGAGCGTCCCGACGATGAAGGCGTCCGACGGCGGCCCGAAAGGCGTCTCGACCTTCACCTCCTCCACGTCCTTCAACTCCGGCATCTGGTAAAGGCCGCTGCCCCCGATGATGCCAATCTTCGCGGTCGTCATGTGCGTTTCACCTTAGACAGTTTCAAGTTGTGCCTCCGTCGCGCGCAGCCGCCCGCCGTCTTCGACGACGCGCGCGAGCGGCTGTTCGGGGTCGTGGTAGAAGAGGCAGAGCCAGCCTTCGCGCGCGGCCCGCGGGAGGAGCCGGCGCTTGGCCTCGACCGTCTCGACCGGGTAGAGGTCGTAGCCCATCACCCACGCGAGCGGCACGTGCGCGCGCGTCGGCACGAGGTCTGCGAAGCCGTAGAGCGTCCGCCCGCCGCGTTCAAGCCTCACACACTGCATCGTGCGCGAGTGGCCCGGCACGGTCTCCATCTTCAAACCGGGCACGACCTCGTAGTCGTCTTCCTTCAGCTCCAACTGCCCCGACTCCGCGAGCGGCCGCCAGTTCTCGGGCAGGTAGCTCGCGCGGTCGCGCTCGTGCGGCGACTCGGCGTGCTCGTACTCCGAGCGCGAGACGAAGTAGCGCGCGTTGGGGAACGAAGGCACGGCGCGGTTGCCCGGGTCGAGCGTGGTGTTGCCGCCCGCGTGGTCGAAGTGCAAATGTGTGTTGACGACTATCGACACGTCCTCGGGGCTGAAGCCCGTGCGCTCGTGGAGGGACTCGCGGAGGGTCGGGCCGGGGCCGACGCCGTACATCGCGCGCTGGCGCTCCGTCCACTTGTCGCCCATGCCCGTCTCGACGAGGACGCGCTCGCCCGCGGCCTCGACGAAGAGGCAGTTGGCGTTGAGCGTGACGCGGTTCAACTCGTCGGGCGGGGCGACGCGCTGCCAGAGCGCGCGCGGCACGACGCCGAACATCGCGCCGCCGTCCAGGCAGAACTCGCCGCCCGGCACGACCTCCACGCGGTAGTCGCCGAACTGCACAACGCCTCCGCGCCCTTTACTTCTTCTTGCCGGGCGCGGGCGCCGGCTTGGGCTTCACGCCGCCCGCGGGCTTGCCGTCCCCGGCCCCGGCGGGCGGAGGCGGAGGCCCGGCCTCGCCCTCGTCGCCGCCCATGTCGCCGCCCTGCGGCGCCATGCCCGGCGGGAGCTGCGGCGTCTCGGGCGCCTTGACGGGGAAGTCTTCGGGCACCTTGATGTTGACGCGCTTGGCGATCTCCTCGACTTCCTTCTTCGTCTTCTCCTCGATGATCGCGTCCTTGGCCGCCTCGCGCGGCGACTTCGGCGGCGCGAACGGGTTGGCGCTCTGGCCCGTGTTGGGCTTAATCAAAATGTGGCGCGCGTGAATCTGCTCCTCGGGCTGGCCGCCCTTGGCCGCGTCGCCCTCGGCCGTCGGGTTCGGCTCCGACTTGCCCTGGCGGTGGCCGAGCACCTGGATGATGTGGAAGCCGAACTGGCTCTCGACGATGTCGCTGATCTCGTTATCCTTGAGCGCGAAGGCCGCGTCCTCGAAGGGCTTGACCATGCGCCCGTGGCCGAACCAGCCGAGGTCGCCGCCGCTCTCCTTCGCGCCCGGCTCGTCGGAGTTCTCCTTCGCCAGCTTCTCGAAGTCCTCGCCCGCGCGCGCGCGCTTCAGGATGTCTTCGGCCTTCGCGCGCGCCGCCTTCGGGTCCATCTCGGGGTGCGCGGCGTAGTAGGCGTCGATCTCGGCGTCGGTCGGTTCGAGCTTCTTCGTCAGGTCGCTCGAGTAGATGCGGCTCAGGGCCATGGCCTGCTGGAACTGTATCTGGAGCTGCGTGGCGCGGTCGTTCTCGACGCCGGCGGCGCGTCCCTTGTCGGCCATGAGCGACATCGGCGCCCACTGCTGGCGGAACTGCTCCTTGACCTCGTCGGTGATGGGCTGGGAGTCGGGGACGAGCCCGAGCTTCTTGAGGTCGTCGAGGTACTGGTCGGCCGGCTGCGTGTTCTTCGGGTCTTTGAGGAAGGCGTCGATCTCCTCCTGCTTCGGCCGGTAGGCGTCGGGCTGGGCGTTGGCGTCGCGCTGCTTCTTGACGTACGCCTGCGCGATGACGAGCATCTTCATCGCTTCGAGCTGGCGCTTGACCTCGGGCTTGTCCGCGACGCCCTTCGAGCGCGCCTCGGCGGCGACGGCGAGCATCTGCTTGATGTCCTCGGCGAGCTTCTTGCGCTCGTCGGGGCTGGAGGCGAGGCGCGCCTGCTGGGTCGGCCCGAGCGACTCGGCGATGAGCGACATGTCCTCGGGGGTGAGGCTCGTCAGCGCCCCGGAGGCGCGGCTGCGCGTGGCCTGCCAGAAGATGAGCCCGACCGAGGCGAGCACCGCCACGACCACGGCGATAATTGCTTTTGTGGTTGACTTCAAAACTGATCCTCTCTCTTTCTAAGACTACTTAAAAGTCACCGCCGGGCCGTATGTCTGCGAAGACCAAGGAAGCACCGACCGTTCAAGATACACGAAAAAGGCGCCGCGCGCACTCGGCCGCGGCGCGGCTCTCTTTGACCGCCGCGGGCCTCAAGGCTTGCGCCGCGCGGGCGCCCTGCGCGACGTCGCAGGGCGCGGCGTGGCGCTCTTACTGTTCGCGGACGGCCGCGGTGAAGCGACGCCGGGGGCGGCGGGCGCGGGCGGCGGCGGGTCGGCCGCCGCTTCGCCGACCGTGTACTCCTCGGCCACCTGCACGCGGTGGCGTGCGGCCGCGTCGTCGAGAGCGCGGTCGCGCTTCTCCTCCTCGACCGCGGCCTCGGCCTGCTCGCGCGGCGACATCGGCGGCGAGTCCGGGCGGCGGCTCGCACTCGGGTACAGGATGAGGATGTGGCGCGCGTGCA
Source organism: Acidobacteriota bacterium (assembly GCA_019242475.1). GTDB lineage: Bacteria > Acidobacteriota > Blastocatellia > Pyrinomonadales > Pyrinomonadaceae > QHXN01. The sequence goes on along the minus strand of JAFAVK010000071.1, from coordinate 23,887 downwards.
CCTCTTCGCCCGCGCCCGCGGGGCGACGCTCGTCGAGCTTGACGATGTGGAAGCCGAACTGCGTCTCGAAGACGCCGCTGACCTCGCCCGGCTTGAGCGCGAAGGCCGCGTCCTCGAACGGCTTGACCATCACGCCGCGGCCGAACCAGCCGAGGTCGCCGCCCTTGCCCTTGCCGGAAGGGTCTTCGGTGAACTCGTCGGCGAGCTTGGCGAAGTCCTCGCCCGCGCGGACGCGCGCCAGGATGCCTTCGAGCTTCGCGCGCTGGGCCTTCGTGTCCAGCTCGGGGTGCGCGGCGATGTAGGCGTCCGTCTCGGCGGCGGTCGGCTGGATGCTCTGCTTCGCCTCCTGCGCGTAGGCGCTGGCGAGGAGTTTCGCCTGTTCGAGCAGCACGTCGAGCTGCACCCCGCGCTCGCGTTCGAGCCCGGCGGCGACGCCCTTGCGCATGGCGACCATCACGCGGCCGTAGTGCTCGCGCAGCCCCTTGCGCACCTCCTCGGGGACGGGCTTGCCCCGGAGCTGGCTGCTCTTCGAGTAGTCTTGCAGGAACGCCTCGAACTGCGGCGGCACGGCCGGCTCCTTGAAGAAGGCGTCGATCTCGGCCGCCGTGACGACCTGTTCGGGGGTCGTGGCCCCCGTCTCCTGGCGCTGCTTGAAGTACGCCTGCGCGATGACGAAGGCGCGCGCCAGCTCCGCGCGCAGCTTCTGGTCGGGGCGCGCGAGGTAGCCGGCGGCCTTCGCCTCCTCGGCCGCGGCGAGCATCCTTCTCAGGTCGCGCGCGAACGCCCTGCGCTCCTCCGCGCTCTCCGCGAGGCGGGCGCGGGCGCGCGTGTCGAAGTTGTCCGCCGCGACGATGAGCGCCATGTCGGCCGCGGAGATGTTGACGGACGGAGCCGCGGCCGGGCGCTTCGCGGCGGTCGCAACGGCCGCGGGGCGCGCGGGCGCCCTGCGTGTGGCTCGTGTCTGCGCTTGGGCTGTGAACGGGAGTGCGGCTGCGGCGAGTGACGTGAGAGCGATCTTTCTAAAGAGCAAAGCGACTACCTTTCTTCTGTTGAATGTCCAGCGGGCTCGTCCGTGTGTTCGACGAGTTCGAGCAGCACGCCGCCCGACGCGGCCGGGTGGACGAAGGCGACGAGGCACCCGCCCGCCCCGACCCTGGGTTCTTCGTCGATGAGTCGTGCGCCCTCGGCTTTGAGTCGCGCGAGCGCCGCGCGGATGTCCGCGACGCGGACGGCGACGTGGTGGATGCCCGGCCCGCGCTTCTCAAGAAACTTCGCCACGGGCGTGTCCGGCCCCGTCGGTTCGAGCAGCTCGACGCGCGGCTCGCCGACGGGCAGCATGGCGACGCGCACGCCCTGCTCCTCGACCGTCTCCGTGTGTTTGACTTCGAGCCCGAGCCCGTCGCGCCAGAACCCGAGCGACTCCTCGATGCCGCGCGTGGCGATGCCGATGTGGTCGATCTTCATGACTGTTGATTTCCGTCGCCGGCCAGAAGCTCCTCGACCGCAGAGTAGGGGTCGCGGCGCTTGTCGGCCACCTCATCCGCGAGCGAGTTTAGTCGTTCCGGCGCGCCCTCCCGTTCGAGCGCGCGCGCAAGCAGGCGCTCCCGCAGCAACTCTAAGATGCGCCAGCGCGCGACCGCGCCGCGGCGGCCGTACGCGCCCGGCGCAGACTTCTGAAAGTCGCGGTAGCTTTCGATGGCCGCGGCCAGCTCCTCGACTCCCTTATTCTCGGTCGCGACCGTCTTGACTATCGGCGGCGACCACATGTCGGGGCGGTGCGCGAGCGACAGCAGCGCCTCAAGCTCCTTCTCGGTTCTTAAAACGCCGTCGCGGTCGGCCTTGTTGATGACGAACACGTCGCCGATCTCCATGATGCCGGCCTTGATGGCCTGGATGTCGTCGCCCATGCCGGGCACGAGCACGACGACCGACACGTCGGCCGTCTTCACGATCTCGACCTCGTCCTGCCCGACCCCCACGGTCTCGACGACGACCTTCCCGTAGCCCGCGGCGTCGAGGATCGCGACGGCGTCCACGGTCGCGCGCGCGAGCCCGCCGAGGTTGCCGCGCGTCGCCATCGAGCGGATGAAGACGCCGGGGTCGAGGCCGAGCGCCTGCATGCGTATGCGGTCGCCGAGGATGGCGCCGCCCGAGAAGGGGCTCGAAGGGTCTACGGCGACGATGCCGACGCGCTCGCCGCGCGCGCGGTAGAGGCCCGCGAGCTTGTCCACCAGCGAAGACTTGCCCGCCCCGGGCGAGCCCGTGACGCCGACGACCAGCCCGCGCCCCGTGTGCGGGAAGACGGCCTTCATCAGACCGGCCGCGCCGGCCGCCCCGTCTTCGACGACCGAGATGGCGCGCGCGACGGCGCGCGGGTCGCCTGCGAGAATCCTCTCGATGGTCTGCGCGCCGCTCATCGCCCGGACTTAACAGCCCTCGCTCTTCTCGACGAACTTGAGGAGCTTCAACTCCCTGCCCGTCCACTCGTAGTAGTAAAACCCCTTCTTCGGCGCGTCCTTGCCGCGCTCGCTCACGGGGTAGCCCGACATGACGATCAGCCGGCTCCCCTTCTGGAATTGCAAAGCCTCTTCCAGACTCTCGACCGCCCCCGGTTTGTAGAAGCAGACGATGAACCCGTTCAGCTCCGCGGGGAAGAAGACCTCGCCCGTCTTCACGTCGATGAACGCCGTCTGCAAGCACCCCGTCCCGCAGCTCCACGTGTGCAGCTTGTAATGGCCCGCGAAGTTCAAAGCCCGCCGCGCCCCCTCGCGCAGACGCGTGCGATACCCCCTGGCCTCCGGCGTCGTCAACTTCAACGCGGCTGCCCGACCTTTGAACACGGGTTCCTTGTAATCGCCGAACTGCGGCGTCGCGCCGTCCTGCGCGTGCGCGGGCAAAGTTAAGAAGCAGAGGCAAAGAGATGCAAACAGAAGTTTGATTTTCAAAAGTGCGAGGGCTCCTCTTTCAGTTGTTAGGTATTGCTTAGAATCTGCTTGGCGATGATGAGGCGCTGGATTTCGCTGGTGCCCTCGCCGATGGTGCAGAGCTTGGAGTCGCGCCAGAACTTCTCGGGCGGGTAGTCCTTCGTGTAGCCGTAGCCGCCGTGTATCTGGATGGCCTCCTCGCTGACTTTGACGGCGACTTCGGAGGCGTAGAGCTTTGCCATCGAGGACTCTTTGGTCGTCTTGCGCCCCGCGTCCTTGAGGGCGGCGGCGCGGTAGGTCAGGAGGCGCGCGGCCTCGATCTGCGTCGCCATGTCGGCGAGCTTGAACTGGATGGCCTGGAAGTTCGAGATGGGCTGGCCGAACTGCTGGCGCTCCTTGGAATATCTCACGGCCGACTCGTACGCGCCCTGCGCGATGCCGAGCGAGAGCGCGGCGATGGAGATGCGGCCGCCGTCCAAGACCTGCATCGCGTTGATGAAGCCGAGCCCCTCGCCCCCGAGCCGGTTCCCGTCCGGTATCTCGCAGTCCTCGAAGATGACGCTCGCCGTCTCGGAGGCGCGCAGTCCCAGCTTGTCCTCCTTCTTGCCGGGGCCGAACCCTCGCGTGCCCTTCTCGAAGATGAAGGCCGTGATGCCCTTCGAGCGCATGGCGCGGTCGGTCGAGGCCATCGCGACGCACACGTCGCCGTGGATGGCGTGCGTGATGAAGTTCTTCGAGCCGTTGACGACCCAGCCCTCGCCCTTCCTGACGGCGGTCGTGCGCGTGCCCGAGGCGTCGGAGCCGGCCTGCGGCTCGGTCAGCCCCCACGCGCCGAGCTTTTCGCCCGAGGCGAGCGGCACGAGGAACTTGCGCTTCTGCTCTTCGGTGCCGAAGAGGAAGATGTGGTTCGAGCAGAGCGAGTTGTGCGCCGCCACGGAGATGCCGACCGAGCCGTCCACGCGCGAAAGCTCTTCGATGATGGCGACGTACTCGACGTAGCCCATCCCCGCCCCGCCGTACTCCTCCGGGAAGATGACGCCCATGAAACCCTGGGCGGCGAGCTTCGGCATCAACTCCGAGGGGAAGTGCTGCGACTCGTCCCACTCGCGCACGTGCGGCGCGAGTTCGCCCTCGGCGAACTCGCGCACGCTCATCTTCACCTGCCGCTGTTCTTCGTTAAACTCGAAATCCATATGACCTTGATTGTACTTGGGAAGGCGCCGGCCGCGCGAGCCGGGGCGCGGCCGACTCAGGCGCCCCGGCCGCCCCCGGGCCTCCTCCGCCGTTTCTCTCCCTGCTTGCTCCCGGCCTTGTCTCCCTGTCTGTCTCCCGACCCGCGTGGCCCTCTCTTAACTGCGCCCTGCGGCCTCTCGCCTTTGAGGCGCTTGACCTCGGCGGGCGTGAGGTGGCGCCACTGACCTATCAGAATCCCTTCGGCTGTGACGGGGCCGATGCGGACGCGGCGGAGCTTGATGACGGAGTGGCCGATGGAGTCGAACATGCGGCGAATCTGCTGGTTGCGCCCCTCGCGCAGGATGACTTCGAACCAGACGTTCGTCTTCGTCTCGTCGGTCTTGACGATCCGCGCGGGCGCGGTCTTCACGCCGTCGTCGAGGCGGATGCCGCGGCGCAGGCGCTCGACCTGCTCCTCGGGCGGCACGCCCTTGACCTTCACCTCGTAGACCTTCTCGACGTGGTTGCGCGCCGACGTGACGTAGTTGGTCAGCCCGCCGTCGTTGGTCAGGATGATTAAGCCTTCGGTGTTGAAGTCGAGACGGCCGACCGGGTGCAAGCGCCCGAGCGACTGCGGCACAAGCTCCGAGACGAGCGGACGGTTCTCCGGGTCGGAGAGTGCCGACAGATAGCCGCGCGGCTTGTTGAGCAGGACGTAGGTCTGCTCCTGCTTCTCAAGCAGGGGGTTGATTAACTTCCCGCGCACCTTGATGTGGTCGCGCGCGGGGTCGGCCTTCGTGCCCTGCTCGCGCACGACCTCGCCGTTGACCGTCACCTCGCCGGCCGCGATCAACTCCTCGGCGTGGCGCCGCGACGCGAGCCCGGCCGCCGCGATCAGCTTTTGCAAACGCTCTTCCAAGAACTCTCCTCTCGCCGAACTCAGGCGAAGACGACGGCCGCGCCCGTCCCGACCGACGCCTCGCAGGCGCGGATGAGCCGGAGGCACGTGAACGACTCCACGCCGTACCGCTCCCACTTCGTCTCGCCCGCGCCCTGCGTGTCGGGGGCCAGCCAGAGCCGCTCGTCTTCGACCGAAAGGTCTTCGGGCAGTTCGAGCGCCTGGGCCAGCTCGCGGCACTCGCGCAGGAGCGCGTGCGAGGAGCCGAGCATGCCGCCGGCGATTTCAAGCGAGGCGTCGGGGATGATCACGTCCTCGAACTCGACGGGCAGGTAGTAGCCCTCGGCGTCGCCGTGGACGATGAGGTGCTGGAAGGGCATGCCCGCCGCCTGCCCGCGCGCGAAGCTCGCGTCGAAGATTCGGTAGTAGTCGGAAAGGACGGGGTCGCTCGCGGCGCCGTCGTCGCCGGGCGGCGGCAGCTCCTTCCCGAGCGCGAGGTGCGCGGCCAGTCGGCGGAGGTAGTGGAGGCCCGAGTAGCCGAGCATCTCGCACTCGAACGTACGCTCGTCCTCCACGTCGAACGGCTCGTGGTGCGGCGGCAGCCCGAAGGACTCCAGCACGCCGTTGATGGCCTCGACCTGCTGCTCGAAGTACGCGACGTACTCCGGGTCGCTCTCGCGTATCTCCGACGGCACGCCGACAAACAGTGCGAGTCCCAAGGCTTGCCTCCCTCCTCAAACGTTCAAGGCGTCAGAGCTCGCCGCCGCCGGTGAGGTCTTCGAAGTCTTCGACGTTCGGCAGCTCGCCCAAGTCCTTGAGGCCGAACTGGAGGAGGAAGTCTTTGGACGTGCCGTACATCATCGGGCGGCCGACCGTCTCCTTGCGGCCCTTGGCGACGATGAGGCGCTTGTCCAAAAGCGTCTTGATGGCCGAGGAGGACTGGACGCCGCGGATTTCGAGAATCTCGGGGACGGTGACGGGCTGCTTGTAGGCGATGACGGCCAACGTCTCAAGCGCGGCGAGCGAGAGCTTGGCGCTCGGCTTCGACTTGAGGTAGGCGCGGACGTGCTCGTGGTACTCGGGGCGCGTGGCGAACTGCCAGCCGCCGGCGACCTCGCGCAGCATCAGCCCGCCGCCTCTCTCGTTGAACTCCTTCGCCAGCTCTTCGACCGCGACCTGCACCCAGCCCTTGTCCTCCTTCAGGATGTCCGCGATGGCCTTGACGGGCAGCGGGTCTTCCGAGACGAAGATGAGCGCCTCGCAGACGGAGACCAGCTCGGCCAGCTCGCGCGGCTGCCCGCCGGGCGCGACCTCGTCGTCGTTCGTTTCGGAGGGCCGAGACGCGGCCACCCCGGCGCGCATCCGCTTCAGCTCTTCGGCGCGGTCTTCGGCGTCGGCGTCGTGGATGACGACCTCGTCCTTCGCGTCGTCCGAAGCCTCGTCGTCGGTCAGGTCGCCGTCGTCCTCGTCATCCTCTTCGTCTTCTTCGTCGTCCCCTTCATCAAACTCGACCGACGCCTCGAACTCGGCGGAGTCGAAGGAGGTCTCGCCGCTCACGTCGATCTGCGCGAGCGGGTTCGACGGCACGGCGTCTCCGTCCGGCTCGGCTTCCCCGTCGGACAGGGCTTCGAGCGCCTCGTCCAACTCCTCGACGGCCTCCTCGCGCGAGTCCTCCCCGGCGCCGTTCGGCCCGGCGGCCTCGCCGCCCCCGACGACTTCGGTCGCCTCTTCCGCGTGCTTCCTGCTTCTGCGTTTGCTCATGTCTGAAGTCTTAAAACCTTCACGCGCCGACGCGCGCGATGATGTCGCCGAAGGTCTGGCGCTGGATGAGTTTGATCTCGGTCGTGCGGACGAGTTCGAGGACGGAGAGGAACGCGAGCACCAGCTCGCGCCGCGTCTCGGCGCGCTCGAAGAAGTCGCGCATGTTCAGCTCGCCGGCCGAGAAGATCATGTTGCGGAGGCGTTCGAGCATCTCGGCCATCGTGACCTCGTCACGCTCGATCTCCATCAAGACCTCTTCCTTCTTGCGCGCGAGTATCTGCTGGAAGACGCGCAAAAGGTCGAACGCGCCCGCCGACACCTCCGGGTTCTCCTTGTCGGTCTCGAGCGGCGCGCGTGTGTAGACGGCTTGCTCGACGGTCGCGCGCGACCAGAGCAGCTCGGCCGCGGCCTTGTACTTCTGGTGTTCGAGCAGGCGCTCGACCAGCTCGCGGCGCGGGTCGTCCGACTGCAACTCCTCCTCGCTGACCGTCGGGTCACGCGGCAAAAGCATCCGCGACTTGATCTCGATGAGCTGCGCGGCCATGACGAGGAAGTCGCTCGCCATCGTGATGTCCATGCCCTGCATCAGGCGCAGGTAGCGGAGGTACTCGTCCGTGATGCGCGCGATGGGGATGTCGTAGATGCTGACCTGCTCCTGCCGGATGAGGTAGAGCAGGAGGTCGAGCGGCCCCGCGAACTCGCCGAGGACGAGCTTGAGCGTGTCGCCGTCCTGCCCGGCCGAAATCTCCGGCGTCGCGCCCGCGACGTTGATGGGCTGGCCGTCGGCTGCGCTGGCGACCGTCGCCTCCTCGGTGGCCTTTGTCGTCTCTGTGTGCTCGTTCGACAAGTTCGTCTAAGCCCCTACGATCCCCATGCGCTCCTTCACCTGCCGCAGCGTCTCGGCCGCGATGGCGCGCGCCTTGTCGGCCCCCTCGCGCAGGATGCGGCTCAGCTCCTCGTCGGAGATCGAGCGGACGCGCTCCTGGTAGGGCTGGAGGAAGGCGATGGCCGCGTCGGCCAGGTCGCCCTTGAGCTGCGCGTAGCCCTTGCCGGCGAAGTGCGCCTCGATCTGCTCGGGCGTCTGGCCGGTGAGGAGCTGATAAATCGAGAGCAGGTTGGTGACGGCCGGGCGCGCCGCGTCGAAGCGCACGTCGGCGCCGGAGTCGGTGACGGCGCGCTTGAACTTGCGGCGGATGGTGTCGGCGTCGTCCATGAGCGAGATGCGCCCGTTCTCGTTCTCGTCCGACTTCGACATCTTCTTCGAAGGGTCGTCGAGCGCCTGAATCTTCGCGCCGACCTTCGGGATGAAGGCGTTGGGCACGCGGAACGTCTCGCCGAAGTCGCGGTTGAAGCGCTCGGCGAGGTCGCGCGTCAGCTCGAGGTGCTGCTTCTGATCCTGGCCGACGGGGACGAGGTCGGTCTGGTAGAGCAGGATGTCGGCGGCCATCAGCGCCGGATAGGTCAGGAGGCCGGCCGAGACGTTCTCGCGCTGCTTCTTCGCCTTGTCCTTGAACTGCGTCATGCGCTCCAGCTCGCCGATGCGGACGACGCAGTTGAGCACCCAGGCGAGTTCGGCGTGCTCCTTCACGTCCGACTGGACGAAGATGGTCGAGACCGCGGGGTCGATGCCCGCGGCGAGGTAGAGGCGCGCGACCTCGTGCGTCTTGGCCGCGAGCCCGGCCGGGTCTTGCGGGATGGTGATGGCGTGCAGGTCAACGACGCAGAAGAAGCTCTCGTACTCGTGCTGGAGCGCGACCCAGTTGCGCAGCGCGCCGAGGTAGTTCCCGAGGTGGAGGTTGCCGGTCGGCTGTGCGCCGCTGAAGATTCGTTTAGCCATCTCTGAATGAACGCCCCTCACCCTTGCAACCCGGTGAGGAGTAGGAAAACGACGAACTGCCTGACGGGCACCATGATGGCGCTGATGACGCCGAGGTACATCAGCCCGATCAGGATGATGTAGCTGAACCGCTCCATCACCTCCAGCGTCGGCTGCGCGCTGGCCGGGAGGATGCTGTAGAGCACCTTGCTGCCGTCGAGCGGCGGCACCGGCAGGAGGTTGAAGACCGCCAGCGAGAGGTTCATCATCAGCACCCGGTCGAGCAGCAGGAAGACCGGCTCCTCCAGCGAGCCGAACTGCCCGACGACCCCGAGCCCGATCATGCCCGTGTGCAGGCAGACCTTGAGGATGACGAAGCCGATGAAGGCCAGCAGCAGGTTCGCCATGATGCCGGCGAGCGAGACCATGACGTTGGCGAGGTCTTTGTTGCGCCAGCGCAGCGGGTTGACCGGCGTCGGCTTGCCCCACCCGATGAGCCCGAAGAACCTCCCGCCCGACATCGCCGCCAGGACGAAGTTGGCGATGGGGATGAGCAGCGTGCCGACGGGGTCGGTGTGCGCGACCGGGTTGAGCGTGACCCGCCCGAGCAGGTAGGCCGTGTCGTCGCCGAACTTGTGCGACATCCAGGCGTGCGCGGCCTCGTGCGCGGAGATAGCCAGCAGCAGGACGACGATGTAGATGATGAGCTGTCCGATGAGATCACTTGGCATTAGCACACACCGCCGAAAAGGCGCTCCCGCGCGAAGTCAGAAAAAGTAGCACGCGGGGTTGGGGGAGTCAAAAGCGAGTAGACAGTAGACAGTAGAAGAAGTCCCTTCGCCGCTCGAACCCTTCGATTATCATTCTCAACCTCAGCAACGCGGAGCGCTACTGTCTACTGCCTACTTCACTAACGTCCCCTTCACCCCGAGCGGGAGGCTGTAGACGGCCTCGCCGGTGGCGACGATCATCTGGCCGGCGGCGTCGAAGCAGAGGCCGACGACGTTCGGGCCGGCGACGGCCAGCTCCGCCCCGCCCCCGTCCGGCGAGATGCGCACGATGCCGCGCCGGCCGCGGTAGGAGGCGGCGACGTAGAGGTTCCCCCCGCGGTCGAAGGCGAGCCCGTTCGGGCGCCCGAGCCCTTTGAAGAAGACCGACGTGCGGCCGTCGCGGTCGATGCGCTGGACGGACTCGCTGCTCGACACGGTCGGCCCCGTCACGTACAAATGCTCGTCCGGCCCGAAGGCGAGGTGGTAGGCCGCCACCGACGACTCCAACAGCGCCCAGACCTCCGGCTCGCCCTTGCCGTTGACGCGGTGGATAGTGCCCGTGCGGTCGCCGACGTACATCCGCCCCGCGCGGTCGAAGGCGAGCCCGGTCGCGACGCCCAGATCGCGCGCGAACGGCACGACCTCGTGGAAGGGCGTGACGCGGTAGACCGTCCCGTCCATGCGCGAAGTGACGTACATCTGCCCGAGGCTGTCGAAGGCGATGCCCGTCGGGTTGGTGATCTCGCCCGTCACCGGCGTCAGCGCCCCGCCCGGGTCGATGCGGAAGAGCGTGGTCGGCTTGCGCTCGCCGCGCGCGCCCGAGATCGTCACGTAGACCGAGCCGTCGTCCGGGTCTACGGCCGGGTTGGCGACCATGTGCAGGTCTTCGGCGAGCTTGCGCCCGACCACGACGGCCGCCGGCCCCTTGCGCCCGCCGTCGCCGCTTTCGAGGACGACCTCGACCTCGCCGCCGCCTTCGAGCGACTCGGGCACGACGGCCAGCACGCGCCAGGGCGCGGCCCCGACCATCTGCCCCGGAGTCCCGTCGAACGTCACGCGGCACTCGCGCGGGTTGCCGGTGTCGTACCCCGAGCACTCGACCGACACCTCCCCGCCCGGTATCGCCGCCGACGGCACCACGCTCACGTTCTGTTCGCTCGACATCTAAGCTCCTAAAAATTTGATTTCATGATACGACGCGCCCAAGGGGAAGGCAAAAGGCAAAGGGCAAAGGGCAAAGGGCAAAAATGTAAGAAGTTCTTCGCGCGCGGCGCGGCCTCACTTTTAACTTTTGCCCTTTGCCTTTTGCCTTTTGCCTTCGGGAAATTGTGCTATACTGCGCCGCAGTTAAAGGAGACATCTGCTGCGGCCTCAAAATCGCGGCTTGTTTTTTTGTCGTGATGTTTTCCGGGGCCGCGTGCGCTCACACCGAAGTGTTTGCGCGAGGGTCAAAATCAAAAGTCTGTAGGCAGCGTCCGTTAGTTCCCGCTCGCTTCACTATCCCTCTAACTTGAGCACGACCTCGGCGCACCGGCGGCAATCCCGCGCGGTGCGTTTCGCATTTGGGCGGGCGCGCGTGGCGCGCGGAGAAACAGTCATCAGCAACGTACAGGGGAACACGCAGGGGTTAAAACCCAACCAGCTCCGGCGCATCGAGAAGCTCTACTCGCGCCGCATCCCGCCGCAGCAGGTCGTCACGCCCGAGTTCGCGCGCCAGCTCTCCGAGCTTTCGCACGAGACGCGGCGGCAGATCGGCGCGCTCATCGACCGCAAGGGCTACGTCGAGTCGGTCGTCGTCGGCGACGCGCGCCGCATCGAGTGGCCCGACCTCAAGCGCACGCGCGTCGGCGAGGGCCGCTTCCGCGGACTGCGCGCCGTCCACACGCACCTCCGCGGCGAGGAGCTGACGCAGGACGACTTGAACGACCTCGCGCTCCTGCGCCTCGACCTGATGGTCGCGGTGGACGTGGACGACCGCACGGGCCTGCCCGGCAAGGTGCGCGGCGCCCACCTGCTGCCGACCACCGCCGAGCAGGTCAGCGAGGACGCAGCCGAGGCCGGGCACGACGCCGCCTACACCTTCTTCGAAGCGCCGGCCGCCTCGCAGTTGGATGTTGACTTCCTCGAACTCATCGACTCGCTCGAAGAGGAGATCGCGCGCAACCGGCGCGCCGGACGCCGCGCGACCGGCCGCGACCGCGCCATCCTCGTCGGCGTCACCACCGGCCCTTTGAGCGAGGCCGAGGAGTCGATGGCGGAGTTGCGCGAGCTTGCCGCCTCGGCCGGGCTGGTCGTGATGAACGAGACCATCCAGCGGCGGCAGGCCATCGACCCCCGCACCGTGCTCGGCAAAGGCAAGTTGGACGAGCTCATCGTGCGCGCGCTCCGGCTCGGTGCCGACCTCCTCGTCTTCGACCGCGAACTCAGCCCGGCGCAGGTGCGCGCCGTGACGGAGGCCACCGATTTAAAAGTCATCGACCGCGCGCAGCTCATCCTCGACATCTTCGCCCAGCGCGCGCAGACCTCCGAGGGCAAGATTCAGGTCGAGTTGGCGCAGCTCCGCTACATGCTGCCGCGCCTCATCGCCGGCCACGACTCGGCCTTCTCGCGCCTCGCGGGCGGCATCGGCGGGCGCGGCCCCGGCGAGACGAAGCTTGAGACCGATCGCCGCCGCGTCCGCGACCGCATCAACCGACTCGAAAAAGAGATCGAGCACCAGCGCCTTCGTCGTCAACAACGTCGCAAGGAGCGAACACGACGCGGGCTCCCCATCATCTCCATCGTCGGCTACACCAACGCCGGCAAATCGACTCTGCTCAACACGCTGACTTCGTCCGAGGTGCTGGCCGAGCAGCGCATGTTCGCCACGCTCGACCCGACCTCGCGCCGTTTAAGACTTCCGCGCGAGCAGGAAGTGATCGTCAACGACACGGTCGGCTTCATCCGCGACCTGCCGCCCGACCTCATCGCCGCCTTCCGCGCCACGCTCGAAGAGATTGATGATAGCGACCTGCTCATCCACCTCGTTGACGCCTCGAACCCGCGCTCGCCGCAGCACCTCGAATCGGTCGAGCGGATTCTGAACGACCTCGGGCACACGGACATCCCGCGCCTCGTCGTCTTCAACAAGTCAGACCTGCTCTCGACCGAAGACCTCGACTCGCTCCTCCGGCAGGCGTGCGCCGTCTCCGGCCGCGAGTGCATCGCCGTCTCGGCGCTCAAGCCCGAGACTCTGCGCCCGCTGCTCGAACGCGCCGGCGCCATCCTCGCGCGCGACCTGACGCACGAAGAGGGCCGCCGGCGGGCCGCGGGCAACGCCTACGCCGCCGATGACAACGAAAGCACGCCCGACTCCGGCCGCGACGGCGACGACGCCGAGCGCGCCACGGAGGCCGTCGCGAGCTAGACCCGAATCCGATGACGAGACACGGACGACGCCCCCGCTTCAAGTCGCCATTCTCCGAGGCACGCGACCGCGCGCTCCGCACGGTCACGCTCCCCTTCCGCAGGCTCCCGCCGACGACGCGCTTCCTCGTCGGCTTCTTCGCCCTCGCCGTCCTGACCACGCTGCTCCTGGCGCGCACGCACACGGCGCTCACCTCGGCGGAGGTCTACCAGGAGGGCGACGTGGTGCGCGCCGACGTGACCGCGCCGGCCGACATCACCGCCGAGGACTCGCGCCAGACGGACGCCCGCCGCGTGGCCGCGCGCGCGAACACGCCGCCCGTCTGGGACTACGACCCCGCGCGCATCGAGGCCGCCGTGCAGAGCTTCCGCACGTCCTGGATGATGCTCAGGCAGCTGGCGGAGGTGCGCGGCACGGCCAACAGCAACGCCGCCAACGCTAATTCTCAGCGCGAACTCGTGTGGCCCGGGCAGGCGCAGGACAAGCAGGCTCTGGCGCGCGCCGTCGCCGCGCACAACTTCGACGCGGGCGCGCTCGAAACGCTCACGCACGTGATGCGTGAAGCGGGCGGCGGCTACGTCTACGACGAGCAGGACGCGGCGGAGCTGCGGCCCGAGGTGCGCGTGGCGGACGTGCGCGCCGGCGGCGCCGAGGTCTTGAGCGCCGAGCGCGCGCGCTTCCTGAGCGCCGACGACGCGCGCGAGCAGCTGCGTGGCCGCCTCTCGGAGCTTTCGGGATGGAAACCGGCGGAGCGCGACCTGCTCGCGTCGGCGATGCTTCCCCTGTTAGGGGCCAGCGTCACATACGACCGCGCGGCGACCGAGGCCGCGCGCGAGGCATCCGCGGCGGCAGTCCCGCGCGCGCTGGTCGTGCTCAAGCGCAACCAGACCGTGGCGCGCGAGGGCGACACGGTGACGCCGCAGATGCTCGGGCAGTTCGAGGCCATCCGCGCCTACGGCCGCACGGAGCGGCGCCCGCAGCTCTACGTCGGCCTCTTCATCTTCGCCTGCGCGCTCTACTGGGGCGCGTGGCGCTTCACGGAGTACCGCGCGACGATCACGACGCTCCCGCTCTCGGCCGCGCGCGGCTTCGCGCTGGTCGGGCTCTCCGTGCTCGCGGGGCTCGCGCTGATGCGCGTCGGCTTCGCGCTCGCCGAGGGCATCGCCGCGCAGTCCACGCACGCGCCGACGAACGACGTGAGCCTCTGGACGTTCGCCATCCCCTACGCCGCGGCGGCGCTGCTCGTCACGCTGCTCGTGGACACGCAGCTCGCGCTGATCACGGCGGTGCTGACGGCCGTCTTCGCGGGCTTACTCGCGCCGGGCGGGATGCTGACGGCCTGCTTCGCGCTCGTCTCGTCTTCCTCCGCCATCTACGGCGTCGGCGGGCGCTACCGCGAGCGGCAGTCCGTGACGAAGGCGGGCCTGATGGTCGGCGTCGTCAACGTGCCGCTGGCCGTGGCCGTGATGCTCTCTTCGCAGAAGCCTCTGACCCTGAACGCGATTCTGCTTGCGGCGGCGTGCGGCCTCGGCGGCGGGTTGCTGACGGCGATATTTACGGGGGGGCTGCTGCCGGTCGGCGAGGCTCTGTTCGGGATACTGACGGACGTGCGGCTGCTTGAGCTGTCGAACGCCGACTTGCCCGTGCTCGGACAGTTGGCCCTGCGCGCGCCGGGGACGAACCAGCACTCGCACGCCGTCGGGCGTCTGGCCGAGGAGGCCGCGCGCGCCGTCGGCGCCAACTCGCTGCTCACGCGCATCGGCGCGCTCTACCATGACATCGGCAAGCTGGCCTCGCCCGAGTATTTCGTCGAGAACCAGACGGGCGACAACCCGCACGACCGCCTGCGCCCGACGCAGAGCGCGCGCATCATCACGAGCCACGTCACCTACGGCCTCAAGCTCGCGCGAGAGATCGGGCTCCCCACACAGATCGCCGACTTCATCCCGCAGCACCACGGCACGCGCACGCTCCACTTCTTCCTGCGCAAGGCGCAGGCCGAGGCGCCCGACGGCGAGACCGTGGACGAGCAGGAGTTCCGCTACCCCGGCCCCAGGCCGCAGTTCAAAGAGGCGGCCATCATGATGCTCGCCGACTCGTGCGAGGCCGCCGCCCGCTCGCTCGCGCGACCCGACCCCGAGAACATCAACACCATCGTCAGCAAAATCTTCGACGCCATCGTCAGCGACGGCCAGCTCGACGAGTGCGACCTCTCCCTGCGCGAGCTGACGAAGATACGCGAGTCCATCTCGACCTCGCTCGTCGCCATCTACCACGCGCGCATCGACTACCCCGGCTTCAACCCGCCCTCGCTCGACCCCGCGCAGCCCCCGCTGCCGCGCGCCGACATCGACAGCGAGGAGCGCGGCCACGGCTACACGCGCCCCATCGAAGTCCCCATCAGCCGCGGCGGCGAGGTCGAGGACGAGGCGCTCTCTTCGAAGTTTAAAGGTTAGGGGTTGTGTCGCGGGCGCGGGTGCGTTTATGCTGGCGGCACCCGGGGGCTTAAACCGATGCACTGGCTTTCGAGTCCGAAGGTGCGTTTGGCGCTGATCGTCAACGGCCTCTACTTCATCAGCCTTTTGACGCCGCCCGCCGCGCCCACGCGGCCGCGCCTCTTCGCGCGCGCGGCGGAGGCGCGTACCGCTTCAAAGCAGACGCAGCCCTTCGCGCCCCTCGCGCCCCCCTCCGCGCCGACGAAGGCCACGACCAAGGTCATGAAGGAGTTCGACCAACTCGACGTTTACCTTGAGAATGACCTGTTGCTGGTGTCGAAGCCCGGCCACCGGCTGTACCTCTCGCCCACCTTCACGACGAAGGCCAGCAGGCCGAAGGAGCCGGACTCCGTCCTCCTGCGCTTCGTCTCCTACTCGGACGTGAAGACTTTGTCTAACACGACCCCGCTGTCCATCACGGCCGACGGCGTTGACGAGGTTAACGAGAGCACACACCTCTGGTACGGCGGTGGCGCGGTTCCCGGGAGCAGCAGCCCCGTCGTCGAGGGCGTCGGCGTCGAACTGCCCTACGAGGTCTTCATCGAGATCGTCAGCGCCAGGCAGGTGATAGTCCAACTCGGCCCCGACCGGGTCGAGCTGACCGCCGTCCAGATCGAGGCGCTCCGCGACATGCACCGCCGCCTCCCGCCGCCTGAAGACCCGCCGCCGCCCCCGGCCGTCAAAATCGGCCGACCCTCTGCGGTGACGGCCGAGCCCAAGGTTATCCAATGGCCCCCCGACAGTCGGCACTAGGGTTGACGGCAGCGCACTCGTGCCGTCACGGTCGCCCATTCAAACCATCGAGCAAGGGGGTTTCTCTTTTTCATGCGGGCCGGGCGTTTCTTCAATCTCCTTCTCTCGCTCGTCGTCACACTCTCTCTGCCTAACTGCGCGCGGACGCAGAACAACAGCCCCGCGGCGACGGCCAACACGCGCCTCGTCATCCGCGCCGCACGGGTGCTCGACGCGCGCGCCGGGCGGGTCATCGAAGGCGCCTCGGTCGTCGTCGAGGGAGACCGCGTCACGGCGTTCGGCCCGAACGTCCCTGCCCCTCCGGGCGCGAAGGTCATCGACCTCGGCGACGTGACGCTCATGCCCGGCCTCATCGACGCGCACACGCACATCACCTACCACTTCGACCGCACCGGGCGCTTCGGCATCTCCTGGGACTCCGGGCCGGAAGAGGCGCTGGGGTTCGCCAAGGAGAACGCGCGCGCGACGCTGCTGGCCGGCATCACGACCGCGCGCGACCTCGGTGGCGACTCGGGCGTCGTCACGCGCCTGCGCGACCAGATCACCCGCGGCGAGACGGAAGGCCCGCGCCTCGTCGTCTCCGGCGAGCCGCTCACCGCGGCCGCGATGCGCGGCGCCGGCGAAGACCGCGGCGAGCGCGTCCGACGCGTCCGCGAGTTCGTCCGCGCGAGAATCGCGGAGGGCGTGGACGTGATTAAGATTTTCGAGGGCGTGGACGAGACGGGCGCGCCCCTCTTCAACACGCAGGAGATAAACGCGGCGGTCGAGGAGGCTGCGCGGGCCGGGCTGCGCGTGGCCGTCCACGCGCACGAGGCGGCCGCCGTGAAGGCCGCCGTGCGGGGCGGCTGCACCTCAGTCGAGCACGGCTCCTTCCTCGACGACGAGGCCGTGCGCGAACTCGCCAAGCGTCACGTCGCGCTCGTCCCGACGCTCTACCTGCCGACGCACTACCTCGAACACCGCGAGCGCTTCGTCGCCTTCGACCCCTTCACCTGGTCTTTCTTCGAGAAGCTGCAAGCCAACAACCTCGCCAACGCCGCGCGCGCGAAGAAGGGCGGCGTCCTCATCGTCTCCGGCTCGGACGCCGTCGCCGGACTGCACGGCCACAACCCGCGCGAGATCATCTGGCTCGTCAAGGCCGGCCTCACGCCCGCCGAAGCCCTCCGCGCCGCGACCGTTGACGCGGCCGCCCTGCTCGGCCTCGAAGGAAAGGTCGGCGAGATAAAGCCCGGCGCCTTCGCCGACCTCGTCGCCGTCCCCGGCGACCCGACGAAAGACATCAACGCCGTCGAACACGTCGTCTTCGTGATGAAGGGCGGAAAGGTCTTGAGAAGCGACGGCCCTTTAAAAGACTAGAAGCGGCCGCGGAGTTTGTCGTAGGTGGCGCGGAGGTCTTCGGGGATGACGCGGGTCTCGCCGACCGTCGTCATGAAGTTGGCGTCGCCCGACCAGCGCGGGAGGATGTGGAGGTGCAGGTGGTCGGAGACGCCCGCGCCCGCGGCCCGACCCAGATTCATGCCGAGGTTGAAGCCGTGCGGGTGGTATGCCTCGTCGAGAATTCCCTGGGCGCGTTTAGCCAAGTCCATCAGCTCGTCGGAGGTCTCTTTAGCCAGGCCGTTGAAGTCGGCCGTGTGCTCGAAGGGGACGATCATGAGGTGGCCGCTGGTGTATGGGTAGATGTTGAGGATGACGAAGTTCAGGCGCGCGCGGTGGAGGATGAAGGCCGCCTCGTCGTCGCCGCGCGCGGGCAGCGCGCAGAAGACGCAGGAGTCGCCGAAGCCGGTCTTCTCGCCGCTCGCCCCCTTGATGTAGTCGAAGCGCCAGGGTGTGTAGAGCCTGTCCAAGCCGTCGCCCCCTTGCCGTCTGACCTTTCCCCGCGCCCGCCGCTCACATCAGCGGCGGCGTCTGCTCGCCGCCCGCCTCGCCGCCCTCGGACGCCGAAGACTCGACTGCGGCGGGCTCCGCGCCGCCTTCGGGCGCCGGCGGAGTCAACCCCTCCCCCCCGTCGGATGAGCCCGCGCCGTTCTCGTCCTCGTTGATGAGTTCTTTGAGTTCCTTGCCGGGCTTGAAGTAGGGGACGCGCTTGGCGGGGATGTCCACGGGGTCGCCGGTCTTGGGGTTGCGGCCGCGGCGGGCGCCGCGCTCGCGCACGCGGAAGGAGCCGAAGCCGCGCAGCTCGATCTTCTCGCCCTGATTGAGCGTGTCGATGATGCTCTCGAAGACGATCTCGACGAGCCGCTCGGCATCCTTCTTGGTCAGCTCGGCCGCGCGGGCCACGTCTTCAACCAGCTCTGCTTTCGTCATGGTTTCCACCTCTCCGGCCTCTCGGTGAAAGCTGCCGCCGCAAAACAAGGGCAGGGGGATTGAGTTTGGGGTGCAAGAACCGGACTGTAACTTAGCAGATACGGGGAACGCCTGACAAGGGGAAAACGTCGCGGAGCCAACAAGTTAGCCGGCTCAGTCGGACTTATTTAACAGCCTCTGAGGGCGCCCGCATCAAGAGAGAGCCCCGCGCTTGAGCTATAACTCAAGCGCGGGGCTCTTCATCTTTGTACGCTTTGTGACTAGCGGTTCTCTTCCTCGGAGCCGCCGCCGCGCTTGTTGAAGAAGTCGGCCAGCTCGCCCAAAGAAGCCATGCCGCCGCCGGCCTCGGTCGTGTAGCTCTTCACGTCCACCACGGGCTCGTCGTGCTTGGCCGCGCGGTGCGAGAGCCCGATCTTCTTCGACTCCGGCTCGATGCGCAGGATGCGGAAGTCCAGTTCCTGCCCGATCTGCGCGGCGTCCTCGGGGCGCTCGACGCGCTCGTCCGAAAGCTCGGAGACGTGGCACAGGCCCTCCAGCCCCTCGGCCAGCTCGACGAAGGCGCCGAAGTTGGCGAAGCGCGTCACCTTGCCGCGGACGATGTCGCCCGGCCGGTGCTCGTTGACGAACTTCTCCCAGGCGCTCGGCTCGGTGTCCTTGATCGAGAGCGAGAGGCGGCGGTTGTCGATGTCGATGTTGGTGATGACCGCCTCGATCTCCTGCCCCTTCTTGAGGACTTCGCCCGGGTGCTTGATGCGCTTGTTCCAGGAGATGTCCGAGACGTGGACGAGGCCGTCCACGCCGTCCTCAACCTCGACGAAGGCGCCGAAGTCGGTCAGGTTCCGCACCCGGCCGCGCACGCGGTCGCCGATGTGGAAGCGCTCGGGCAGGGTCTCCCAGGGGTTCGGCTGCGTCTGCTTCATGCCGAGGCTGATGCGCCGGTTCTTCGGGTCAACCCCTAAGACTTCGACGTCAACCGTGTCGCCGACGTTGACCAGCTTCGACGGGTGCTTCATCCGCTTCGACCAGGTCATCTCGGAGACGTGGACGAGCCCCTCGACGCCCGGCTCAAGCTCGATGAAGGCGCCGTAGTCCGTGACCGAAGCGATCTTGCCGTTCATCCGCTGCCCCGTGGGGAAGCGCTCGGCGACCGACTCCCAGGGGTCGGGCAGAAGCTGCTTGAAGCCGAGGCTGACGCGCTCGCGCTCCTTGTCGAACTTCAAGACCTTGACCTGCACGGTCTCGCCGACCCGGAACATCTCGCCGGGGTTGAGCAGGCGGCCCCAGGACATGTCGGTGACGTGGAGCAGGCCGTCGATGCCGCCCAGATCGACGAAGGCGCCGTAGTCGGTCAGGTTCTTGATCTGGCCCTCGACGATGATGCCCTCTTCGAGCGCGTTGAGCGTCTCGCCCTTCTTGCCCTCGTTCTCCTGTTCGAGAATCGCCTTGCGCGAGAGCACGACGTTCGAGCGCTTGCGGTTGAGCTTGATGACCTTGGCCTCGATCTCCTGGCCGCGCAAGGATTCGAGGTTGCGGATGGGACGCACGTCCACCTGCGAGCCCGGCAGGAAGGCGGCGACGCCGTCCACGTCAACGCGCAGTCCGCCCTTGACGCGCTCGGCGATCTTACCCTTGACGGGCGTGCCCGCGCGGTAAGCCTCCTCCAGCACGTCCCACGCGCGCATGCGCACGGCGTCGGCGCGCGAAAGAATCGGCACGCCCTCGGAGGACTCCATGCTCTTGATGAGCACCTCGACCTCGTCGCCGCGCTTGACCGTCAGCTCGCCCGCCTCCTGGAACTCCTCGATGGGGACGGCGCCTTCGGACTTGAAGCCGAAGTCGATGACGACCGAGCGCTCGGTGACGCCGACCACGGTGCCCTTGACGACGGAGCCCTCCTGGTACTGCGCCTGCTCCTGCTCGTACTGGTCGAGCAGCGCGCCGAAGTCGAAGCCGCCGCCGCGCGGCTCCTCGTCGTCCTCGTCGGCGGCTGCGTCCGTGCTCGCCGCCTGCGACTGCGGGGCCTGCGCGGGCGCCGGGGCGCCCTCGGCGGGCGTCGCGGCCGCGGGCTGCTCGCCCGAGGGCTCGGCGGCCGCGGGGCTTGCGGTCGTCGCCGACTGTTCCGCAGAAGCGGTGGCGACCGCGGCGCTGGCGGCCGCGGCCGTCTCACCGGCCTCGTTCGAGGAGGCGCCGCCGGGCGCGCTCTGTTCGGTGGTGTTCTCGCCGTTGGTGGGCGTTTCGTTTTCGGTTGACATGAACTCCTGTCGGACTCCTGCTGGATTATTCTGGCGCGAACGTCGGGCTCACTCCCGCGCCTGCCCGGCGACAGAACTTGGCGCGCGACGTGTGTGGTGTCACCCGCGGCGGAGCGCCTTTGATCTGTCGAGAGTAGCTTGGGGCGATTTGACGAAACCGGAGGATTGAGGCGGGAGTTGCGAGCAGTTGAAAAAAAAAGAAGTTACCGAAGTTTCAATTTTCCACACGCCCGTGGAACACCCGCGTGTTCCGCCAAATCACCTCGCTATTCTGCCAGGTAGGGGAGCAATTTACACACGCGGGCGACGCCGTGTCAAGGCGGAAAGCAAGGCAAAAGGCAAAAGGCAAAAGGCGAAAGGCAAAAGTGAGGAAGGGCGGCGACCCTCGTCAACAATTTTTGCCTTTCGCCTTTTGCCTTTTGCCTTCTCTTTACTTGCTCGTCGCCGCCGCGTCGGCGCCGCGCCGCGCGACGTAGACGCCGGCCGAGTGCGTGCCGACGAAGATGCGCGTCTTGTCCTGCGGGTCGAAGGCGAGCGACCAGACGCGCCGGCTCGGGAGCTGCGGGTCGAGCCGCTGCCACGTCATCCCCTTGTCGGCCGAGCGGAAGACGCCGCCGCCCTCGACCGCGTTGAAGACCTTCCCGCCGCGCTCGTAGGCGTTGCCGACGAAGACCTCGTCGGGGTTCTCGGGGTTGATGAGAATGCTGGTGAAGCTCCCCAGCGGCAGGTTGCCGCCGCGGCGCTGCCAGTGCTGCCCGCCGTCGTGCGAGACGTAGAGCGACTGCGTCGTGCCGACGTAGATGTTCTCGGGTCGCTTCGGGTCGCGCTCGATGACGTTGATCGGGCCTTCCGTCGGGACGCCGCGCGTCTGCTCCCACGTCTTGCCGTCGTCGTGCGAGACGAGCACCCCCGAGTTCGACGTGCCGACGAAGATGGTCTCGGGCTCCTGCGTGCTCGCCGAGACGCAGAGCGTGCGCACGTCAAGGTTCGGGCCGTACGGGACGACCTCCCAGCCCTTCTCCACGTCGTAGGTGCGGAAGAGGCCCGCGTTCGTCGCCGCGAGGATGCCGGCGTGCCCGTCGCGCTCGTCGCCCGTGTAGGAGAGCGAGTTGATGGTGTCGGTGAGGAAGACCGGCGCGGTCTGCACCGCGGCCGCGGCCGCCCCCGCCGACTGCATCCCGCCCGCGAGCCCGAGCGCGCCGAGCGTCCCCGCGTCGAACTGCCCCGTGACGGGGATGCCCTTGTCGGCCTGGTACTTCCTGAGCGCGGCCACGGTGCGCGTCCCGGCCACGCCGTCGGGCCTGCCCACGTCGTAGCCCGCGAGGTTGAGCGCCTCCTGCGCGCGCTTCACGCTGTCGTTGGGCGTCGGCCGCGGGGCGACCGTCGGCGCGGCCACCGCGGCGCCGTCGCGCGACGCCGCGCTGCTCGAAGCGGCCGAACTCCTCGACCCGGCCGCCGCCCTCCTCCCCTTCCTCACCGGCGCCCTCGGCTTCGGCGCGCCGAGCGGAGCCCAGGAGGCGCCGCGGTCGGACGAGCGGTAGAGGCCGTAGTTGGTGCCGAGGTAGATGACGTTCCCGTCGCGCGGGTCTTGGAGAATCGTGTAGGCGATGAGGCGCGCCGGCATACTGCGCGACGAGAGCTGCCACGTCTCGCCCGCGTCGTTCGAGACGTAGAAGTAGCCGCCGCCCGTCGCCGTGTTGATGGTCGTCGCGTAGACGCGCCCGGGCTTCTCGCGGTCGGGCACGACGGCGTAGGCGCGGCGCCCCGAGTAGCCGCCGTTCGACGGCACGAAGTTGCGCCCGCCGTCGCGCGAGACCATCACGCCGTAGTTATTCGTCCCGATGTAGACCACGTCCGGGTTCGAGGGGTGGACGGCGATGGCGTTGACCTCGAAGATTTGGCGGCTGGTCGTCACCTTCCAGTCGGCCCCGCCGTTGGTGCTCATCCAGAAGCCCTCGGTCGTGCCGGCGTAGATGGTGTCGGGCCGACCGGGGTTCTGGATGATGGCGCGCGTGCGGCGCGACTGCGAGGGGATGCCGTTGACCTTGCGCCAACTGCCGCCCGCGTCGCGCGTCTCGTAGATGCCGCTGCACGCGGAGGCGATGACGTGGTTCGGGTTCCGGTCGTCGATCTCGATGGCGAAGATGTCCGAGTCGTCGATGATGCCCGTCTTCGTGATGCTCCAGGACTGCCCGCCGTCCGTGGACTTGTAGGGCAAATACCAGGTGCCGGCGTAGATCACGTTCGTGTCGCGCGGGTCAACGGCCAGCGACTCGACGTTGATGAGGCCCGGCGTGGCCGAGGTGTCGAACTGCTGCCAGTGCTCGCCCGCGTCCGTAGAGCGCCAGACGCCCTTGTTCGTCCCCGCGAGCAGGATGTCCGGGTTCTTGGAAGACTGCGTGAGCGAGTGGATGCCGTCGCCCTTCAACTGCTCCGCCTCGCGCCAGGTGCGGCCGCCGTCGGTCGTCTTGAAGAAGCCGCCCGACTCCTTGTGCCTGTGCGCGGCCGCGTAGATGACGTTCGAGTCGCGCGGGTCAACGATGATGTTGTCGATGAGGAGGCCGGGGTGGTTGAAGCCCGAGAGGCGCGACCAGTTCTCGCCGCCGTCGGCGGAGGTGTAAATCTGCCCGTCGATGGTGCCGAAGTAGAGGCGGCGCGCGTCCTTCGGGTCGATGACGAGCGAGCGCACGTCGCCGCCCAGGGGGCCGGTCGCCTCCCAGCTCAGATACCTCTCGGCGGAAGAGTCGGCGTCGTTGTCCGAGGCGCGCGCCGAAGTGGCCGCGGCGCCGAACGAAGAGATAAGGAGGGACAGGAGGACGAGCGCGGGGGTGAACTTACGGAACAAGCGATTCTTCATTTTTAACACCACGGTCTTCAAATTCTACGAGCTGCGCGGCGGGGGGCCTGCTGGGAACCGCGCGGCTATTATCCTTATCGACTGCGACTTTGCAAAGCCCACCCGCCGCCCGCGCCCGGAAATGTAGGATGCCCGGGCAATTTTGGCCGTTGTACGAATTGTGAAGCCCGGCCCGCTCTGAACGGCGCGGCGCCGATAAGCGAAGCGGGCGGCGCTTCTATTTAAGAAGCGCCGCCCGCTCTCTCTGTCGGCCGCGGGGCTCAGGTGTGAGCCCCGCGGGTTTAAGGTTAAAGGACTACTCCTCTTCGTCGTCGTCGCGGCCGCGGCGGCGCGGCGCCCGCGCCGGCTTGACCTCCGACGGGTCAACGGTCGGGCTGGCGGCCGGCGGCGTCGCGCCCGAGGGCACCACCCACAGCTCCACCGTCAGCTCCTCCCGGTACCCGCCGTCAACCGTCACGATCCGGTCGGCCGTGATCCC
>JAFAVK010000070.1 GCA_019242475.1 Acidobacteriota bacterium | reverse complement strand
CATCTTCAGCACGCGCTCGACCTCGCCGCCGAAGTCGGCGTGGCCCGGCGTGTCGAGGATGTTGATCTTCACGCCGCCGAAACGGACGGACGTGTTCTTCGCCATGATGGTGATGCCGCGCTCGCGCTCCAAGTCCATCGAGTCCATAACGCGCTCGACGTGCTGCTCGTTCTCGCGCCACGTCCCCGACTGGTTGAGCATCGCGTCCACCAGCGTCGTCTTCCCGTGATCGACGTGCGCGATGATGGCGATGTTCCTAACGTCTTCTCTCTCTCTATGCATCGATACTTTCCCTGCGGACGCGCCGCGGCGTTCCCGGCCCGCCCGGCCGCCCCTGTCTAAAATTGCCTGAAATTTCGGGCTGAATTTAAAGGGAAATTGTACCTTGGCGGGTGGCGGGCTGTCACCCGCGCCCGAGCGCGCCCGCCTGCCGGAGCGCCTCGTAGAGGGCGATGCCGACCGACGTGGCGAGGTTGAGGCTGCGCACGCGCGGGTTCGGCATCGGGATCGTCAGGCAGCGCTCCCAGTTCGCGCGCAGGAGTTCTTCGGGGAGGCCGCGCGTCTCCGGCCCGAAGACGAGGCAGTCGCCTGCGGCGAAAGACCACCCGGCGTAGGACTGTTCGGCCTTCGTCGTGAAGTAGAGGAGGCGCGAACCGGGCAACGATTGTTTGAGCGCGTCGAGGTCGCGGTGCCGGCGCAGCTCGACCTCGGGCCAGTAGTCGAGCCCGGCGCGGCGCACCGCGCGGTCGTCGAGGCGGAAGCCCGTCACGCCCACGACGTGCAGAGGCGTGCGCGTCGCCGCGCACAGGCGCGCGACGTTCCCCGTGTTGGGCGGGATCTCCGGCTCGACGAGCGCGACGTGGAACATTGGAAGCTGTCGGCTGTTAGCTGTTGGGCGTTGGCTTCTTCATCGAAGAAGCTTGGATGTGATTGTCCGACGTACGCGACGAGGAGGCAAGCGAGCGTGAAGGCGGGCGACATGACGACGGCGAAGCTGAGAGCCGACAGCTAACAGCGAACAGCTTCAAAAATAATTTGGACGGCGTGCATCGTGTGCATCCGCCGTCCTAATTAACGCCCTCGCGGGCAAGGAGTGTTGTGTGCGCCGTTGAAGGTTGCGCGTACTCCCCTTGGCTTAAACTACCTCTTCTTGGCTCCGCCCTTCTTGGCGCCGCCTTTTTTCGCGCCGCCCTTGGCGCCGCCCGCGGCCTTCTTAGCGCCGCCCTTTTTCGCTCCGCCCTTCGCTGCCTTCTTAGTTGCCATAAGCTGTACCTGCTCCTTTTCTGGTTTGGTGTTCTTCACCACAAGATGATGTGTCAATTTTTATCTTGTGGCCTAGACTGAAAAGCGCACAACATATTGGGATTTATAAACAGATTAAAAAAAGAAGTCAATAACTTAATTCACTCGCGCAAAAAAAAATTTCGCGCGCGGCGAAGAGATGTTCACTCTCCGCCGCGCGCGAACGTGTTGCGAGGGACGCGCGAGACTCTTTCACGCGCGTCTCGCGCTCATCTGTAGAAGGGCGTGAAGACCCAGCGGTCGTGTCGGTCGATGCCGTAGTAGGTGATGATGGAATCGCGGCGGCTGCGGCTGGTCACGCCGACGAAGGGGCCGCTGGTGGAGAGCGAGTTGTCCTCGCCTCCGTCGTCGCTCCCGGAGCCGAGGCCGGTGACGAGGCCGGTGAGCTGCGGGAGCTGGGCCGCGAGCGGCTGCAAGGACGGGTCGGGCGGGTTGCCCGTCGGGGCCGGCGTCTTCCCGTCGGCGTACTCGGTGATGTCGCGGATGAAGCGAACCATCGCCTCGTCGCGCGGCTTGACGGTGCGCCACTCGCCGCTCTCCGAGAGCGGGTCGCGCGCGGCGCTGGCGCGCAGCACCTTGACCTTCTTCGTCCGGCCGGCGGGCGTCACGCCTTCGAGCAGCTCGTCCATCGAGTTCGGCGGCTGGTGCGTGGGGTTCATGCTGACGTACGCGCGGATGGCCTCGGCGACCTCCTCGCCGCGGGCGATGGCTTCCAGCTCCAGCTCGCGGCGCGACTGCTGGCGGATGCTCGGCGCGGCGGCCATCATGGCGATCATGAGCAGCGTCATCGACGCGAGCAGCGCGATGAGCGCGTAGCCGCGCTCGCCCGGCCGGCGCCGGCCTGAGCCGCGTTCACCTTGTGCGTGTCGTGCCGTCATGGCGTCGGTCTCCGTGGCCGCGTGGCTCAGGGCTCGTCGTCGCCGCCCTCTTCGGCGGGGGGCGGGGGCTGGATCGAGCCGGGCGCGCGGCCGGGCGCGCCGGGGTTGCCGCGCGCGTCCACGAAGGGCATCGTGTGCTTGATGTTCAAGTCCTTGTCCACGACCTCGACGCCCTTCTCCGAGATGTCGGTGACGCGGAAGCGCCCCTCGACGAGGTCGCCCTGGCGGACGCTGTAAAGCTCGCCCTTGGCGTCCTTGAGGACGGCGGTGTTGGCGCTCTGCTTCGCGCGCTTGAGGAAGCCGACGAAGGAGTAGGTCGGGGCGGGCGGCTGCATCACGTTGAGCGTCGCCTCGTTCGAGTAGAGCTTACCGTCGGGCGTCTTGACCTGCACCTGGCGCGCGCCGGGGCTGGAGATAAGCGCGGCCGGGACGTTGGCCGAGAGCTGCTGCATGCTCTTGTACTGCGTCGGCAGCTCCTGGCCGCCCACGTAGACGCGGACGCCGGGGCCGAACTTGTCGCCGGTGAGCTGGAGCGTGAAGCCGGCCGTGCGCGCGAAGACGCTCTGCGGCATGAGCCCGGCGAGCAGGTACGGCGGCGGCGGCGTGGGCGTCTGCTCGGGCACGGTGGGAGCCGGCGTGGGCGGCGGCGGGGGCTTGACGTAGAAGGCGAAGATGTTGCGTCCGGCGTCGCCGCCGACGAAGGGCTCGGGGCAGCAGTTGATGGGCACCACGTCGGCGGCGGGGACTTCGGCGTCGGCCGCCGCGCCGGCGGGGCCGGGCGCCTGCTGCTGCGCGGTCGTCGGGCGTGCGCCGCCGGGCCTGCCCTTCGTGTTGGCGTTCGTCGTCGCGGGGGCCGGCTTCGAGGGGCCGGAGAACATGTAGAAGATGAGGATCAGGGCGAGGATCGGCAGCGCGATGGCCGCGATCAGCTTGTTGCGCTCCGCCGGTGTCTTTCCTTCGAAGAGTGGCATGACTTTATAACTACTGCGCCTCCGCGGCGGCGGAGGCGGCCGCGCGCCGGAAGTACGTCGCCATGTCGAGGCGCAGGCTGACGAGCGCGCCGCGCGCGGGCGTCTGCGGCTGGGCGGGCGGCGCGCCCGGCAACGCGTTGTTCGTGACGGGCGGCGCGACCTGCTCGGCCGAGTTCGTGTCGGTGACGCCTTCGAGTTCGACCGTGTTGATGACGACGAACTGGCGGCGGTCGGCCTCGATGTCGCGGATGAAGTGGCGGAGGTTCGGGTAGGTGCCCTCGACCGTGAGCGTGACGCCGATGCCCGGGAAGACGCTCTGCACGACGCGCTGGGCGCCCTCCGCGTCCGACTGCCGGCGCGCGCGCGGCGCGTTCTCGGCGCCGGGCACGGCCTCCTGCAACTGCGTGAAGTTGATGCCGCCGCTGATGCGCAGCCCGTCCTTGCCGATGAGACGGTTCAGCTCCTCGACGACCGTCTTCGTGCCGCTCGACGCGACGCCGAGGTGGTTGGCCTCGAAGGTGTCGAGGCTCTTCAGGATTTCGTTGACGCGCGACGCCGTGTCCTGGCTCGACCCGATGTTGGTCTGCTGGCTGGCGAGCACCGGCTTCAGACTCTCGGCCTCGGCGTCGAGCGAATCCCTGCGCGAGTTCTGCGGGACGAGGAGGAAGAGGTAGGCGAAGACGGCCGCGGCCAGGAGCAGCGCCGCGAAGCCGAGCGCGACGAATTCGGGCAGGCCGACGGGGCCGCGCCGGCGCGTGGCGCGGAACGTGTCGAGGCGCGTGCGCAGGGCCGCGGCGCGTGCGCCGCCCGAACCCGTGACTGCGGTGTCGTTCTTCAAAGCTAGTCGCGCCCCCCCGCGTCCGCGGACGTGTCTTTGGCGCGCGCCGTCGCGGCCGTGTCGGCGGCGGGCGCGGCCTTGCCCCCGCGCCGCTGGCGCTGCACGTACGAGACGCGCAGCAGCCACTCGAAGCCCGACTCGCCGCGGCCCGACTTCTGATTCTCGGTGACGGGGACGGCGCTGAAGGTGCCGGAGCGGTTCATCTCGTCGATCATGCCGGTCACGTCGGGCGCCGTGCGGCCGACGACCGTCAGGTCGAGGTCGGCGCGCGTCTGGTCGCCGACCTGCGTGACCTCGCGGATGTTGATGCGCGCGACCCGCACGTCGCCGGGCATGAACTCTTCGAGGTCGGAGAAGAGCTGCGACCAGGAGAAGCCCTTGCGGCTGACGAGCGCGCGCGCGGCCTCAAGCGGCTGGCGCTGCTCGGGCGGGATGTTCTGCCTGATCGACTCGGCCTGCTTGTCCAGTTCCTTCTGCTGCGCGCGCATCGCCTGCACCTGCCGGTCGGAGACGTCGGTCTGCGCGCGCGCCTCACTGTAGCGGGCGAGGACGAAGACGAGCGCGACGAGCGAGACGGCCGAGACCGCGACGGCCAGCGTCCAGGGCAGGGCGCGGTTCCGGAACGGGTCGCTGGCTAAGTTGAGTCTGGAGATCACTGGCTCTTTCGCTTTCCGAAGAGGTGCGTGCGCGGCGGCCGGGGGACTTCACCGGACGAGAGGAAGAATAACCCGCTGAGAAGGCAAAAGGCAAAAGGCAAAGGGCAAAAGGCAGAAGGTTTACAGAGCCTTTCAGCCGCGCCCGCCGAGCCCCGCGCACACACCCCGCTCAGGCCCACGTTTACACGCGCACCCGGCGGCGCGGTTGCAAAAACCTAATAATAAAAAGGAGGACGAAAGGCACGGTGCCTTTCGTCCTCCTTTTTGCCTTTTGCCTTTTGAAGTTTGCCTTTTGCCTTCCTTCAGGGCCGGCCGGTGGCCTGGCTGACGACGCGCGAGTTGACGACGCGGCCGGCGGCGTCGAGCGTGAGTTCGATGACGGCGCCGGTGGTGTCGAGGACGCGGCGGACGGTCTGCCCCGAGGCGTTGGTCGTGTCGGTGCCCTGCTGCGTGAGCGAGGTGACGTTGCCGACCGTGCGCTGGCCGACGACCGTGCCGGCCGTGTCGAGCGTGCGCTCGACGATGTTGCCCGAGCGGTCAACGACCCTTTGGACGGTCTGGCCGAGGGTGTTGACCGTCGAGTTGAGCAGCCCGCCGGGCTGCGTGACGTTGTTGAGCGTCTGGCCGACGGTGCCGACCGTGCGGTCTACGACGCCGCCCGGTTGCAGGGCCGTGTTGGCGACGCCCCCGACCGTGCCGACCGTGTTGTCAACGCTCTGCAAGAGCCGTTCGAGGATCTGCGGGTTGCGGTCAATGGTCGTCAGCGTGCGGTCGATGATGGCGGCCACGTTGTCGAGCTTGACCTTGAGCAGCGCCTCGGCGCGCACGCCCTTGATGGTCAGGTCAACGTCGTCGATGCTCGCGTCCGCGCCCGCGGTCAGTTGCAAAAGGTTCGCGAGCCGCGCGTCCAGGGAGACGTGCGCGTGCAGGTTCTTCACCTTCAAAGTTATCTCCTCGACCGAGAGGTTCGGGATGTCGAGGAGCACGTCCGGGTCGCCCGTGGACGCGGCCTGGCGGCGGCGCTCGCTCGCCTCCTGCTGGCGGCGGATGTCCTCCTGCGAGAGCGGGCGGACGGGCGTGACGGACGACGGGCTCGGGCGCGGCGTCGGCTGCTGCCGGGCGGTGCGCGTGCCCGTCGCGGCGGCGTTGATGGAGGTGTTGTCGTCACCCTGGTTGGTGGTCGTCGTGGTCGGCGTCTGCGCGCGGGAGCCGGCGCAGAGGGCGAGGAGCAGGAGTGCTCCGGCTTGAAAGAGCTTCTTCATCGTTCCCTCCGAAAAGTTTGATGAAAACGTCTGAGTGCGGGCGGGGGCTTCACCTGTTCGTAAAACTTCGGGGCGGCTTAAGGCGGCGGGGGCTGCGCGGCAGGCGGCGCCGCGCGGCGCGCTTCGAGCAGGCGCAGCACGGGCGCGAGGCTCCCGCGGAAGCGGACGTGACCGTGCACGCCGAGCAGGAGGACTTCGATGTCGCTCGCGCGCAGCGCGACGCCGACGCCGAGTTGCAGGCCGCGCTCGCCGCCGGTCTCGACCGCCGTCTCGGCGTGAAAATCCTTCTCGCTGATGCGGCGCTGTTCGATGTTCAGCTCGAACTCTTCGTCCGCGTCCGCGCCGGCCGCCTGCGTCGGCGGCGGAGTCGAAGGCGCGCGCGACTCGCCGGGCGGGGTCTGCGCGGA
The DNA here is from genome assembly GCA_019242475.1 of Acidobacteriota bacterium. Classification (GTDB taxonomy): domain Bacteria; phylum Acidobacteriota; class Blastocatellia; order Pyrinomonadales; family Pyrinomonadaceae; genus QHXN01. The sequence continues at coordinate 2,181 of JAFAVK010000070.1, read as the reverse complement.
CGAGCCCGCGGACGCGGCGGCCAGCATCAGGCACACGACGGTCAATTTAAGAAGACGTGCGGCGGCGGCCGAGAGCAGATGCTCGCGTTTCAATTCGCCCTCCCCCTGCGCGCAGGCCCGCGCCTCTGCCGCGTCGCGGCGTCGTCGTTGGCGGGGGCTTGAGCCGGGGGAGTTGTTGACTCTGCCGGCGGCGCGTTCGCGCCGGGCGGCTGGGGCTGCGGGGGTGCGGGTTGCGCGTCGTCGCTTTTGGGGACTTCGCCGAGCGCCTCGGCGACGATGCGGTCGATGTCCGCGAAGACGCTCCTGATGTGGAGCGTAATGCCGATGTTGCGGTAGGTCTCGCCGGGCCGCACCTGCTGCGGCAGGTTCTCGCGCTCCGACTCCCAGGCGGTCTCGCGCTTCTGTCTGCCCGTGAACTCCACGCGCGGGTTCGGCACCTTCTCGAACCGCAAAGAGTCCGCCGTCACGCGCGCCGTGATGGAGAGGTCGGCGGCCGCGTCCGCCTCAGTCTGAAGAGGCGCGGCCTGCCGCTGCGGCGCGGGACGCGGCTGAGCCTGCGCGCGCGACGGCTTTCGCCCGCGGGACTGCGCCGACACGTCGGACGCGAGCCCGACCAACAGGGCGACGAGCACAAAGACGATGACGGCCTTGAGACTCACTCTCATCCTCACCTCAACCTTCGGCGCGACAGACCGGCGCCTCTTCAGGGACGTGCTCAAAGGGGAACTCGAAAGGGGTTGTTCGGCGGTGCCCGTATGATAGCAGATTCCTTATCCGCCGCAAGACTTTGTGCCTAGCGCGGCTCGCCGGGGCCGGGGCCGGCGGAGCGGGGGAGCTCGGGCGGGGAGACGCAGTAGGCGACGACGCGGTTGCGGCCGAGGTTCTTGGCGCGGTAGAGGGCCGTGTCCGCCAGCTCGATGAGCTCGATGGGGTCGCGCGCGTCCTCGGGGTAGGCGGCGACGCCGACGCTGATGGTGATGCGGAGCGTCTCATCGGTCTCGTGCTCCGCGCCCCGGCGCGTGGCCGGGAAATGGTACGACTCGATGGCGGTGCGGACGCGCTCGGCGGCGACGAGCCCCTGCGCGCAGTCGGCGTTCAGGAGGAAGGCCGCGAACTCCTCGCCGCCGAAGCGCGCGGCCACGTCGCCCGCGCGCAGGGCGGCCGTGATGAGCGAGCCGACCTCTTCGAGCGTCTGGCTCCCGACGAGGTGGCCGTGCGTGTCGTTGACCACCTTGAAGTGGTCGAGATCCATCATCAGGACGCAGAAGGGCCGCACCTCGGTCTCGGCGCGCGCGGCCTCGCGCCGCAGCTCCGAGAAGAAGGACTTGCTGGTGAGCAGCCCCGTCAGCTCGTCGTGCGCGAGCAGGCGGTGAATCTGCCGTTGGTACTCGCGGTCGATGTCGTCGAGGAGGTCGAAGCGGAGGAGCTGCTCGCCGACGGTGAGCTTGTCGCCGTCTTGCAAATAGGCTTCCGAGACGGGCTGGCCGTTGAGGAGGGTGCCGTTGGTCGAGTTGAGGTCGGTGATGCGGTAGCGCACGGCGCCGGTGGCGGCGTCGCGCTCGACCGTGATGCGCGCGTGCATGCGCGAGGCGCGCGCGTCGTTGACGCGCACGTCGGCTTCGAGCGCGCGCCCCAGCGTCACCTCGTCGCGCTCCAGGGGAATCGGGGCGGCCAGCAGCTCGCCGCGCAGGAAGACGAGCGCGGGGTGGCGCTCGCGCGGTGCGCCGCGCGTTGACATCGGGATGGTCGTGTCTAAGGGCTCACCGTTCATCTCGGGCACGGCGGGAGCGTCGAAGTGGTTTTCGACGAAGGGGCAAGCGCGCTTCCGTCCGTCGGGCCGCATCTTAGCGCGGGCGGGCGCGCGGCGGGGAAAAAATTTCGCGCGGCCGCCGCGGGCTCGGGCCGCGCGCCTTCTTGTCCCGCGCGCGCGCGGCTCATATAATCGGCGCCAAGGAGTATCCCGAAGTTGAAAGAAGAAGCGACACTGGACTGCCCTTGGTCGAATCAGGAGCTGACGGTCGAGCGCGTGTCCGTGGCGCGTTTGCCGACGGAGACGGGCGAGTTCCGCATCGCGGGCTACCGCTCGAAGACGAGCGACGAGGAGTTCGTCGCCCTCTACAAGGGCGAGCTGAGGGCGGACGTGCCGACGCTGGCGCGCATCCACTCGCAATGCCTGACGGG
>JAFAVK010000066.1 GCA_019242475.1 Acidobacteriota bacterium | reverse complement strand
AGGCCGTGCGCATCATCAAGGCGCTCGGGCTTCAGCCGCGCCGCACGATTCGCATCGCCCTTTGGAGCGGCGAGGAGCAGGGACTCTTGGGCTCGCGCGGGTACGTCGAGCAGCACTTCGGCAAGCTTGAGACGCCGCAAGCCACGCCGCAGCCGACTCCGCCCGGCGCGGCCGAAGGGCAGCCCGCGCCGCGGCCCACGCCCGTCGGACGGCTCACGACGAAGCCGGAGTATGAGAAGCTCTCGGCCTACTACAACCTCGACAACGGGACGGGGCGCATCCGCGGCGTCTACATGCAGGGGAACGAGGGCGTGCGCCCGTACTTCCGCAAGTGGCTCGCGCCCTTCGCAGACCTCGGCGCGCAGACCCTGACGCTCGCCAACACGGGCAGCACCGACCACGTGCCCTTCGACGCCATCGGCCTGCCGGGCTTCCAGTTCATACAGGATTCGATAGAGTACAACACGCGCACGCACCACTCGACGCAGGACACGTACGAGCGCATCCAGGCGGACGACGTGAAGCAGGCCGCCGTCATCATGGCCGCCTTCGTCTACCAGACGGCGATGCTCGACGAGCGCCTCCCGCGCAAGCCCGCGCCCGGCCGCTCGGAGCGCGAGACCTCTTCAACCAGTCGTTGAATATAGTGAGAAACATTTAACCACAGAGACACAGAGGCACAGCTCGAAGAGATTTACTCAACAAGCTGTGCCTCTGTGTCTCTGTGGTTAATTCATCCGGCGTAAGGAGTACTTCACCCACATGACGAGACGACACGCAGCCGCCGCGCTGCTTCTTTTCGCCCTGCTGTCGCCGCACGCGGTCGCGGTTCGCGCGCAGCAGCCGACGCCGGCGCAGCAGGCGCAGCCGCAGCCCACGCCGACGCCCGACGCGGTCGAGCGCATCAAGGACGAGGGGCTCAACCGCTCGCAGTTGATGCAGACGCTCGAATACCTGACGGACGGGATCGGGCCGCGGCTCACGGGCTCGCCGGCGCTCCGCCGCGCCAACGCCTGGACGCGCGACCGGCTGACTTCGTGGGGCCTCTCAAACGCGCACCTCGAACCGTGGGGGCCTTTCGGCCGCGGCTGGACGCTCAAGCGCTTCTCGGCCGAGGCGGTCGAGCCCGTCGCGTTCCCCCTGCTCGCGTACCCGCGCGCGTGGTCGCCCGGCCTCGAAGCGCCGCTCACGGCCGAGCTCGTCGTCGTGGACGCGAAGAACGAGGAGGAGTTGCAGAAGTACAAGGGGCAGCTCCGCGGCAAGTTCGTGCTGATCGGCACCGAGCGCCAGCTCCGCCCGCGCTTCGAGCCGACGGCCACGCGCCTCACGGACAAGGAGCTGCTCGGACTCGCGGACGCGCCCGACCCGTCGCTCCTGCCGCCGCGCCCGCGCCGCGCGCCGCCGACGCCCGAGCAGCTCGCCGAGCAGCGCTTTAACGACCGCAAGACGCAGTTCTACTACGAGGAGGGCGTCGCGCTCCTCGTCGCCTCGAGCCCGGCCGGCGACGGCGGCATGCTGCAGTTCGTCCAGTCGGCCTCCGTGCCGCAGCCTTCCGACACGCCCTTCGAACAGCGCAAGCAGCCCTGGCAGAAGGACGCGCCCAGGCTCATCCCGCAGATCGCGCTCTCGAACGACCACTACAACCGCCTCGCGCGCATGCTGCGGCAGGGCGAGAAGGTGAAGCTGAGCGTCAACCTGCAGGTCGAGTTCGACGACTCCGACCCGATGAGCTACAACACCGTCGCGGAGATTCCGGGCACCGACTTGAAAGATGAGGTCGTCATGCTCGGCGCGCACCTCGACTCCTGGCACACGGCAACGGGCGCGACCGACAACGGGGCCGGCGTCTCAATCATGATGGAGGCAGTTCGGATTCTGAAGGCCCTGAACCTGCAGCCGCGCCGCACCGTCCGCATCGCCTTGTGGAGCGGGGAAGAGCAGGGGCTGCTCGGCTCGCGCGCCTACGTCAACGAGCACTTCGGCCCTGTGCCCACGCCCACGCCCGCCGCCGGCACCGCGGCACAGCCCGCGCCGCCGACATCTAACACGGCCCCGCGCTACAAGCCCGAGCACGCGCGCCTGAACGTCTACTTCAACGTGGACAGCGGCACGGGCGCCATCCGCGGCGTACACATGCAGGGCAACGAGGGCCTGCGCCCCTTCTTCCGCCGCTGGCTCATGCCCTTCGCGCAGTTGAAGGTCGGCGACACGACCTACACGGCGACGACCGTCACGGCCGCCAACACCGGCGGGTCGGATTTCCTCTCCTTCGACGCCGTCGGCCTCAACGGCATCGACTTCCTGCAGGACGAGATGGAGTACGGCCCGCGCACCTGGCACTCCAACCAGGACAACTACGACCGCGCCGTCCCCGAAGACCTCAAGGAGGCCGCCGTCATCGTCGCCGCCTTCGTCTACCAGGCCGCCACGATGGACGGCATGCTCCCGCGGAAGCAGCAGAAGGAGAGTAGGCAGTAGGCAGACGGCAGTAGGCAGTTCGGGCCGCGGCAGCGGCGCGGTGAATGTAGCCCGGCCTTTCAAGGTCGGGAAAGAGTTGGGACAGAAAACGCCGCGTCGCGTCGGCGACGCCTGAGCCGTTGCGGCATGGTTCAGGCGTCGCCGACGCGACGCGGCTTCTTTTACATCGGCGTCCCCGGCCTTGAAAGGCCGGGCTACATTCAGCCGCCGCTCCGCGGCGGTGAAGACTTAACTGCCTACTGCCGTCTGCCTACTGCCTACTGCCTAATACTTCCCCGACGCTAAATATTCGGTGAGGTAGCGGCGGAGCTTGTCGCGGTTGGCCTTGCGGTACTCGACGTAGTCCTGCGCGATGCCCTGGTCGGTGCGCGCGAAGAGGACGTAGGCTTCGAGCAGCCCCGCCTCTTCGAGCTGCACGAGCAGTTGCAGGTCTTTCGAGAGCTGCTTGACCTCGCCGGCCTTCTGCTGGTTCCGCACGGCCTCGATGACACCGCGCAAGGCCCCCGCCTCTTCGCGCAGGCTGTGGCGATATGCCTTCTCGCCGGGGTACGCCTGCTTGAACTTCTCGTAGTCGTTCAGCGCCCACGCCGCGCGCAGCAGGCCGTAGGCCGCCCACGCCGCGCTCCCGTCGCCCGGCTTCTCGCCCGCCTTCGGGTCGAGCGTGACGACGTTCCTGCCGTCCTTCTGCGAGAAGTTCGACTGCACGTCGATCTTCGGGTGTCCGAGGCGGACGGCCTTGGCGTTGGCCCAGCGGAAGAGGCCGTTCTCCCACGTGTAGCGGTCGTAGGGGTTGGCGACGACGGCCTCGACGTACTTGTCGCGCGCCTCGTCCAGGCGCGCCTGCTTCAGGAGTGAGTTGCCCCAGTAGCGGTACGCCTGCTCGCGGTCGGGGTCGAGCTTGATGGCGCGCGCGTACCACTCGCCCGCCTTCTCGAACTGCCCTTTCTGCAGGAACACGTCGCCCGCGAAGAGCGGCGCCTCGTAGAGCTTCGGGTCGAGCGCGAGCGCCTTCTCGTAGGCGGCGAGCGCCGCGTCGTAGTCGTTCTTCATGAAGGCCGCCTCGCCCGCGCGCATCGCCGTGTCGGCCTCGGGGACGTCGGAGAACTTCGTGGCGTTCGGGCCGCCGGCGCTGCTGCCGTCCTCCTTCAACCCCGCGATGAGTTGGTCGATGAGGTCTTTGGGCACGCCCGCGTCGAAGCCGAGCTCCCTGGCGCGGACGACCGCGGCGCGTGCGCGCGCGCGCCGCGCGAGGCGCTGGGGCGAGTCCGGCTCGGAGATGGTGTTGACGAAGAGCGTGAGGCCGAAGCGGGCGAGCACCTCGCCGTCGCCGGGGTAGCGCGCCGCGAGCTTCTCGAGGGGCGCGAGCGCCTCGGCGAACTGCTGCTCCTGGAACAGCTCGAAGGCACGCTGGCGCTCGGGGTCGTCCTGCGCTTTCTGCGCGGCGAGGGCGGGTGCGAGCGTCGCGAGGGTGAGCGCGAGCGCGGCGGCGAGCCGCAGTGCTCTCTGGGGCGTGTGCATGAAATGTCCTCCGTCGAAGTTAAGGTCAGGTGGTCGGAATCTGCGTCGGGGCCACAATCATCGTGTACGCCGGCGTCGAAGTCAAAAAGGGTGTTGGGTGCTGGGTGTTGGTTAAAAACATAGTTCTAACCGACACCCAGCACCCAACACCCAGCACCCTATTCCGGCACGTGCGGTTGGAGGCCGGTGCCGACTTCGTCGAAGGTGATGCCGGCGGCGACCTCTTCGGGGAGGCGCTCCCAGCCCCGGCCGTGCGTGTGGCGGAAGGTCTCGGCGTTGGCGCGGGCGTAGGCGCCGCCGTCGGGCTGCCAGACGCGTCGCTCGACCTGTATGTGCGGGTGCTTGAGGCGGATGACGTTGAAGGAGTTGGCCTCGCCGCGGCCCCGGGTGGAGGTGGCCGTGCCCGCCTGGACGAAGAGCGCGGAGTGGCCCTCGATCTTGTAGCGCTCGGCGGTGCGCCCCGTCTGGCTGACGTGCATGTGGCCCGCGAGCAGGAGGTCTGCGCCGCAGGCCGCCAGCGCCTCCATCGCCATCTGCGCGCGCCCGACGATCTCGCGCTCGTCCGCCCCTTCCGCCACGTCGAAGGGGTGGTGCGTGACGATGACCTTCAAGACCTCGTCCGGGTAGTTGCACAGGCGCTCGCGCAGGTGCGCGACCTGCTGCTCGTTGACGCGGCCGTACTTGCGCGTGAGCGAGCGCGCCGTGTTGACGCCGGCGACCACCATCTCCTCGTCCTCGTAGACGGGCTCGACCTCCTCGGAGATGTAGCGCCGCCACTTGTCGAGCGGCCGCGCGAAGCGCTCGAACACGTCGTAGAGCGGCACGTCGTGATTGCCCGGCACCACGACCTGCGGCTTCGGCAGCCTGTCCAGAAACGCGCGCGCCTCCTCGAACTGGTGCGTGCGCGCGCGCTGCGTCAGGTCGCCCGAGACGACGACCAGCGTCGGCTGTGCCTCGTTGATGGCCTCGACCAGCGGCTCGACCAGCGCCGCGTCGATGCGCCCGAAGTGCAGGTCTGACAGGTGGACTATCTTTCGCATCGGCTCCGCCCCCTTCGAGGGTCGCCCGGCCCTCGCCAGCGTGTCAACAAATGTCTACAAGCGCGCCCCGCGCCGGCAGTGGGCGGGCGTCGCCTCGGGCGTCGTCCCGTCGCTGGTGGCCCGCGCCCTGGCACGCGGCGGTCGCGGGCCACCCGACCTCCACGCACTGCGCGCACACCTTCTTCCTCAGCGTGTGGGACAGGGTCATCAACGGCTACGGCTACCCCCACAACCGGAACTACCACAAGTCCATCACCATCTGGCTCTGACCTGACACGGAGGGTGTTGGGTGCTAGGTGCTGGGTGCTGGTTTTTAGCTTTAACCAGCACCCAGCACCTAGCACCCAACACCCTCCCTCATCCCTCCGCCTTCATCCTTTTCTTCCGGCACGATCACCTTCAGCGCGCCGGGGCGGATGCGGTAGTGGAGCGGGGTCGTGAGCACCGTGACCTCTCCGTCGGTGGCGACGGGGATGCGCCTGGGGCGGCGCGTCTCGACCCAGATTTCGCGCGCGCAGAGCGCGTCGAAGTCGTGCGCCTCGCGCAGGCGGCCGAAGAGCGCGCTCAGGGCCAGACGCAGCAGGCCGAGCCGCCCCGTGCGGTGCGCGACGTAGAGGCTCAGCCTCCCCGCGTCGAGGCACGTGCGCGCGCCGAGTTGCAGATTCTCCACCTGGTACTCGTTGTTGCCGACGAAGACGAAGGGCGTCTTGCGCGCGATCTCCTTGCCGTCGGCTTCGAGCCGCACGCTCATGAAGGGGTAGCGCCGCAGCACGGCCAAGCTTGCGCGCAGGAACGCAGACCACTTGCCGCTCCCGTCGCGCTCCTGCAGCTTCTCGCGCCGGCGCACGATGCGCGGGTAGAGTCCGAGGCTTGAGTTGTTGACGAAGACGCGCCCGTTGACCTCGCCCACGTCCACGGGCACCACGCGCCCCTCGCAGATGTTCCGGGCCGCCGCTTCGAGCGCGAGCGGGATGCGCAGGTCTTTCGCGAAGTGGTTGAGCGTCCCCAGCGGCAGCACGCCGAGCGGCTTGTCCGTGCCCGCGAGCGCGCCCGCGACCGAGCCGACCGTGCCGTCGCCGCCGCCGGCCACGACCGCGCGCGCCCCGTTCGAGAGCGCGTGCCGCACGAACCGCTCCACGTCCCCGCCCTCGCGCGCGACCCGGACGCTCGCCCCCACGCCGCAGGCGTCGAACGCCTCCCTGACGGCGCGCGCCCGCTCGTCGTCCGCGGAGCCGCCGCCGGCCGCCGCGTTGATGATGACCTCGACGCCCTCAGCCATCGCGCCACAAGCGAAAGCGGGCGGGCGCGTCGCCCGCGGCGACCGCCCGCCCGCTCTGAAAGGATGAATGATGAAGGCGGAAGGGTGAAGGATGAATGTCAGACCCGCTTGACTTCATCCTTCACCCTTCGCCCTTTTTAAGATGCGCCGTAGCCTTCCGTGCCGCCGGTGGCCGCGCGCGCGTTGGTGCCGGAAGCGCTCGTGGTGCCGCCCGCGTCCGGCGCGCCGCCGCTCGGCTGGTTGCTGCCCGAGACGCCGCCGGCCGTCGCCGTGGGCGCGGAGTAGGCCGACTGCCGGCGCGTGCCGGCGGACGCCTGCTGCTGCGCGCCGCCCTGCTGGCCCGAAAGGTCGAGGCCGATGAGCCCCTTGAGCTTGTTGAGCAGCGCCGGGACGACCACGTTGCGCGCCGTCTTCGAAAGCTCTTCGAGCGCGCGGTCGCCGAGCGTCGAAAGCTCCTCCTGAAGCCGGTCGTAAGCCTTCGTCTCCTTGAAGCGCTCCAGCAGGCCCGGCCCCTTCGGCTCCTCCTCCTCCTGCTCCTCCGGGGCCGCGGGCGCGGCAGAGGCGTAAGACGTGAGTGCCTGCGGCTTCGGCGCGGTCGGCGCCTGGTAGCCGCTGCTGTAGGAGGGCCTGGTCTCCGGCCCGACGTCCTCGCCCTCGTCGGTGACGCGCTGGTACGCGCCCGCGGCGGCCGCGCGGCCGAGCACGGGCTGCGAGGCGTAGGAGCGCGCGCCACCCTTGAGGCCGCGGTCGAAGCCCGACTCGATGCGGTCGAAGGCGCCATCCTCTTCGTAATCCTCTTCGCCCTCGCCCTTGAAGGCGCCCATCACCGTGTAGCCGACGAAGGCGCCGACGGCGAAGGCCGTCAGGGTGAAGGGGAGCGTGTGCCGCTTGTACTGCTCGCGCCAGTCGAGCGTGTCGCTGATGTTCTCTCTCACCTGCTGGTACTGGTTCACCACCGTGTCCTTGATCTCCGTGACGGTCTGAGAAATGGATTCGCGCGCCTCCTCCATCCGGCGCTGAAGCGCGGCCTTGGTCTGGTCAACGTCTTCATCGGCTGTGTCGTTCGCGCGCGCCAAGGCTAAATCTCGTTCTTCAGCCATTGCTTGTCCTTTCTGATCTCTTCGAGGGTCGTCGTGGGCACCGGGTTATAGGCGGCGAGCTTGTTCTTCATCACGAGGACGATGACGCCGCCGATGACGACGTAGATGACGCCCATGATCAGGAAGCCCAGGCCGTAGCTCGTCGGGCTGAAGCGCTCGGGCGCGGCCGCCTCGTTCGCGAACAGGGTCGAGACGAAGAACGCGAACGCGACGTTGACGAGCGCGAACCCGATGAGCGCGACCATCGCCCCGACGGCCGTGAAGGCGCCGTTGCGCGCGTAGAAGGAGGCGTCCTCCTTCAACTCGACTTTGACCAGGCTGAGCTTCGTGTCGACGAGGCGCATCACGTCGTCGCCCAGCTTGCCGAACAGCGTCGGTAGATTCTCCAACTCCGCTCCACCCTGCGCCGGCGCGGGCAAGTCCACACGCCTTCTCTCAACTTCGGCCATCGCTTACACCCCTTTCAGTAGGCAGTAGGCAGATGGCAGTAGGCAGTAAGTCCGCGTTAAGGGAGTTGAAGGTTTAACCCCGGCTTCTCGGAAGAGGGGTCTTCAACTGCCTACTGCCTACTGCCTGCTGCCTACTCCTCTCCGAACTATCTGCGCCCGCCGCGGACGAGGAGGCCGATGACGAAGCCGGCGGCGGCCGCCACCAGCAGCGCCTGCCCGGGGTTCTGCCGCGCGTAGTCCTTCGCCTGGTTGGCGTACTCCGCGTAGTCGACGTTGCGCAGGTCTTGCAGCTTGTCGCCCACGACCGAAGCCTTGTCGGAGATGTAGTCCTTGGCCTGCGAGGCCGCGTCGGCCACCGTCTGGCCGTACTGCTTCGCGCGGTCGGCGATGCCGCCCGCAGAGGGGGCCGCCGCCGTGCCCGTGGCCGCGCCGCCGCCGGTCGTGCTGAGGCCGCCGCCGCTGCTGCCCGTGCCGGCGCTGTAGCCGCCCCCGCCCGCCTGCGAGCCGGTGCCCGCGCTGCTGCTGCCGCCGCCGCCGAAGTCGTTTTCGCTACCAGGTCTGTTCTGTGACATAGGTTTTTCTCCTCACAAAAGTCGCTCGAAAGTCTATCCAGCCAAGATGAAAGCGCGCGAGAGTCCGCTTTCCGGAAAAAGCATTTCCCGCCGTCCGGGTGCAAACGTCGTGCCGACTGCTCCCGCCGGTCTCCTGCGAGGGAAAGGCCGCGGAAACGGCCCGCCCGCCCCGCGCCTTAAGAGTTCCGTTTTGTTGTGAAAATGTACGCGCTGAATGTAGCACAAGGCTGGGAACAATACATCACGAAAAAATTACCATACCTGCAAAATTACCCTTCGGTGCCTTGACGCGGGCGGAAAAAACTTGTAAGTAAGTACTTACTTTTGAGGGCGCGGAGCATCCAAATCGACGCATGACCAGACACTTTGAGAACGACCCGGCGGCGCCGCCGCCCCACCAGACGGCCGCTCCCGGCTCGCGCATGTGCGCCGACGACCGCCGCCGACAGATCGCCGAGGTCGCGATGCGTCTCTTCTCGGAGCGGGGTTTTCGCGGCACCACCACCAAGGAGATCGCGCAGGCCGCGGGCGTCTCGGAGGCGATCATCTTCCGCCACTTCGCCACCAAGGAAGAGCTCTACACGGCCATCATCGACTACAAGGGCTGCGGCGGCGCGGCCCCGACCCCCGTCGCCGAGCGCCCCGAGCAGCCCCACGTCATCGACGAGATTCGCGACGTGGTCGCCGAAGCGGTGGAGTCAGGCGACGACCTCGCCGTCTTCCAGGCGGCCGCGCTCCACATGCTCGAACACCACGATGAAGACCCCGAGTTCCTGCGCCTGCTGATGTACATTGCCCTCGAAAATCACTCGCTCGGCTCGGTCTTCTGGGACAGGAACGTGCGCGTGCTCTACGAGTTCCTCGGCGGCTACGTCCGCTGCCGGCAGCGCGAGGGCGCCTTCCGCGAGGTGGACGCTTACGCCGCCGTGCGGGTCTTCCTCGGCTCGGTCATTCACCACTCGCTCGTCAATCTGCTCTGGGACAAAGACCCCGCGCGCCGCATCTTCCACGTGACCAACGGGGAGGCCGCCCGCCAGTTCGCAGAGATTCTGCTGCGCGGCATCGCGGCCGACCCCGACTCGGTCGGCGCGAAGCGCAAGCGCCCCGCCCGCAACCGCGAGGCCGGCGCCGACGTTAAGAACCACAGGGATAAGAACAAGAAGAGATGAACGGAATGATTCCCCGCATCAATTTACAGACGATACTTGCGCTCACACTCGTCGCGGCCCTCGGCCTCGCGTCCGCCGCGTGCGGCTCGCGCGCGCAGGCGAACAAGAAGCAGGAGGCGGCGGCCGCGACGCCCGCGCCCGCGGCCGTGGACGTGACGACCGCCCCGGCCATCCAACGTGACCTCCCGCGCTTCGTCGAGGCGACGGGCAGCCTCGCCGCCGACGAGCAGACGGACGTGGCCCCGATTGTCGGCGGCCGCGTCGTCTCGGTCTCGGTCGACCTCGGGACTTACGTGCAGAAGGGGCAGGTCATCGCGCAGCTCGACTCGGGCGACGCGCGCCTGCGGCTCGAACAGGCGCAGGCCGCGCTCGCGCAGGCCAACTCGGCGGTGACACAGGCCGAGGCGCGCATCGGCCTCCGTCCCGGCCAGCGCTTCGACGCGACGCAGGTGGCCGAGGTCAAGGCGGCGAAGGCCGCCTACGACCTCGCGGAGAAGAACCTGCGCCGCTTCGAGCAGCTGGTGGAGTCGGGCGACGTCTCGCGCTCGGCCTTCGACCAGCAGCGCGCGCAGCGCGACCAGCTGCGCGAGCAGTACCAGGCGATGCTGACGCAGGCGAACCAGTCTTACGCCGCCGTGCAGACGGCGCGCGCCGCCGCGCAGGCCGCGCAGGTGCAGGTGCAGCAGGCGCAGAAGGGCATCCGCGACGTGACCATCTACGCGCCCATCAGCGGCTACGTCGCCGAGCGCGCGGCCGACGTGGGCGAGTTCGTCTCGACCAGCTCGAAGGTCGCGACCGTCGCGCGCACGAACCCCCTGCGCGTTCGCATCGACATCCCCGAGCAGGCCATCGCGACGGTGCGGCCCGGCCAGAGCGTCTCGGTCTCGGTGAGCACGTACCCCGACCGCAACTTCGCGGGCCGCGTCGCGCGCGTCAGCCCGAGCGTCTCGGCGCAGTCGCGCACGCTCACGGTCGAGGCCGAGGTCGAGAACGGCGAGAACCTGCTCAAGCCCGGGCAGTTCGCGACCATCCGCGTCCTGCTGGCGCAGTCCGACCCGGCGGTGCTCGTCCCCGTGCGCGCCGTGCGCACCGACCAGACGACCGCGACCGCGCGCGTCTACGTCATCCAGGACGGCGTCGCCCGCGAGCGCCTCGTCGCCACGGGACGCCAGGACGGCGACCTCATCGAGATTAAAGGGAACGTCGCGGCCGGCGACCTCGTCGCCACCTCGAACGTCGAGCAGCTCGCCGACGGCGTTCCGGTCAGGCAGTGAAGGGACTGAATCATCTGCTCATTTGTTCATTCCTTCATTGAATCAATGAGCAGATGAACCAGTGAATCAATAGGACAAGGCTGTCATGCAAAAGCTAGCTGAGATTTGTGTGCGTCGCCCCGTCTTCGCGACGATGTTGATTCTGTCGCTGACGGTGGTGGGCTTCTTCTCTTTCTCGACGCTGGGCGTTGACCTCTTCCCGAAGATCGACCTGCCGACCATCACCGTGACGGTCGTCAACCCGGGCGCAGGGCCTCAGGAGGTCGAGACCGAGATCACCGACAAGGTCGAGGCCGCCGTCAACACCATCAGCGGCATCGACGAGCTGCGCTCGACCTCGGTCGAGGGCGTCTCGCAGGTCTTCATCACGTTCCTCCTCGACAAGAACGTGGACGTGGCCGCGCAGGAGGTGCGCGACAAGGTCGGCCTCATCCGCGGCGACCTGCCCGACACGGCCGAAGACCCCATCATCCAGAAGCTCGACACGGACGCCGCGCCCGTCGTGCGCATCGCCGTCTCCGCCAACAAGTCTCTGCGCGAAGTCACCGACATCGCCGACAAGGAGATCAAGGAGCGCATCGAGTCTCTGAACGGCGTCGGCAACGTCGAGATCGTCGGCGGCGCCACGCGCGAGATACACGTCTGGGTCGACCCGGATAAGATGCGCGCCTACAACATCACCGTCCCCGAGGTGGTCGCGGCCCTGCGCGCGCAGAACATCGAGGTGCCGGGCGGGCGCGTGGACGAGGGGGCGCGCGAGCTGACCGTCCGCACGATGGGGCGCATCGTCAACCCGGCCGACTTCAACAACGTCGCCATCTCCTCGCGCGGCGGCTACGCCGTCAAGGTCTCCGACATCGGCTACACGGCCGACGAGTCCGAGGAGCAGCGCACGAGCGCGCGCCTCAACGGGCAGCCCGCCGTGACGCTCGTCGTCTCGAAGCAGTCGGGGCAGAACACCGTCGCGGTCGCCGACGCGGTGAAGGAGCGCCTGCGGGAGCTCGAGCCTTCGCTCACGAAGAAGGGCGTGCGGACGCAGATCGTCGGCGACCAGTCGGTCTTCATCAAGGCGGCGCTCAAGTCCATCGAGACGCACCTCGTCGAAGGCGGCCTGCTCGCGGCGCTCGTCGTCTTCCTCTTCCTCTGGAACCTGCGCTCGACGTTCATCGCGGCCATCGCCATCCCGACCTCCATCGTCGCCACCTTCGCGCTGATGGCGGCGATGGGCTTCACCTTGAACCAGATCACGATGCTGGCGCTGACGCTGATGGTCGGCATCGTGATCGACGACGCCATCGTCGTCCTCGAGAACATCTTCCGCTTCGTCGAGGAGAAGGGCTACGGCGCGTTCCAGGCGGCCATCGAGGGCACGAAGGAGATCGGCCTCGCCGTCATGGCGACGACGCTCTCGCTGCTCGCGGTCTTCCTCCCCGTGGGCTTCATGGGCGGTATCGTCGGCCGCTTCATGTCCTCGTTCGGGTTCACCTCTTCGTTCGCCATCGCGGTCTCCCTGCTCGTCTCGTTCACCTTAACGCCGATGCTCGCGGCGCGCCTGATTAAGCGCGAGGCGCCGGCCGAGGGGCCGGGCACCGCCGTCCCGCCGTCCGAGGGCGACGCTTCGTCCGCGCTCGCGGACGAGTCGAAGGTCGTCGCGGGTGAGCCGGGCGCTCTGGCCTCCGCGTACGAGACGGCCGCGCAGGAGGCGACCGACGCTCCGCCTTCGGAAGAGGCTGCCAGCCCGCGCCGGCACGAGGTCAAAGCGCCGCACTCTTCGAAGGAGTCGCGCTGGTACAGGCCCATCGACCGCACGTACACGTGGATGCTCGAATGGTCGATGGCGCACCGCTGGGCCGTCGTGCTCATGTGCGTGCTGGTCGTCCTGAGCATCGTCCCGCTCTTCAAGTTCGTCGGCAAGAACTTCCTGCCCGTGGACGACCAGTCGCAGTTCGAGGTCAGCGTGCGCGCCTCCGAAGGCTCGACGCTCGCGGCCACCTCCGCGCTCGTCGAGAGGATCGCCGCCGACATCCGCAAGCTTCCGGGCGTCACCGACACGCTCGTCACCATCGGCGGCGGGCAGCAGCAGGTCGTCAACTCGGCCTCCATCTACGTCAAGCTCGCCGACATCCACGAGCGCCGGGAGACGCAGGACGACCTGATGCGCGACGCGCGCGAAGTTTTGGGTCGCTACCCGAAGGAGCTGCGCACGAGCGTCCAGCAGGTGGCGGCCATCTCGGGCGGCGGCTTCCGCAACGCCGACATCATGTACGTCATCGGCGGCCCAGACCTCCAGAAGCTCATCGGCTACTCGCAGGTCTTGCAGGAGAAGATGAAGACCATCCCCGACGTGGTGGACGTGGACTCGACGCTCATCGTCGGCAAGCCCGAGGTGCGCGTCCACATCGACCGCGCGCGGGCGGCCGACATGGGCGTCAAGGTGGGCGACATCGCGCAGACTCTGAACGTGCTCGTCGCGGGGCAGGAGGCCGGCACCTTCAACGCGGGCACGGATCAGTACGACGTGCGCGTCCGCGCCGTCGGCGAGGCGCGCACCAGCCCGCAGTCCCTGGAGAACCTGTTCGTGCAGTCCACGAAGGCCGGCTGGACGAACCTCTCGAACCTCGTGACGGTCGAGGAGGCGACCGGCCCCTCGGCCATCGACCGCCTGAACCGGCAGCGGCAGGTGACGCTGCTGGCGAACGTCAAGCCCGGCGGCTCTCAGGCCGCGGTCATCGACCAGATGAACCAGATCGTCAAAGAGCTGAACGTCGACCCCGCCTACACGACGGGCCTCGCCGGTCGCTCGAAGGAGCTGGGCCGCGCGGGCTACTACTTCATGATGGCGTTCGTGCTCTCGTTCGTCTTCATGTACGTGATCCTGGCGGCGCAGTTCGAGTCGTTCATCCACCCCGTCACGATTCTCCTGACGCTGCCGCTGGCGATACCTTTCGGCATCCTCAGCCTGCTCCTGACGGGGCAGACGGTGAACATCTTCTCGGGCCTCGGGCTGCTGCTGCTGTTCGGCGTGGTGAAGAAGAACGCGATCCTCCAGATCGACCACACGAACGAGCTGCGCTCGCACGGCATGGAGCGACTCGAAGCGATCATCCAGGCGAACCGCGACCGCCTGCGCCCCATCCTGATGACTACCGTCGCGCTCGTCGCGGGCATGCTGCCCCTGACGCTCTCGACGGGGCCGGGCGCGGGCACGAACCGCTCCATCGGCGTGCTGGTCGTCGGCGGCCAGAGCCTGTGTCTGCTGCTGACGCTGCTCGCCGTGCCCGTCTTCTACTCGCTCTTCGACGACGTGGCGCAGAGCCGCATCTTCTCGCGCGCGTGGGCGCGCGCCGCCGCGCCCTTCGCGTGGATGCGCCGCCGCGCCGCCTCCGCCGCGCAGACGCTCTTCGGGATGCTCGGGAGACAGTAAGGGTCAAGTCATACGGGTCTGAATATTATGTCAACGCGAAATCGTAAATCGCTTTTCAGTCTACTAACTCTGTCGCTGCTCTTCGCGCAGGCGGCGCCTCTGCGCGCGCAGGAGACGGCGCGGTTCGCCGGCTCGATGTTCGCCGGGCAGCAGACGACGCAGCAGCCTGCGCCCTCTTCGAACAATCCTCCGGCGCAGACGGGCGCGCCCGCGCAGGGGCCACAGACCGCCTCGCCCACGCAGTCGCAGACGCAGCAGTCCACGAACCCCGCCGCGCCCGCGCAGGGCCAGCAGCCGGCGCAGCCCGCGGTGCCCCCGACCGCGCCGCCCGACACGAACCTGCCCGCGCCGCAAGCGCCCGCGCAGACCGCGCCCGCGCAGCCGCAGCCCGGCGCGCCCGGCGGACAGGTGCAGTCGCCCGTCGGCCCCTCGGCCCCGGGCCGCGAGAGCGTGCCCACCTCGCCCGACGCGCAGCTCAACGTGCCGCAGGTCGCGCCCGACTTCAAGGCCGATGAGGCCGCGCCTTTCCCCGCGCTCGAACGCGTCGGCGTGGACATGGGCGAGCAGCGCGCGCTCTCCGTCCAGGAGGTCATCGCGCTGGCGCTCGAAAACAACAAGGACATCGAGGTCGCGCGCCAGAACGTCCGCGCCGCCGAGTTCGACCTGCAGGCGGCGCGCGGCGTCTACGACCCGCGCTTCCAGACGAACTCCTACTACGAGCGCACGGAGCAGCCCGCGGCCAGCTTCCTCTCGGGCAGCTCGACCGGCGCGGTCACGCAGTCCGGCTTCTTCAGCAATTCTTCGGTGCAGGGCCTGACGCCGAAGTACGGCGGCGGCTACCGGCTCGACTTCGTCAACAACCGCGTGACGACGAACAACCAGTTCGCGGCGCTCAACCCGCAGTACCCGACCTCGCTCACCTTCAGCTACACGCAGCCCCTGCTGCGCGGACTCGGCTTCGACCAGAGCCGCCGCTCGATTGAGATCGCGAAGAAGAACCTTTCACTCACCGACGCGCAGTTCCGCCAGCGCGCCGTCGAGACGATTACGAACGTCCAGCGCGCCTACTGGGATTTGGTCTACGCTCTGCGCAACCTGCAGATTCAGCGCGAGGCCGTGCGCGACGCGCGCAAGCAGTTGGAGCACAACAAGCGTCTGGTCGGCGAGGGCATGCTCGCCCCCATCGACGTGGTCGCGGCCGAGGCGCAGATTTCGGGATTCGAGCAGAGCGTCTACTCGGCGCTCGACGACGTGAACCGGGCCGAGAACAATTTGAAGAACCTCGTCGCCGAGAACCGCGAGGCCCCCATCTGGGGCGTCGCCATCGTGCCCTCGGAGTCGGTCGAGCTGGCGCCGCCGCAGGTCGCGCTCGACGACGCGATGCAGTACGCGCTCAAGTCGCGGCCCGAGCTTCTCTCGTCTGACGTGGCGCGCGAGATCAACGAGATCGAGCAGCGATTCGCGCGCGAGCAGACGAGGCCGCAGGTCGACCTCGTCGCCTCGTACGGCATGGTCGGCCTCGCGGGCGCATCGAACGCGACGGCCTCGAACCCGCTCGCGGCCTCAAGCGTGGACACGCGCAACCGCATCAATCAGTTGATCGGCATCGTCAACGAACAGTTCCCCGGCAGCAACCTTCTGCCGATCCCCGAGCCGGCCGTGGCGACTATCCCCGGCCAGCTCATCGGCGGCGAGGGGCAGTCGCTCGCGAACCTCGCGACGAATCGCTTCACAAACTTCCGCGTCGGCGTCACGGTCAACCTGCCGTTCCGCAACTCGACGGCGAAGGCGCAGCTGGGGCGCACGCTCGTGGACAAGGAGCGCATCCACACGCAGCGCGAGCAGTTGGAGCAGCTCATCCAGGTGGACGTGCGCAACGCCCTGCAGCAGGTGAAGACGGCCGAGTCGCGCCTGCGCGCGGCGGCCTCGGCGCGGGCCGCCTCCGAGCAGCAGTACGCCTCCGAGCAGCGCAAGCTCGACGCGGGGCAGAGCACGGTCTTCCTCGTCCTCGAACGACAGACGCAGCTCGCCACCGCCCGCGGCAACGAGCTGCGCGCGCAGACCGAACTCAACAAGGCCATCGCCGAGTTCCAGCGCGCGACCGGCAACGCCCTCGAACAGAACCGCGTCGAGATTAGAGTCAGATAGGATTGACCACAGAGACACAGAGGCACGGCCCGTTGCGGGATTAACTCGACGAGCCGTGCCTCTGTGTCTCTGTGGTTAATTTCCGCCTACGGTTTTGCACTCGTCGGGGCGGGAAGTCTGATCGTCGCCCAGAGCGGCCAGTGGTCGGAGAGGTCTACGTCCTTGTCGATGCCGGAGGAGCGCGCTTCGAGGCCGCGGAGCCAGAGCCAGTCGAGTTTGAGCTGGACGACGAACGTCTTCCAGGTCGTCTCGTCGTCGGAGAGCGGCGTCCGGAAGCCCGCGTCGGTGAAGAGGCGGCGGGCGGCCTTCACGTCCTTGCCCTTGATGGTGTTGAAGTCGCCGAGGACGATGGCCGCCGTGCCGGCGTGGAGCCGCAGGTCTTCGAGGACGGCCTGCCAGTGCTCGACCTTCTTCTCGACCGGCATCCGCGTCTCGGCGTGGACGGAGTAGACGCGTACGCGCGTCTTGCCCAACTGCACCGTCGCGCCGACGGCGACGCGTCGTCGTCCTTCCGGCCCCTCGTGCTTGAGCAGGACGCGGGTCACGTCTTTGAGAGGGAAGACGCTGAGGATGGCGACGCCCGTCTCCTCCTCTTCTTCGTCCGTGGAGGGCGGCGCGGCCCACGCGTAGCGCATCCCCAGCTCTTCAGCGAGCTGGCGCGCGGTGTTGACATTGCCCGTCCGCCGCTTGTTGCGGTCGACCTCCTGCAAGCCGATGACCTGCGCGCCGCCGATGTCGGGGTCTTCCTTGAGCAGCCTGGCGAGCTGCTTCAGGTCTTCGCCCGCGCGGTAACGTATGTTGTAGGAGACGACCTTCAGCTCGGCCGGCACGTCGGGCGTCTTGCCCTTCGTCTCGCCTCCGACTTCGAGCAGCAAGGGCTCCTTCGTCCCGTCGTGCGCGCGCGCGCGCCTCGCGGGCGGCAAGAGGCAGAGCGCCGAGACGACGAGCAGGAAGACCGAGACTGCGGTGAGCGACATTCTGTCTTTCATCTCACTCCCCAATGTTGACCCTTAGTCCGTCGCGCGCCTCCAACGTCTCGCCGTCCCAGAGCCGCTTCGCCTCGGCGGCGAGGTCTACGTCGTCCCACTCCGGGTAGAGGTGCGAGAGCACGACCCGCCGCGCGCCCGACAACCCGGCGAGCCGCATCGCCTCCGACAGTTCGAGGTGCAGCTTGACGGGCTTCTCCCGGAAGAAGGAACACTCCAACAGAAAGAGATCGGCTGCGCGCGCGAAGCCCGCGAGCGCCTCCGTGTAGCCCGTGTCCGAGGTGTAGACAAGCGACGTGCCGCCCGCGTCTTCGAGGCGCAGCGCGAGGCTCTCGCTCGTGTGCGGCGTCGAGAGGGTCTTGGCGCGGAGGCCGGGGAGTATCTCGAACTCGGCGCGCGGCGAGACCTCTCTGACCTCGAAGGGGAAGGGCTGCTCGAAGAGCTTGTAGCCGCCCGCCTCGTCGAAACTTTGCAGGAGCTTCCTCGTCCCGCGCGGGCCGTAGACGTTGAAGGGCCTGCGTCGCCCTCGCGTCTGCGGTGCGTGCTTCGTGCCGAAGAGGAAGGGGGCGAGTCCGCCGACGTGGTCGAGGTGGAAGTGGCTGACCCACACGGCGTCGAGGTCGGCCCAGTCGAGCCCCTCCTCCGCGATGCGGTGCACGGCCGGCGCGCTGAAGTCGAGCAGCAGCGTCCCGCCCTCGGCCTCGACCCAGTGCGCCGACGCAGACCTCCGCGGGTGCGGCACCGAAGTGCCCGACCCGAGCACCGTCAGCCTCATCGAACCTTCATCCTTTCGGGGAGCGTGCAAAGGCTATCACAGCGGGGCGGAAGGGTGAAGGAGAGGGTGCTGGGTGCTGGGTGCTGGGTGCTGGGTAAAGGCAGCTTGACTTTACCCAGCACCCAGCACCCAGCACCCGACACCCTTCCCGGCTTGACCGCGGGCGTGGCTTCGCGCTACACCTTGGCGCGGAGTTCTCAACAAGCCGTCGGTCGAGAAGGGCAAAGCTTGATGCAGGGCGTGGTTTCGCTGCTGGACGACCAGCACTACGCGCGGGTCGAGGCCATCTGGGAGGAGCTGGGGCAGAAGTTCGACGTGCGCGGCCTCTACGTCACGCCCTACCCGCACTTCTCCTTCCAGGTCGCCGAGCAGTACGAAGAGTCGGCCTGCGCCGACTTCCTGCGCTCCTTAGCCGCGCGCACCAGGCCCTTCCGCGTGCGCACCGCCGGCCTCGGCATCTTCACCGTCGCCAACCCCATCCTCTACATCTCGGTCGTGCGCAGCCCCGCCCTTTCGGAGCTGCACCGAGCGATCTGGGACGGGGTCAGACAGTCGGTGCCCGGCGCGGTCGCGCACTACTACCACCCGGACGAGTGGCAGCCGCACGTCACGCTCGCGCACGGCGACATCAACCCGGACAAGCTGGCCGAGGTCGTCCGGCACCTCTGCCGCCGCAACTTCCACTGGGAGTTCACCGTCACCAACGTCTCCATCATCTACGACACCGGGCGCGAGCAGGGCGTCCGCTGCCGCTTCGACTTCAAGGGGGAGTGAGAGGGCTTATGAGCGAGGTCGTGTACGGGGGAGGGGTTTCGCTTGAGCTGGACGCGCTGGCCGTCTACTCGCACCCCGACGACGCGGAGCTGACGTGCGCGGGCACGCTCCTCAAGCTCAAATCTCTGGGGCGGCGCACCGGCGTCGTGGACGTGACGCGCGGCGAGATGGGCACGCGCGGTACGCCCGAGCAGCGCTACGAGGAGGCGCGCGCCGCCGCCGCGATCATGCGCCTCGACGTGCGCGTCAACCTCGACCAGCCCGACGGCCACGTCTTCGTCACCGACGACGCGCGCACCGCGCTCGTGCGCGTCATCCGGACATACAAGCCCAAGATCATTCTTACCGCGCACTGGGACGACCCGCACCCCGACCACGCCGCGACCGCGCGGCTCGTGCGCGAGGCGGCCCGGCTCGCCTCCCTGCGCCGCTACGACGAGGGCGAAGGCCAGGGTTCGGTGCCGATGCCCGCGCTCGCTCACGCGGCCTACTCTCGCCTCGTCGCGCCCTCCTTCATCGTGGACGTCTCCGAGTTCGTCGAGGACAAGCTCCGCGCCATCCTCGCCCACCGCTCGCAGTTCTACGACCCCGACTCGCAGGAGCCGGTCACGCGCATCAGCGAGAAGGGCTTCCTCCAACAGCTCGAGGCGCGCTGGCGCTACGCCGGCTCCCTCATCAACGTCGCCGCCGGCGAGGCCTACTACGTCCGCGAGGCCCTCAACGTCGAAGACCCGGTCGAGCTGCTGACGCGCCCGATGAACATCTACTCCTGAGGTGCCCGGCCGTCGCCACTCCTGATCGCAGAGAGCCTCTCCGAGATGGAGAGGTGGCACGGCCGACACATGCCGTGGGTCAGCCGCGGCAGCCCCTCGCGCTCGAAGAGCCCGAGGCGCGCGACGGCCACCTCGACCTCCTCCCAGGTGCCCCCGCCCACGTCGAACTTCTTGCACCAGCTGCACACGCGCAGCAGCTCCTTCGTCCGCGGCACGAGCACGTCGAGCAGCGGCTGGTAAGGGCGCTGCTCCGCCCGCAGTGTCACGGTCTCGAACTGCACGCCCCCTCCCTCGTGCGCCGTGACCTCCATCCGCAGGAGCCTGCGGCGCGCGGGCGAGTCGCAGCGGAACCTGAACCCGACCCGCCGCCCCTCGCGCGCACGGCGGACGATCTCGCGGTAGAGGTGCGCGGTCTCCAGGTCGTTGATGAAGTCCCACAGCGAAAGGTTCAGCACCTTCTCGTCGGCGAGGCCGGGGGCGTCGTTCTCCTCCGCAAACCGCGCCCAACCCTCGCCGACGAAACATATCTGGTCATGCTCGTTGAGCCGGTATATGAGGCTTTCGTGTCCGTCCATCTCTTTAACGTAAGGCGTCGTGTTGGACTGCGTTCGAGCGCTAGGGCTTACGCTCGGGGCAAATGTTCGGGGCGTTAACGTCCCGACTATACTCCGAAAAAAAACGGGAGACTATAACTATCTCAACCCGAAGGTCGGGCGCGGAAGGCGTCGCGCAGGAGCGCGTTGAAGCGCTCGGCGTGCTCCTCCTGCGGCATCATGCGGCAGCGGTCGAAGACTTCGAGGCGGGCGCGGGGGTTGAGCGAAAGAAGCTGGCCGGCCTGGTCGATGGGGTTGGTCGTGTCCTGCTTGCCCCAGGCGAGCGTGACGGGTTGGCGCAGGCGCGCGAAGGGCTCGCGGATGTCCGTGTTGAGGTAGCCCGACAGGAAGGCCGTGGCGGCGTACTGCGCGCCGGGCAGGTGGCTGACGGCGTAGTAGTGCGCGACGAGGCGGGGCGTGGCGAAGCGCCGCTCGTAGAAGAGCTGCTTGCGCGCGTAGTCGCGGACGCCGCGCTCGCTCGTCACGGCGTTGTAAAAAGAGGTGCCGAGCACGGGCGAGTGGAGCAGGCCGTAGAAGGCCGCGCCCGTCATGCCCGGGCGCGCGCTCAGGTGGTCGGCACCCGTGGGCGAGACGAGCACGAGCGAGTTGAAGAGTTCGGGCTGCTCGTCGGCCGCGCGCGCGGCGAAGGCCGCCGAGAGCGTGTGCGCGACGACGCCCGCGGGCGTTCCGACCACTTCGCGCAGGAAGTCTGAAATCAACTCGACGTAGAGTTCCGCGGAGTAGGGCGCGCCCGCGGGCTTGTCGGAGTAGCCGAAGCCGAGCAGGTCTAAGGCGTAGACGCGGAAGTCGCGCGCGAGCGACAGGAAGTTGCGCCGCCACATGAACGAGCGCGCGCCCGCGCCGATGCCGTGGACGAAGAGGACGGGCGTCGCGCCTTCGTCACCCGCGTGGCGGTAAAAAATCTGCCCGTGCTTCCACTGGTAAGTCCCCGCCTCGCCGCCGACCGCGCCCGTCTCCGGCTCCGGCGCCTCGCGCGCCACGGCCGCGTTCACGGCCGCCAGAGCCGCCACGCCCGCCCCCGCCGCGCCGCCCGCGATCAGGCCCTTCCAGAATGTGCGGAGCTTTCCCATGTGAGAAGTGGGTGCTGGGTGCTGGGTGCTGGGTGCTGGGTAGTAGGTGTCTTTAACCCAGCACCCAGCACCCAGCACCCAGCACGCTTCTTAGATGAACGCGAAGTCGAACTGCTCCTGGTGGACGTGTTCGTCGGAGTCGATGTCGATGGGGCCGAGGTAGGCTTCGATCTCCGAGAGCACGTCGCGCTCGGTGGAGCGCAGGGCGCGGGCGACCTCGGGGTTGAGGCGGAGCGTGGTCTGCTTGAAGCGCTCTCCCTCGTTGGCGCGGGCGAGGCTGCGCGCCTCTTCGAGTATCTCGTAGCAGACCGTCTGCGCCGACTTCACCAGCCCCGCGCCCGTGCAGTAGGGGCATGGGCTACAGAGCGTCCGCTCCAACGACTGCTTGACGCGCTTGCGCGTCATGATGACGAGGCCGAAGTCGTTGTACGAAAGCACCTTCGTCGGCGACTTGTCGTGGCGGAGCGCGTCCTGCAAGGCCTGCAACACGCGGGCGCGGTTGCGCCGCTCCTCCATGTCGATGAGGTCGAGGACGAGGATGCCGCCGAGGTCGCGCAGGCGAACCTGACGCGCGATCTCTTCGACCGCCTCCATGTTGGTGCGCGTGATGGTGTCTTCCAGGCGCGTGCCGCCGCGGCCGACGAACTTGCCGGTGTTGACGTCGATGGCGACGAGCGCCTCGGTCTGGTTGATGACGAGGTAGCCGCCCGACTTGAGCCACACACGCGGCTTGATGGCCTTGTCGATCTCGGCCTGCACGCCGTAGGTCTCGAGGATCGGCTCCTCGCGCGTGTAGAGCTTGACGCGGTTCACCAGGCGCGGCTGGATGCGGTTGATGAACTCGACGATCTCGAGGTACTCCTCCTCCGTGTCGCAGCGGATGGCGGCGAAGTCGTCGGAGAGCTGGTCGCGCAAGAGGCGCTGGACGAGGTCGAGGTCCTTATGAACCATGGTCGCGGACTTCGCCTTCTCGGCGTTCTTGCGGATGTCGCGCCAGGTGCGGATGAGGTAGCGCGCGTCGTCGCGTAGGTCTTGCTCCGAAATGCCGACGCCGGCCGTGCGGACGATGAAGCCGCCCGAGGGCACGTCCTCCTCCTTGACGATTGATTGGATGAGCTTGCGCAGGCGCTGGCGCTCCTGGTCAGACTCGATCTTGCGCGAGACGCCGACGTGCTCGATGGTCGGCATGTAGACGAGGAAGCGGCCCGGGAGCGCGATGTGCGAGGTGATGCGCGCGCCCTTCGCGGCGATGGGCTCCTTGGCGATCTGGACGATGATCTCCTGACCTTCGCGGAGGAGGTCAGTAATCATCGGCTGTCGTCCGCGGCCGCGTCCGCCGGCCTCGCGCGGCGCGGGGCGCGACTCGCGTCCGCCCTCACGGTCTCCGTCACGGCCGCTCGCGCGGTTGTCGCCGCCGCGGCTGCTACGGCTGTCGCGGCTGTCGCGATTGTCGCGGCTCTCACGGTTGCGGTCGCCGCCGCCGCGGCTGTCGCGCCCGCGGCTGCTCCGTTCGCTCCGTTCGCTCCGTTCGCTGCGTTCACTGCGTTCGCTCCGTTCACTCCGCTCACGGCGTTCGGCGCGCGGCTCGGGCTGCGGGGCGGGGGGCTGCGGCTCGGGCGCGGCTTCGACGACGACCTCGGCGGCGCCGTTGTCGTCCGGGGCGGAAGTCTCTGCCTCTTCGTTGCCGTTGCCGTTCTCCTGCTCGCCGCCGGGGCCGCTGCCCGGCTTGCGGCGGCGGCGCCCGCCGCGGCGCGCGAACTCGCCGCGCGGCGGGCGCTGCGTGACCGACGCCTCGGCGTCCGCGTCTTCGCCCGAGCCCTCGGCCGCGGCCTTCTTCGAAGACTTCTTCGAAGACTTCGAGCCGGACTTCGAAGACCCCTTCGCGGCAGACTTCTTCGAAGCCTTCTTCTTCGAAGCGGCCGGTGCTTCGCCCTCTTCGGCGGCCGGCTCCGCGCCTCCCTCGGCCTGCGCCGCGGCGGCCTTCTTGGAAGACTTCTTGGAAGACTTCTTCGAAGACTTCTTCGACGCGGCCGGCGCGGGCGACTCTTCGTCGTCGGCGATGCGCTCGAACGACTGCGTGCCGGCGAAGGCGTCCGGGCCGGCCTCCTCTTCGACGAACTCGGCGACCGTGGCGGCCACCTCGGGCTGGACTGCGTGCAGGCGCGCGTGCGTCTCCTCCCCGGCCTCTTCGTCGTCCGCGATGCGCTCGAAGCCGCCCCCGGCGCCGACGCCGCCCCCGAGCAGCGAGCCGACCTCCGTGCTGGTCGTCGGCTCGATGTCGAACTCGACGGCGCGCGTCTGGTCGCTCAAGCGTTCTTGAAGGCGCGCGTCCTTGAAGGTCGCGCCCTCCTCGGCGGCCGACTCCTCTTCGTCGACGATGCGCTCGAAAGAGTCCGCGCCCGCGCCGAAGGGCGTCGAGAGGTCTTCGCCCGCGAGCCCTTCCGCGGGGAAGGAGACGCCCGGCGGGACTTCGCCGGTGCTCGAAGCAGGCTCGGCCTCCCCGCCGCGGTCGCCGCGGCGGCGCTTGCGGCGGCGCGACGAACGGCTACTCTCTTCGGCGGCCTGGGCTGGCTGCGGCTCGGCGGCCGCGGCGGCCTCGGCGACCTCCTCCTCCTCTTCGGCCGTCAGTTCCTGAATCTCCGCCGGGGCGGCAGCCACCGCCTCCTCTTCGCCCTCGCCCTCGCCTTCGGGCTCGGCCTCGGCCTGCGCCTGCTCGGCGGCGCGCTCGCGCTCGACGCGGGAGCGCTCGATGCGCTCGACCGCGGCGCGCTGGGCCGCCTCGTCGTCCGCCCCTTCGGACTTCTTCTTGTCGACGACGATGCGCTCGAACTCCTCCTCCTCGTCGAAGAAGTCCGAGACGTAGAGGAAGGCGTCGCGCTCCAGGCCGATGTCGACGAAGGCCGACTGCATGCCGGGCAGGACGCGCATGACGCGCCCCTTGTAAATGTTGCCGACGATCCCCTGGGTGCTCTCCCCGCGCTCGATGTAGAACTCGGTGACGCGCCCGTTCTCGACAATCGCGATCTTCTTCTCGCGCCCGTTGACGCTGACAATCATCTCTTTGGGCATCTGTGTGAAAAGGTCTCCTGGAAGGTGTGGGCCGCGCGGCCCATGGGTGGTGTGGAGCCCGAAGGGTCGGGCGCGTGAAGAGCGCTGGGGCACCGCCGGCCCGCGCTGCTGTGCGGAAGGGTTCTTGAGGAAGAGGACTTAACGCCCCGCCGCGGCGCGCGCGCGTCTGCGGGGGCGCCCTCGCGCCCGCCTGCACCGCCGCACCCGCCGCCCGCGCTTCGGCCACGTGTGGCCCCGCGCGCGCGGAAGCGTTCCGAACTGTTCACCTGGGAAACTCCGTCCGCCGCGGGGGACGCATGCGGCGCGTCGGGCTCGGAGGGCGCGCGCCCCAACGGGGCGGCTTCCTTCCGGCCTTCGCAGCCCGGCCGTGGCGTGCGGCGCGCCCGACTGTTCGTCGCGCCCGGAGCCCACGGCCGTCCGGCGGCCCTCGCGTAAAACTTCTCAAACGGGGCGTCGCCGGCGGCGCGCGGTAGAACTCTCCCGACGCGCACGCGGCGGCCCCGCCAAAATCTTCGGCCCTGTCTGCTGTGTTGTGCGCGACGCCGGACGCCACATAAAGCCTGCGTCGTCAGCGCGCGCCGTGCCGGAAGGTTTTAGGTTCAGGCATTCAGGACAGGCGGCCTCAGTATAAACGACCCCTCCGCGAAAAGGCGAGCGGGGAAGCGTTGGGACTTGGAGAGATTGTCCGGGGGTTCCTTAGCCGAGGACGGCGTCTGCTTCAACGGTCAGGCCGTCTATCGCCGAAGCCGTCACGCTCTCGCCGCGCCTGACGAGTCGCGTCTCCTGGTATGCCCCGTCCGCGGGACGCGCGTAGACCTCGATGAGTTCTTCGGACAGGTTGACGACCCACACCTCCGGGACGCCGCCGCGCGCGTAGAGCGGGAGCTTGACCTTGCGGTCGTAGTTGACCGTGGTGTCGGAGACTTCGACGAGGAGCAGCACGTCCTCCGGCAACGGCTTGGCGTGCGCGTAGAAGTCGGCGCGCCGCCTGAGCAGGGTGACGTCGGGCACCGGCTCGGAGTAGTCGTTAATTTGGACGGGGTTTTGCACCCAGAGCATTGCGACGCTTCGCGCCCGGTCTCCCAGAAGCTCGGTCAGCCTCCCGACACAGGCGGCGTGGCGGCTGCCGATTGGACTCATCTCGATGATCTCGCCTTCTATCAGCTCGACGCGGTCGTCTTCCCGAAAGACGCCGGCCGCGGCGATCCTGTAGTAATCCTCGATGCTGAACTGCTTCTTGACGACTTCGACTGACATAGATTCGACGCCCTTCGGGTGTGTCGGAGGATAACACTCTATTGCGGTCGGGCGGAAAGGCTTTCGCCCCGCGCCGCCTCAGTTGACGAAGCGGCGGAGGCGGATGCTGATGGCGAAGCCGATGGCGACGGAGGTCGAGAGGATGGCGGAGAGGCCCGCGCTCATCAGGGGCAGCGGGACGCCGATGACCGGCAGGAGGCCCAGGGCCATGCCGACGTTGATGAAGATCTGGAAGGCGAGGCCGCCGACGATGGCCATGATGACGAGCATGCCCGTGCGGTCGGGCGCGCGACGCGCCCCGTGAATCAGTTTCGTCAAAAGCACCGCGTAGGCCAGAAGCAGGAGCAAGCAGCCGGCGAAGCCCGTGTTCTCGGCCGTGACGGCGAAGATGAAGTCCGTGTGCGGCTCGGGCAGAAACTTCAACTGGCTCTGCGAGGCCGCGCCCTTCTGCTCGGAGCCCCAGAGGCCGCCCTTGCCGACCGTCAGGATCGACTGCCAGGTGTGGTAACCGAAGCCGCGGCGGTCTGCGTTCTCGGGGTCGAGGATGACGTTGATGCGCTCCTGCTGGTAGGGCTTAATCGCGCCCGTCTTGACGCCGACGACCCAGGCCGCGGGGATCGAGGCCGTGCCGAGGACGAGCGCCGCGATGACGAGCCACATCCGCACCGACGAGAGGAAGAGGACGACGGCGAGCAGTGGGAAGTAGGTGATGGCCTGACCCGCGTCCGGCTCGAGCATGATGAGGCCGACGGGCAGGATGAGGATGCCGAGGCCGACGATAGTCTCGCGGACGGTGAGCACGGAGCCGCGGGGCCGGCCGAAGTAGCGCGCCAGCATCAGCACCGTCGGAATCTTCATGAACTCCGAGGGCTGGAACTGGCCGAGTCCGGGGACGCCGATCCAGCAGCGCTGCCCGTTGATCTTCAGCCCGATGCCGGGGATGAGCACGACGACGAGGAGGACGAGGCCGAAGGCGTAGAAGGCCGGCGCGATGTGGACGAGCTTGCGGTAGTCGGTGAAGGCCACCGCCAGCATCACGACCGCCGAGACGCCGAGCCCGATGAGCTGCTTCTTCCAGTAGCCGGCGTCGGGCTGCGCGTTGTAGATCATCCACGTCCCGAACAGGGAGATGACCACCGCCAGGAGCGTCAGCACCCAGTCGAAGTCGCGGAGTCTTCGCTTTTCGAGTATCGCAACCATAAGGGTGTTGGGTGCTGGGTGCTGGGTGCTGGGTGCTGGGTAAGAATTGGTTTTTACCAGCACCTAAAACCCAGCACCCAGCACCCCTACTGGTGTTGGGCCGACTGCGCGACCGTCGGCGCCTGCGCGGGCGCGAGGTCGGGGTGCGCCTTCGCCAGATAGGTCTGGTAGATGTTGTGGACGGCCGGGGCGGCGAACTTGCCGCCGAAGCCGACGTTCTCGATGAGCGCGATCATCGCGATCTCGGGCTTCCTGGCCGGGGCGTAGGAGACGAACCAGGAGTGATCCTTGTTCTTGCCCGTGTCCTTGCCGAGGCCGACGACCTGCGCCGTGCCGGTCTTGCCCGCCACGTCGAAGCCCGGGACGCGCGCGGCGCCGCCCGTCCCGCCCGGCTCGTTGACCACGGCCCACATGCCGTCCACAACCAGGTCGTGCTGGTCTTGGGGGATGGGGAGGAGCTTCGGCTCGGGGTGTTCGAAGGTCTGGCGCGGCCGCTCGGGGAAAGGCCCGGCGCCGGCCACGGCCCGCGCCTCCTTGAGGAGGTGGGGCACGTAGAGCCGGCCGCCGTTGGAGACCGCCACCTGCGCGCGCAGCATCGCCAAAGGGGTCACGAAGTCGTAGACCTGCCCGAACGAGGCGTAGACGGTATCGATGTCCCGCCACTCGGCGTCGCGCGGGTTGAAGCGCGCCTTGAACTCGCGCGAGGGCGTCCAGCTCACCAGCTCGTGCGGCAGATCGACGCCCGTCTTCTTGTTGAGGTCGAACTCGTCCACCATCGCCATGATGCCGTCGAGCCCCATCTTGAGGCCGAGGCGGTAGAAGTAGGCGTCGCAGGAGACGCGGATGGCCGTGCGCAGCGGGGGCGAGCCGTGGCTGCCCATGCAGCGCGTGAACTTGTTGCCGATGGTGATGCCGCCGCCGCAGACCAGGTTCGAGTTCTTGAGCGTGATCGCGCCCTGCTGCAAGCCCGCCGTCGCCATCAGAATCTTCCAGGTCGAGCCCGGCGGGTAGCGGCCGCGGATGGCGCGGTTGAAGAGCGGCGTGAGCGGGTCGCGCAAAAGCGCGCTCGCCTCCTTGCGCCCCTCGGGCGTGCCGATGCGCTGCGAGAAGAGGTTCGGGTCGAAGGTCGGGTAGGAGGCCATCGCCATGATCTCGCCGTTCTGCGGATCCATGACGACGATGACGCCGCGCTTGTTGGGCGAGTTGCGGAGCTGCTCCTCGGCCGTCAGCTGGAGGTCGAGGTCGATGGTCGTCACCAAGTCCTGGCCGGGCTGCGGCGGGACGACGGAGAGTTCGCGCTGGATGCGGCCGCGGCTGTCCACCTCGACCTCGCGGTAGCCGTCGCGGCCGCGCAGGTAGCGGTCGTAGGTGGACTCCAGGCCCTCCTGCCCGATGATGTCGCCGGGGTGGTAGGGGTTATCTTTGACGAGCGGGTTGACCTCCGGGTCTTTGAACCTGGGCTGCTTGAGCTGCTCGGGGCTGATCTCGCCGACGTAGCCGAGGACGTGCGCGAGCGTGCCGTTGTCGGGGTAGCGGCGCTGCGGCTGCTCGCGCACCAGCAGCATCGGCAGTTCGAGCGTGTGCGCCTCGACCCAGGCGATGTCGGCGTTCGTGGCGCCCTCCTTGACCGTCACCTCCTCGAAGGCGGGCTGGCGCTTGGCGTCTTCGAAGCGCTCGCGCAGGAGGCCGGGGTCGAGCCCGAGCCCTTCGGAGAGCGGCGCGGTCAGCTCGTTCCAGTCCTTGCCCTTCATGTCCTCGCCGGCGATGAGAATGTTGTAGGTCGAGCGCGAATCGACGAGGAGCTTGCCGTGGCGGTCGAAGATGGCGCCGCGCGCGGCGGGGATGCGGAGCCGGCGGATGCGCTGGTTCTCGGCGCGCTCGGCGTAGTAGTCGCCGCGGACGACCTGGAGGAAGTAGAGGCGCGCCCCCAGCACGACGAGGATGGCGATGACCAGCGCGTGGATGATCGCCATCCGCCCCTTCAGGTTTTGAGTCTCGTCTTCGAACTTCATGGCTTTAAAGTCGTCAGTAGTCAGTAGCCGGTAGGGGAGAACCTAAGAGGGGAGTCGTCTGAAGACAGTGGTCAGTAACTTGGATGCACAATCTACCGTCTACTGACTACTCGCCTAAAATTTTCTCCGCCCCAACCCCCTCCGCGCGATGCGGCGGCGGAAGGCGAAGGCGCGGCGCTGGCGGCGCCTCGTGGACTCGCTGAAGAAGAGGTCGAGGACGAAGGCGACGACCGTCCCCGCCACCGTCGTCCAGATGACGCCGAAGGCCAGCGTCTCGGCAATCGGCCCGGGCGGGTTCGCCGGCTGGCCGAAGAACTGGTGCAAGAGCAGGTAGACGACCGTGTTGAAGGCGGCCGAGCCCGCGATGACCGGGATGCGCAGCAGGGGGTTGTCGATCATCACGCGCGTGACGAGCGCCGCCAACAGGTAGGCCGTCAGCGTCATCGAAAAGCCCCGCGCGCCGAGCAGGCCGCCCGAGAGCACGTCGGTCGCGAGCCCCGCCAGCGTGCCGAGCACGACGGCCTGCACCGCGTCGCGCTGCAACGCGAAGTAGACGACCACGACGAGCGTCAGGTCGGCGTAGGCGGCCGGCCGCCACACCGTGCTTAACCCCGCCTGGATGGCGACGGCCACGGCGACGCAGATCGCGAGTTTCCACTTCATAACTGTTTTTAGTTTTTAGTCTTCAGTTTTCAGTTCGGCGGCCTTCGGCTTTGCTTAAAACTGAAAACTAAAAACTATTTCGTCTTCCCCTTGTCCACGTTCGGCAGCGTCCGCTCGGGGGCGGTGCGCTGCGGGGGGTGGTAGTTCAAGACGGCGACTTCCTGGAGCGAGTCGAGCCGCGCGCCCGGCTTGACCCGGATGGTGTGCGGCGTCGTGGCCGAGCCGGGGATGACTTCTACCACGGCGCCGACGTTCAGTCCCGGTGGATAAATACGGTCTTGGCCCGTGGTGACCACATAGTCGCCGACGTTGACCGTCTCTAAGCCCGAGACGTAGCGCATCTCGAGGAGCCCGTTCTTGCCGTAGCCGCGCACCGAGCCGAGCGCGTTCGACTGCCCCAACTGCCCGACCGCCGCCCCGGCGGCCGAGCGCTCGTCGGTGATGAGCATGACCTGCGCCGAGACGGGGCCGACGCCGACGACGCGCCCGACGATCCCCTCGGGCGTGACGACCGGCATGTCCAGATCGACGCCGGAGGTGCTGCCGCGGTTGATGATGAGCGAGTTGAACCAGACCGAAGGGTCGCGCGCCACGACGCGCGCCGGGATCGCCTGGTAGGAGACATCCTTCGTGAAGTCGAGCAGCTTTTTCAGCCGCTCGTTCTCGTCGCGCGCCTGCCGCGCCTCGCGCAGCTCGTTCTCGGTCTGGGCTAGCCGCGCGCGGAGCGTCTCGTTCTCGGCCTGCGCCTGGCGCATGTCCGCGAGCCGCCGGAAGAAGCCCACGCCCGCGCCGCCCACGCCCGTCGTCGCCGTCTGCACGGGCGTGAAGAGCGACTGCGCCCACGACTTGACGACGGGCTGCCCCGTCTCCGCGTCCTTCGCTTGCCAGCTCATCAGCCCGAAGTTGGCTAAGAGCAAAACGACCAGCCAGAGCGGCGCGCGCTGCCTGATCTCCTTCTGCGTGCTCCGAACCATCTTTGCTGAATGATGAATGATGAGTGATGAGTGATGAATTGAAGACCGCAGTTAATTCATCACTCATCACTCGTCATTCATCACTTCCTTTACATCCCGCCCGTCAGGTTGTTGTCCCAGCGGACGCGCTTGAGGAGGTCGAAGTCCGAGAGCATCTTGCCGGCGCCGAGCACGACGGAGGAGAGTGGGTCGTCGGCGATGGAGACGGGCAGGCCCGTCTCGATGGAGAGCCGCTTGTCGAGGTTCTTGAGGAGCGCGCCGCCGCCCGTGAGCACGATGCCGCGCTCGACGATGTCGGCGGAGAGTTCCGGGGGCGTGCGCTCGAGCGCGACGCGGACGGCGTTGACGATGGTCGCCACCGAGTCGGCCAAAGCCTCGCGCACCTCCTCGTCCGTGATGGTGATAGTTTTCGGGATGCCCTCGATCAGGTTGCGGCCGCGCACGTCCATCGAGAGCGGCTCGTCGAGCGGGAACGCGGAGCCGAGCTGAATCTTGATGGCCTCGGCCGTGCGCTCGCCGATGAGGAGGTTGTACTTGCGCTTGATGTACTGCGTGATGGCCTCGTCCATCTCGTTGCCGGCGACGCGCACCGCGCGCGAGTAGACGATGCCGGAGAGCGAGATGACGGCGATGTCGGTCGTGCCGCCGCCGATGTCCACGATCATGTTGCCGTGCGGCTCGGTGATGGGCAGGCCGGCGCCGATGGCCGCGCACATCGCCTCCTCGACGAGGTAGACCTCGGAGGCTTTGGCGCGGTAGGCGGAGTCTTCGACGGCGCGGCGCTCGACCTGCGTGATTTCCGACGGGATGCCGATGACGACGCGCGGGCTGACCCAGGTCTTGCCGTTGTGCGCCTTGCGGATGAAGTGCTGGAGCATCTTCTCCGTCACCTCGAAGTTGGCGATGACGCCGTCTTTCATCGGCCGGATGGCGACGATGTTGCCGGGCGTGCGGCCGAGCATCTCCTTGGCCTCCTTGCCGACGGCCTCGGGCGTGTTGGTCACTTTGTTAATGGCGACGATGGAGGGCTCTGAGACGACGATGCCGCGCCCCTTGGCGTAGACGAGCGTGTTGGCCGTGCCGAGGTCGATGGCGAGGTCGCTGGAGAAAAGGCTGAAGAGTGACTTGAATGCCATTCGTTACTGTTTACGCACCTCTGACTTCCCTGTGATGCGCCCGTGCCTTCAGACTCCGGGGGGGGCGGGCGGCCGACCGCGTCGGCCCGTGCGCGCCCTCCGGATGCACTTCGGGCGTCCCTGCTCCCTTTGTCTTCGCCACGCGGCGTGGAACGAAATAACAAAGATACAACGAACGGGGCAAGAACGCGAACCGCGACACCAACGGGTTTGGCCTGGGAAAAGCTTAGACTCTCTGGCTTGAGTTGTCCTTCGAGCGGGGGGGTTGCTTTCCGGCAAGTTCTCAAACAATGCTTTACAGCATGCGCGGGAAATTGTCTACAACTTTTTTAATCAGGAGGGTTCGGGGGGCGGGGAAAGATTTCGGGAGGGGCCGGGCGCGTCCCGTCAGGCGTCCTGGGCGGCCTCGGCGGCGTGGCGGACGCAGTTCTTGCGGGCGGCCTTGGCCTCGTACATGGCGGTGTCGGCGCGGGCGATGAGCTGCTGGGGCGACTGGGCGTGGGCGGGGAAGCAGGCGACGCCGAAGGAGGCGGTCAGTTGCAGCCGCAGGCCACGCCCGCCCGTGAAGGCGTGGTCGCTGACGCGCTGGCGGACGCGCTCGGCGACGCGCAGGCCCATGTCCATGTCGGTCTCGGGGAGGACGACGACGAACTCGTCGCCGCCGTAGCGCGCCACCACGTCCGTGTCGCGCACGCAGGTCAGGATGACGCCGGCCATCTCCATCAGGACGTGCGAGCCGACGAGGTGCCCGTAGTGGTCGTTGACCTGCTTGAAGTCGTCGAGGTCGAGGAAGAAGGCCACCACCTGCGAGCCGTAGCGGCGGGCGCGCTTCAGCTCGTTGACGAGGTACTGGCGCAGGTAGCGCGCGTTGTGGAGCTTCGTCAGGTCGTCCGTCTGCGAGAGGCGCTCGGCCTCGGCCACGCGCGCGGAGTTCGAGAGCGCCGCCGCGACCGGCAGCGCGAGGGCGGAGAGGAGCGCCGCGTCGGAGGAAGAGAAACGACGGGGCTCGGCCCCCTCGCGCACGGCTTCGAGGACGGCGACGACGCGCTCGCCCGAGACGAGCGGGACGGCGAGCGCGCGGCGTTCGCCCTCCTTGCGGCGGACGGGCTCGGCCGCGGCGGCGGCCTCGCGCGCGGCCTTCGACTCGGAGCCCGCGAGCGCCAGCGCGTCGCCCATGAGCGCGCGCCGCCAGTCCTTCTCGGGGATGGCGCGCTCGCTCTCGGTCAGGCCGCGCACGGCCAGCGGCTCGAAGGGCGCGTCGTGGAAGGCGTTCGACTCGCCGCAGAGGTAGATCGTCCAGCGGTCGGCGGCGACGAGCGCGGCCAGGCCCGCGAGCGCCGCCTGCGCGGCAGCCCTCTGGTCGGCCGCGAAGTGGAGCGAGGCGACGACCTCGAAGGCCGCGCGCAGGCGCTCGACGCCGAGGCGTTCGGGGAGCAGGAGGCTGGCGGGTGCGAGGTCGGGGGCCGCGTCGCCTTCGGCCGCCGCTTCGTCCCCGGTGCCGCGCTCCTCCACGTCGCGCAGCAGCGCGGAGATTTGGACGGGGCCGGCGGCGACGGCGTGGAAGCCGAGCCGCTTGAGGGTCGCCTCGTTGAGCGCGCCCGCCCCGCGGCCAGCGCCGGCCGAAGCCTCGCGGCGGCAGGCCACGAGCGGGACGCCGGGCCAGACGCGCGCGGCGCGCGCGGCGTGTTCGTGGAGGTCTGCGAGCGCGGCGTCGGCCGCGAGGTCGAAGAGGACGGCGAGGGGCTCCTCGCCCCAGCCGGCGCGGGCGCGCTCGGCCTCCTCCTCCTCGCCGGCCCCGCCCGGCGCCACGACCACGACGCACACCCCCGCGTGGCGCAGCGCCTCGAAGAGCGTCCGCGCCGGGTCGGTGTCCACACCGCTGAGGAGAACGACGTAACGCATAAGAGAGAACTGATGAATGATGAATGATGAATGATGAATTAGAGGCAAGCGGTCTTTAATTCATCATTCATCATTCATCATTCATCACTGTATTTATCCTCCCGGCGGGAGTTGGAACTTGAAGGAGTTGCGGTTGCCCTGGGTGTCGGCGGTTTCGAGCTGGACTTCGCGCGCGCCGCGGGGGGCGTTGATCTGGAGCTGGAAGGAGCCGTCGCGGGCGGCGAGCGTCTCGCGCCCCGCGCAGCGGACGGTGTTGCCGGCCTGGGTGCGCCCGCGGACGAGGTAGATTTGGCCGGCGACGTATTCGATCTGCACGTCCGCGACGGTGACCTCGTCGCCGGTGCCGCCCTCGCCTTCGATGACGAACTTCTGCGGCTCGCTCCAGTCGGAAGCCTGGCCCGACTGCGCGACGGCCATCACGCGCCAG
The DNA here is from genome assembly GCA_019242475.1 of Acidobacteriota bacterium. Classification (GTDB taxonomy): domain Bacteria; phylum Acidobacteriota; class Blastocatellia; order Pyrinomonadales; family Pyrinomonadaceae; genus QHXN01. The sequence continues at coordinate 58,283 of JAFAVK010000066.1, read as the reverse complement.
AAGTAGTTGCCCTGCCGCACGTCCTCGACCGTGATCTCGGTGGCCTGCAACTGGTCGCGCTCGACGAGCTTGCCGGCGGGGACGAAGAAGGGGGAGGTGGCGACCTCGACGCGGTAGTGCGCGGGCGCGCCGGTCTGCGGCCTGGCCCACTTGAGGGAGACGGCGGTCGCGCCGCCCTTGTGCGCGGCGAGCCGCTCCATGTTCTTCGGCGTGAGCGGGGCGGGGGCGGCGAGCAGCTTCTCCTTCTGCGAGATGGTGCCCTGCGTGTTGACGGCGACGTACTCGCCGGCCTTGAGGGTCGTCGTGTCGCCGCCGGAGGTGGTGGTCTCGACGGCGCCCTCGCCGACGCGGATGGCCTCGGTCTTGTCCTCGCGGACGTGGAAGCTGGCGTCGGTCTCGGCGTTGAGCTTGCTCTCGGAGAGGTGCGTGCCGACGATGTTCTGCGCGCCCTCGGCCTGCTGCTCGGTGCGGACGTTGATCTGGCCGCTCTCGACGGCGACGCGCACCTTCGAGCCGCGCCCGCCCTCGGAGGAGGTGTTCTCGGCGATGGTGACGACCGAGTTGGGCTTGACGAAGAGGGTGGAGCCGTCGGCGAGCGTGATGCGGGCGCGGCCGTCCTCCTGCGTCTGGACGAGGTCGCCGGGCAGGAGGCGGGTGTCGGGGCGGGCCTCCAAGGTCTCGCGCGTGTTGGCGCGGACGACCTTCACGCCGCCTTCGAGCGAGACGAAGCGCGCGCCGGTCGGCGCCCCCTCTTCGGCGGCGGCGCCCTTGAACGGGTTGCCGTAGAGGTAGACGTAGAGCGAGACGGCGCCGGCCGCGACGGCCAGGCAGGCGATGATGACGGCGATGTAGATGAGCCGCTTCTGGACGACCCACCAGTCGCCGTCGAAGCGGCTGACTCTGGTGACCATTTAGGGTGACTTTCGGCGTTGTGTCTCGGAAGACCCGCGGGCGGGCGGAGTTTCTGGCCCGTGGGCGCGGGGACGGAGGGCATGACGGCCGTCCCCCGTGGCGTCCGGACGCGTCCGGCGGCCACCTATCGAACTTAACAAACGGGCGAGGGAAAAGGCAAGCCCTATCTTTTTCAGGGGAAAACGCCGGAAAGACGGCCCGCAGACCCGATTTGCGGCCCCGTTTCTGACAAATGCGGCCCCGCACTTCCCAAAAACGGGGCCGCACCTGTCAGAAACGGGGCCGCACTTCCTAGAAACGGGGCTGCACCTGTCAGGAACGGCCCCGCACCTGTCAGGAACGGCCCCGCACTCGTCAGGAACGGCCCCGTTCCTGACAGGTGCGGCCCCGCACTCGTCAGGAACGGGGCCGCACTTCCCAAAAACGGGGCCGTTTTTGTCAAAAACGGGGCCGCACTTCCCATGTGCGGGGCCGCGAAAAGTGGCTGGATTCGGGGATTTCCCGGCTTAATCCCGGGTTTTGAGGCTCTGCCGGGGCTCGGGGAGGCCGCGCTCGTCGGCGCCGAGGCGCCCCTGGTCGTCGTCGAAGGGGGAATTGAAGCCTTCGGGCAGCTCGACCTCGACCTGCTCCTCCGGCTCGACCGGCCAGAGGAGCGAGGCCGCGACCGAGGAGAGCAGCACGACGGCGACGAAGCCGAGCGAGACGAGGATGACCGTCTCCTTGCTCACGCCGAAGCGCTCGTGGACGTAGCCCTCGGCCAGCATCTTGACGCCGACGAACATCAGCACGACGGCGAGCCCGAGCTTCAGGTAGTGGAACTTCTCGACCACGCCCGCCAGCAGGAAGTAGAGCGAGCGCAGGCCGAGGATGGCGAAGACGTTCGACGTGTAGACGATGAACGGGTTGGTCGTAATCCCGAAGATGGCCGGGATGGAGTCCACCGCGAAGACGAGGTCGGAGACCTCGACGATGACGAGGACGAGCAGCAAAAGCGTCCCCATCTTCCGCCCGTTCTGGACGGTGAAGAACTTGTCGCCCTCGTAGTGGCGCGTGATGGGAATCAGCCGCGTGGCGAAGCGGACGAGCGGGTTGTCCTCCGGGTTCGACTCCCCCTCGTCCTCCTTGAGCATCTTGAAGCCGGTGTAGATGAGGAAGCCGCCGAAGAGGTAGAGAACCCAGTGGAACTCTTCGACGAGCTTGGCGCCGATCCCGATCATCGTCATCCTCATCACCAGCGCGCCGAGCACGCCCCAGAAGAGGACGCGGTGCTGGTACTTCGCCGGCACCTTGAAGTAGGAGAAGATGAGCAGGAAGACGAAGAGGTTATCGACCGAGAGCGACAGCTCGATGACGTAGCCGGTCAGGAACTCCAGCCCCGTCTGCCGGCCCTTCTCCCGGAAGACGAGCCCCGCGAAGACGAGCGCCAGCGTCACCCAGACGACGCTCCACACCGTCGCCTCGCGGTAGGTCACGACGTGCGCCTTCCGGTTGAGCACCCCCAGGTCGAGCGCCAGCATCAGCAGGATGAAGAGGCCGAACCCCGCCCAGGCCCACAACGGATAATCCATGATGCGAGGAAGGATAGCAGTAGACAGTAGTCAGGAGCCAGTAGGCGGTAGACGGCGGCCCGCCTTCAAAATAGCCCGCGGGTGAACTAACATGAAGGGCGGTTTTCAATTCAACGCGACCCCTAAAGCTGGGAGCGCGGGCATCCCTGCCCGCCATGAGCGCGCCAGCGCGAAGGCCGTCATCCGTTATGTCTCAACGTCGAGACTTAACGCTTCACGGCTAAGCGTGCCGGGGCACGCTTTGGCGGGCAGGGATGCCCGCGCTCCCGGCGACAGGTTGCCGGAGTTTTTCCATGTCGTCGTTCAAGTGGCCGCTTCTCATCTGCTGTGTGGCCCTGCTCTGCGCCGCGTCCGTCCGGGCCGCGCCGCGGGGCGGGCGGGCCAAGTACAACTTCAACGCCGGCTGGCGGCTCTTCGTCGGCGACCCCGCGGGCGCCGCGGCGCCGGGCTTCGACGACTCGGCCTGGCGGGAGGTCACGACGCCGCACGCCTGGAACGAGGACGACGCCTTCCGCAAGGACATCAAAGACCTCTCGACCGGCGTCGCCTGGTACCGCAAGCACTTCAAACTCCCGGCCGGCTCCGCGGGGCTCAAGGTCTTCCTTGAGTTCGAGGGCATCCGCCAGGCCGGCGAGTTCTACCTCAACGGCAAGCTCGTCGGCCGCCACGAGAACGGCATCACCGCCTTCGGCTTCGACGTGACCGACCTGCTCAACCCCGCGCCGCAGGAGAACGTGCTGGCCGCGCGCATCGATAATGCGTGGGACTACAAGGAGAAGGCGACGGGGTCGGCCTTCCAGTGGAACGACCGGAACTTCTACGCCAACTACGGCGGCATCAACAAGAACGTCTTCCTCCACGTCACCGACCGTCTCCACCAGACGCTCCCGCTCTACACGAACCTCGGCACCGTAGGCGTCTACGTCTACGCCTCGGACTTCGACATCCCCGCCCGCGGCGCGACCGTCCACGTCGAGTCGCAGGTGAAGAACGAACGCGCGCAGGCTCAGACCCTGACCTTCCAGGCCGTCGTCGAAGATATGGACGGCCGCGTCGTCAAGACCATCGACGGCGGCACCTACACGCTCGCGCCGGGCGAGACGAAGACCCTGAACGCGTCGGCCCGCCTGGGCGGCCTCAACTTCTGGAGCTGGGGCTACGGCTACCTCTACAACGTCAAGACCATCTTGAAGGTGGACGGCAGCCCGGTCGATGTCGTCGAGACGCGGACGGGCTTCCGCAAGACGGAGTTCGGCGGCGGGATGGTCAAGCTCAACGACCGCGTCATCCAGATGCACGGCTACGCGCAGCGCACGACGAACGAGTGGCCCGCGCTGGGGAACGCCGTGCCGCCGTGGGTGAGCGACTACAGCAACCGCCTGATGGTCGAGTCGGGCGCGAACCTCGTCCGCTGGATGCACGTCACGCCGTGGAAGCAGGACGTGGAGTCGTGCGACCGCGTCGGCCTCTTGGAGTCGATGCCCGCGGGCGACTCGGAGAAGGACGTGGAGGGCCGCCGCTGGGAGCAGCGCCTCGAAGTGATGCGCGACGCCATCATCTACAACCGCAACAACCCGAGCGTCCTCTTCTACGAGTCGGGCAATAAGGGCGTGAGCGAAGAGCACATGCGCCAGATGAAGGCCGTCCGCGACGAGTACGACCCGCACGGCGGCCGCGCCTCCGGCTCGCGCGAGATGCTCGACAGCCGCGTGGCCGAGTACGGCGGCGAGATGCTCTACATCAACAAGAGCGCGCGTATCCCCTTCTGGGCGATGGAATATTCGCGCGACGAGGCGCTCAGGAAATACTGGGACGAATACTCGCCGCCCTTCCACAAGGACGGCGAAGGCCCTTTGCACGAGGGGCAGGACGCTGCCGCCTACAACCGCAACCAGGACTCGCACGCCGTCGAGGACGTGGTGCGCTGGTACGACTACTGGCGCGAGCGGCCCGGCACCGGCGCGCGCGTCAGCTCGGGCGGCGTCAACATCGTCTTCAGCGATTCGAACACGCACCACCGCGGGGCCGAGAACTACCGCCGCAGCGGCGAGGTGGACGCCGTGCGCCTGCCCAAAGACGGCTACTTCGCGCACCAGGTCATGTGGGACGGCTGGGTGGACGTGGAGCGGGCGCGCGCGCACATCGTCGGCCACTGGAACTATCAGCCGGGGACGAGGAAGCCGGTCTACGTCATCTCAAGCGCCGACAAAGTCGAGTTGTTCCTCAACGGCAAGTCGCTCGGCTTCGGCGAGCAGTCGAGCCGCTTCCTCTACACCTTCAAGGACGTGGAGTGGAAGCCCGGCACGCTCTCGGCCGTGGGCTACGACGGCGCGGGGAAGAGGGTGGCCGAGGATCACAAGCGGACGGCGGGGCCGCCCGCGGCCGTGCGCCTGACGCCGAGCTTTCAGACGGGCGGCATGCGCGCCGACGGCGCCGACCTCGCGCTCGTGGACGTGGAGGTCGTGGACGCCGAGGGCCAGCGCTGCCCGACGGCCCTGAACACGATTAACTTCACCCTCTCCGGCCCGGCCGAGTGGCGCGGCGGCATCGCGCAGGGGCCGGACAACTACATCCTCTCGAAGAGTCTGCCGGTCGAGAACGGCGTCAACCGCGTCACCCTGCGCTCGACGACGCAGGCGGGCAAGGTCGTCCTCACGGCGTCCGCGGACGGTCTGAAGCCGGCGTCGGTCGAAATCGCGGCGCGGCCCTCGAAGGTCGAAGGCGGGCTCTCGTTGGAGCTGCCGGACGCGGGCGTTCCCTCGCTCTTCAGCCGCGGCCCGACGCCCGCCGGGCCGTCCTTCAAAGTCTCGCGCACGCCGGTCTCGATAGCGCGCGTGACCGCCGGGTCGAACGAGGCGCGCGCCGCGCGGAGCTTCGACGACGACGAGACGACTGACTGGTCGAGCGACGGCGATCTCGCGCACGGCTGGATCAAATTCGACTTCGGGCGGCCGGCGCGGGTCGGCGAGGTCGTCTTGAAGCTCGCGGGCTGGCGGACGCAGTCCTACCCGCTGCGCGTCCTCGCGGGCGACCGCGTCGTCTTCGAGGGCAGCACGCCGCGCAGCCTCGGCTACGTCACCCTCTCCTTCCCGCCCGTGACGGCCGAGAGCCTCCGCGTCGAGCTGACCGGCGGCGCCAGCAACCGCGACGCCTTCGGCAACATCATCGAGATACCCGGCACGCCCGACCCGCAGTCCGCCGCCGGCAAGGGCGGCACGAAGAACACGCTCAGCATCATCGAGGTGGAGATTTACGAAAAGCAGTAGGCAGTAGGACAGTTTTCAGTTTTCAGTAAGAGCTTGTCCGACTGAAAACTAAAAACTGAAAACTGCCCACTGTTCCCCCGTTTGCGCGGCGCGCGGGGCGTCGGATACAATCCGCCTTTTGCGGGGTGCGCCGAGCGCCCGTCCTACGCGCCCCGCGCCCCTTGGAAGTCCGAATCCGAAACCCTCGTTTACAGAGAAGGTATTCAGCAATGCTCAAGTTTTTCACACGCATGGAGCGGACGCGGAAATACGTCATCGGCTTTTTCGCGTTCCTGATGGTGCTCGGCATGGTCATCGCCGGCGTCTACAACCGCCCGAACGCGGTCATCGCCAACCCCTTCAAGAGCCGCGAGGTGCTCGCCAAGGTCAACGGCGACGAGGTGACCGTCGCCGACTTCACGCTCCTCAAGAAGAAGTTCGAGGCGCGGTTCAACGGCCAGTTCAGCCTCGCGCAGATCGGGATGACCAACGACCGCCTCCTCGACCAGGCCATCAACAGCCGCATCTCGCTCCAGGAGGCGCGCCGCCTCGGCTTCGGCGCCTCCGACGCGGAGGTGCGCGACGAGATCGCCCGCCAGTTCAGCGACCCCTCGACCGGGCAGTTCGACGTGAAGCTCTACAAGGACTACGTCGTGCGCAACTACGGCAGCGTCGCGCTCTTCGAGCAGAGCGTCCGCGACGCGCTCGCCGAGCAGAAGCTCCAGTCCTTCGTCTCGGCCGGCGCGCAGGTCTCCGAGGCGGAAGTCCGCGACCAGTACCAGCGCGAAAACACCCAGTTCGACCTCGCCTACGTCGCCGTCACCGCCGAGGACGTGGCGAAGAAGATCAACCCTTCCGACGAGGAGCTGCGCCAGTACTTCGACGCGCACAAGACCGACTACCGCTTCCTCGAAGAGCAGAAGAAGATTCGGTACGTCTTCGTCAACCAGGAGAAGGTCGGGCAGAAGCTGAACATCCCCGACGAAGACCTGCACAAGGAGTACGACTCGCTCAAGCCGGAGAACAAGATGGCCGGCGTCCGCGTCCAGCAGATCGTCCTCAAGGTCGCGCGCCCCGAACTCGACCAGGACGTGCTGAAGAAGGCTTCGGAGATCGTCGGGCGCATCCGCAAGGACGACCTGACGGCCTCCGAGGAGGACTTCGCCGAGCAGGCGCGCGGCAACTCCGAAGACCCCGCGACGGCGAAGGAGGGCGGCTGGCTCCCCAACCCCGTCAAGCGCAACCCGGCCCGCAAGCCGAACGCCCCGGGGACGGTCGGCAACGTCAACGACCTCTTGCAGAACACGCTCGACATGAAGGAGGGCCAGGTCGGCGACCCCCTCAAGACCGGCAACGCCTACTACATCTTCCGCCGCGGTGCGGCCGTGCCGAAGACGTTCGAGGACGCGAAGCCGGAGCTGCTCGTCTCCTTGCGCAACCGCCGCTCCTACAACGTCGCGCAAGACCTCGCGCGCAAGGCGAACGACCGCCTGAAGGAGACGCGCGACCCGCAGAAGGTGGCGCAGGAGTTCGCCGCGCAGGCCAACATGACGCCGGCCGAGATGGTCAAGGAGACCCCCTTCATCCAGCCCGGCGACGAGGTGCCCGAGATCGGCTCCAGCCCGCAGTTCGAGGAGAAGATCAAGCCGCTCGAAGAGGCCGGCGCCGTCGGCGACTTCGTCGGCGTCAAGGGCGGCTTCGCCATCCCGCAGCTCGTCGAGAAGCGCGACCCGCGCATCCCCGAGTTCGACGAGGTGAAGGACAGGGTCGCGGGGGATTTCAAGACCGCGCGCGCCGGCGAGCAGCTCGAACAGACGGCGAAAGAGATCGCCTCCGCGGCGGGCGGCGTGGACGCGCTGAAGGCGGCCGCCGCGAAGGCCGGCCTCAAGGCGGAGGACGAGGAGGCGTTCAAGCTCGGCCGCCCGCTCGGCTCGGCCGGCGCCGACCCGGCGCTCGACGCCGCCGTCTACCAGCTCAAGACGGGCGAGGCGACCAAGACGCCCGTCAAGGTCGGCGACAAGTGGGTCGTCGTCGCGGTCAAGGAGCGCCGGGACTCGAAGCCCGAGGATTTCGAGAAGCAGAAGGCCGACCTGACCGAGCGCGCGCTCGAAGAGCGGCGCGGGCAGCTCTTCGACGACTTCCTCGTCGAGGCGCGCCGCCGGCTCGAAGAGAAGGGGCAGATCGAAATCTACCGCGACACGCTCGCCCAGCTCGACCAGGACGAGCCCGCCGCCCTGCCCCGCCGCCCGCCCGTCAACATCCCGCCGCTCGACACGTCGAAGTAAGAAGCGGACGGGGAGACAGGGGGACGGGGTGACGGGGAGAAGATTCAACTTCTCCCCGTCACCCCGTCCCCCTGTCTCCCCGTCTTCCCCTTCGCCCTTACAGTGCCTTCAGCACCGTCACGATGTCGGCCTGCGGCACGTCGAGGCGGAGTTGGACTTCGTTGCCCTTGGTCGTGACCTTCATGTTGCTGACCATCGGGCCGGCGAAGCCCCACTTCGGGCCGGCCAGCGAGATGAAGCCGGGCGCGACCTGCCGGAGCGCGCCCACCACGTCGTAAAGCTGCTTGGCGTCGGCGGCCGTGCCCGCGCGCAGCGTCGTCATCAGCTGCGCGCCCGCGGCCGTCGAGCCGGCCGTCCCGTAGAAGCCGCGGACGGACTGGATGGCGCGGTCAACGTTCGGCGAGAGCCCCGTCTCCACGCCGGCCAGCGCGCCCGCCGGCACGTTGCCGGCGAAGGCGAGGAAGGTGCCCGGGTCTTTCGGGAAGTTGAGCGGGCTCAGGTCGGCGCGCCCGCGGCCGGCCTGCGCGTCGATGGCCGCGCGCACGTCCTCCGGCTCGCCGAGCGCCAGCGTGTTCTGGTCGAGCACGGCGAAGGCCAAGTCCTTCACGCGCATCCGTGCCAGGCCGAAGAGCTTGAGCTGGTCGTTGACCGCCGCGACGTAGACCGTTTTGCCGCCGTACGCCTGCTCCGCGAGCCCGCCCTTCGCGGCGGCGCGCGCGGCCGCGACGAGCGCCTCCGCCTTGAACCTGCCGCGCGCGACCGCCGTCACGCGGTCGAACTTGACCGCGCCCGAAGGCAGCGCGACGATGCGCGCGCCGACGGCGAGCGTGTCGAAGTCGCGCGCGTCGATGCCGGTGCGGGCCTTGAACTCCGCCACGTCGGCGTTCAACTGCGCGAGCCGCGCCGCGTCCGAGGCGAGCGCGCGCGGGATGACTTCGGCGAAGAGCGTGCGCACGTCGAGCGTGAGCAGCGCGTCCGAGGCCGGCAGCGGGAGCGAAGCGGCGGCCGGCGCCTGCGCGGACGCTGCGGCCGAGCCGAGCGCGGCGAGTAAGAGTGCGAAGGTCGAGGCGTAAAAAGTCCTTCTCATAAACCTTTCATCCGGGGTCGCTGGAGCCGTCAGAGCGCGCGCGGGCGGCCCGTTCCAATGCCAGGGGGTTGTCGGAAAACTTTCGGGGAGCGGCGAGAGATTCCGATGCCCGCGCGCCGCCGGCGGGTTGGCCCGAAATCCCCGCGCCGTTTTCACGCGCGGCGGCGCGGATAGTTCCTAATCCCCGCCCTGCGCCGGCAACGTTTCGGGCTGGCGCTCCTCCTCCTGCTTCGTCCAGTCGCAGATGAGTCGCCTGTCCTCGTCCGAGAGCTTGGCGCTCGGGTGGAGCGGCAGGTAGGTCTTGAGCGGCATCTCGCCCGACTCGACCTGCTCGCACATCTCGTGGAGCTTGCGCTCGCGCTTGCGCTTCGGGTAGGTCGCCCACTCGGAGAACGAAAGCTGGCGGCGACCGTCCTCCACGTGGTTCTTCAAGAACCAGGAGGCCGGCGAGACGTTCGAGTACCAGGGCCAGGCCGTCTCGGACGAGTGGCAGTCTTTGCACGAGCGTTGGAGGACGGCCGCGACCTCGGGCGTCATCTGCGTGTTGGCCCGCATCGTCTTGCGCTCGTCCACCGGCGGGTTCGTCCGGTCGGGCCGGTAGAACTGCGCCCCCACAAAGAGCAGAGCCACGACCACCAGCGACCACTTCAAGACCTTCTTCACACGTCCCATAATAATGACGGGCGCCGCCCGCACAGCGTTAACGGCGCCCCCCACCCCTCTAGAGATTACCCGCCGCAGATTTTTCGTTTGGCCGAAGTGGTTCGATGTTAGCATACGCCCGCCGACACCCGCGAACCCGCGACCCCGTAGAGCGCCGCCACGCTTCACAAAGTCACCCGTGAACCGTCTCGACAGCCACGACAAAGTGGAAGCGGCCTCGCGTCTGCTCGCGCGCCTGCTCGAAGCGCGCGCCGCCTGGTTCCTGCGCGAGGGGCGCGACGCGGCGGCGGCCGTCGAGCTGCGGCGCGGCGAGTGGGAGCTGCGCGTGGCGGGAGGCTCGCTCGTCTTCTCTTACTGGGGCGAGTCGGGCCTGCGCCGTTGGCGGGTCGCGGCGTGGCGCGCGGAAGGGGAGGGGCTCTACCTCGAAGCCGTCGGCAGGGCGGGGGCAAGGCGCGCGCTTCTCTCGCTGGTGCCGCGCGCGCCCGTGGCGTCGGCGCGCGCGGCGGTGGCGGATGCCAGGCGCGCGGAGTGCGAACGTCTGGCCGCGCTGTTCTGCGAGGCGGCGTGCGCGCGGCTCGAACACGCGTCGCTGAGTCCGGGCGCGCGGCGCGGCGAGCCGGGGCGCTGGGCGCGCGTGCTGTTGCGGATGAAGGCCGTCGGGTCGGAACACGTCGCGCTCGCGGCGCCGGTCGTGCCCGCGGGCGCCGAGGCGGTCGAGAGCTTTCTCACGTCCGCGCTGCTCTGGTTCGAGAGATTGGGCGAGGGCGGGCGCGGCGCGCGTACGCTCCGGCTCGTCGCGCCGCGGGCGCTGGCGGCGGCCGTCAGCGAACGACTCCCGCTGCTGCGCGAAGGTCTCCGCGAGCGCGTCTCCCTTTATGAGTTGGCGGAAGGGGAGCGCCGCCCGTCGCTTCTTGACGTGCCGACGCTCGAAGAACTACTCGACGCGCCGGCCCCGAGACTTGCACGCGCCGCGGGGCGTGCGCCTTCGGAGTTGACCGCGGGCGTCGTCGCGCTCGCGCCCGACGAGATCGACTTCGTGCGCGCGCGCTACGGCGAGACGCTGCGCTTCCACGGCCTGCCCTTCGCGCGCGTACGGCGCGTGGCCGGGAGGGAGCAACTCTGGTTCGGCGTCGGCAATCATCGAGACTTGTTTGAGGAAGGGAAGGAGGCGGACTTCTTCAACCTCCTCGACGCGCTCCGAGAGCACAGGCGCGCGGCCGCGCCCGAGCGCCGCCACGCGCTCTACCGCGCCGCGCCCGAGGCGTGGCTCGAAGCCCTCCTGCGCCGCGACGTGACGCGCCTCGACCCCGGCCTCCGCCTCGCGCCCATCCACGCGCAGTTCCGCGCCGCGCCCGGCGCCGCCGCGCGACCCGTAGACCTCCTGGCGCTGCGCCGCGACGGCCGCCTCGTCGTCGTCGAGCTGAAGGTCTCGGAGGACGCCGCGCTCGCGCTCCAGGGCGCGGACTACTGGCGGCGCGTCGAGGCGCAGCGCCGCGCCGGCCACATCAACGGCGCCGGCCTCTTCGGCGACGCCGAACTCTCCGACGAGCCGCCGCTCCTCTACCTCGTCGCCCCCATGCTCCGCTTCCACCGCTCCTTCCACGCGCTCGCCCGCTGCCTCTCCCCGCGGATCGAGACCTACCGCCTCGACCTCAACGAAGACTGGCGCGCCGGCCCGCGCGTCGTCCGCCGTGTCGCGTTAACCAATAATTGGCGGTAACTGCCCGCTCGGGGGCATCCTCTCGTCAGGGTGGAAATCCTTGACTTCCTTATTGAACAGGTATACCGTCTCGCTGCTCAAGGTTGGCTATTGATTGGCGGGAGCCTTACCCTCGTCAATTTTCACTGCATCACTTCATCTTAACTATAAGAAACCCCTTGGGGGCTTTATTTCTCCTGGAGGCCATGGCCGGTAGAACTCCCGAGCAAAGGAGACTTGTAGTTACACGGACAAGTGATCTTATGAGCACCTACGGTGAAAAGTTAAAAGAATACTTGATAACAAATAGGATTCAGGCCGAAGTAATCAACTTCAATCAGCCATGCCGTTCGGTGAAAGGGGCGGCGGAGGCGGCCGGCGTACCTGTCACCGATGTTATTAAGAGCATCTGCCTCTAACGGGCAAATAACCGACATTAGAAGATGAAGAAAGGGGTGCCCGTTGTCGGCCCCCTCGCTCCCCCGAAATACCCGATCAAGTTTTTGCATATTCAACAAGGCAGGTCGCATCTCGCCGTAGGACGACGAAGGAGGAAGCCATGCTCAATATGTACAAGCTCGCCGAGTGGTCTCGGAACCGGGCGCTTGCACGATCTGTTGACGTAAAGGGAAGTGAATTTGAAAATACTCGTACTTATACGGCCCTCAAACAACCTTTTTATAAAAGGCTCCTTGACGCCTGCAAATTTGTATCCGACAGCCCCAAGGCAGTGCCCGACGCGATATTTCTTGCCCTCCCGGAGAGGCTGTTGGGTAAATGTGCTTATCTGTGTTTAGGAAAGACCAGAAAATCTTCGGACGACGTGACGGCGGATAGGCCAGATGAATTAACGGACAGCATGATCCAGTGCTTGAGAGAGCACGATGAAGAGGGGCTCAAAGCACAGTTTATAAATCTTGAAACCCCGGAACAGTTACAACACGTCAAGCACGTTCTGATATGCCACGGCTTAAGTCCCATCGAAGATTCCATCCTGCTTTTGGCCGACCTCGGCCGCGCTTACCGAACCTCCTGGGCGCTGGGTTATGACATGGAGGTCATGCTCGCCGACATTTCCTGGATGAGTTCGAATCGCTCCATCCGGCAATTCCCGACGCTGACGAACAGGGACATAGATACAGGGCTCCGCGTCTGTTTAGATAAGCGAACTCGCTTATACGAGGCCGTGGGAATCCAGCCGAAGCGGCACGAGATCGTTCCTTACGACAAGGCGAAGAAAATAAGTGGAAAGAAATTAGAGCAGATAAGCAGCCGGTATCTGGGGCTGGCAAAATTGCTCTGGGGGGATAACACCGTCGGGCGCCTCGAACACGAGAAGGTAAAGCGAATCAGTCAACTGTTAGATAGAATCCCTCTCCGCGCTGGCGAAGACATCCCTCCCCACATACACACCTTGGGCCAGTTCCCGGGTGTCCTGGCCGCGATTGAAGAAAAGCTCAAGCCCCACCTGGAGATACTCAGGGTTATTGCCAAACAATTCAACTCGTTCGACGAAGAAGTGTTCACCTACTTTTTCGCGCAATACTATGCCCAGGATGCGTACAGAGGCGCGGTGCTCAAAGTCGCACCCGAGTCGGAAAAAACCTTCGACGAGCCTTTCGACAAGCTAGACCCGTACTTCCGGGCCTGGGGGGAAGGCCACTCGACGACAGACATCTTGTCGGGCACTTACTCGCCGGCTAAGCCGCTCAAGCCTCTCTCCGTGACCTACCAGCCTCAATACTCCATTGGGGGGTTCTCCGTACTTCCCTACACCCCCTTGTCACTCGATGCGTTGCGGCTGGAGGACAAAAATCATAACGTCGTTCAGCAGCGGCTCATAATACTTGAGGACATAGACGCCGATAGCATCGACGGGCATATCGGGAAGAACTCACAATTATTATCCAACAGCTCGATTGTTAAGCGTAACCAGGTGGTGGCGGATGTCCTCGGCTTTATCATGCTCTGTTTACAACAGGGCTACGGTAAGGAGATCGAGGGGCATTGCGGGACGATGGGGTTTGCTAGTTTTGATGATCTGCTTGGCAGATTCTCAAAAAAGGCGCCGTCCTACTTGGCCCGAGAACGGGTTGCACAAAAGCCGGAAGACATTCAGAGCTTGTGGCAAACGTGGTTAGAGAATATCCAGATTGACCCGAACCCTGATTACATACCGCTACACCTTTTCTTCTATATGCTGGACGACACGGATTGGTCGGAGGGAGTGTACCGGGCGGGCGGGGCGATGCTGGTTCTCGCGCAGCTCATCTACAAAATGCTGACCTGACGTTCCGCCTCCAGGGCGGCGGTTTGAGGTCGAACCCTTACACGGGGCCGGGGCGCGGCCGCGCGGCTCAGGAGCCTTTGGACAGGCGCGCCACCTTCCGGAAGGCGAGGCGCGCGTGCTCGGCGATCTGCGCGTTGGCGTCCTGGGTCAAGGCCAGCACCCGGCGGAAGAAGTACAGGTGTGTAATCGACGAGCCGAGGGCGGCAAGGATTTGGAGGCCGGCGATGACTTCGCCCTCGTCGCGCGACTCGATGAGCGACCAGGCCCGATCCAACTCGACCTGAATCCACGCATTCTTCTCGTGATCCTCGCCGACCGACGGCGCGCGGAGCCGTCTGCCCCCGCCGCGGGCGCGGACGACCCGCCGCGTCCTGACGGCCGCGTACAGCAGATACACGCCCAACAGGACGAGGCCGACTGTGACAAGCTGTAGCATCACGTCTATCATACGCGGGCGGAGCGGCGCGCGCAGCCGCGCCGGCTCACGCCTTGGTAACCGCCTCCTTGACCTTCCAGTAGGCGTAGTAGCCGAAGATGATCGAGACGACCGTCACGGCGAGTGTGAGCCCCGAGTACATCTTCAGTATCCTGTCATCAAGCTCTATAAGACAACGACCGCCGTGGGCGCAGTGTTTCACGAAGTCGAAGACGACCAGTAGGAGCACGCCGCCGCTCCGGGCCGACCACTTCAGCGTGCGGGAGACGTTCAGGTCTTCGGCCTGCAGCTTCTTGATCTGCACCGAGACGCCGAAGAGAATCAGCGCCGAGAGGACGAGCATCTCGCCGTGCTCGAAGACGAGTTTGTAGGCGCTGAGGACGTCTTTGTCGAACTTCTCGCAGAGCCACAGCACGCACAGGAGCGCCGTCGGCACCCAGACGCACCAGCGCCACCAGCTCCGCCAGTGGCCCCACCTCACGAAGTCCGGGAGGGGCACCTGTTCATCCTTCATCTCCGTGCCCGGCGGCCCGTCGCGCTCCATCTCGCGCTGGTCGATGTCGGGTCGAAACTTGACGAGTTCTTCGACCAGCCGGTCAACCAGGTTGCGCTTCTGCGCGTACTGCACCAGCGAGAGCGTCTTCATGTCCTTCTCGTCGCCCTCCAGACTGGCGTAGTCGAGGTCTGTGAACCCCCGCTCCGACAGGATGAAACAGAAGGTGCGCAACTCTTTGGTGGCGAGCCTGTCCAGCATCACCGTCAGCACCTTCACCGGCTCGTATCGGAAGTCAGACGCCATATCTCTCTCAGCTCCAATCCGCGCCGGGCCGTTGCCGCCCGACCTCCTTGGCGAGCGCGCAGAGCCTGGCGCGCCGCGACATGTACGCGATCAACTCCCGCGCCTTGGCATCTTTGCCGGCCCCCCCCAGTCTTTCGTAATCGACGCCGAGCCTGAAGCAGAGCGTCTTCAACTCTTCGAGGTCGAAGAGCCGCACCAGCACGGCGTGGAGGCGTGCCGGCGAGACGTCGGCGGGGGGGGCGGCCGTGGCCGCGCGCCCACCCGTGAGGTTGAAGAGCGCCGTCGTGACCTTGGTCGCGAGGGCCCCCGGGTCGTCGAAGAAGTCCACGGTGAGGTCGCGGCCGATCTCCTCCTTCAGTGCGCGTAGCCGCGCTTCGGGCTCCGGGCCGGCTCCGCCGTCGGCCTTGAAGTAGATGAGGCACGGCAGGCCGCAGCGGCGCGCCTCCCTGTATTCGATCTCGGTCATGGAGAGCCCGCTCACGGGGTCGAGCGAGCCGTAGCGACTGCCGAAGAGGCCGACGTAGATGTGCGAGGCGGCGACCTCGCGGAGGCAGACCTCCCGGGGGCTTTTGGGGCGGCTGCCGAAGTTTTCCATGCCGACGTACTCGACGCCGTCCATGGCGGCGAGGGCGCGCCGGAGCGTCTGCCGCTCGCGCCCGAGGTCGGCGCTGGTCGAGCCGACGAAGACGCGGAGCCTTCCTCCGTGCGGCGTGGGGGCTCGGCTGGTGGGGCCGTTCGTCATGCGTGCGTTGGCGCGGGGAAGCCCGGGCGTAAGGCTGGCGCGGGCCGGCGCGCGTCTCGTTCCGTCAACCCATCCCGTACAGAATCGACCTGATCCGGCGCCGGAAGGTCGGCATCGCGCGCAGAGAGTATTTCGTGGCGTAGTTCTCCGCGGGGAGCCCTTCGGCGATGAAGTCGTTCAGCACCTCGCCGCCGAGCATGACGGTGAGGACGAGGACTTTCGTCCCGGCCTCCGCCAGCTCCTTCTTCCTCCGGCGGTAGAAGACCAGCCCCGTCCGGTACCCGTGGCCGGTCTCCTCCGGCGTGTAGTCGGCTTCCTCGCTCTCGTTCTTCGAGGGAATCATCACGTCGAGGATCAGAAGGTTGTAGCGTCCGCCATTCGGGTCGGCGAGCCGGAACGCGGCCTCCCCGACCGACCTGACGACCGTGACCTCGAAGCCCTCGGCCTTGAGCGCACCGACGTAGGGCATCAGGTAGTTGACATCGTTGTCGAGCCAAAGGATGCGCATGAACGTCAGTCCCTCCCCCTCTCGCTTTCCGCGGAGCTTAGCAAGGTTCGGCCTCCGCGTATAGTCTCGGCGGGGGCCCCGGCCGACGGCGGCAGGTGGACGATGAAGATGGCGAGGCGCGGCGCCGAGGGCGAGAGCCTCACTGTCAGACCGCCGCCGACGGCGCTCATCAGCAGCCGCGCCACCCAGAGGCCGAGCCCCACCCCGCTGTGGTGGCGGCCCGTCCGCTCGACGACCGAGCCGCGGCGGAAGAGTTCGAAGATGTCATCGGCCTCGGCCAGCGGGATCGGCTCGCCGAAGCTGTGCACTTCGAGCACGGGCGCGCCGTCGGCGTAGGTGCAGATGAGGCTCACCTCCGAGTGGTCGTCGGCGTACTTCATCGCGTTGTGGATCAGGCTGTACATGACGCTGATGAAGACGTCGCGGTTCATGCGCAGGACGGGGAAGTCGGCCACCTTCGGGCAGTAGAAGTTCAGGTCGTGGCGCGCGTTGGTCTTCTGGAGCCGCCGGCTGAGCATCTCCATCTCGGCCTGCGCGTCCAGCTCCTCGACGCCGAAGGTCGTGCGGCGGCCGGCGTCGAGGGCGAAGCTGGTCGAGGTGCCGTTGCAGAGGGCGAGGCAGTCTTCGACGAGGTCGTGGACGTAATCGAGGTTCTCGCGGAGGAGGCGCGGCAGCCCCTGGCCCTGAAGGCTGGTGATGGCGCCGACGACTGAGGAGAGCGGCCCCTGCAACTGGTGCGTGATGATCATCAGCTCCTTCTGCCGCAGGGCGGCCATCCGCTCCGCCTTCTGCTGCTCGCGGCTGGCCGCCTCGGAGTGGCGCCGGGCCTTGTCCGTCGCGACGCGCAGCTCCTCCAGCTGGAGGAACTTCTCGACGACGACGCGGAGGCGGAACGCGAGGCTCTGGGCGAGCCGCTGGTCGTCCTCGGAGAACCACCCGCAGTAGGACTTGCGGTTGACGACCTTGATGACGCCGTAGTTGCGGTCGCGCGGGCCGATGGGGACGGCCATCCAGGAGTGAATCTTCTCGCCGAGCGAGCGCTCCATGTTGCGGAAGAGCGTGGGCTCGAAGTCCCTGGCGTGCTTCCGGGCGTTGTCGCGGCGGAACGGCATGCCCTCCTCGGCGCACCTGCCGGTCAGCCCGACGCCGACCTCGTAGGCGCTCCGGAGGATGGTGTGGTCGAAGCCCCTGTAGGCGCGGATCTCCATCGGCCTCCGCCTCGGGTCGGGGCGGAAGACCACCATGCACCCGGATGCCATGAGGTAGTTCTGCATGATGAGGGCCGTCCGGTCGAAGACCTCCTGGAGCGTCTCGCAGGCGAGCAGGTCGTCAAGCTCCTTCTGCGGGAAGTCGTCGTAGCGTGCTTCCCACTGCTCCATCGCGCCGGTGAGGATCGAGCCGAGCGAACGCAGGAAGAACTCCTCCTGCCGCTGGAGCGGCGGCCCCCCGCGCTCGCCGTAGAGCGAGAGCACGCCGATGCGCCTGCGCTGCGCGGGGGCGGCGGCCCCGCCGTCGGCGGCCGCCACGTCCCCGCGCGCGCCCGCGCGCCTCTCGATGCGGTAGAGCGGGATGAAGGCCGCGGGGGCGTCCACGTCGCTGCGGAACGAGGGCGGGATCGACTGCCCGCGGCCGGAGTGGTACCTGGTCGAGGTAATCATCTCCAGGTCTTCGTAGCCGAGGAAGCCGGACGAGCAGTCGATGCCCTCGTCGTTGATCTCGGCCTCGTCGAAGTTGTGACACGGCCCCGGGAGGAAGACCTCGTCGCGGTCGCGATGTTCGACAATGAGCCACAGGCAGGCGGCGTCGTACCAGAACGGCTCGCCGATGGAGCAGAGGTCGGCAAGCATGTGCTGCACGCGCTCGTGGAACTGCCGGGTGATGGCCCGTCCGCGCTCGCCGTCGGGCACATCCGGGCCCGGCTCGACGACCGGCCCGGAGAGGGCGATCTGGCAGCGGCCGAGGAGTTCGAGCCGCATCTGCGTCACGCCCTTCTCCAGCGACCGCAGCAGCGAGATCATCGAGACGAGCAGGACGCTGCCAAGCAGCGTCCCGAGGATCGGCCCGAGTTGTAGCAGCGAATAGAACCAGCGCGGCTCGGTGAGGGCGATGTCGATGCCCGTCGAGAGGAGCGCGGCGATGATGACCAGCGAGACCAGCACCGCCAGGACGCGCGGGAAGAAGTGCCACCCGCGGATGTAGGTGCTGTAGACGACGGTGTTGGCGAAGAGGAGGAAGATGAACCCGTCGAGCTTGAGACCGGTCGCGCGCCCGACGACGACCAGCAGGAAGACGAGCGCGTAGTCGAGCACGAAGTAGGCGTCGAACATCGGCGGGAACTCGCCCTCGACCGAGTGCATTGCCCAGTCGCTCAACCGCCGCCTGAACAGCGGGTGCAGCAGCACCGTCATGACCGCCCCCGCCGACCAGAAGCCGGCGAGCACCCACACGGTCTTCTTCATCTCCGCGTTGGCGGACGGCACGAGCCAGGCCAGCGCGGCGAGCAGCAGAAGGTAGAGGAAGCCGAAGAAGAAGAAGGTCGCCCGCTGGTTGTAGAAGAACATCCCGAGCGGGCGGCCGCGGAGGTCTTTCACGCGGTCGTCGAAAGGGTACTTGCCGCCGACCTTTACCCAGCCGAGAAAGCGCGAAATGACGCTCTCGCGGTAAAGGCTAATCACGCTGCGTACGAACAGCTCCTTGGTGAAGTTGACTGTCATCTGTCCCGACGCTTGGCGCGTGAGAACGACGCGGCCGGCTGCGCTACGTGTTTTGGTCGGAGGCGAGGTCGGCCCGCAGTCCCCACGCGCAAGATAGAGGCGAAATCTAGTGGGGCTGACAGGGCCACGGGTAAAAGCGGGTGAAGCCTAAAGTAAGATGGCCGCGTTGTCAACGTGTAAGTTGGCCGCGTACCCGCTACGCAGACGTGGGGCAGGCCGGTTACACTCGCCGGGTGCTCAAGATTCATAAGCCGACGAAGGAGGAGATTCGGGCGGCGGCTGATAGGCGCGTGCCGGACGTGATCGCGCCCGATCTGCGCGTGCTCTTCTGCGGCATCAACCCGGGGCTCTACACGGCGGCGGTGGGGCACCACTTCGCGCGGCCGGGCAACCGCTTCTGGCCGGCGCTCCACCTCTCGGGCTTCACCGAGCGGCGCCTCTCGGCTTTCGAGGAAGAGGAGTTGCTCGCGCGCGGCCTCGGCATCACGAACGTCGTCGCGCGCGCGACCGCGGCGGCCGCCGAGCTGGCCCCGGAAGAGTTCGAGCGCGGCGGCCGGCTCCTGCGCGCGAAGGTGAAGAGGTACCGGCCGCGCTTCCTCGCCGTGCTCGGCGTCGGCGCCTACCGCTCGGCCTTCGCGCGCCCGAAGGCGGGGGTCGGGCGGCAGGGCGAGAAGCTTGAGGCCGCCACGGTCTGGGTGCTCCCCAACCCGAGCGGCCTCAACGCCAACTACCGCACCCAAGACCTCGCCCGCCTCTTCCGCGAGCTGCGCGAGGCCGCCGAGCGCGAGCTTTAACTTTCTGGTTGCTCTTTCCCGCCATGCCCATCAGCCATGTGCCGCTCTACCGTCGCGGACAGTTTCCTGATGGCCGCTTGCATCTTTCTTGACTCCTCTTCTGTCCGAATCTGTGCGTCCACGAGCGCGTCGAGTTTTCTATCGGTCTCGTCGGCCCGTCTGTCCATGGCCTCGAAACGCTCGGCCATGACCTGAGCTAGCCGCTCGACGGTGTTAACCAAACGCTCAACGACGACGCCGAGCCGCTCGACGACGCCGCCGAGCCGCACCACGTTCTCACCTATTTGTCTGGTTGTGTCTTCCAACCGGCCAATCTGGGCAGCGAACTGCGCCTGCTGTTCGAGGATGAAATCCATCTGCCTCTGCCTCTTCTCTTCGTCCATTTCGGTAAGCCTTTCCGGCGGCCTGCGCCGTGGGAATTAAGCACGACCGCCTTTATCGTTAAAGGACAAACCGGAGCGGCTGGCGGACTGCCCGGAGCTTCGCGGGGCCAATTTAAACCTTCTTCAGTTTTTCCAGAAAGTGCTTGCGGAACTTCGAGACCTTCGGCGCGACGACGGCGCGGCAGTAGGGTTGATTGGGGTTCTGTTCGAAGTAGTCCTGGTGGTAGTCCTCGGCCGGGTAGAAGGTGTCTAAGGGCACGACCTCCGTCACGATGGGCGCGTCCCAGACGCCCGCGGCCGTCAGCTCGGCGATGACCTGCTCGGCCGTCTCGCGCTGCCCGGGCGTGTGGTAGAAGACGGCCGAGCGGTACTGCGTGCCCACGTCGGCGCCCTGCCGGTTGAGGGTCGTCGGGTCGTGGATGGTGAAGAAGACTTCAAGCAGCTCTTTATAAGAGACGACGCCGGGGTCGAAGGTGACCTGCACGACCTCCGCGTGGCCGGTCGTGCCGTCGCAGACCTGCCGGTAGGTCGGGTTCGGGACGTGCCCGCCCGCGTAGCCCGAGACGACGCGCTCGACGCCGCGCAGCTCCTTGTAGACCGCCTCCAGACACCAGAAGCAACCGCCGGCGAGCGTCGCCGACTCCCTCGTCTGTTCAGTGCTCATCGTCATTCCAGACCCTCACCGCGAGTTTCAAATTCACCTTAGTATAACCCGCGGGCGTGAAAATAAACTCGGCCGCGCGGCCGGTTTTTGTCGTATAAAGGGTGATTCGTCAGTTCGCCCGTGGCGAGTTGCAAGACTCAAGCCGCCGACCATTCGCAACCTTTCCTTCGCTCCCGAAGAAAGACGCCGGACGCCGATGCCTGACTCGACGGAAGTTCTCCGACACGCCCCCGGACAGAAAGAGCCCGGGCTCTTCGCCGCCGTGCGCGAGGCCGTGCGCGGCGCGCGCCCCACGTACGACTACACCGAAGGCTCAATCGGCCGCGCCATCCTCCTGCTCTCCGTCCCGATGGTCTTGGAGATGCTGATGGAGAGCCTCTTCGTCGTGTGCGACGTGTACTTCGTCGGCCGACTGGGGAAGGAGGCCGTCGCGGCGGTCGGCCTGACCGAGTCGATGATGGTGCTCGTCTACACGCTCGGCATCGGGCTGAGCATCGGCGCGACGGCGATGGTGGCGCGCCGCACGGGCGAGCGCGACCCGGAGGGCGCGGCCCGCACGGCGGGTCAGACCATCCTGCTCGGCCTCCTGGTCTCGCTCGTGCTCGGCGCGCTCGGCGTCGCCCTCGCGCCGCGCCTGCTCGGGTGGATGGGGGCCGAAGCCCCGGTCGTCGCGGGCGGGAGCAACTTCACGCGCGTGATGCTCGGGGCCAACGTGTCGGTGATGATGCTCTTCCTCATCAACGGCACCTTCCGCGGGGCGGGCGACGCGGCCGTGGCGATGAGGGTGCTGTGGCTCGCCAACGCCATCAACATCGCGCTGGGGCCGTGCCTCATCTTCGGGCTCGGGCCGTTCCCCGAGCTGGGCGTGACGGGCGCGGCCGTGGCGACGAGCATCGGGCGCGGGACGGGCGCGCTCTACGCCTTTTCGAAACTCTGGCGCGGGAGCGGGCGCATCCACGTCACGGCCCGCCACTTCCGCCCGGACGCGTTGCTCATCCGGCGGATCGTCAGCCTGTCGGGGACGGCGACCTTCCAGGTCTTCGTCGGGATGGCGAGCTGGATCGTCCTCAACATCATCGTCGCCAGCTTCGGGAGCGCGGCCGTCGCCGGCAACATCATCGGGATGCGCATCATCATGTTCGCGCTGCTGCCTTCGTGGGGGATGTCGAACGCGGCGGCGACGCTCGTCGGCCAGTCGCTCGGGGCGGGGAAGCCGGAGCGCGCGGAGAAGGCCGTGTGGCGCGCGGGCTTCTTCAACATGATCTTCCTCGGCTGCGTCGGCCTGCTGTTCTTCGTCTTCGCCGACGCAATCGTCGGCGTCTTCACGCACGCGGCCGCCGGGGAGGAGGTGCACGCCTACGGCGTCTCCTGCCTGCGCATCATCTCCAGCGGCTTCCTCTTCTACGCCTACGGGATGGTTCTGACGCAGAGCTTCAACGGCGCGGGCGACACGCGCACGCCGACCGTCATCAACGTCTTCGTCTTCTGGCTGTGGGAGATTCCTTTGGCGTGGCTGCTGGCCTTCAAGTTCGGGATGGGGCCGCGCGGCGTCTTCGTCGCGGCGGCCGTCGCCTTCTCGACGCTCGCGGTGGTGAGCGCGTACTTCTTCCGCCGGGGGCGCTGGAAGACGAAGCGGGTTTAAAATACGACGAAGGAGTTCGGGACTGGAATGTTCGACAAACTGGTGGAGCAGAAGATACGCGAGGCGCAGGAGGCGGGCGAGTTCGACGACCTCGAAGGCGCGGGCCGCCCCGTCAACCTCGACGCCTATTTCAACACGCCAGAGGAGCTGCGGGCCGGCTACGCGGTGCTGAAGAACGCGGGCGTGCTGCCCCAGGAGGCGGCCTTGATCAAGGAGCTGAACGAGGCGGCCGCGCGCCTCGAAGCCTGCCGCGACGAGGGGGAGCGCGAGCGGCTCAGGGCTGCCCTCCAAGACCTCCAGCTCAAGTACAATTTATGGGTCGAGCGCAACGGCGGCGGGCGCATTCGGTCTGAGTTTCCCTGATTATCCTCGCTTTTCGCCCCCCTTCCGACACCCGACGTTTTTTCTGAAACCTTCCCCGCGGGTCTGCCACTAACTGTCGGTGTTAGACATGAAGCGGCTGGCAGTCAACACAATGAGTTTAGAGCTAGGGCAGCCGGGCGCGCACGCTGGGGCCTTGATGAACAGCACGGAGGAACTGGTGACGCGCGTCCGTGCCGGCGACGAGGAGGCTTTCCGCCTAATCTTCGACCGCTACTCGCGCCCCGTGCTCAGCTTCATCTTCGACATGGTCGGCGACCGCGCCCTGGCCGAAGACCTCGCGCAGGAGACGTTCGTGCGCGCCTACCGCGGGCTCGCCGGGCTGCGCGAGGAGACGAAGCTCTCGACCTGGCTCTTCGCCATCGCCAAGAACTGCGCGCGCGAGCAGCTGCGCTCGCGCCGCCGCAACGAGGGGAACGTCGAGCTGGACGCCGAGCCCGCGTTCGAGTTGCGCGACGAGGGGCGGACGCCCTCCGGCGCTCTACTCGATAAAGAGTTGAGCGGCGTCATCCAGGCCGCCCTGCTGAAGTTGGACGAGGACAAGCGGACGGTCTTCACTTTGAAAGTTCTACAGCAGCGCAGCTACGAGGAGATCGCGGAGATCACGGGCTTCTCCGTCGGCAAGCTCAAGACAGATTTGCACCGCGCGCGCGCCGAGATGCGCAGGCGCATCGGCCCGTACCTTGGGGGTGAGCAGTGATGAGATGTGAAGATTGCCTCCCGTTAATCGAAGAGTATTTCGACGGCGAGGTCACGGGCCAGACCGGCGAGCAGCTCGGCGCGCACCTTTCGGCCTGCGAGACTTGTGCCGCGGCGCTCGACGCCCTCTCCTTCGAGCAGGAGATTTACGCGCGCTACGACCGCGGCGGGCTCGAAGTCACCCCCGACCTCTGGGCGCGCGTCAGCGCCGAGATCGCGCGCACGCCCCCCTCGCCCGAGAGCCCGGCCGCGGGCCGGCCCTTTCTGAGCCGCGCGCGCGCGGGTTTCGCCGCGGCGCTCGGAGCGCTGGCCCTCCGCCCCGCGCTCGCCTCCTCGCTCGCGCTGCTCGTCGTCGCCGCCGCGGCCGGGACGCTCTACCTCACACGCAGAGCGCGGCCCAACGCCCCGGCGTCGGAAGTGGCCCTTCAGAACACCCCGGCCCCGCCCGCCGCGAGCCCGACGGCCCGTGAGCTCGGTGGCGAAGTTGAAAACCCGAAGCGCGTGAACCCCTTCGTCCCGGGCGAGGTCGAAAACTTTCCCGCCGCTTCCGAAACGGGCGCGGGCGGGCGCGGGGTCGAGCTGGCGCGCGGCGAGAATCCGGCGCGGCGTGAGGCCGGCGCGGGCATCAGGGTTGACGAGCTGCTGAACAGTCCGCCCGCCCCTTCGAAGGACGACGGCATCGTCAGGTTCAGGCAGGAGCACCCGCCCGTTGACGACACGGCGGCGCTCTTCGTGAACGCCTCGGCCCCCGCGGGCGACGTGGTCGCGTCGAACGCGCGGCCGCTCGACCCCGACGAGAAGGGCGTGGCGCGCCACGTCGAGCGCGCCCAGATGCTCCTGCGCTCCATCAAGAACTCGCGCGCGTCCGAGGCCGGCGACACCGACATCGCCTACGAGAAAGACCTTTCCCGCAAGCTCCTCGCCGAGAACGCCACGCTCCAACTGGAGGCCGAGGTCAAGGGCGACAAGGAGTCCAAGCAGGTGCTCGACCGCATCGAGCCCTTCCTGCTCGACATCGCGAACATGGGCGACAAGCCCTCCCGCGAAGAGGTGCGCTCGATCCGCGAGCGCGTGAGGAGTAACGAGATCGTCGCCGCGCTCGAAGTTTACTAGGAGGGGACGCGGGCGTGCGGCCGGCTCATTCAATTCATAAAAAATAAGGAAGACTAAAAGCCATGATTCACCCCAACATCATTCACCGGCGGGACGCGGGCTCGCGCCTCCTGGCCGCCGCCCTGGCCCTCGCCGGCCTCCTGCTGGCCGCCGGCGCCGCGCCCGCCAGCGCGCAGCCCAAGGAACTGCTCCACCGGTTCGTCCAGTCCGACAACGACGCGGCCGTGCGCGCCTTCCGGCAGGGCCAGAGCCTCGTGGACGCGCAGCAGTGGGAGCAGGCGGCCACGGCCTTCGACCGCTTCGTCGCGCAGTACCCGAAGGACAAGAACGTGGACGCCGCGCTCTTCTGGCTCGCCTACGCGCACAACCGGCAGGGCGACCCCGCCGCGGCCGAGACGACGCTCAAGCGCCTGCTCGCGAACTACCCGAACTCCCAGTGGACGCGCGACGCCAACGCCCTGCGCCTCGAAGTCCTGTCGAAGCTGGGCAAGCCCGCCGCCGACGTGGACGAGAAGGACGCCAACGTCGAGTTGAAGATCATCGCGCTCAAGACGCTCTGCGAGAACGACCGCGTCGGCTGCTCGGCCCGCGTGGCCGAGGTGCTGCGCGCGAACAACCCCGCCCCGCTCAAGGAGGCGGCCATCATCCTGCTCGGCCGCTACGGCGGCACCGAGGCCGTGCCCGCGCTCATCCAGATGTCGCGCACCGAGCCGGACGAGAAGCTCCGCATGCGCGCCATCAGCGCCCTCGGGAGCACGAACGACGAGCGCGCCCTCGACGTGCTGCGCGAGATCGCGATGGGGCCGACCTACGCCGACATCAGCCCGACCGACTCGGCCATCCACGCGCTCCTCTCGCACGACAACCCGCGCGCCGTCACCATCCTCGGCGAGATCGCCACGCGCGGCCAGAACCCCCGGGCGCGCACGCACGCCATCGAGCTGCTCTCGCGCCGCCGCGGCGAGAACGTCGTGGACGAGCTGCTCCGCCTCTACGACGCCGTGCCCGACGTGCAGACGAAGAAGTACGTCGTCGCCGGGCTCGGGATGCGCAAAGACCCGCGCGCTCTCAACAAGCTGATCGAGATCGCGCGCTCGGCCTCGGACGTGCAGCTGCGCGCGCAGGCCATCCACGCCATCCCGAACCGCGGCGACGAGCAGGACCTGGACGTGCTCCTCTCGCTCTACGACTCGGAGCGCGACAACGACCTCAAGGATCACCTGCTCCAGGCCGTCGGCCAGTACCAGAACCAGCGCGCATACCAGAAGCTGGAGCAGGTCGTGCGCAACTCGGCCGAGCCGCTCGACCGCCGCAAGGCCGCCATCAGCTACCTCAGCCGCAGCAAAGACCCCGGCGTCATGAAGTTCCTCGAAGACATGCTGAAGTAGCACGTGCCCCCGGCTCCGGAGGGGCGGGATGTTTATAGCCTCGGTCGCCTGAACGCTCTCAAGCTCCGCAGGAGCGACCTGGACTCCCGCTCCCGCGGGGCCTGGGGGCTGAAAAGGGAATCCCGGTCTCTAAACATCCCGCCCCGACGGGGCTCCGCGAACAACTTCCCAAAGGTTCTTTAGACAGGCGACAGCGCCCGCACTCTTCAACCTTCTTCGTGAGAAGGTCGGGACAGGTGTTCTCAAAAGTCCGCAGGAGTTTTCCGATGCTCGCACTTTTAACTTTCATCCTTCTCGCGTTCGCGCCGGCCTCGGCCGCCGCGCAGCAGGAGCAGGGCTTCATGCCCGTGCAGGGCGCGACGCTCCAGGCCCGGGCCGAGGCCGCCGCCGCGCAGGCCGCCGCGGCGCGGCAGACGCGCTACTGGACGGCCTACTCCTTCGACGTGCGCCCGGGCGTCGCCGTGGACGTGGACTACGTGAGCGACGACGGCCGCTTCTCCATCCGCGGCACGTGGGACGTGGGCGACGGCGGCACCTACTTCGTCGGCGACGGCGTTTCAATCTCGAACTACCCCGGCCTCGAGACGCGCAGCCTCGGCATCTTCGCGCTGCGCGACTCTTCGGGCCGCGTCGAGCGCATCGACATCTTCAACCTCGCGCGCCGGCACGAGTACGCGGGCTACCCCGTCTACTGGCTGGGGCGCGCGCCCAACGAGGAGAGCCTCAACTTCCTGCGCGGGGTCGCCGAGACGCCGACGCTCGACCGCTCCGACTCGCCGCAGAGCGAGGCCGTGTGGGCCGTCTCCCTGCACGACGACCGGCGCGTGCCCGAGACGCTGATGCACGTCGCGCGCACGTCCGCGGACGAGCAGGTGCGGGCGCGGGCCGTGCGCGGCCTGGGCTTCCCGCCCGTCGCCGCCGAAGTGCGCGAGTACCTCGCGCAGCTCGCCCGCGACGAGCGCGAGTCGCAGGACGTGCGGCGGGCGGCCGTCGCCGCCTACGGCCGCGCGCGCGACGCGCAGGCGCTCGCGCTGATGCAGTCGCTCTACAACTCGCAGTCGAACCGCGAGCTGCGGCGCGCCGCGCTCACGCAGATCGCGCGCAACGACGACCGGCCGGCGGCCGCCGCGTTCCTCATCCGCGTGGCCCAGCAGGACTCGGATACCGAGTTCCGCAAGGCGGCCGTCGCGCGCCTCGGCGAGATCGCGGGCGAGCAGGCGATCTCCGCCCTCAAACAGACGGCGACGAGCAACGACGCCGACACGGAACTCCAGAAGCAGGCCGTCTCCGCCATCGCCAAGCGCCCCGTCTCAGAGTCCGTCCCGCTCCTCATCAACATCGCACGCACCCACGCCAAGCCCGAGATACGCAAGCTCGCCTTCGTCCTCCTCGGCCGCA
Source organism: Acidobacteriota bacterium (assembly GCA_019242475.1). GTDB lineage: Bacteria > Acidobacteriota > Blastocatellia > Pyrinomonadales > Pyrinomonadaceae > QHXN01. The sequence goes on along the minus strand of JAFAVK010000066.1, from coordinate 30,873 downwards.
CCGGCGACCCCGCAGCGGTCGAGTTTTTGAAGAGCGTGCTGGCGAAGTGAGCCGTGACGGGGAGACGGGGTGAGGGGGCGACGGGGAGAGGTGGCGATTAACACATCGCTTCTGTCACCCCGTCGCCCCCTCACCCCGTCTCCCCGTCCTTCCGCCTTCATCCTTCCGCTCTCATCCTTTAAACTCCCCGCATGGCCTTGATGGAGATCACGGAGTTCCCCGAGCGCGTGCTGAAAGAGGCGGGCGGCGCCGTGGAGAAGTTCGACGCGGAGTTGGAAAGGCTCGTCGCCGACATGTTCGAGACGATGTACGCGGCGGAGGGCGTGGGGCTGGCGGCGCCGCAGGTCGGCCTGAGCCTGCGCCTCTTCGTGATGGACTGCGAAGGGGTCAAGCTCGTCGCGGCCAACCCGGAGATTCTGTCGGCCGAGGGCGAGCAGGGGGGCGAAGAGGGCTGCCTCTCGGTCGGGAAGATTCACGCGCCCCTCAAGCGCGCCGCGCGCGTGCGGCTCCGCGCGCAGGACGTTCGCGGCGAGTGGTTCGAGCGCGAGGCCGAGGGCCTGGCCGCCCGCTGCTTCCTCCACGAGACCGACCACTGCGACGGCCTCCTCTTCCTCGACCGCCTCTCGCCGCTCCGGCGCGACATGGTCAAAAAGCGCTTCCAGAAGGTGAAGAGGTGGCGGTGACAGTAGGCAGCAGGCAGTAGGCAGATGGCAGTAGGCAGTTGAAGACGCCGCCGTCGAAACTCTCGGATTAACCTTCAACTGCCATAACGCGGGGCGTACTGCCTGCTGCCATCTGCCTACTGCCTACTATTCTTTCGATTCAGGAGGACGGATGACGAGAGCCAGGCTGACGACAATCATCTTCTTCGCGCTCTGCCTCGCCGTTGCGGCCGGGCAGGCGTCGGCGCAGACCCGGGGCCGCGCGCGTAGTGCCAAGCCCGCCGCCGCCCCGCAGAACGCCGCGGCGACGGACGCGCCCGCTTACCCTTTGAGCGAGGAGCAGAAGCGCGCCATCCGCTCGATACTGGCGAAGGCCAAGCTGGAGGCCGCGCCGCTGGCGCTGCTCGGCGCGCAGGCCGCGAAGGCGTTTGACGAGAACATACTCGCGGAAGCGCCCGCCGCGGCCGAGGACGAGAGGACGACGAAGCAACTGCTCGACTCGCTCGCGGGCGTGGCTAATCTCAGGCTCCAGACCATCAGGGACGTGGTGGCTTTGCTCACGCCGGAGCAGAAGCGCCTGCTGCGCGCGGAGATGTCGAAGCCCGACACGCCGACCTCGCTCCTCGACGTGCTGTCGCGCGTCTTCAAGCTGCCGCAGGAGTGAGCGCGGCCCGCCGCTTCAAGCGAACCTTTCCACCAACAGCAGGCCCACCGAGACCAGCGCGAGCGCGTACATGACGGGGCCGACCTCGCGCGTGCGCCCGGCCAGCGTGTAGAGGCCGGCGTGCGTGATGAATCCCCAGAGGATGCCCTGCGTGATGGAGAAGGTGAGTGGGATGAGGATGATCGTGAGGAACGCGGGGAGCGCGTCCTCGATGCGCCGGAAGTCGAGCCCGGCCACCCCGCTGAACATGAAGGCGCCGACGAGGACGAGCACCGCGGCCGTCGCGTAGGGCGGCACCATCCCCGCCAGCGGCGCGACGAAGAGGCAGGGCAGGAAGCACAAGGCCGTGAAGACCGAAGTCCAACCCGTCCGCCCGCCCGTGTTGATCCCCGCGACCGACTCGATGTAGGCCGTCCCCGAAGAAGTCCCCGCCAGCCCCGCGCCCAGCGTCGCCCAGGCGTCCACGATCAAACCTTCCCGCAGGCGCCGCGGCTGCCCCTCCTCGTCGAGCATCCCCGCCGCCTGCGAGACGCCGATGAAGGTCGAGATGGAGTCGAAGAGGTCTGTGAAGAGGATGGCGACGACGGCCGGGAGCAGCGAGAGCCGGAGCGCGCCGAGGACGTCGAGCTTGAAGAAGACGCTGCGGAAGTCGGGCGCGCTGAAGAGGCTCGGCGGCGCGGCCAACAGCCCGAGCGCCCACCCGGCGAGCGTCACGACGCAGATGCCCGCGAGGAAGGCGAAGGGGCTCTTCCACTTCATCAAAAGGACTGTGACGGCGAGCCCCAGCAGCATGAGCAGCGCCGGGTAATCGAGCCTGCCGAGTCTCACGAAAGTGACCGGGTCGGCGGCGATGAAGCCCGCGTTCTTCAGGCCGATGAAGGTGAGGAAGACGCCGATGCCGGCGGCGGTCGCGCTGCGCAGATGTCGCGGGATGGCGCGCGCAATCGATTCGCGCACGGGCGTCAGCGAGACGAGCAGAAAGAGCACGCCCGCCCAGAAGACGATGCCGAGCGCGACCGGCCACGGTACGCGTCGCCCGATGATGATGGTGAAGGCGAAGAACGCGTTGAGCCCCATGCCGGGCGCGACCGCGAACGGCAGCCGCGCGTAGACGCCCATCAAGAGCGTCATCACGAAGCAGACCAAGACGGTCGCCGTCAGCACGCCCGAGAAGGGCATCCCCGTCCCCTCGGTCGAGAGGATCGAAGGGTTGACGACGACGATGTACGCCATCGTGAAGAAGGTGGTCACGCCCGCGACCAGCTCGGTGCGCAAGTTCGGCCTGGGCTCTGCGTTGGTTTCCATTTGAAATTTGAGATTTCAAATTTGAAATATTTCGGCCGGAGACTGTACCATCAAAGCCTCGCAGATGGACACACTCAGCCTTCAGCCGACCGCCGCACCTTCGCCGCTCGAACACAGTCTCAGGCCGCACTTCGGGGAGCTGGCGCGCTTCCACTCGACGAAGGCGCTCGAAGCCTCGGCGCTCTACGCGCGGCTCAGGCCCGAGGTCGAGCGCGTGCTCGGCGGCGTCGAGCAAGAGGACTTCATTTCGGAAGAAGGGGCGACGCCGCTCGACTGCGGCGCAGTCCGCGCGACCGCCTGGAACATCGAGCGCGGGATCAAGCTGGACGAGATTGTGCGCGTGCTGCGTGAAGACGAAGTGTTGGGCCGGAGCGACGTGCTGCTCCTGACCGAGCTGGACTACGGCATGGCGCGCTCGGGCAACCGGCACGTGGCGCGCGAGATCGCGGAAGCGCTCGGGATGGCCTACGCGTTCGCGCCGTGCTACGTCAACCTGAGCAAGGGGAGCGGGCTGGAGAGCGGGGCGGAGGGCGAGAACGCGGAGGCCCTGCACGGGAACGCCTTGCTGTCGCGCTGGCCGATTCGGCGCGCGTGGTCGTTGGCGCTCCCGAACGGCAAGGACAAGATGAGGGGGCGCGAGAAGCGTTTGGGAAGTCAGCGCGCCGTCGTCTGCGAGATCGAGCACCCCGCGGGCACGTTCCGCGCGGTGAGCCTGCACCTCGACGCGCATTCGAGCCAGCGCCACCGCGCGCGGCAGATGAAAGTAGTGCTCGACTTCGTCGAACGGCTCGGGCCTCCCTTGCCCGTCCTCGTCGGGGGCGACTGGAACACCTCGACCTACAACTCGCGCCGCGCGGTCTACGCCATCGCGGGCTTCTTCCGGCGCGTGCTGATGGGCGTCGGTCACGTCATCGAGAAACACTATTTGCAGCCCGAGCGCTGGTTCGAGCGCGGGCTCTTCCGAGAGCTTGAGCGGCGCGGCTACGCCTACGCGCCTTTGAACGAGCCGGGCGCCGGGACGCTCCATTACGACGTGAAGGATTTGGCGGCGAACACCAACATGGGCGAATGGGTGCCGCGCTGGTGCTTCTGGTGGATCGAGTGGGCGCTCAGAGACCACGGCGGCCGCTGCTCGCTCAAGCTCGACTGGTTCGCGGGGACAGGGGTTGAGCCCGACCCGCAGTCGCCGCCCCGCGTCGTCGGCGGGTTAAGGGGCGGCGGCGGCGAAGTCCTCTCCGACCACGACCCCATCGTTCTTGATTTTCGTCTTGCAGAAGCCTGACCGGAAGGGAGGGCGTACTTGTAACAAAGAAAGGAGGGATGGTGAGAGGCGCGCCGTCTCTCACCATCCCTCCTTTGATGTATCGCCGAAGCCCTCCCTTACGGTCGGGCTTCCGCATCTTCTGAGAGCGCCTGGTAGGCGGCGCCGGCGGCGAGGCCGCCGAGGAGGTAGAAGGCGACGGTGAGGAGGTTGGTCTCGGCCGAGTCCTTGGCCGGCTGGCGGCCGAGGCCGAGCTGCTCGGGGAGGTAGACGGCCGCCAGTCCGGCGGCCAAGCCCAAAGCCGCGCCGTTGCGGAGCCCGTCCTCCGGGTCGCCTAAGCCGACCAGCCCGTAGTAGAGCGAGTTCGAGACCAGCTCGCCGACGAGCGCCGTCTCGTGCAGAGGGACGGGCGGCTCCACGTCCACGGCGCGCAGCGTCTTCGCGATGGCGCGCATGCCGACCACGTCCATGCGCGGCGCGTCGTCGATGTAGCGCCGCGCCGTCTCGTGCACCAGCGTGAGCGCGAACGCGCCCACCAGCCCGCTCCCCAGAGCCTTCAGCATCCTTTTTCCGTCCTCTCGGTCAGTCTGTTGTGCCGAACTCATCTCTTAACCTTTTATTGTTGCGGAAGTGTCAAGCCTTTCGAGCTGGAACCAGTAGAAGCCGAAGGGCGCGAGCGCCAACTGGTACGGCGCGCCGCCCTTGACCGGGGGGAAGCGCGTCTTGCCGAGCATCTCGACGGGCGTGAACCCCTCGAACTCCGCGAGGTCTAATTCGACCGGCTGCGCGAACTGCGAGAGGTTGAAGACGCAGAGCACCTTTTCGCCGTCGTGCTCGCGGACGAAGGCGAAGATTTTGCGGTTCTCCGGCTTGACGAAGCGCATCGTGCCGCGCCCGAAGACCTGGTGCTGCTTCCTGAGCAGGATCATCTGCCGCATCCAGTTGAGGAGCGAGGTGTCGTAGCGCGACTGCGAATCGACGTTGACGACCTCGTAGCCGTAGACGGGGTTGTGGATGACGGGGAAGTAGAGCTTCTCGAAGTCGGCCTTCGAGAAGCCTGCGTTGCGGTCGGAAGACCACTGCATCGGCGTGCGCACGCCGTCGCGGTCGCCGAGGTAGATGTTGTCGCCCATGCCGATCTCGTCGCCGTAGTAGAGGAAGGGCGAGCCCGGCAGGCTGAAGAGGAGCGCGTGCAAAAGCTGTATGCGCCGGTGGCTGTTGTCGAGGAGCGGCGCGAGGCGGCGGCGGATGCCGACGTTCAAGCGCATCCGCCTGTCCTTCGCGTACTCGTTGTAAAGGTAGTCGCGCTCCTCGTCCGTCACCATCTCCAGAGTCAGCTCGTCGTGGTTGCGGAGGAACATGCCCCACTGGCAGTTCTCGGGGATGGCGGGCGTGCGTTCGAGGATTTCGACGATGGGCTTCCTGTCCTCCTGCCTTAATGCCATGAAGAGGCGCGGCATGATGGGGAAGTGGTAGCCCATGTGGAACTCGTCGCCCCGGCCGAAGTATTCCACCACGTCCTCGGGCCACTGGTTCGCCTCGGCGAGGAGCACCGCGTTCGGGTGCTTCTGCTCGATGTGCGCGCGGAGCTTCTTTAAAAACTCGTGCGTCTCGGGCAGGTTCTCGCAGTTCGTGCCCTCGCGCTCGTAGAGGTAGGGCACGGCGTCGGCGCGGAAGCCGTCGATGCCGAAGTCGAGCCAGTAGTCCACGGCTTCGAGCATCGCCGCTTGCACGGCGGGGTTGTCATAGTTGAGGTCGGGCTGGTGCGAGAAGAAGCGGTGCCAGTAGAACCCTTGCGCCGTCTCGCACCAAGTCCAGTTCGACTTCTCCGTGTCGGTGAAGATGATGCGCGCCTCCTTGTACTTCTCGGGCGTGTCGCTCCAGACGTACCAGTCGCGCTTCGGCGAGTCGGGCGCCGAGGAAGCCTCCTTGAACCAGGGGTGCTGGTCGGAGGTGTGGTTGACGACGAGGTCGGTGATGACGCGGATGCCGCGTGCGTGCGCGGCGTCGATGAACTGCCGGAAGTCTTCCAGCGTGCCGTACTCGGGCAGGATCGCGTAGTAGTCGGCGATGTCGTACCCGCCATCCCTCAAGGGCGAGGCGTACATCGGCAAGAGCCAGAGGCAGTCCACGCCGAGCCATTCGAGGTAGTCGAGCTTTTCCGTCAGGCCCCGGAAGTCGCCCACGCCGTCGCCGTTCGAGTCGTAGAAGCCGCGGACGTAGACCTCGTAAAAAACGGCGTCCTTGAACCAGAGGGGGTCGTCGCGCAGTCTGCCCGTCTCGGCCATCAGTCTGAAACCCTTCCTTGTCCCGTGTTGTCGGTGTGGGATGAAAGATAGCGGCAAGGGGCAGGGAAGGCAAGCGAGAAGAGCGTGAACCGTAAACCGTGACAAGAAGGAAAGCTGTTTCCTTCTTGTCACGGTTTACGGTTCACGCTCTTCCTGTGGTTAGCCACACCTGCCGCGGCGCGTCCTCACGCTCCGGGACTGTCGGGGGCCGTCTCGCGGTGGCCGTGTGTCGGGCGCAGAATCCGCGGCGTGAGGCGTGGGTTTGACGGCGGCCGGGGGGCGCCGTCGTAAAAAGGGGGAAGACATTTTACGAAAGCCGTGTTAGTTTTAGCGCGCCCGTCTTCGTCGTTGAAACCGTCCGTGCAAGTCGAAAGGATGCTTCCCCCTCTGCGTCTAGCCCCCGTCCTACTTCTCTGCGTCGCGGCGCTCTCACTCTTCGCAGCATGCCAGCAGACGGCCGCGCGCCCCGGCGCCGCGAAGGCCCCGCCGCCCGCGGCCAGGCCCGCGCCCGCGCCCGCCTGGGCAGACACCGACTCCGACGGCATCCCCGACCCCTTAGAACTCCGCTCCTACGGCGACCGCGAGAGCTTCCGCAAGTGGTTCACGGCCGTCGCCGAGGCGCAGTTCTACGAGACGAGCAGGGAGTGGAACGAGAGCCAGCGCGACTGCGCCGGGCTCGTGCGCTTCGCCTGGCGCGAGGCGCTGCGCGCGCACGACCGCGCGTGGCTTCTGCGGATGGGCGAGTCTTACGACCCGGTCGCGCCCGACGTGCGCGCCTACACTCTGGAGCGCAGCCCCGTCGGCGAGAAACTGTTCCGCACCGCGGCCGGCTCCTTCTCGGAGTCGAACCTCTCGGACGGCACCTTCTCCGAGTACGCCGACGCGCGCACGCTCAAGGAGTTCAACAGCCGCTTCATCGGCCGCGACCCCCGCCAGGCAGAGCCCGGCGACCTCCTCTTCTTCCACCAGCCCTGGGTGCAGAAGTACCCGTACCACGTCATGCTCTTCCTCGGCCGCGCGCGCACCGACGACGAGGGCGCGTCCGACTGGCTCGTCTACCACACGGGCTCTTCGCCAACGGACGCCGGCGAAGTCCGCAAGGTGCGCCTCTCGGTGCTCGCGCGCCACCCCGACCCGCGCTGGCGCCCCGTCGCGGCCAACAAGAACTTTCTCGGCTTCTACCGTCTGAAAATACTTGAATGAAAACAGTAGGCAGTAAGCAGATGGCAGTAGGCAGTCGCTCCGCGTCGCTAACGTTGAGGGCGGAACCCTGCCCGGCAGAAAAGAAAGTTCTTCAACTGCCTGCTGCCATCTGCCTACTGCCTACTGATTCCCCGGAGGGCTTATGTCCCGTCGTTCTCTTCTGACAGGCGTTGCGGTCTACGCGGGCGCGCTGGCGCTCGTCCTGGGTTTCGTCGCGCTGCGCGTGAAGGCGCGCTATGCTTACGCGGCGGCGGTCGCGCCGGCCGAGCTGAGCGAGGACGGGCGCACGCCGCAGCCGCCCGACCCGCACGCCAAGCCCTTCTTCTCGCTCCACACCAACCGCACCTACGCGACCACCGACCGCGCGCGCGTCTGGGTCAACTACCGCGGCGTGGAGGCTTTGGACTTCCGCGTCTACAAGGTCAAAGACCCGGTCAAATTCTTCCGCCAGCTCGACAACCCGCACCAGGTCGGCGAGGACGAGGAGGCCGAGGTCGGCAAGAGCGTCGAGAAGCAGCCGACGTTCCTCGAAAAACTCCGGGCGCTCAAGAGCTGGGGCTACGGCCACGTCAAGACCTACGTCCGCCAGCAGCTCCAGAACCAGTCGCGCAAGGGTTTTAATCAGCGCTTCCGTCCTGAAGAAGATGATACGAGTAACCGCACGCCCCTCAACGTCGCGACCGACTTCGCGCGCGTGCCGCTCCTCAACCCCGACCAGATGGTCACGAGCTGGCGCGAGAAGTTGCCGCCGCTCGAAGACGTGTACGACCGCCGGATGATCTCCCTAGGCAAGCGCGACCCGGGCGTCTACTTAGTCGAGGCCGTCCACGACGACCTGCGCGCCTTCGGCATCCTCATCGTCACAGAACTCGCCACCGTCCAGAAGACCTCGAAGGACGGCTCGATGCTCGTCTACGCCGTCGAGCGCAAGACCGGCCAGCCGCGCGAAGGCGTGCAGGTGCAGGTCATCCGCAAGAAGAATGACGTGACGAAGGGAGCGACCGACAAGCAGGGACTGCTCAAGCTCCAGGTCGTCGAGAAGAAGCCGCCCGCGAAGCCGGGCGCGGACGAAGAGGCGGCCGACGAAAGTGATGCGGAAGGTGACGCGGCGGAGGGGCCGCAGGTCTCCGAATCCTACCTCGTCATGGCGAGCCAGGGCGACAACTTCTCCATCTCCGACCTCGACTCCTACTACTTCAGCGGCTCCGGCGGCGGCGAGGGCGACGAGGAGGGCGGCGGCGGCTCAGACCTGATGAGCTACCTCTACACCGACCGCCCCGTCTACCGGCCCGAGCAGAAGGTCTACTTCCGCGGCATCCTCCGCGAGCGCACCGACGACGGCTACAAGCTGCCCGCGGGCAAGGCCGTCAACGTCACGGTCACCGACGGCGACGGCGCGAGCATCTACGAGCAGGAGCTGCCGCTCTCCACGCGCGGCACCTTCAGCGGCGAGCTTGACCTGCCCGAGGAGACGGCGCTCGGCTACTACAACATCAGCGCCTCGCTCGACGGCGTCGAGGCTACCGGCAGCTTCGAGGTGGCCGAGTACAAGAAGCCCGAGTACAAGGTGAAGGTGACGACGCCGCAGGCTTACGTCCACGCGGGCGACCAGACGCGCTTCACCGTCTCGGCCAACTACTTCTTCGGCTCGCCCGTCGCGAAGGCTTCGGTCAAGTATTACGTCTACCGCTCGCGCTACTACGGCTGGTGGACGGAGGGCGGCGGCGACGAGGAGGACGAGTTCGGCGCCGACCCCACCGCCGAGGAGGGCGGGGGCGAGGGCTCGAGCTACGGCGACGAGATGGTGCTCGAAGGCGACGGCAAGCTCGACGCGCAGGGGCAGCTCAACGTGGACTACAAAGTCCCGCAGGCCGACGCGAAAGATAACTGGGACTACAGCTACCGCCTCGAAGCCGAGGTGACGGACGCCGCCCGCCGCTCGATGAGCGGCTCGGCCTCCTTCACCGGCGTCCGCAGCAACGTCGTCGCCTACGCCTACGCCGACCGCTACGTCTACAACAAGGGCGACGCGGCACACGTCAACGTCACCGCGCGCGACCGCGAGGGGCGGCCCGTGCAGACGCGCGTCAAGGTCACCTTCTTCGACCGCCGCTGGAAGAAGGTCGTCAAGAAGACGGAGGACGGCTACGAGTACCCCGACTACGAGGTCGAGGAGAAGGAGCTTTCGTCCGTGGACGTGGACACGAACGCCGAGGGCAAGGCTTCGACCGACTACACGGCGCCCCAGCCCGGCAGCATCCGCATCAAGACGACCGTTGACGAGGGCGGCAAGCCCGTCGTGATGGAGGCCGGCTACCTCTGGGTCGCCGACCCGACGGGGAACTGGACGGACGTCTCTTACCAGGGCGAAGACGAGATACAGCTCGTCGCCGACAAGCCCTCCTATAAGCCCGGCGAGACGGCGCACATCCTCGCGCAACTGCCGAAGGAGGACGCGCACCTGCTCGTCACGACCGAGCTGGACAACGTCCTCGCCGTGCGGCAGCTCCATGTCGCCGGCCGGCAGGCGACCATCGACATCCCGGTCGAGGCGCGCTTCGCCCCGAACGTCAGCGTCAGCGTCACCTACGTCCGCAACAGCGAGATGTACACGCAGACGCTCGACCTCAAGGTGCCGGCGCGCGACAAGCTGCTCAGCCTTGAGATCATCCCGAACAAGAAGGAGTACAAGCCGCGCGAGACTGCCTCCTACACCGTGCTCGCGCGCAACGCGGACGGCTCGCCCGCCGCGGGGGCGGAGGTGAGCCTGGGCGTCGTGGACGAGGCCGTCTACAGCATCGCGTCCGAGTCGGTCGGCGACATCCGGCGCGAGTTCTACGGCCCGCGCTACAGCTCGGTCTCGACCTCCTTCTCGGTCAACTACAACTTCTCCGGCTACGCGGGCGAGAAGAAGATCGAGCTGGCGCAGCGGAAGAAGCCGAAGAACCAGTTCGCCGACGTGAAGGACGACACGGCCACTCCGCTCGTCAGGAAGATTTTCAAGGACACGGCCTTCTGGCAGCCCAACCTCTTGACGGGCGCGGACGGCAAGGCGACGGCGAAGTTCGACCTGCCCGACAACCTGACGACGTGGCGCGCCACGGCGCGCGCCGTCACGGCCGACACGAAGGTCGGCGTCGCCGTCTCGAAGGTGGTCGAGCGGAAAGACGTCATCCTCCGCGTCGCCATGCCGCGCTTCCTGACGGCGGGCGACACCGTCATCCTCTCGGGGATCGTTCACAACTACCTCAAGTCGGAGAAGGTGACGAAGATCGGCATCGAGGTGGCCGGCGCGAAGCTGCTCGACCCGGCGCAGCAGACCGTGACCATCCCGAGCCAGGGCGAGTACCGCGTCAACTGGCGCGTCGAGGCGCCCGCCAGCGGCGACCTGAAGATTCTGGCGAAGGCTCTGACCGACACCGAATCGGACGCCGTCGAGACCGGCCTCCCCGTCGTCCCGCGCGGGCTGAAGTACACGCGCGCCGACTCGTTCGCCATCTCGGACGACGAGGCCAACAAGACGGTCACCGTCAAGCTGCCCGCGGACGCCGACCCGAACGCGCGCACGCTGCGCGTCGAGGTCTCGCCGACGATAGCCGGCACGCTCTTCGGCGCGCTCGACTACCTGACGAGCTACCCCTACGGCTGCACCGAGCAGACGATGTCCTCGCTCCTGCCGAACGTCATCGTCACGCAGGCTTTGCAGAGCGTGCAGACGGCGACCGTTAGGGACACGAACGACGTGGGCAAGAAGGTGCGCAAGGGTCTGCGTCGCCTCTACGGCTTCCAGCACCCGGACGGCGGCTGGGGCTGGTGGAAGGACGACGACACGAGCCCGTGGATGACGGCCTACGTCGTGGACGGCCTGGTGCAGGCGCAGCGCGCGGGCTACGAGGTTGACGCCAACCGCCTTGAGAACGGGCGCGACGCGCTCAAGAAACTGCTCGAAGCGAACGCCGAAGGGGACGGCCTGGACGCGCGCGCCTACATGGCCTACGCGCTCGCCGAGAGCGGCGACGCGGAGATGCGCTATTTGAACGACATCTTCACGAACCGCGCGAAGCTCGGCGCCTACGGCCGCGCGCACCTGGCGCTCGGTCTGAAGGAGCGCAACGACAACCGCGCGCAGGCGGTCGCGGGCGAGCTGGAACGGTCGGCCAAGGGCGGCGGCGCCGAAGCCTTCTGGCAGAGCGAGAACGGCTGGAACGACACGGAGGCGACGGCGGTCGCGGTCAAGGCGCTGGCGCGCATCCTGCCCGCGAGCGAAGTCTTGCCGCGCGCCGCGCGCTGGCTCACGGGCCACCGCCGCCACGGCTACTACTGGCTCTCGACGCGCGAGACGGCCTTCGCCGTCTACGGCCTGCTCGACTACGTGAAGGTGAGCAAGGAGCTCGACCCCGACTACGCGCTCGAAGTCTACGTGGACGGGCAGCAGGTCGCGCAGCGGCAGGTGACGGCCGCCGACTCGGCCTCGATGCAGGTCTTCACCGTGCAGCGGCGCGGCGGCGAGGTCGGGCAGACGAGCGAGGTGCGCGTCGTCAAGCGCGGCCGCGGCGTCCTCTACCTCGCGACGAACGTGACGCACTACACGAACGACGAGCAGACGCAGGAGCAGGGCGTGCCGCAGCTCAAGCTGCGCCGCGAGTACCTGCGCCTGAAGGTCGTCGAGAAGCCGGACGGCGGGATCGGCTGGCAGGTGGAGCCGCTCTCGGGCGACGTGCGCTCGGGCGACACCATCGTCTCGCGCCTGACGGTGGAGGGCGAGGCCGCGAGCTACCTCATGATCGAAGACCCGATCCCGGCCGGCTGCGAGCAGGTCGAGGAGGTGAGCGGCATCGACCTCAACCACACCGACAAGGACTGGAGCGATTGGTACAGCGAGCGCGAGTTCCGCGACAACCGCGCCGTCATCTTCCTCGACCACTTCGGCGGGAAGGCGCAGTTCCAGTACGCGATGCGCGTGCAGGAGCCCGGCCAGTTCCGCGCCGCGCCCGCGCGCGTCGAGCGCATGTACGAGCCCGACGTGCGCGCCAACTCGGCCACGGCCGGCCTGACCATCCTCGACAAGTGAGCGCCGAGGCTCACAAGGAAAGACGACGATGATTAAAGAGTCATTCGCAGCCCTCGGGGCCTCGACACGCGACCTTCTCCGCGACTGGCGCGGGCTCCTGCTGCTCGCCCTGCTCTACGCGCTGCTGCTGTCGAGCGTCTACTACTTCTTCGCGGTAGGCGTGGCGAACGCGTGGCAGCTCTCCGTGACGGCCGTGACGGCCGCCGCCGCGCCGCTGCTCTTCTTCCTTTTCCAGGCGGCGGCGGCTAACGCCGCGCTGCCCGAGGCGACCGCCGGCCGCATCATGCGGCGCGCGCCGCGCGACTTTCTGAAGGTGCTGCTGCTGGCCGTCCCCGTCGCGCTCTTCGCCGCGCTCTTCGTCTATCTGCTCTACAAGCTGCAAGGGTGGCTGCCGAAGGTGGACGAGCCGCCGCACATCCCCACGGGGCCGGGCGTCATGGGCGAGCGGCCGGTGCCTTTGCACTGGCAGGAGGCGCTGCTGTCGTGGTCTTGGCTGGTGCTGCTCGGGTTCCTGCTGCCGCTCGCGGCGGCGCACCTGTGGCTGTCGGCGGCGCGCGTGGGGCTCCTGGCGACGCTCAAGGGATTGCACCGCGTCGTCGGCCGGGCGTACGCGCCGCGGTCGGTGCTCGTCTACGCGGTCGGGCTCTTCCTCTTCGGGTCGATGCCGTACTTCGTCCTCTTCACGCGCACGTCGCTGACGAACGGCTGGGCTGAGCTGTCGGTCTTCGGCCTGCGCCTCGCGCTCGCCTTCGTCCTGACGCTCGTCGGCTGGCTCGTCACGCTCGGCGCGCTCGCGCGCGTGACCCCGCCCGAGATGAGGAGGCCCGAGGCGGCCGCGGAACCGGCGCCCGAGCCCGCCGCGGAGCCGCAGTTGCAAGCCTGAGAAGTGATGAACTACCGGCGGGGGCTCTTCTTATTATTGCTCGCGCTTCCGGCGTGTGCGCCCGCGCTCGCGCAGGAGCCGGGGCCGACGCCGGCGCGTGACGAGCGTTTGGAGCGCATCCTCGACAAGGTCGGCGAGGGCGTCGAGCGGTATCAGGCGGAGCTGTTCCGCATCTCCTTCACGGAGACGTTGAGGCAGGAGGAACTGCGCGAGGACATGACGCCGAAGAAGTCGAAGGAGTTCGTCTTCGACACACTGGTCTCGCGCGAGGCGCTGTCGGACGAGGAGGACGACTACTACCCGAAGACTGTCCGCCGCATCCGCACCATAGACGGCAAGCCCGCGAAGCGCGCGGGGCGGCAGGACGAGACGGCCGGCGCCGCCGTCTCCTCGCTCGTCTTCCTCCTGCCGAAGCACCGCGGGGAGTTTCAGTTCGCGTTCGAAGGCGAGGAGCAGTTCGAGGGCCGCCGGGCCTACCGCATCCGCATCCTGCGGCCGGGCGAAGGCCCGCCGCGCGTCGAGTGGGACAAGCGCCTCGTCGGGTTCTCGTTCTACGTCCTGGCGCCGAGCCTCAACTTCCTCTGGGTGGACGCGGAGACGTACGACGTGCTCCGTTACGAATCGCACCTCGTTGAGCCGTTCGAGTTCGAAGGCCCGCGCCCCATCAGCCTCGGCTTCGGCCGCGTCGGCGCCGCGCGCCGGTTCAAATACAGGGTGAACGACTACGCGGTCAGCTTCCGGCGCGAGCATTTCAAAGACCCGGAGCAGACGCTGCTCGTCCCCGTCGCGGCCGAGTGGACGCACGTCATCGAAGGCGCGAGCAAGCCCCGCACGCGCGCCACCATCCGCTTCTCCAACTACCAGCGCTTCCGCTCGGACGTTAAGGTCATCGAAGAGCCTGATGAGTAAAGCAGAAGTCGGAAGGCAGAAGTCGGAAGGCAGAAGTGAAGACGGAGGCCGGCGTCGTCTCCGTCTTTATCTTTTGCCCTTTGCCCTTTGCCTTTTGCCTTTTGCCTTATTGTTCGGTCTGCCCTTCGCCCGGAGGGAGGCGCCGAGGCCCGCGCCCCTGGGCGTCGAAGAGGCGGACGAGGTCTTGCGGCGCGCGGCGCGGGACGCGCTCGGCGGACGCGACGGCGCGGTGCTCGTGCTCGACGCGCAGACGGGGCGCGTGCGCGCGTCGGCCGGCGGCCGCGCCGCCTTCGAGGAGGCGACGCCGCCCGGCTCCGCCGTCAAGCCCTTCACCCTGCTGACGGCGCTGCGCGCGGGCACCCTCAACGCCGACAGCCGCCTCGCCTGCCAACGCCACTTCGAGCACGAAGAGTTCAAGATCAACTGCTCGCACCCGCGCTACCGGAGTGACTTCGGCCCCGCGGAGGCGCTCGCCAACTCCTGCAACTACTACTTCGGCCGCGCCGCCGAGTCGCTCGACCCCGACGCCTACGCGCGCACGCTCCGCGAGTTCGGCTTCGGCGCGCGCACCAACGCCTCGGACGAGCACGAGGCGACGGGGCTGCTGCCGCGCGACGCGCCGCGCGTGCCCGAGATGCTCGGCGAGAGCGAGCAGTTGCGCGTCACGCCCGCGCAGCTTGCGACCGCCTACGCCGCGCTCTTCAACGGCGGCGCGCTGCTTGAACCACGTGCCGCGCGCGCCGAAGGCTTCACGCCCTCCGTGCGCGCGCGCGTCGAAGTCGAGCCCGCGCACCGTCAGCTTCTGCTCGCGGGGATGCGCGGCGTAGTTTCCTACGGGACGGCCGCGCGCGCGGGGCTGGCGACGCTGCCCGTCTACGTCTTCGGCAAGACCGGCACCTCGACGCCGCAGGGCGGCTGGCGCGCGCAGGGCTGGTTCGTCGGGTTCGCCGCCGGGCTCGTCCCGCCGGGTGAAGGCGTGGCCGCGGGCGTCCGCGAAGTGCCGACCGGCGAAGTGAAACTCGCCGTCCTCGTCCTCCTCAAACGCTCCCGCGGCGCGGAGGCGGCCGAGGCCGCGCGCACCGTCTTCGAGGCTTACACTCGCACCCTGCGGGGAGAGGGGGAGAAGGGGGGACAGGGAGACGGGGAGACAGGGGGAGATGAAGAGCAGGCACTCTCCCCGTCTCCCTCTCTCCCCGTCTCCCCGTCCGACATACGCGTGCGCCTCTCGCGCGGCGACGCGACGCTGCGGCTCCCGCTCGAAGACTACGTCTTCGGCGTGCTGGCCGCCGAGGGCAGCGTCGAGACCGAGCTGGAAGCGCTCAAGGCACTCGCCGTCGCCGCGCGCACCTACGCCGTCCACAACCTGCGCCGCCACGCGCGCGACCACTTCGACCTCTGCGACACGACGCACTGCCAGCGCTTCGTGCCCGTGCGCGACGAGTCGGCCCGGCCCGACTTCTACGAGCTGGCGCGCCGCGCCGTGCGCGAGACGGCGGGCGAAGTCCTGCGCGACTCCGCGGGGCGCGTCGCCGAGAGCTACTTCAGCGCGGCGTGCGGCGGGCGCACGGCCGACCTGGCGAAGCTCTGGGGGACTTCGAACGCGCCGGCGCACCTGCGCGGCGTTACAGACGAGTCGTGCAGCGTCGCGTCGGAGGCGTGGACGGACGTGATACCCGCGGAGCGTCTGTTGAAAGCCTTGCAGGCCGACGAGCGCAGCGACGTGGGCGCGCGGCTCGACGGCGTGCGCGTCGTGCGGCGCGACCAGACCGGACGGGCAGAATTAGTCGAACTCGAAGGGCAGCGGCGGCGGCGCCTGCGCGGCTGGGACTTCAAGATCATCGTCGGGCGCACGCTCGGTTGGAGCGTGCTCAAAAGCTCGCGCTTCGAGGTCGCGCGCGCAGGCTCGGCCTACGTCTTCCGCGGCACGGGCTTCGGCCACGGCCTCGGGCTCTGCCAGGCGGGCGCGCACGTCTCGGCCGCGCGCGGCGCCCCTTACAGACAGATACTCGCGCACTACTTCCCCGGCGCAGGCGTCGGGGAGTTGCGTGACGCGGACTTCGGGTCGAGGGCTGATGAGAGTGCAGCGGTCGAAAATCAATCCCTGTTTCGACCGGCGGCTTATATCGTGGAAGACAGCGAGGCGGGGCGGAAGCCCGACCATGAGGGAGGGCGTCTCGACTCTCGCGACTCGTTACCGTGGAAGACGAACGCCCTCCCTCATGGTCGGGCTTCCGCCTCAAGTCAGCTTCGGAGCGAGCACTTCCACGTGAGCTACCCGGCGCGCGCGGCGCGGGGCGAGGTCGAGGCTTTGGTGCGGACTCTGGAGGGGGCTTACGCGGACGTGTCGGGGCGTCTGGAGCGCGCGGGCGTGGGCGCGCGCGTGCCCCTGACGGAGGTCGTTGTCTACGAAACGACGGGCGAGTTCGTCGGCGCGACGGGGCGGCCGGCGTGGGTCGCGGCCGTGACGGAGCGGGGGCGAATCAGCTTTCAGCCGCTCGCGGTCTTGCGAAGGCGCGGGGTGCTTGTGACGACGCCGCGCCACGAGTTCGTGCACGCCGCGCTCGAAGCCTTGGGCGCGGGGCGGGCGCCGCTGTGGCTGGTCGAAGGGCTGGCGGCGCACGTCGCGGGCGAGGGGCCTTCGCTCTCTGCGGCGCTGCCGCGCAAGAGGCTTTCAATCGAGGAGGTCGAGCGCGGGCTCGCCGGGACTGCCTCCCCGCAGGAGATGCGCGCACTCTACGCCTCGGCCTACGCGGAGGTGAGCGCGCTCGTCCGCCGCGAGGGCGAGTCGGCCGTGTGGCGGCGGGCGTTAAGGTGAGGCGAAGCTTTTAATTTGAGATTTCAAATTTGAGATTTCAAATTTCTCTCACTCCATCCTCAAAGCCCAATTTGATTTGGCCCCGGCGAGGCGGGATAATCCTTCCGCTCTCTCATGGAATTCAATCATCAATCTCATCCCGAAGGCGCGCGGAGGCGGTTCGCGGCGTACGCGTGGTTCGTGACGGCGCTGACGCTGGCCGTCATCCTCTGGGGCGCGTTCGTGCGCGCGTCGAAGTCGGGCGACGGGTGCGGGGCGCACTGGCCCCTGTGCAACGGGTCGGTCGTGCCCGACGCTTCACAGACCAAGACGCTCGTCGAGTTCGCGCACCGCGCGACGAGCGGCGTGGCGTTCCTGCTCGTCGTCGGGCTCTGCGTGTGGGCGCTGCGCGCCTTCGAACGCGGCCACGCGGTGCGGAGGGCGGCGGCGGCTTCCGGGCTCTTCATCGTGACCGAGTCGCTCATCGGCGCGGGGCTCGTGCTGCTGAGGCTCGTGGGCGGGAACGCCTCGGTCGCGCGCGCCGTCTACCTGTCGGTGCACCTCGTCAACACGTTCCTGCTCGTGGCGGCGCTGGCGCTGACCGCCTGGTGGGCCGCGAGGGGCGTGCGTGAGAGGCCGAGGCTGTTCGAGTTCTTCAGGGGGCGCACGGGCGCGGCGCTGCTCGGCTCGCTCGCGCTCGGGGTGAGCGGGGCGGTGGCGGCGCTCGGCGCGACGCTCTTCTCGGAGGGCGGCGGGTCGTCCGTCGATGTGGAGGGGATGAGCGCGGCCGCGCGGCTCCTCTTTAGTTTGAGAAACTACAAGCTGCACCCGGCGCTGGCCGTGCTGGTCGGCGGGTATCTGATCTACTTCGCGCTCTCGACTTTAAAGTCGAGCGGGGACGTGTGGGTGCGGCGTTGGGCGCGGGCGGTGTTGGCGCTGGTGGCGGCGCAGTTCGCGGCGGGGCTTTTGAACGCGGCGCTGCTCGCGCCCGTCTGGTTGCAGATCGTCCACCTGTTGCTTGCGGACATGCTCTGGCTCGCCCTCGTCCTGCTCTCGGCCGCGAGCCTCGCGCCGGCCCCGGTACGGTCTGAGGAGTTCGAACACGTCGGACTCAGGCCGGCAGTCGAAATCTAAAACTCACGTTCACCAGCGCACGTCGTAGCGTGCGAGGCCGGCGCGCCACTGGCCTTCGCCGAGGACGGGGAGGTGCCCGTCGTGGAAGAGCGCGGCGTCGGCGGGGCGGCGGACGCGGTAGGTGTGGCCCGTGGGCGAGGCGACGTTGAGGACGACGCGGCCGAGTTGATTTTCAAAAGAGGCGACCGTGGCCGCGCGCCAGTCGGCGCGGCAGCGCAGGATGAGCCGCGCGCCGACGGGGAGCGAGCCGAGCGTCGCCGCCGGCGCGGGGTCGGTGGAAAGCAAGAGGCCGTCGGGCGGCGCTTCGTGTGCGAGCGCTTCCGGCGGCCTCTCCTGCGTCACTTCCAAGAGTGTTCGTCCTTCGGGTTCAGACTTCGAGCGGCGTGTCCTCGAACGGCAGGTCGGGCTGCGTCGGGCTCTCCTTGCCGGCGACGTAGGCGCGCAGCGCGAGCGTCGCGATGGCGAAGGCGACGACGATCCAGAAGAGCACCCAGAAGACCGAAGGCACGCCCGTCGCCTTCGCCATGTTCTCCGCGTCCGTGTGCGCGTCGGTGAAGGCCGAGGCGTAGAGCACAGTCCGCAAATCGAAGACGGCGTTCAGGACGCACTGCACGGCGAGGAACGAGACGAGGAACGCGGCCGCGCGCGGCTTGAGGTACTTCGCCGCGGCGAAGAGCCCGACGGGCAGCACCAGGCCCGCGGCGAGCGTGAAGAGCCCCGGCAGGTTCCAGTTCCACAGCGGCGCGAGGAAGCCGAAGACCGTCGCCAAAAGCAGCACGAGCGCGCCGCAGGCGGCGAGCACCGCCTTCGCCTTGACGCGGCGGCGCACCAGCCAGAGCAGCAGCGCGCCGAACGACATCGCGCCGAGGTAGCCCGCGCTCGAAACGAAGAGGCTGGAGAGCAGCCCGCCGTCGGTCGAGTAGACGAGGCCGCTGCCGTCGGGCGAGACCGTCAGGCTGTGGACGGCGTTGCCCGTGACGAAGGCGGCCAGCGCGTGCCCGCCCTCGTGGATGAAGGTGACGAAGATGCGGAACGGGTAGGCCAGGAACTCCGCGTACGGGATGAACCCGAGGGCGAGGCTCAGGGCCGTCGCGAACAGGAGCGTCGTGACCTGCGGGCGCGCGTCGCGTGCGATTTGGAATCTCATCTGTAAGTCTCCGGTGCGGCGTCTTTGGGGCTCACCCAACTGATACGCCATTCTACGACACGGCGTTCGCGGAAAGAAAGCCCGACGGCGCCGCGCCTCACTTCGAGTCCGAGATGAGGACGACGCCGCTCGAATCGCTGCCGCGCGAGATCGCCAGCCGCCGGCCGTCCGGCGACCAGTCGAAGGCGTCGATGCGGTCGGCCTTGAAGTCGGTGACGGGGAAGGGCGGGCCGCCGTCGAGCGGCAGGCACATGATGTTCGAGACGGCCTGGCGCGTGTCGATGTGGCAGACGGCGCGGCCGTCCGGCGCCCAGCGCAACTGCCTGACGGGCGCGCCGGCCACGTCGAAGACTTTGGAGGGCGCGTCGCCGCCCTCGAAGGGGAAGACGGCGATCTGCCACTGCGCGCCCGGCTCGGCCGTCCGGTAGTTGTAGGCGACGAGGCGGCCGTCGGGCGAGATGAAGGGGGCGGTCGCCTGCGCCGCCTCGGGCAGGCGCACGCGCTCGGGCTCGCCGCCTTCGAGCGGCACGCGCCAGACGGTGACGGGGTTGCCGCCCTTGTAGCAGAGCACCCAGCGCGAGTCGGGCGAGACGGAGGAGAGCCCGCCGTCGCGCAGGAGCAGCTTCGCGTCCGAGCCGTCGAGGTTCATGCGCCAGAGGCCGGAGTTCTCTCCCTGCTCGGTGGAGGAGTAGAGGACGTAGCGGCCGTCCGGCGAGACGACGGGGTACATGTTGGTGCCCGCCCCGCCTGTCAACTGGCGCTGCCCCGTCCCGTCGGCGTTCATGATCCAGATGTCGTCGCTGCCCCCCGCGAGCGAGTGGTAGACGATGCGCCCGTCGCGCGTCCACGCCAAACCCCTCGCGCCGTCGTAGCGCCCCGCGCCGAAGGTGAACTGCGCCGGGGGTGCCGCCGCGCCGGCGCTGGCGCCCGCCGCCGCCGTCCAGATGTTCTGCACGACGTTGAATTGGACGGTGGCGAGGACGGAGGAGTCCGAAGAGAGGCTGACGTTCGCGTAGGTGCTCACGTCGTTCGTGATGCGCTGCGGCTCGCCTTCGGGGAAGGGCAGCCGCCAGAGCTGTAGAACGTCGCCGCGCTCGGCGGCGGCCACGACGAGCGCGCCCGAGTCGGCCGTCCACTCGAACCCGCCGACCGTCTTCCAGCTGTGCCCCGTGACCCGCCCGACCGAGCCGTCCGCGACGTTCACCGCCATCAAAGTCTTGGCGCCCTGGAACGTGCCCTGGACGAAGGCGATGGTCTGCCCGTCGCGCGACCAGGACGCGCCGGAGAGGAACTCGGGCAGGTCGCGCCGGTAGAGGACGCGCTCGCCGCCGCCGCCGAGGTTCGCGACGACGACGGAGCGGTTGAGCTTCTCGTCTAGTCGTATGAAGGCGACCTGCCGGCCGTCGGGCGAGAGCGCGAAGTTGTGGCGCGTGTCCTGGACGCTGATCGCCTCCGTCAACTTCGTCTCGCCGCCGCCGAGCTTCGGCACGCGGTAGAGCGTGCCGAGGTGCACGTGCTGCGGGGCCTTGAGGTAGTAGACGAACGCGCCGTCGCGCGAGAAGAGCGGCGCGACTATGCGCTGCCCCTCGGCCGCGGGGACGATCTGCACGCTGCTCACCGCGTTGGTCTGGCGCAGCCAGAGGCTCTGCCGCCCGGCCTCCTCCTTGACGTAGGCGACGAACTCGCCGTCGGGCGAGAGCGCGGCGTCCGCGGCCTGCCCCGTGTCGCCCAACTGCCTCACGCTGAACTTCTCGAACGGCGTCCGCCGCGGGGCCGCGCCGCGCATGACCCTGTAGAGCCCGAAGCCCCCGGCGGCGAGCGCGCACGCGACGACGAGGGCGGCGACGAGCGCGCCGCGCTTGTGCCGCTTCAACTCGCCGAGGATGACCTCGGCGCTCGAAGTCTGGCGCGCGGCGGGCGGGCCGGTCTGCGCCGCGCCCGCCGCGGCGTCGGTCGTGCGCGCGGGCGGCGAGCCGTCGCTCGGGGACGCGGCCCCTTCCGTCGTCAGACCTTCGCCCGAACGCGAGGCCGCGGCCTCGAACTCGAGCTGCTGCTTCAGGCGCTTGAGGTCTGTCAGCAACTCCTTCGCGGTCTGGTAGCGGCCGTCCCTGTCTTTCGTGAGCGCCTTGGTGACGATCCATTCGAGCGCGTCGGGCGCCGCGGCCAGGTAGCGCGCGAGCGGCGCGGGCTCCGTGCCCACGATGGCGGCCAGCACGTCGGTCGGCGACTCGCCGCGGAAGGGCGCGCGTGCCGTGAGCGCCTCGTAGAGCAGGACGCCGAGCGACCAGATGTCGGTGCGCCCGTCCACCTCGCGGCCTCGGGCCTGCTCGGGCGACATGTAAGCCACGGTGCCCATGACGACGCCGGGGTCGGTTCTGAGCGCGGCCACCGTCGGCGCCTGCGAAAGGTTTGTGCCCGCCTCCTCGTTCAGTTTGGCGAGCCCGAAGTCGAGGACTTTGACGAAGCCGTCGGGGCGGAGCATGACGTTCTCGGGCTTGACGTCGCGGTGGACGACGCCCTCGGCGTGCGCGGCCGAGAGCGCGGCCGCGACCTGCGCGGCCACGTCGAGCGCCTCGGCCGGCGCGAGCGGGCCGCGCGCGAGGCGCGCGCGCAGCGTCTCGCCCTCGATGTACTCGGAGGCGATGACGCTTGAGCCGCCCTCCTGCTCGATGTCGTAGACGGTGACGATGTTGGGGTGGTTGAGGCGCAGCACCGCGCGCGCCTCCTGCTGGAAGCGGCGGACGCGCGCCTCGTCGCCCGCGAAGTGGTCGGGCAGGAGCTTGAGCGCGACCTTCCGGCCCGTGCGCTCGTGGACGGCGAGGTAGACCTCACCCATCCCGCCCGCGCCCAGCCGCGAGACGATGCGGTAGGCGCCGACCGCGCGCCCCGCCAGGGACTGCGCCCGCGCGCTCTCGGCCGCGAGCAGCCGCGCCGCCTCCTCGACCGCCGGGGCGCCGAGCGTCTCGCCTCGCTGGTCGTGCGCGACGAGCGACAAGACCTCCGCGCGCAACTCCCCGTCCTCCCCGCACGCGCGCTCGACGAACGCCGCGCGCTCCTCCGAAGGCAGCTCGATGGCGGACTTGAAGATCGTGTCTATCTGTCGCCAGCGTTCGGGGCTCATAAGACAGGAGCGATGAATGATGAGTGATGAGCGATGAATGACGAACGTCTCGACCCGACGATATTCATCATTCATCACTCATCATTCATCACTTCCTTTCCATCTCTCTCAGCAGGAACGCGCGGGCGCGGCGCCACTCGCGGCCGACGGTGTCGGGGGAGACCTTGAGCACCTCGGCCGACTCCTCGACCGAGAGGCCGCCGAAGTAGCGCAGCTCGACGACGCGCGCCTTGCGCGGGTCGAGCTTCTCCAGGGCGGCGAGCGCGTCGTCGAGCGCGACCAACTCGTCGGCGCGCTCGTCCGAGAGGAGCGCGGCCTCGTCTAAGGGGAGCGCGCGGGCGCCGCCGCCGCGCTTCTCGTAGCGGCGCCCGCGCGCGTGGTCGATCAGGATGCGGCGCATGGTCTGCGCGGCGATGGCGAAGAAGTGCGCGCGGTTCTGCCAGCGCACGCGCGTCTGGTCGCAGAGCTTGAGGTACGCCTCGTTGACGAGCGCGCTGGTCTGGAGCGTGTGTCCCTCGCGCTCGCGGCTCATGTAGTGGTGCGCGAGCCGGTGCAGCTCGCGCTCGACGAGCGGGAGCAGGCGGTCGAGCGCCTCGCGGTCGCCGTCACTCCAGGCGGCGAGCAGCTCGGTCATCTCCTGCGGAGAAGGCGTCGAGGAAGTCATCGGAGGAGAACCCACACGCGCCGGCGGCGGCGAAGACCCGGTCGGAAAAAACGGACGGATTGTAACACCTGCGTTTCGGCGCCGAAAAATTTTTCCGCCCGGCCTGCCGGATTTCGCCGTGAGTCCCCGCGTAAATGTGTGGACGGTAAAAGAAGTAGGCAGTAGGCAGATGGCAGTAGGCAGTCGCCCCGCGTCGCTGGCGTTGAAAGGTTAAGTCGAAGGTTTCGACAGCAAGGTTCTTAACTGCCTACTGCCATCTGCCTACTGCCACTCAATTACAGGAGGTCTATCATGAAGGTCAACAAACTCGCACTCTGCCTCACCGCCGCCCTCACCTGCGCCCTCTTGTCCGTGGGGACGCGGGCGCAGTCCGTCTCGGTCTTCACGGGCGGCTTGAAAGGCCCGACGAAGGTCGTCATCACTAACAAGGGTAACCTGCTCGTCGCCGAGTCGGGCGACGGCCCGAACGCCGGCCGCCTCTCCGTCATCGACCGACAGACGCGCCAGCGCCGCACCGTCCTCGACGGACTGCCCGCCGGCCCGAGCACGGAGGGCTCCATCTCCGGCCCCTCGGGGCTCGCCGTACAGGGCCGCACCGTCTACGTCGCCATCGGCGCGGGCGACGGCGTGCTGACCGGCCCCGCGCCCGGCAGCGAGAAGGCCAACCCGAACCCCTCTTCGCCGCTCCTCAGCTCTCTGCTCGCGGTGCACGTGCCGGCGAACGTCGAGGAGATGACCTCGGGCTTCACGCTCACCTCGGCCGACCACGCGGCGCTCAAGGGCGGCGCGCGCCTGACGCTCTCGAACGGCGGGGGCGACAAGCTGACGGTCGAGCTGGTCGCTGACTTCCCCGACTACACCTCGGAGCCGCGCCCGGACTTCGCAGACAACGTGCGCGCCTCGAACCCGTTCGGCGTCGCCGTCAACGGGAATCTGATCTACGTCGTGGACGCGAGCCAGAACCGAGTCCGCGTCGTCGGCGCGGACTCGGGCGCGTACACGACGCTCGCGACCTTCGCGCCGTACGACAACCCGCTGCCCTTCGGCGCGCCGAAGATCGACGCCGTGCCCAACTCCGTGCGGCTCTTCGGCGACCGCCTGCTCGTCACGACGCTGACGGGCTTCCCGTTCCCCGCGGGCGTCGCGCAGGTGCGCCAAGTCACGCTCATCGACGGCGGGCAGTCGGCGCTCATCAACGGCCTGACGGCGGCCATCGACGTGCTGCCCGTCCACGTCCCGCCGCCCGACGAACAGGGGCCGCCGCTCGCCTCGAAGAAGGGAGAAGAGGAGGTAAAGGCCGTCCCGAGCGACGGGCAGGCGCACTTCTTCGTCCTGAGCATCAGCGACGACCTCGCGCAGAGCGCCCCCGGGCGACTGCTCATGTACGACTCGGCGGCGGCGACGCCCGTGACCTTGGCCGCGCCGCTCATCGGCCCCACGTGCGTCGCGCGCGACCCAAAGAGCGGCGACCTCTTCATCACGAGCATCTTCACCGGCCTCGTCTACCGCGTCGCCGTCGCGCGCGAGCTGGTGCGGATGCACTACAAGGACTTTCTCAAGCGCGAGCCAGACCAGGCGGGCTGGGACTTCTGGGCCGGCGAGGTCGAGAAGTGCAACACGGACGCGGCCTGCGTTGACCGCAAGAGCGTGGACGTGTCGCGCGCCTTCTTCTACTCGTCGGAGTTCATCGGCCTGCACCCCGAGCTGGCCGAGCAGTTGCGCGGCACGGCCGCCTACAACCGCGAGTTCGTGCGCCAGAGCTACTACACCTACCTGCGCCGCGCGTGCGACCCGGAGGTCTGCGACGCCGAGGGCTTCAACTTCTGGGTCTCGAAGCTCAACGCACACCTGCCGAGTACGGACGCCGACTACAACGAGATGATCCGTGCCTTCCTCGTCTCCGCCGAGTACCGCGCGCGGCTCGGGCTGCAATGAACAGTAGGCAGTAGGCAGATGGCAGTAGGCAGTTGGAAGAAGAAGGCACGCAGATAGGGGCGGAGGCGGCGATTGATGAATCTCTCCGCCCCCGCTTCTTAAGGTCGGATGAGTCAGGAAAGACCTCTTGCCCTTCAACTGCCTACTGCCATCTGCCTACTGCCTACTCTCTCTTCCACGTGCCCGACTTACCGCCGGTCTTCTCTTCGAGGCGCACGTCCGTGATGGTCATGCCCTTCTCGACGGCCTTGCACATGTCGTAGATGGTGAGGGCGGCGACCGCGGCGGCCGTGAGCGCCTCCATCTCGACGCCGGTCTGTGCGTTGGTCGAAGCCTCGGCTTCGAGGTAGACGCCGTCGTCGCGCAGCTCCGCGCGCACGTCGGCGTGCGTGAGCGGGAGCGGGTGGCAGAGGGGGATTAACTCAGCCGTGCGCTTCGCGGCCATGATGCCGGCGATGCGCGCCGCCTCCAAAGGGTCGCCCTTCGGCGTCCGCCCCGCGCGCAGCGCCGCGACCGCCTCCGCCGACATCAGCACGCGCGCCGAAGCGACCGCCCGCCGCGCCGTCTGCGCCTTGCCCGACGTGTCCACCATCGCGACGCGCCCCTCGGCGTCCACGTGTGAAAGCTCGCTCATCGCTTCTGCCCCCTGAGGTGGCGTTCGAAGAAGTCCGCGGCCGCCGCGTAGGCGCGGAGCCAGTTTCGGTGGAGGAGGAGGTCGTGAATTTCGTCGGGGAAGACGAGCTGCTCGAACTCGACGTGCTGCTCGCGGAGGCGGCGCGCGAGGTCTACCGTCTGGGAGAAGGAGACGTTGCGGTCGTCGTCGCCGTGGACGAGCAGCACCGGCGAGCGCCACTTCTGCACGGAGCCGACGGGCGAGGCTTCGAGCGCGACCTTCTGCGCGTCGCGGTTGTTGTAGTCGATCCACGAGGCGCCCGAGATGCGCTGCGACCAGTCGTGCACGCCGTGCAGGTCAACGCCCGCGGCGAAGATGTCCGAGTCGCGGGCCAGGCCGAGCGCCGTGAGGTAACCGCCGTACGAGCCGCCCCAGAGTCCGACGCGCTTGTCGTCGATGTTGTCGAGACCTTTGAGGTAGCGCGCGGCGGCCAGGATGTCCTGATATTCGGAGGCGCCGCGCGCGCCGCGCTTCGGCGCCATGCGGAACGCGCGGCCGTAGCCGATGCCGCTGCGGTAGTTCACGGAGAGCACCGCGTACCCTTGCGAGGCGAGGTACTGATTGAGGCCGTAGGCGTTGTGGTAGTAGTACATGTAGTGCCAGCCCAGAAGCATCTGCCGGCTCGGGCCGCCGTGCATGAAGATGACGGCGGGCAGTCGCGCGCCCGCGCGCGTCCCCTCCGGCATGAAGAGCTGGCCGTGAATCTCAAGCCCGTCCTCCGCCTTGAAGACGACCTGTCGCGGGACGACGAGTTTCGAGGAAGGGAAGTCGCGCGGCAGCGCCCCTTGCGCGAGCATGCGCCCGGGGCCGCCCGCGAGCGGCATCGCGTAAGGCATCGCGGGCTCTCGCGCGTCCGAGCCGAGGTAGACGAGGGTGTTGCCGTCGCCCGTCACAACAGGACTCCACTCGATCTTCTCTCCGGTTGTGAGCGCGCGCGGGCTCCCGCCGGCGGTGCTGACGAAGAAGAGGTGCCGGCGGTCTATGTCGCCGCAGTTGGAGGAGAAGACGACGGCGCGGCGGTCGCCCGTGTACGTCACGTCTTCAACCTCGCACGAGCCGGGCGTGAGCAGCTCGGCACGGCCGCCCGCCGAAGGGACGGTGTAGAGGTGGCGCCAGCCGTCCTGCTCCGAGAGGAAGACGAGCCGGCCGTCCGCGCCCCACTGAAGAAGCTCTTCGCCCGCGGGCGGCATCGAGTCGTTCGCCCCGCGGCCGCTGCGCCAGACTTCGCGCGCCTCGCCGTTCGGATAATCGGCGACCAAGACGGCCCAGGGGTCGGGCTCGTCGCCGAGGAAGGTCGAGGGCTGGTTGCCGTTCGTCGGCCTGCGCACGAAGGCGAGCCGCCGCCCGTCCGTTGACCAGCGCGGGTTCGAGTCGCGGTCTACCGTAGGCGAGACGAAGCCGAGCGTTCGCTTCGTCGTGTCGTAGACGCCGACGAAGCTGTGGTCGCCGCGCGCGCTCGTGAAGGCGACGAGCCGGCCGTCGGGCGACCACTGCGGCGAGCCGTTCGAGCCGCGCGCCTGGAAGAGCCGGCGCGCCTCGCCGCCCGCCGCGCCGAGCGTGTTGACCCAGAGCTGCCCCTCGTTCTCGAAGACGACCTGCGGCCCCGCCGGCGAAGGCACGGGCGCTTCGCCTTCGCCGAGCACGCGCACCTGACCCGTCGCCCAGTTGGCGGCGAGCACCTGCTGCTTCACGCCCTCGGGGTCGCTCGTCGGGTTCGGCAACTCGCCCGCGCGGTTCTTGCCTCCGCCGCGCACGAAGACGAGCCAGTTGCCGTCGGCGCTGAACGAAAGCCCGCTCAACTCCTGCCCGTCGTCTTTGTCATAGCGCGTGAGCTGCCGCGCCTGGAACTGCGGCCCCTCGGCCACCCAGACGTTGCGCCGCCCCTCTGCGTCGAACGTCCACGCGACGCGAGCCCCGCGCCGCGCGGCGACGAGGTCGGCGGGGAAGGGCGAACTCAAAACCTGTTCGAGCGTGAACCCGCCCTGAGCCGAGCACGGCAGCGCGCAGGCCGCGAGCAACAGAATGCTTGCGCACGAGAGACGGAGAGTTTTCATCTTCAACCCTTCATAGTTCATCGTTCCTTCAGCCTGGCAAGCGGACGACCTTCACGACACTTCCTGCCTCAACAACTTTAACCCCCGCGGGCACGACGGCGAGCGCGTCGGCGCGCGCGAAGGCGACGAAGTCGGAGGAGCCGCCCCACTTCAGAGGCTCCGCGAGCAGGCGACCCTCGGGGTCGGTCGAGAGCGCGGCCGGGAGGTAGCTCGCGCGCTCGGCCGCGCCCTTCGCGGGACGCGAGAGGACGGCCGTCTCTTCAAAAGGCGCGGGCGCCGGCACGCCCTGCATCGCGCGCAGCGCCGTCCGCGCGAAGAGGTTGAAGGTGACGCTGACCGAGACGGGGTTCCCCGGCAGCCCGAAGACGAGCGCCCCGCCGGGCAGACGCGCGAAGACGGTCGGCTTGCCGGGGCGGAGCGCGACGCGCTCGAAGAAAACTTCGGCGCCGAGCGCGTGGAGCGCCGCCTTCGTGAAATCGTAACGCCCCATCGACACGCCGCCCGAGAGCACGAGCACGTCCGCACGCCCCGCCGCCCCCTCGATCTCTCGGCGCAGCAAGTCCGGGTCGTCGCCCGCGAACGGCAGACGCTCGACGACTGCGCCGGCCAGACACGCGTAGGCCGCGAGCGAGTAGCTGTTCGAGTCGCGTATCTGATCCTCGCCCGGCCTCTCCGCGACCTGAACCAACTCCGTCCCCGTCGCCAGCACCGCCACGCGGGGCCGCCTGCGCACGGGCACTTCGGCGTAGCCGAACGACGCGAGCACGGCCATGCGCGCCGCGTTAATCTCCTCGCCCGCCTCGAGCACGCGCTCGCCCTCCCTGATCTCGCTCGCGCGCGGGACGAAGAACTGCCCCGGCTCGGTCGCGCGTTCGATTAAGATAAAGGCGCCGCCCTCCTCTTCGCGCGTCACCTCCACCTGCTGCACGGAGTCCGCGCCCGCGGGCAGGGGCGCGCCGGTCATGATGCGCACGGCCTCGCCCGCCTGGAGCGTCCCGCGCCAGCCGCTTCCGGCCGCCGCCTCGCCCACGACGCGCAGGCGCGCAGGCGTCTCTTGCAAATCCGCGGAGCGCACCGCGTACCCGTCCATCTGCGCGCGGTCGAACGGCGGCAAGTCCGTGTCCGCGAAGACCTCCTCCGCCAGCACGCGCCCTAGCGCCTCGTCCAAAGGCACGCGCTCCGCCGTCAACGGCTCCGCCTTCTCGGAGACGATTCTGATGGCTTCGGCGACAGGAATCATTTATTCACTCGAACAGGATTACGAGTCTATTTCGAAACGACAGTGGGGCACACCCTCGCGGTCACAGCGCTCCTTGACCGTCGTCCCTGTGATTTCGGCGATGAGACTCTCTGCGAGCCGGCAGACCTCCGGGTGGGCGGAGACGGCGGCGGCGAGCGGGCACCCGCCGGCGCTGATGATGATTTTGTCCCCCTCCTGTCGCGCCTCGGCCGCGCCCCCGATGCTTTCGAGCACCCGCAACGCGTGTTGGACGCGCGCCTGCAAGTCGTCTCCAACGGCCGCGGGCACGCCCTCCGCCAAGCCCCTCCCGACCTCACGGAGCACGCCTTCAATCTCTTCCTCGGGCAGACGGAGCTTCAGGACGGCGATGAGCTGGTTGAGCAGCGCGTCGTAGGCTTTCGGGAAGAGCTTCTCCGCCTCCGGCGTGAGCGTGTAGGTGAAGTGTGGCTTGCGAGGCCCGCGGCGCACCCCGCTCTGCCGAATCAGGCCGTCGCGTTCGAGGGTCGTCAGGTGTGCGCGGACGGCGTTGTCCGTCAGCCCGAGCCGCGCCGCCAACTCCTCCACGGTGCAGGAAGAGCCCCGCAGCAGGTTGACGATCTTCCCGCGCGTGCTCTCCAGGAAGCGCTGGTCTAATTTTGTCGGCTTCATCCGGACTCCCTTTATTTGGCAATTTAGCACCTTTTTCTATAAATCACAATAAGTCAAAATAGTTCTTGACTTATTGTGATTGTGGAGTATTTTATACACCTGACAGGCATTCAGAGGGCAGTTCAAGACCGAACAGATCGTAAGGAGAGACCTTTGATGACAGTCGCAGCGATACTCTTTGCAATCGCCGCCGTGGGCGGTTTAGTCATGGCGGCCATGCGTTTCGGCGGGCGCGAGCTGCCGCCGATGGCCCTGGCAATCGTTCACGGGTTGTTCGCCGCCGCGGGGCTTGTGACGCTCATCCTGGCGGTCGTCGGCGCGCAGACCTCCTGGGCCGCAATCGTGGCCGTCGTCGGTTTTGTCGTCGCGGCCCTGGGAGGGTTCATGCTCTTCGCACACCATCTGCGGCGGAAGGCTTTGCCCGTCAACTACGTGTTGATTCACGGCGCGGGGGCGGTGATCTCGTTCGTGATTCTGCTGGCCGCGATCTTCGTCTTCCGCGGCTGAGGAGGGTTATGTCTAAAGGCTTGCGCGTCTTCGGACACCCGCTGCACGCGGCGCTGAGCCACGTCCCGATGGGTCTGCTCGGCACGGCGCTGCTGTGGGACGCGGTCGGCGCCTGGCGGGGCGAGGCGTCCTGGTGGGCCGTCTCTTACTGGAGCGTCGCGGCCGGGCTCGCGGCGGCGTGCGTCGCCGCCTGTGCGGGGGCCGTGGACTACGCGGCCATCGGGGAGGGCGACCCGGCGCTCGACACGGGGAGCCGCCACCTCGCGTTCGTGCTCTGCGCGCTGCTGCCTTACGTCTTAGGGATGTTTGCGAGGGGCGGGCCGGAGGGGCCGAAGGGAAAGGCGGTGCTCGCCGTGCTGCTGCTGGACGGCGCGGGCGCCCTCCTGTTGTCGGTGGGCGGCTGGTACGGGGGACACCTCGTCTTTCACCACGGCGTCGGGACTGACGGAGTGAGTAAAGAGCAATTCAACAAGGAGGGGCGGGCGAGTGACGTTTCAACTGATCGATACGTCCGGGGCGGCGGCCGTACGACGGGCGCTTAAAACTGTCGAGCGGGTGTCGGAGGCGCGTTTGCCGACGGAGACGGGCGAGTTCCGCATCGCGGGCTACCGCTCGAAGACGAGCGACGAGGAGTTCGTCGCCCTCTACAAGGGCGAGCTGAGGGCGGACGTGCCGACGCTGGCGCGCATCCACTCGCAATGCCTGACGGG